>JBFJYH010000027.1:0-36225 GCA_041622675.1 Porticoccaceae bacterium
ATTGATTTTATTGGTGCCCGGAGCCGGAATCGAACCGGCACGGCCGTGAAGCCGCAAGATTTTAAGTCTTGTGTGTCTACCAATTTCACCATCCGGGCAGTACTGCGGAATATTCTACTCAGTTTGCGCGATGCGCACTGATTTTATTGCTTTCATCGACAGCACTGGCAGGTGTGCTGTACAAATAATGGAGGCTGGAGTCGGAATCGAACCGGCGTACACGGAGTTGCAGTCCGCTGCATGACCACTCTGCCATCCAGCCTTTAAAAGAGGCGGAATTGTACCCGAGCATTACACCAATGAACAGGGTTGATAGCCGCTTAATCGCGTTTTTCAGGTTTCGATTGAGGGCTCTGCAGTAGTTGTGGTGCGGCAATTTTCAGATAGAGCAGCATCGACCACAAAGTTAGCAGTGCGGCAGCATATAAAAGCACATAGCCCAAGCCACCTAGCAGGGCAAACTGCTCGGGGTTAAAAGCCAGTAAAACAATAATAGCGATCATTTGCAGGGTGGTTTTGATCTTGCCGATATTCGACACGGCGACGCTGGTACGATCACCAATTTCAGCCATCCACTCACGTAGCGCGGAGATGACGATCTCGCGGCTAATAATGACGATAACAGGAATGGCAAAAGCCAGCGAGGGGTTGCGCTCGAGCAAAACGATCAGTGCAACGGCGACGATAAGTTTGTCGGCCACGGGGTCGAGAAAGGCACCGAAGGGGGTTTCCTGATTAAGTTTGCGGGCCAAATAGCCATCAAGCAGGTCAGTGAGGGCGGCGAAACCAAAAATAGCGCCACTGGCGATATAGCTCCATTGCCAGGGCAGGTAAAAAACCACGACCAACAGGGGGATGAGTGCGACCCGCAGTAGGGTGAGTATATTGGGTAAATTGAGCATGAATGTCCGCGTTTGAAATTTTCGCTAGCAAGTTACCCGTTGTGGAGGGTGCTGTAAATGGTTTCGGCCACTTTTCGGTTAATTGTGGGGACTCGCATCAAATCTCCAACGCTGGCTTTCTCCACCGCTGCGACACCGCCGAAAAATCGCAGCAATTCACGTCGCCGTTTGGGCCCAACGCCGGCAATACCTTCCAGGCGTGAACTGTGGCGCTTTTTATCCCGCCGCTGGCGATGGCCAGTAATGGCAAAACGGTGGGCTTCATCTCGTATTTGCTGAATTAGCAGTAGACCACTGGGCTCGGGCAAAATTTCCCGCTCGCCGTTATCGGTGGTCAGCAGCAGTGTTTCGAGACCGGGCTTACGGCTCGACCCCTTGGCGATACCAACCAGCGTCACACCGACAACACCGAGCTCACCGAGCACGTCTTCGGCAATGCGCAGTTGACCTTTGCCGCCGTCAATAAAGAGAATATCGGGCAAACTGCCCTCCCCGTCCTGCAGGCGTTTATAGCGTCGCCGCAGAGCTTGCTCCATGGCGGCGTAGTCGTCACCAGGGGTAATATTTTCAATGTTGAAGCGACGATAGTCTGATTTTAGCGGCCCCTCCTGGTTAAATACCACACAAGAGGCAACGGTGGCCTCACCACTGCTGTGACTAATATCGAAGCACTCTAGGCGCTTGGGCAACTCGTCCAGCCCCAAAGTACTTTGCAGTTTGACATAGCGCTGGTAGGTATTTGAGGCCGCCGCCAGCTTGCTCGTGAGGTTTTGCTCGGCGGTGCGCGTCGCCAATTCTATCCATTTGCGCCGCGTACCCCGGCTCGACGCATTAATCGCGACCTTGCGCCCGGCCGCTGTTTGCAGCGCTTGCTCGAGTACGGTTTGTTCTTCAAGGGTCGTGACAATGGCAATTTCTTTGGGGATCTCAGCGGCGAGATTGGTTTTCAAATAATGTTGTGGAATAAACTCGCTGAGCAGCTCACTGCCAGTTAAAGCCAGCGGGCTGCGCGGGTAAAAACTGCGGCTACCGAGTATGCGACCATGGCGAATATAGAGGGCGTGAATACAGGCATCGCTGCCCGCCATGGCAAAGCCGAGTACATCGATATTGCCATTGCCCGATTCAATCACCTGCTCGGCCTGCACCTGGCGCATGGCGGCAATTTGGTCGCGATAGGTGGCCGCATCTTCAAAGGCCAAGTCATTACTGGCCTTATCCATGGCCTGCTCCAGCTCTTTCATTAATGAGGGGTTCTCACCACTGAGGAACATTTGTGTATGACGCACATCGCGCTGGTAGTCGTCTTTGTCAATCAAGCCCACGCAGGGCGCATTGCAACGCTTGATTTGGTATTGCAGGCAGGGTCGAGAGCGGTTTTTAAAGAAGCTGTCCTGGCACTGGCGCACGCGAAAGGTCTTCTGCAAAAAACTCATGCTTTCGCGCACCGCCTGAACGCCGGGAAAAGGGCCAAAATAGGTGCCCTTGCGCCGCTTGGCACCGCGGTGAAAAGAGAGCCGAGGGAACTCATCATTACTGGAGAGAAAAATATAGGGGTAAGATTTGTCGTCACGCAACAGTATATTGTAGGGCGGCTTGTATTGCTTAATCAGGTTTTGCTCGAGCAATAAGGCCTCAAGCTCGGTCTCAGTAACCGTTACTTCGACGTTGACGATGCGTTTAACGAGGGCGTGGGTTTTTGGCGCCAAACCCGTTTTTCGAAAATAGCTACCCACGCGCTTGCGCAGGTTTTTCGCTTTACCAACGTACAAGACAGCGCCATTTTCGCCCAGCATTTGGTAGACACCGGGGCGAGAAGTTAGGCTTTTAAGAAATCTGGCCGCATCAAAAGACATAGGACCAACAAATAACGTGGGGGCGTTTAAAGAATTTCATCGGGGTCAACCAATTGATATTTTACCGCAAGCAGCGTTAGCTCAACATCGTTGTGCACATTGAGTTTTTCAAACACCCGGTATTTATGGGCGTTTATCGTCTTCGGGCTGACGTTGAGCACGGCGGCTATTTTATTGGGCCGGTGACCACTACAGATCATTTGCGTAATTTGCAGCTCCCGCTTCGACAGGCGCGCAAAAGGCGATGACTCTTGCCCTGAGGACAAACCATTGATAACCAGTTGCTGGGCGATGGCAGCACTCACGTAGACCTCACCGGCGAGGACCTTGCGTACCGCCTGACGTATTTCGTCGTGCTCGGCATTTTTGGTGATATAACCCACCGCGCCGGCCTTTAATAACTGAGTCGGGTAAATCTCATCATTAAAGGCACTAATCACAATCACCTTAAGGTCGGGATGAGACGCCAACAAACGATCTGTCGCCTCAAGCCCTCCCATGCCGGGCATGCGAATATCCATAAAGACAATATCGGGCCGCAATTCACGCACCATGCCGAGTGCCTCTTCACCACTGGCACACTCTCCGGCAACCACAACCCCGTCAATATCATCAATTAAGCCGCAGATGCCCATGCGCACAAGGTCATGGTCATCCACAACAATCACATGACGCAATCTTTCGTTCAATGGTTTAATTCCTTTTCCAAAAACTATGACGGCGTTGGTAAGCCTAAAATTTGCGGTTCAATACCAAGAAGAATACCAAAGCGCCGTTCAATATCCACAATAATAGCTTCAGCCAGATGCAATAGCTGCCCTCCACTACAGGCACCGTTGTTAACGAGCACCAGGGCATGTTCACGATGAACACCACAACCCTGCCCCACTTCACCCTTCCAGCCCGCTTGGTCAATTAACCAGGCGGCGGGCAATTTGACCCTGCCGTCGAGCTGGGGATAGCCGGGCAGCTGGGGATATTCTTCCCTCAACTGCTGCCAACGCTCGTGACTGATCACCGGGTTTTTAAAGAAACTACCCGCATTGGGCTGCACCGCCGGGTCAGGCAGCTTTCGCTGGCGAATGCGACACACCGCCTCGCTAACTTGTTGGGGACTAATTTGAGCAGCGCTAAGCTTGGGCATCTCATCAAGGGCGCTTGACGCGTGAGTTGAGGGAAGAGCAGACAGAGCCGCCGCCAGGCCCGGATATGAAGTGTCGACATGGGGCTCTTCACTTAAAGCCAGCGTCACCGAAGTGACGACAAACTGTCCTGCGGCACTCTGTTTAAAGACACTTTCACGATAGCCAAACTGGCAATCGCTTTTACTAAAACGCACTGTTTTACCCGTGCTGATTTCAAGTGCCTGTAGGCTGACAAAGCGATCGCAAATCTCCACCCCATAGGCACCAATATTTTGTATCGGCGCCGCCCCGACCAGGCCGGGAATTAATGACAAATTTTCAAGGCCGTAACTCTTTTCAGCCAACGTGTGCTGTACAAATTGATGCCAATTTTCGCCGGCTGCAGCCGTCCAATGAAGCGATTGTCTGTTGTCATCCCGCTGACAACAGACAACACCACGGGTCGCTATCTGAATAACCAGCCCAGTGATATCGCTGGCCAGCACGACGTTGCTGCCACCACCCAGCACGGTGACCCCAAGTTTATGGCGTTGAGCGTAGGCGAGCGCTTCGGCCAACTCGTCGTCGTTGTGCACTCGAATAAAAAACTCTGCCAATCCCGGCAGGGCTAGCGTATTTAAGGCTTGTAAGCTGACATTTCTCTTAATATTCAAGTCAGTGGCTCGGCGGAAATTGCTTTAAGGGGCCATCGCGCAAATGCGCCAACAAACCCTCTGCCGCCCGTTCAATCAGATCTAGTACTTCTTCAAAACCGTCAGCCCCCCCGGCATAGGGGTCAGGTACCTCCTCAATCGAATCCTGCCCAAAGGGCAAAAACAAACCTAAGTGACCCGTAAAATGTTGCGGTTGCAATTGCTGTAAATTCACCAAATTCTTTCTATCCATCGCCAAAATATAATCGAACTGATCAAAATCCGAAGTTTGCACCTGCCGTGCCCGCAAGTGGCTCAAGTCATAACCACGCTGCTGCCCCGCTAACAGCGTTCGTGGGTCGGGCGGCTCACCAAGATGCCAATCACCGGTGCCTGCCGAATCAATGTGTATGTAGCTCGCCAAACCCTCCTCAGCCACCCGCTGTTCAAACACACCGTGAGCGGTCGGCGACCGACAAATATTACCCAAACAGACAAACAAAATTGCTATTTTAGGAGTCGCCATGTCAGCCATTGGCCTTTTCAATATGCCGAATCACTGCCTGTAAATCCTCTTCAGTGTCAACTCCTCCGGGTACGTCGCTGCAAGCCGGGGCAACGTGAATTTTAATGCCTTGATACATAAAACGCAGTTGTTCGAGGCATTCCAGGGTTTCGAGGGGGGCCACGGGCCAGTTAACGAAACGGTGTAACAAGGCAACCCGGTAGGCGTAAATACCGATATGGCGCTGGTAACTGTTTATGCTGGCAGAACCGTTTTCAGGGGGGAGCGAGGTTTGTGATTGAGCAAATAGATCGCGGGGCCAGGGAATAGGCGCACGGCTAAAATACAGTGCCTCGCCGTCATGGGCGCTCACGACTTTGACCACATTGGGGTTAACAAAAACCTCCACTTCGGTAATCGGTTCGCTCAGGGTTGCGACACCGGCTGCGGTATTAGCGGCTAAATTAGCGGCGACTTGGTCGATTACTTGGGGGGGAATCAAAGGCTCGTCACCCTGCACGTTGACGACAATTTCATCGTCGGCTAGACCGCACTGGCGGGCGACTTCTTCCAGACGATCGGTGCCGGAGATGTGATCGGGCGAGGTCATCACCACGTCGCCACCAAAACCTGCAACCACATCGCCAATGCGCTGGTCGTCAGTGGCGACGATGACACGACTGGCCGCGCTTAACTGCGCCTGTTGGTACACCCGTTGGATCATGGTGCTGCCGGCGATGTCGCGCAAGGGCTTACCGGGCAGACGTGTGGAGGCGTAACGGGCGGGGATAACAACGGTGTAATTCATGGTTTTTGTACCCATTCGCAGATCTATAAAGCGTTCAGTTTAAAGTAATCCATTCACGCCAGCAGTCCTTTGATGGCCTGAGCCAATGTAGGGTCAAGCTCGGCCGCCACCTCTAGCACCCAGGCATTGTCCGGGGCGAAGGCTTCGCATTTCACGGCGTCTTTTGAGGTCATCACGACCGGCAGCTCATCGCTAAACTCGAGATCAGTTTGCGTAAACGAATGGTGATCGGGAAAGCGATGGAGTTGAGGCTCCAGTCCAAGAGCTGAGAGTGTTGTGCTAAAACGCTCGGGATTGCCAATACCGGCCACTGCATGAACGCTGCGCGACCCCGTCCAGTTATTCGCTGCCACCCGCTGGCCACTGCGCAAATGGCGAAAAAATGTGGGTTGCAAGCGCATGCTGACGATGTTAGTCGAGGCGGACGCCGGCAAAAAAAGGCAACCGGATTCGGCCTCACCATTGAGTACAATAAAATCGACTTCAGCCAAACGCTGGGGGGGTTCACGCAGTGGCCCGGCCGGTAAACACTGGCCGTTACCCAGGCCACGACGGGCATCGAGTACAGCGATTTCCAGGTCGCGGTGCATGCGATAGTGTTGCAGGCCGTCGTCGCTGAGCACCACATCAACAGAAAACTCAGCCAGTAAAAACTCAACGGCAGCGGCTCTGTCACTATCGACGACAACCGGGCAATTGGCTTCACGGGCGATCAATACAGGCTCGTCACCAAATTCTCGTGCTGGGCTATCAGCACTGACCTTGCGGGGCTGTTTCGATGGCCGCCCGCCATAGCCACGACTGACAATACCAGGGCGAATACCCTCCGCCTGGAGGCTGTGAACCAGGCGAATAATCAAGGGCGTTTTGCCGGTACCACCGACGGCAATATTGCCGACCACCACCACTGGCACCGCAAAAGATTTTGCCTGATAACGGCTTTGCAAATACCTTCGGCGGCGCGATGCCACGGCCCTGAAGACATAGGACAGTGGCAACAAGGTGAGCGCCCAGCTACGGGGTTGATACCAGGCACGTTCGAGGGGGTTCATACCGTCTAGGTCCCATCCTCGCTAAACTGTTGGTGATACAGAGAAGCATAGCGACCCTGCGCCTCTAACAAAGCGGTGTGGGAGCCAGACTCGACGATTTGGCCTTTTTCGAGCACCAAAATGCGGTCGGCATTTTCGACTGTACTTAAGCGGTGGGCGATGACAAAGGTGGTGCGCCCCTCCATCGCTACTTCTAGAGCTGCCTGTATAGCGCGCTCCGATTCAGTATCGAGGGCAGAGGTGGCCTCGTCGAGAATTAATATCGGCGCATCTTTGAGCAGGGCACGGGCGATGGCCAAACGCTGGCGCTGACCACCCGATAACATCACCCCGTCATCGCCGATCATGGTTTCGAACCCTTCGGGCAAGGCTTCAATAAAGTCGAGGGCATAGGCCATACGGGCGGCTTCACGCACCGCCTCAGGGCTGCAGTCGGCCAGTTCACCATAGGCAATATTGTTGTAAATGGTGTCGTTGAACAGCGTGACCTGCTGACTCACCAGGGCAATATGCTTGCGCAAATTACTCAATGTGTAGTCGTTAATGTCATGCCCATCGAGGCTGATCTTACCGCTGTGAAGATTATAAAAACGCGGAATAAGACTGACCAGCGTGGTTTTACCACTGCCCGATGATCCCACCAACGCAATCGTCTCCCCCGGACTAACGGCAAAATTAATCTGGCCCAGAACCTCGTCGTCATCCTCGTTATAGCGAAAGCCAACATTTTCAAAACTGAACGCGCCATCGACCCGGTCTTTTTCAAACTTGCCCCTGTCGACTTCTTCGTCACTATCAATAGTTTCAAACAACGTCGTGGCAGCCGTAATGCCTTGCTGGATCAAGCTATTAATTTGCGTCAACTGCCGCACGGGCTTGGCCAGTAAGGAGGCAGTAAATAAAAACTTAATAAAGCCCCCGGTCGACATAGAGCTGAGAATATCCGGGGTCAGCGCCGTCCAGATCAATACGCTTAAGGCCACCGAAAGCAGAATTTGCACCACTGGTGTACTTAAGCCCTCGGCAATTGCCAGCTTAAGGTTTTGCCGTCGATTGCGCTGGCTGGCCTTATTCATGCGCAGGCTTTCGTAGGCTTCACCCCCGTAGAGATGCATTTCACGGTAACCACTCACGGCTTCCTGAGCGACATGGGTTACATCGCCCACCGCCGTTTGAATGCGCTTACTTATTACGCGAAAACGTTTACTGACAATACCGACAATAGTGGCAATGATCGGCATTACAATCAAAAAAACCAAGGCTAAACGCCAGTTTAGATAGATCAAATAGACCAGTAAACCAATGACTAAAAAGCCTTCTCGCACCACGACCTTAATGGCCTTGGTGCTGGAGGTCATCACCTGATTCACATGAAAGGTCAACTGCGCGACCATGTGCCCCGCCATTTGCCCATCAAAATAGGCGTTGGGCATACGAGTGTATTTTTCAAAAACCTCGGTGCGTATGTCGTGCACCACCGACTGGGATACGTAGGCCATGCCGTAGTTACCCACAAAAAACGCCAGTCCCCTCACTACGGCAAGGCCCATCATCATCGTCGGTAGGACCATACGGCTTTGCTCGAGCACAGGGCCGTCGGCCATCAGCCACTCTGCAACCTTCGACGTCAATCCAGCATCCATCTTCATCATATTAATATCGGCGGGAATATCGCCATCACCAGTGACGACCGTGAGGACATTAATCATATAACCGAGCAAATCAATAAAGGCAATTTGCACCGAACTAAAGACCCACAGACCGAGGATACTGACAATAAAAACTCGCCAGTATTTTTTTAAATAGGCGAGTATGCGCAGGTAAACCTGCAAGCCCGATGGCCCGGCTGCGGCTTTTTCACTTTTCATAGGATTCATTTTACTACGAGGGCGAGCTGTTGGGAGAATTAGTCGCGAAACTTATACCTTAGAGGTTATTTTTCGGGGCGTTGGGTGGTAATACTCAAGTGCACAAAACCACTGCGCCCCACCGCGTCCATTGCCGTCACCACCGCTTGATGACTGGCCCTGGCGTCGGCGCGAATAATGATTGGCCTGTCCGTATTGCCTGCAGCGAGTTTATCAAGACCTTTCATGAGAGTGAGAACTTTTTGATTCACCAGCGCTATATCGTTGAGCGAATAGTGGCCCTCGGCATCAATGCCAATTTCAATAGTATCGGGTACAAGTTCGGCAATCTCTCCGTCGGCCTCAGGTAGGGTAATAGAAAGCTCGGTTTCCTTGGTAAAAGTCGTCGACACCATAAAGAAAATCAGCAATAAAAATACCACGTCAATTAATGGGGTTACATTAACCGTATTATCCGCTGTTTTTTGGCGGCGAAACCTCACTACCCTTGACCTTTACTAGCGCCTTTTACCGTATTTTGGTCATACCTCGCTGGGCGATCGCCATGTAAAGCATCAACCAGCTTAATGGCCTGCCCCTCCATGGTGACTACCAGCGTGTCAATGCGGCGTTCGAAATAACGATGGAAAATTACTGCCGGAATTGCCACTGACAAGCCAGCAGCGGTGGTAATTAATGCCTCTGAAATGCCCCCCGCCAAAATACTGGCATTACCGGTGCCCTGTAACATCATGGCGGCAAATACTTTTATCATACCGACAACAGTGCCGAGCAAACCGATTAACGGGGTGATGGCAGCGATCGTGCCGAGAACGGATAGGTAGCGTTCCAGCTTATGGACCACTTGAGCCGCCGCCTCTTCAATACTATCGCGCATCACTTCGCGACCGTGGCTAGAATTACTCAGGCCCGCAGCAAGAATGCGACCCAGCGGCGATGAATTGCGCAGCTCCAGTAACTTCTCTGCGGTCACTTCTTCGCTTTTTAGCCAGCGCCATACCTGAGCCAACAAATTATCGGGGGTGACTTTATCCTCACGCAAGACAATAAAGCGTTCGATCGAAATAACCACCACGGCCATAGAGCATAAAATTAATGGCAGCATCAACCAACCACCGGCAACAACCAAGTCGAACACTGAGATACCTCCCTATAATCTCGCGTAACTCTAGCACAACAGTTTGCTTGAAAATGGCCAAGCAGTGCCCATATTGCGACACTACAAAACAAAAGTAAAAGCGATAAAACATGGGGCTAATCTTACTATTAACGCCAATAGCGGCGGCTCTTATCTCGCCAGGAGTAAGACTCAAGCACCCCGTTACTATCCCATTTGAAAATAATTGCACCCGACTCTCCGGTTAACCAAGCGCGGGCACCAACATCTTGATAGCGCTCAAACACGGTCTTTGCTGGGTGCCCAAAATGATGATTAAAACCGGCCGCATACACCACGTTAGCCGGGGATAGATACTCTACAAAGACCTGACTCGACGAGGTACGACTACCGTGGTGAGGTGCTATTAACACATCGATAGCTGTCGGTAGTGTTCCCCGCGCAAGCAACTGTGCCTCAACCTCGACACTAATATCACCGGGTATCAGGATGGTGCGACCGCGATAGCGGATTAACAGCACACAGGAGCTGTCGTTATCGGAGCGTTGATACAAGCTGTTGTCGACACTCTGATTGACGTGTTGATCTGAAGGGCCTGCCAAACCGGCCGTCGTCTCTTCTAGCTCAAGATGCCAGGGGTAGAGAATTTCAAACGTCACTCCCGCCTGCTGCCAACGTTGCGCGACCATTCCATTGCCCAAAAAATCTTGCTCAGCTGAACAATAATCGACACCGGATATTGGCAACGCCAAAGACTGGCCAGTCAACAGGTATAGCGGCGTAAAATGCTCGAGCAAACCCAGGGTGCCACCCACGTGGTCGAGATCGCCGTGACTGAGCATTAAACCATCGAGAACCGATATCCCCTGAGAACGTAGATAAGGTACGACAATGCCGCTACCCGCATTGAATTTATCGCTGTATTTCGGCCCCGTATCGTAAACCACTGCCCTGCCATTATTAATAGCCACCACACTTAGGCCCTGCCCTACATCGAGTACGGCCAGTGTCAAACTCGAATTGCCAGATAACCCTTTTTGCTCATTTATATTCGGATGCTTTAAAAAGGACTGTCCAGACAGAGCGACCGCCAGTAGCAATACCATCGCCATAGCACGCAGGCCCAAACCTTTGGGCGTGAGAATTAAAACGCCGGCAAATAATAGCGACACGCTCAATAATAGGGTTTTTTCTGCGGGCAACGCCCAAACAAAATACGACGCATAATTCGACAGCCAGGCCGCCATGCGATCAAAGGCGTTCAACTGCCAGGCAGCGATGCCCCAAACGTCACTCGCCCTATCAGGTGACAAGGGCAGCAATAGCATACCGAGTAGTGCGAACGGCACCACGGCGATGCTCAACCAGGGAATGGCCAGTAAATTCGCCCAGGGACTAAGCAGTGAAACCTCACCCTGAAAAAATGACAATAAACCGGCCAGCGGTAAAAAAATAATCAACTGGGCAACGAATAAATCCCGTAAGTAATGACCTCTCGGACGCGGCAAAAACCACAACAAAAAAACTGCCACAGCACTGAAAGACAACCAAAAACCCGACGACAAAGCCGCCAGAGGGTCGCACGCCGCGACAATTGCCAGTGCCCAAAGAAAAGCCAACTCAGGCCTGGGTTTGCGCTTAAGCAAGGTCGCCACCAAAAAAACGCACAGCATGATTAGAGCCCGCTGGGTAGATAGCGAGAAACCCGCCAACAGCGCATAGCTCAGCGCCAAGCCACCACTGACTAACACCGCCACTTGCTGATAACTCACGGCAACACCCAATGCCACTAAACAACGACCCAAGACACGCCCCAACAACAGACCCAGACCGGCAACCATGCCGATATGCAAGCCGGACACAATCGCTAAATGCACTGTGCCGGTGAGACGCATGTGCATCCAGGTTTCGCTGTCGAGGCCTTGTTTATCGCCGATGGTCAGTGCGGCCAACAAACCTTTACCGGCCGCACTGAAATCCAGTCGCTCGATTTTTTTGAGTACGGCCCAACGAAACTGATCAATGACATATTGACCGCTTTGCCCCAGGTTTTCATTCACTCCCTGCGCTCTCACATACCCCGTCGCAGAAATCTGGCGCTGAAACAGCCAGCCCGCATAATCAAAACCACCGGGGTTCGCAAAGCCTCGGGGCGTTCGCAATCTGACGCTTAATTGCCAGCGCTCACCCGTGCGCAGTGCCTTGGCATCGTACCAACTGAGCAAGACTTTTTGTATTTTCGCAAACTCACTTGCCTGCAATGAACCGGTAAGAGCATCGAGGCTCTCAACTTCCAGCACAAAGCGTGTGCGCAAGGCACCTGTCTGTGGCACGCCGCTCACCACCCCCGTCAAAATGACATCAGCTTTATCTTGCGACAAAGGCAGCTGACGCCCTTTCATATTTTCACCCCACAGGGCGGCCCACGCCAAACCCAGGACGAACACCAAGCAGACACGCACAATAAAAAGGCAGCGCCGTGCATAAAGACATGCAGCGCCCAGCGCCAAAATAACGACAGATAACTGGGGGAAAAAGGGCGCGCAGAACCACGAAAATTCTAATAAAGAAAGGCAGGGCCAATAGGCCGAGGACAGCACAGCGACAGAAAACGCCAGTAGATAACTACGCATACCACATCCGTGTAGTAAGAAATCAGAGTGTAACCAGCTTTGCATCCCCGGCCAAGATTGCTTAGCCTAGTCGAATGAAGCACTTAACCATCATATATCACAGCCAAAGCGGCAACACGCAACGGCTTGCCGAAGCCGTTGCCGCAGGCGCCAGAGAGGAAGCCGCCAGCGCCGGGAATGAAAATACACTCTCCGTTAGTATAAAAACCGCCTTTAATGCCGGACTTGACGATTTACTTAAGGCGGATGGTTTACTCTTCGGCACACCCGAAAATTTTGGTTATATGAGTGGTGCACTAAAAGACTTTTTTGACCGCACCTACTACCCCGCTGAGCCCCATCAAATTAATCTGCCCTACGGCATTTTTATCAGTGCCGGCAATGATGGTAGTGGGGCAGTGCGAGAAATTGAACGCATCGTCAAAGGTTACCCTCTACGCCGCGTTGCCGAACCGTTGATTGCTAAAGGCGAGGTCAACGCGCAACATCTGCAACAATGCCGAGAACTCGGCCTATCGATGGCTGCGGGCCTGGTAATGGGTATTTTTTAACCGTAAATACAGCTTTTTTAAGCGAGGCTTAGACAATAAAAGATGACAACAGCTTTGGTTTTATCTGGCGGTGGCGCTCGTGGCGCCTACCAGGTTGGCGTACTAAAGGCACTAGGCCAGCTACTGCCGCGCAGCAGCCACAACCCTTTTCCTATTATTTGCGGCACCTCGGCTGGCGCCATTAATGCGTTAGCCATCGCCGGCCGACCTGGGCCCTTTCGTCTGCGCGCCCGCAAGTTAGAAGCTATCTGGCGCAATATGCACGCCGAAGATATCTATCGCACCGACCTCTTTGGCGTATTAAAAAACAGCCTGCTACTTGGCCTGTCGCTGATGCACAGCGGCTACGGTATTGGCCGCTCTATAGCGCTGCTCGATAACGCGCCCCTGCAACACTTGCTCGCCAATTACATACGGTTTCGTCATATTGACGAAGCTATACTAAGCGGTGAGTTAATGGCTGTTTGCACGACGGCGATGGATTATACTAGCGGTAAGTCCGTGGCCTTTTTTCAGGGCAATCACGAAAGTTGGACTCGCAGCCGCCGCCACGGTATTCGCACCGGCTTGAATCTCGACCACCTGATGGCATCATCTGCCATCCCTCTCATTTTTCCCGCTCGCGCGATCAATTCACGTTATTACGGTGACGGCGCTATGCGCCAGCTCAAGCCTCTCAGTCCGGCACTGCATCTGGGGGCAGACCGCATCTTTGTCATCGGTGTGAGCGACAACCCCTCTCACGAGCAAACGGTTGCAGCCCCTGAGCACTCACCCTCGGTGGCGCAAATGATTGGTCACTTGCTCAACAGCGCCTTTATTGACTCAATCGAGAGTGATCTTGAAACACTGAAAGCCATTAACGAACTGGTTAAAACACGCACGGCTAGCGACCCCGATGTCACTTTAGACCCGGGGGAGCCCACCGAAACCAGTCCCTTAAAATATATTGACCACTTGTGTATTTCACCCTCGACACCCATCGATGACATTGCCCAAGAACACTTCCACGAACTCCCCCGGAGTATGAAGCTATTTTTGCGTGCAATCGGCGCGACCAAGGAAGGCGGGGGCAGTAGTGCTACGAGCTATCTATTATTTGAACCCGGTTTTTGTCGCGAGCTGATTCAACTGGGTTATGCCGATGCAATGGCACAAAAAGAAGCCATTGAGGCATTTTTTGGTCTGGATAAATGACCGTAATGGAGCAATTTAGAGTTGAAACAAACGGTCGAAGTTATCGCTACTCGCCTGAGCCAGAGCATCAAAGGTAATCCCTTTTATGTCAGCGACACATTGCGCCACTTCAACCACAAAGCGTGGTTCATTCTTTTTACCACGGTGTGGCACAGGTGCCAGCCAGGGGGAATCCGTTTCAACCAGCAGTCTATCAAGAGGGACTTTAGCCACCACCTCCCGTAGCGCTGTTGCATTTTTGAAGGTCACTATGCCGGAAAATGACAAATAGAAATTCATCGCCAGTGCAGCTTGTGCCATCTCCCACCTCTCGGTAAAGCAATGTAAAACACCGGCCACGGCTGGATCTACGTATCGCTCAATCATCGCCAGGGTTTCCTCCTGAGCCTCGCGAGTATGAATGATCAAGGGTTTAGCACAGGCGCGGGCCACTTCGGCATGGCGAATAAAGCTTTCTCGCTGCCAGTCCATGGTTTCAACGCCATAGTGTCGATCGAGACCCGTTTCACCAATGGCAATAACGCGCTCAGACTGGGCCAATTCACTCAGCTCTGAGATCTCAGGCAAGGCTTGATTTGAGGCATTCATTGGATGAACCCCAACAGAGGCGTAGACACCGGGTAACTCGGCACTCATTGACAACTGTTGCCGAGAGGATTCAAGGTCAATGCCAACCGTTAGTACCCGACTCACACCACGAGCAGCAGTATCGGCGAGCAATGTTTCGAGACTACCCGCGTAGGGATCGAGATCGAGATGGTCGAGATGGCAGTGAGAATCCACTAGCAATGTAGGTTTTGCAGAATTAGAGGGCCGGGGCATATCGATAAACTCACTCAGGACAACTGAAATAAAAACACTGATGATAAAACAGCAGATTAAATTTAAAGTGTATTAGTGGGGCGGCCGGAGGATAGTAAACCCGCGAGATAAGTTTCAATACGTTGCACTAGCGGGGTACTCTCTTCGGGAAACTGAATACCCACGCCCTGTTTACGATTACCCGAGGTCCCCTTCGGTGTCACCCAAACCACCTTACCGGTCAACGGCAATTTGTCGGGTTCATCCATTAATTCGAGCAAAACGAAAACCTCATCGCCAATCAAAAACTGTTTTCGCGAAGGAATAAAAAGGCCCCCATTTTCAACAAAGGGCATATAGCAGGCATACAGTTCATCAACATCTGTCAGGGACAGATTAAGGATACCGCTGCGAATCCCTCTCATAGGCTGCATAGAGACACTGTGTTATAGAAGCCCAAAGGGTAACACAGGCTTATATGGTGCGTTAAGAGCTTGTCCATTGTCCGCTAGGAGGCCTGACTCAAACTGAGAAATAGTTCTTCTAGAATCAACTGAGGATTTAAATTTGTCTTACTTTCCAGCTTTTTACGCGTGGCTATAAGTAAGTCGTAAAAGGCAAACTGGCGAGGCTGGGCAGTGCTGCCACTCTGGGCAGCAGTCATCAGCTGACGCGAATAATACGCCAGTAACCATTCCAGCAATTGCGTTAAAGGCTGCCCCTCAAAGGCTGCGGCCGATGATACAGGGGCCGCCTCTCCCGCCTGTACCCGATATAGTACTTGCTCGAAGCGGGCAATCTCAGCGAGAGTATTGGCCTCGGCAAAAGCCAGCGCCCGCAATGGTCGCCCCCCTGCCCGGGCCAGCAATTCATCGACAGGGCCGCCGGCTTCGCCTAATTGCTGGGCCAACCAATCTCGCACTAGGGCGGGTGGCGGCAGCCCTTGGCTAAGCACGTGACAACGACTGCGAATGGTAGGTAGGACCGGAGCCCCCTGATCGTGGACTAAAAGCAATAGTGTTTTTTCGCGGGGTTCTTCCAAGGTTTTCAAAAAAGCATTGGCTGCATTCAGGGTCATTGCCTCAACCGGCGCCACTAGTGCCACTTTCCAATTTTTCTGGTGGGCGGTAATGACAGCAAATTCTGAAAGCTCTCGAATGGCATTGATAGAAATAGCTTTACCCGCCGACTCGGGCTCAATACGCATAAAATCCGGGTGGCTGCCACTGGCGTACAGACGACATTGCTTACACTCCCCGCAGGCTAGATCGTCGATTGGATGTGTACAAAAAAGGCGTTGAATAAAGCGTTCGGCCAAGTGACGCTTGCCGGTATCTTGCCCACCGCTGAGCATAATGGCATGGGGCAAACGGTTGCTATTGAGTAGGCGACAAAGCTGCTGCCACTGCTCAGTCTGCCAGGGCAGGCTTTGGCGCAATGGTAATGGAGCCACATCCGCCATCGCCATTAACCCTCTCCAGCAAAGGCATTTAAAGCTTCGACAATGTGCGCCTGGACTTCCGTCAACGCTGCCGAGGCATCGATTAGACAGTAACGCGAAGGATTCCCATTGACTCGCTCGCGGTAGCCCGCACGCACCCGGTCAAAAAACGCCAGCGCTTCGCTTTCAAAACGATCAAGCTCCCCTCGCGCACGGACCCGCGACATGCCCAGCGCGGGGTCGATATCGAGAATCAGTGTAAAATCTGGCTGTAAATCGCCCTGCACCAGCGCTTCGAGGCCTTCGATATGCTCAAGGTTGAGACCACGCCCAAAACCCTGGTAGGCGTAAGTGGCATCGGTGAAACGGTCGCACAGTACCCAGGTGCCCGCGGCTAAAGCGGGTATAATTTTTTCCTCAAGGTGTTGAGCGCGAGCAGCAAACATCAAAAGTAATTCGGCACTGCTAACCATGTCCGTGTTCCCTTGATCCAGTAATAGGTCACGAATTTTTTCGCCTAGAGCAGTGCCACCCGGTTCGCGCGTAGCAATATAGGCTATGCCACGTTTATCGAGCCACTCAGTAATGCGCCGAATATTGGTGGTTTTACCCACACCCTCGGTGCCTTCAACGGTGATAAATTTGCCTTTCATACTGCCAGCCATGTTCCATTCATAGTTCCACTCAGCATAGTTCTGCGAAGCATGGTTCCGCGAAGTATAGTGCCACGGGGGGGGGTATGCCCCTAATTACACCCTATTGGGGTGCAGAGCGGTAATCTTTGCGCCGCTGATTAATCTGGTATTGTCTGACTGCTCGTTGATGCTCGGCCAGACTGTTGGAAAAATAATGTCCCCCATCACCCTTGGCAACAAAGTAAAGCGCTTTGCCCTCAGCCGGGTGCAAGGCAGCTTCAATGGCAGCAGCACCAGGATTGGCAATTGGCGTTGGCGGTAAGCCTTTAATGCGATAGGTATTATAGGGCGAAGGTGAGCGTAAGTGCTTGCGACGCAAATTGCCGGTGTAAGCATCGCCGAGGCCATAAATAACGGTGGGGTCGGTCTGTAAACGCATACCCTTTTGTAAGCGTCGTACAAACACACCAGCAATGGCTGCCCGCTCCCCGGCTGCTCCGGTTTCCTTTTCAATAATCGAGGCCATAATCAGTGCCTCGTAGGGTGACTGATAGGGTAGGCCTGGCGCTCGGCCGTTCCAGAGCACTTCTAACTGAGTTTGCATTTTTTGGTGAGCCCGTCGCAACAAACTCAACTCGCTATCTCCAGAGGTAAAACTGTAGGTATCGGGCGCAAACCAGCCCTCAGGGTGACTCGAGGTAATACCTAGCGCGGCCCCAACCCCCGCAACATCGAGCCCAGGTGTGTGCCGAAGGTTTTCCCGAGCTTGTAAAAGAAGCAACCACTCCTTAAGGGTCAAGCCCTCGGGAAAAGTGATTTGATAATATTTGATGTCACCGCTTTCTAATTTTTCGAGCAAATCTAGTGCCGTTATACCAGCAGTAAATTCATATTCGCCAGCACGAATACGCCCCCGGTTATTAAGACGGGCAAAGATTTTCAGTGGCCAAGCATCGGACAGTACACCCTCGGCTTCGAGTTGATCGGTCAATTGATTGAGGTTGCTGCCCACTGGCACCGTGAGCGTATAGCTGGCACTGGGAAGAGTTAAGGTTTCGTTCATGCCCTGTCCCAACCACTGCCAGACAATACCAAGGCCGAGTACAGAAAATAGCAGTGTCGAAATAACTATGCGGCGAAGCATTACAGACTAAAACAAGGATAAGTTTTCGTGAGTTGCGCCATGACTCTCGCTGTTTCAGCACCACTGGGCTGAAACGACCAGCGCGCCAATCCCGCCAGCTCACACACTGGCTGAATACCTCTGACGGCATTACAGACAAAGACTTCAGAGGCATTGAGTAAACTCGCCAGTGAGACGGGTTTAACAATCACGCGCAAACCAAGATTGGGCATAATTTCTTCACACAATAACCGGCGCATAACACCCGCTACACCGCACGAGTCCAACGCAGGTGTCAGCCAGCTCTGACCATCGAAAAGAAAAATATTGCTGCTCAAAGCCTCAATCACATTGTCATCAACGTCCAGCAACAAGCCGTCATAACCCTCTTTAAGCTCGTCGGCGGCCAGTACCTGGTCGAGACGATTGAGGTGCTTGATACCCGCCAACTGTGCATTGTGCGCCAATGTATAGTTACAACGCTGTAAGCGTAGCCCCCCTGCTTTAACCACCGAAGGGAGGGGAAAATACTGTAAAGCATAGCTTGATGACCGACGCTGTTGGCGGTAACCACGCGGACCCAGCCCTGCAGTCAATAACAGTTTAAGCATGCCATCAGAAGGGAAAGCTTCCAGAGCCTGTTGCAAATAGGTTTCTAGGCGAGATGACTCGAGAGCAATGCCCAGTTTGTCAGCACCTCTGATCAAGCGTTGCCGATGGTAGCGCCACAAGGGCAGCTCGCCAGAGGACAGACGAACGGTTTCAAACAGCCCATGGCCGTAATTTAAACCACGGTCATTAAGCGAGAGTGAAGCCTGAGGCTTGCCGTCGACAAAACTAAAGACAGTGGGCATTGGGGAAAAGGGCTGAAGTCAACATTCGATACGAAACTCGGTACCTAGAAAAAGGGCTGTCAGCGGGAAATTTGCCAGTGAGGGGTATCGGATAAGAGGGAAAGCTATTAAAAACTACCGCCCGGCATGGCCCGGCGGCAGCTGACACTGCGAGTAGTTGGGGATCAGCCAGGGTGTTTTTCGATATAGCTGATGGCATCCTGAACACTCGCCAATTTTTCGGCTTCTTCGTCAGGAATCTCTGTGTCGAATTCTTCTTCGAGCGCCATGATCAGCTCAACGGTATCGAGAGAATCTGCACCCAGATCTTCAACAAATGAAGAATCGGGTTTAACGTCTTCTTCTTTAACGCCCAGCTGCTCTGCAACCATTTTTATCACACGTTCTTGAGTGCTGCTCATGACGATTATTACTCCTATTTAATAGAGATACTTTCTGAAACTACTGTTAAAAAAACCTGTCTTCACAAGGGAACATCCCTTAAGGCCGCGCATTTTACCTGAAAAATGACTCGGCGTAACCGCTTTATATCAATTGCCATTTGTGAACGGAAAAAGGGCAATTAAGCCATGTACATGCCACCGTTGACATGGATAGTTTCACCACTGATATAGGCCCCACCATCACTGGCCAAAAACGCAACCACGGACGCTATTTCCTCCGGCTGACCAAGGCGAGACAGGGGGATGCCCGACAACATAGCGTCGCGGCTGGCCTCTGGCAGCTCTTTGGTCATATCAGTATCGATAAAACCCGGCGCTACGGTGTTGACCGTTATATTACGCGAGCCCAACTCTTTCGCCAGTGCTCGGCCAAAGCCTGCAACTCCCGCTTTCGTCGCCGCATAATTAGACTGGCCCGCGTTACCCATGGCGCCAACCACTGAACTAATATTAATAATACGACCCCAGCGCGCTTTGGTCATACCTTTGGCACAGGCCTTGGTCAATCGATAGATGGCATTGAGGTTGGTGTCAATTACATCTGACCATTCGTCCTCTTTCATACGCATCAGTAGATTATCTTTGGTGATACCGGCATTGTTGACCAGAATAGTGGGCGCGCCGAAATCTGCTGTAATGGATTTTATAACCTCAGCCACAGCTTCGCCGTCGGTAACATTGAGCTTAACGCCCCTGCCCTGAATTTGCTGTTCGGTAAAACGTGCACTGATTTGTTCAGCTCCCCCTTCTGATGTTGAGGTGCCAATAACTGTGGCACCCGCCTTACCCAAAGCATCGGCAATAGCAACGCCAATACCACGACTAGCGCCAGTCACCAAGGCAACTTTTCCTTCAAGGCTCATCTACTTTTTCTCCTTTAAAATCGACTCGAACTGCAACTCTCGCAGCTTAACTTTGTGCCTGTGCATCCGCAACTGCGCTCTGCAAATCGGCCACACTATCAGAAGCACGCATTTGTAGCGTTTTATCAATGCGCTTACTCAATCCGCACAAGACTTTGCCCGGACCGCATTCAACTGCCAATTCAACCCCCTGAGACTGCAGGGCACGAATACAATCAACCCAGCGCACCGGGCTATAAATTTGCTCAATCATCAAGGTTTTAATCACCTCAGGATCACTTTCTGTCTGCGCGTGAACATTGTGCACCAAGGGAATTTGTGGCGCATTAAATGTCACTGCGGCAATATCACTGGCCAGTCTTTCAGCAGCTGGTTTCATCAACATAGTATGAAAAGGCGCACTCACAGGCAAAGCCATAGCCCTTTTGGCGCCGGCCTCTTTACACACAGCAATCGCTCTATCGACCGCGGCATTAACGCCAGCAATTACCACCTGACCCGGGGCATTAAAATTCACTGCGGCGACTTCCTCTCCCTCACTCGCCTGTGCACAGCAGTCGGCGATTTGTGCGTCGTCAAGGCCTAGTATTGCCGCCATCGCGCCCTGCCCTGCAGGCACAGCTGTTTGCATATAGGCACCGCGCAAGCGCACTAAATTCACCGCAGCACTAAAGTCGACCACTCCGGCACACACCAGCGCAGACCACTCGCCCAGACTATGGCCCGCCACCGCGACGGGCGCTGCACCCTGCAGCTGCTGCCAAATTCGCCAGATCGCGACACTGGCGCTTAACAATAACGGCTGGGTGGTCTCAGTGAGGTTAATATCTTCCTGCGACCCTTGTTGAACGAGCTTCCAAAGATCGTAATCGAGCACATCTGAAGCTTCGTCAAACGTCTGTTCAACCACAGGGTAAGCCTCGGCAAGCTCGGCCAACATACCAATTTTTTGCGAACCCTGGCCTGGAAAAACAAACGCGAGCTTTGAGTTTTGCATAATAAAATGACCCCTTCGATGATTGATCAATTAGCGAGTAAATCTATCTATATAGGCGACTACTAGGTGAACTTTGCAGAAACTGAAGTAAATCACGCCCACAAAAAAACTTCCGGAACAGGTCTTGACACCCATTCAAGGAAGTTTTTTTACTACCCCGGCCAGCCACTAACGTCGCTGACCTGAACAAAGGGGTCTTAGTCGTCGTCACCTATATCCATGACTTTACGGCCGCGATAAAACCCATCGGCCGTCATGTGGTGGCGAATATGCTTTTCACCGGTCACGGAATCAACTGAAAGAGCTGGACCATTACCTAGGGCATCATGTGAACGACGCATGCCACGACGTGAACGGGTTTTACGACTTTTTTGTACGGCCATTATATTCTCCTGAAAGTTTGCTTATGACAAACTTATTTTCTTACACACTTAAGGTATAAAACTGGCAATGTCGGCATTCGGCCCACTCCGCCATTTAACTCACTCGTAGAAAGCTACTCGCTTTCTTTATCCTTCGAATCTGCTTTAGTAGCCAGCTTCAAATTTCCCAAGGCAGCAAAGGGGTTTTTCTTCTCTACCACTGGTTCCACAAAGTCGCCAGTGGAGTATTGCCCCTGCGCCAAACAGTCTGCCCGATCGTGATAAGAGACAATCGGCAGCGCTAATAACAACTCCTCTTCGACTGCTTCGTAGAGGTCTGCCTCACCGTCTTCATCCAATAGCCAGCCTTCACTGTCCTTAGGTAGACTTTCAAGCTGCGACTCACTAATGACAATGGACAGCTCCATTTGCGCGCGTAAGTCGTAATCGAAAGGGCAAAGACAACGCTGACATTCAACAGAAACCAACGCTTCGCACTCCCCACTCACCACACGATAGCCACTTTCATCGCGAAAAAAGTCTAGCTTTGCCGTCACTTCACGTGGGGTTGACACCACTGCAGCCGACAGGCGAGGCAGTTCCTCAGGCGTAATAGCGCCCCTGTAGCTTGCACTCTGCGCACATGCTTTCAGGGCATCTACCCTACGAGGTAATACACTGGTTTTCGAGGCAGCCGACATAGGCGCGCAATTCTAGGGATATGGTCTTGATCTGTCAAAGAAAATTGCATATTTTTACGCCCCGTCGTGAGCAGCACGACCTAGCCTAAGTGACAATCAAGCAATCTTTATGATGAAACTACTACTCGCCTCATCCTCCCCTTACCGACGCGAATTACTTTCGCGCCTGCGCATCCCTTTCGACTGGCAAGCCCCAGACGTCGACGAACAAGCCAAGACTGGGGAAACACCTCGAGAACTGGCCCTGCGCCTATCAACCAGCAAAGCCCAAGCTCTAGCTGCGGCCCATGGAGAACATCTGATTATTGGCTCGGACCAAGTCGCATCCTGGCGAGGACAGAGTATTAACAAGCCGGGAAATCACGCCAACGCTTTTACGCAGCTACAGACGCTGTCCGGACAACGGGTCGATTTTCACAGCGGTCTCTGTGTACTAGACAGTGCCAGCGGCAGAAGTGTGGCCGATACCGTCACCACTGAGGTGATGTTTCGCCAGCTTAGCGATACAGAAATAGATTGCTATTTGAAATGTGAACAACCCTACGATTGCGCCGGTAGCTTTAAGGCCGAAGGCCTGGGAATCAGTCTCTTCGAAAGGATTAGCAGCGATGACAACACGGCGATTATTGGCCTGCCATTAATTCGCCTGCGACAAATGCTACAGGCGTTTAATTACCAAATTCTAGAAAACTTAGCCAGCACCACCGATTAACGGGCCTGCGTGGCCCAAACAAGCTAGGACTCTGTAAATTCACGCGAGTCAGTAGTACTGAGAATTAGACCACCAATAGGCCTCAGTTACGGTGCGCCCCCATTCATGCATTTGCTGTAGACACCTTCGGTGAACTCCACAATCGCCTCATCTTTAGTGGCTAGCGCCTCATGCACCGGGTAACCGTAAGCCAAAGCCAACATCAACTCACCATCTTTGCCCAACGGTTCTAAGGCCTCAGCAACAGCCTCACGCTCTGCGCCCGCCTGTCGCGCCTGCATAACACCCCTTGCCGCATCACGTAGACCCACGCAAACCCCTTCGCTATCCGAGGAAGAAACAGCCAAGCTGTCGATCTGCTTTTGTTTCGAGTGCCCACCAATATCCATAGCATCAGTAATCACAAACATTGCGACAACGCAGACCCCAACCACCAAACCACTGAAGCCCATACGTCTTCTTTGCACCATTCCCAGCGACCCCTTATTTTACAATCAAACAGCAAAAAGCCCGACAGAAGTCGAGTATTGAAAAAATGTGCGCAATGTTACTACCGTTCATCAAAGAGGGCGACCTTGCAGCAGGCAAATATAAATTGTATTACACAGAATGAAGCCAAGTGTATCGATCACCAGCACAGTGCAGAAAGAGCCAAATAGGGTAAAACAGCGATAGAGACGGCCCCCTCACACGCTTAAAACGCCAAAGGCGTCAATATATCAGGCAACGCAAAATACTGGTCAATTAACGAAGACTGTTCACCACCGCTGTTTTATTTTTGAGCTTTTCAGTGAGGCAAGTAACCATGCAACAAGATTGCTTACAATACCACCGATAATGAGAAGTAATAACGTCCCCTAATTTACAATACTTTCATCATTATTTTTCCTAGCAAATAGCCAGTAAAGCTTATTGACAAAATAATGGCGCCGTCTTTTCTTAAGCGATCACCAAAAGCCACATGGCCAAACCCTCTTCCAAAGAAATAATCAAGCTGGACCATTACAGGCTTACCCCTGAATAGATGACACGTCTTTAAAGGCGGAAAGAGCTCTCAGGCGACCGAACTTTAAATCAATAATGGGACTTGGGTAATTTTCGGGCTTGCTCTGACTACTGGGCAAATGAATGTCTCTGTCCGACAAATGAGCCAACTCAGGTAAATAATGGCGAATGAATACACCCTTAGGGTCAAATCGTTTTGATTGAGTGACCGGGTTAAAAATCCTGAAATAAGGTACCGAATCAGCGCCTGTCGATGCACACCATTGCCAACCCCCATTGTTTGCCGCCAAATCGCCATCAATTAGATGCTGCATAAACCAACGCTCGCCTAGGCGCCAGTCGATTAACAAATGCTTTGTTAGGAACATAGCCACTATCATCCGCAGACGATTATGCATCCACCCTGTTGCCAAGAGTTGCCGCATCGCCGCATCGACGATGGGAATTCCGCTTTTACCGTACTGCCATGCTCTTAGCAGATCTTCATCACGCCGCCATTCTATCTGCTCCGTTTGAGGTTTTAAGGCTTTGTATTTAGAAATTTCAGGAAAATCAATCAACGTGTGTTTGTAGAATTCGCGCCAGAGCAATTCATTTTGCCAAGTATAGACACCATCATTCATTTCACTGTGCAAGGTTTCTTGCCAACATTGTCCTACCGAGATTACCCCACTTGCAAGATAAGGCGATATTCGGCTGGTGCCCTCCAATGAAGGTATATCCCTATTGTCCCGATAGGCGTGAATGGACTCCGCAACAAAACCAGTCAGCCGACAAAAGGCTTCTTGCTCACCAGCCGGCCAACTCTTTTGTACTTTTATTGAAGCCACTGGCCATGAGATTTCATCTAGTAGGCACTGGTTTTGCAATAGCGGTTTTGTCACGGCGGTGAATTTTTGACAGGGATCAGGCACAGGGCAAAGGCTAGGTGCGTTAGCAAGACGCTGCCGAGCTTGTTTTGAAAAGGGCGTAAATACTTTATAAGGCGTGCCAGTTTTAGTCCTTATGCTAGTCGGCGGCAATAGCAATTGGTCGTGATGAAATTGACAAAGCACATCGACATCTCGACATCGCTCAACAACCTCGACATCTCTTTCACGCTCGTTGACGGAAAACTCAGTATTAAAATGAACTTGCTGTATAGCCCATTCCTGGCAAACCATGGCGATTAAATCAGGGATTTGTTTGTAGTCATCAACACGAAAAAATTGCAACTCAATATTAAGTTCAGCCAAACTTTTTTCTAGTGTAATGAGATTGCGCCGCCAAAAGTCTATTTTCACCGCGGCATCGTCATGCTGGAACCACTGTTGCGGTGTTGCGATATAGATAGCAATAACTGCCTGCGCAGATTGACAAGCGTAAAAAAGCGCAGGGTTATCATTGATGCGCAAATCATTACGAAACCAAACCAATCTATTATTCATCAACATTCGCGTAGTATTTTTCCAGCTTGGTTTTCATAACAGAAGATCACCAAAAGACTTTGATATTTAGCGGCCATTCATAGTTTTTTTGAAATCGTATTAAATGCGCTAAATTATCACCAGGGTTAAAGAAAGAGGCATAGACATATGAAATTTTCTCACCTGTACAGATGCTCTTTAGTTCGACAGCATTTTTGAGGTAAATAACCGATATCGCTGCCCCCTTGAATGCACGTAGAACAAGACGAATACAATTGCATAAAACCGACAATGGCAACGAATTTTTTTAAATAGCATTTCTCAAACTCAAATCATCTGGATAAGGCTGTAGATATGCTTGTTGAGCAATATAAGGGTCAGGATGGTTGTTAAAGTGATGCTTAAGAAGAGTAATAGGAACAATTAATGGCACTTGATCGTTACGATATTGCTCAATAATATTACTCAACTCTTTCTTCTCTTTGGCTGACAAAACTTTTTTCAAATAACCCTGTAAGTGCATTAGAACATTAGCATGAGTTTTACGGGTCGCTAGAACACTTAGATTATCCATTAGCAGACTAAAATAGCGTGTAGCCAATTCATCGATGTTATGATTTCCCGCATCGGCCAACAAGCGCCCAGGTTCAACATAATTAGAGGGAGAGCGTGCCATTAAACAATATTTATAACTGGCGTGAAATTGAATAATAGCCTTGTAGCTAAGCCCCTTTTTCTTCAGTTGCTGCCAGTTGTGATAGGCGTATACCCGCGTAATAAAACTCTCTCGCAAAACGGGGTCTTCTAATCGCCCAGACTCTTCAACAGGTAAAAGCGGGTAAGCCTCCATAACGGCTTTGGCGTAAATACCACGACCCGGAGCAGCAGCCGGTTGGCCACCTTCCTGATAAACTTTAACCCGAAAAACGCCGCAACTCGGCGATTTCTGCATGAAAATATAACCGCACAATGCGTCGAGCTGCTTTACTTTATTCTGACTAAATGTTTCTAACTGCTCGGTATAATCTATACTGCTATCATTGACTGCAACCACGCTGGGATCATCGATGTCTCCAACAAGACGAATGGGTTTTCTAGGAATAGACATTCCACTGGAAACTTCTGGACATTCAGGTATAAATTGGAAATAGTGCGACAAACTGTCGGTACACAGGCGCGAATGTTTATGCCCACCGTCAAATCGCACTTCATTACCAAGCAGACAACTGCTGATCCCTACTTTTATTTTCACGGTGGGTCACCCTTATATTTTATCTTTGCAGATTATCAACTTTAAAAACTATTATCCAAGAACATTGCTTTGTATAGACCTACATCATTATAACTACATCAGCCATTGGTCATTTCAATGAAACATATACTTATAACAGGTGGCACAGGGTTAATTGGTTCCGCCTTATGTGAATTACTGCTCAGTCAACACCACCAGATTACAGTACTAAGCAGAGACCCATCATCAGTGCCAGCTAAATGTGGACATTTTGTTAACGCCATTGGGTCTTTAAGTGAGATTGATGACAATGCAAAAATCGACTGGATTTTTAATCTGGCAGGCGAGCCCATTGCCGATAAACCTTGGACCAAAAAGCGTAAAGCCGTCCTCGAAGCGAGCAGAATAGAACTCACTAGACAGCTTGTTGACTGGATATCTTTACGCAAACAAACTCCGAATTGCTTAATCAGCGGTTCGGCAGTTGGATGGTATGGCAACGGAAAAGACAGAGTCCTAACAGAGCAAAGTGATTTTACAGATGACTACGCTCATCGTGTATGTGAAGCCTGGGAACAAGGGGCATTGAGCGCTTCGCAGTTTGGTGTTCGCGTCTGCACGGTAAGAACAGGTTTAGTCTTAGCCTCTACAGGTGGATTTTTGCACAAAATGCTTTTGCCCTTCAAACTTTGCCTTGGGGGAAAGCTCGGCTCAGGCAAGCAATATATGCCCTGGATACATCTCGAAGATATGGTGCACTTACTTGTATTTCTCGCTGCCAACGAAGAAGCTCAAGGTGCGTTTAATGCTTGCTCACCCAATCCAGTGCGCAACGAAATATTTACAAAAACCTTAGCAGAGACTCTTCACCGTTATGCCTTTATTCCACTACCCACATGGTTACTCAAAGGGTTACTAGGCGAAATGTCAGACCTATTATTAAGTGGGCAACGAGCCATTCCCAACAAAGCTCAAGCCATGGGATTTGAGTTCGTTTATTCTGATTTAACAACAGCGCTAGCGGATGTGTGCGAACCAGGCATCAAGCTTTGACGTCCCGATGCTCAATTTAAAACACTAGACACACCAGATTTTACTCAAGCTTATAGATCACCTCGGCACCCAGTTGTACCGTATTATCCCAGATGCTTATCCAGCCTGTTGCATTACCAGCATATTGCAAATCTTCAATGTTGGTCTATAAAATGTCTGCCAACAACTTCTGTTATAAAAGCTTAAAACTAGAGGCCACCTCTCAACCTGAAGTTACCCACAGAGCACAACATCAATGCCAGAGTTTCACTTCAGACTGGCTTCATAAAGACTATATTGATATGGCTAGCTCCGCACCTTAGAAATTGAGCCTTTACCATCGAAATACTTCTACCACATGCTACCAATTCATTTTTTTTAAAGTAGTACATTTCATAATCCGCAAGATCAAGGATATACGCCAAAAAATGCTCAGCACTCACATCGCTGATACTAGCTAAAGCAGGCGGAGAAAATTCAGAAATGATTATGGGCTCGAACTTCCTGATAGTTTCCTCAGCGCCTTTAAGAGCCAAGTACTCAGCACCTTCAATGTCCACTTTGATCATTTCAAGCCGGTTTAAATGTCCAAATAACTCGTCTATGACAACGGTATTAACTATGGTGCTTCCAAACGTTCTCTGCAAATCACAGTCAGGTTTTGAGATAAAACCGTTTGAACCAGAAGTATCGTATAGACTTAAACCCTTCTTATCGGAAGCTGCACAGGAAAAAATTTCCATATGATGAAATTCATTAATCTGCTGATTCAACAGTAGGAATTTTGTGTTCAATTCGCCTGGCTCAACCGCTAAAACCTTCCCTGACTCTCCAACTATATGTGAAGCCACCATCGAAAAATGCCCGATATTTGCACCCAAATCCAAAAAAGCATCACCTTCATTTAAACGGGTCTCTACAAAGCGGGTTATATTGACTTCGTATTCATGATCTCTAAAAATACAACTCCCTACCTGTGGATCATTTTTGGGAACAACCATCTTGTAATCTTGCATATCGACCTCTGCTATTTCAGATAAGTCAAGATAGTCAAGGTTCCTTTCTCTAAACTCCTTTGAAGAAATATAAGTATTTACGACATCCACAAGTGAGTTACCGGCCAAGCAACTATGCCCAGTCCATTCGGCCTGACTTGGCGGACGGCCAAGAATGATTCGAAAACATGCATAAATGTCATCAAGGTTCGCTATTGGCGAAAAATGCTTATCGAGATAATACCTATATCTTTTGCTCAATAATTTCCTAAACACTTCCCGCAATCCTCCATCCATTCCTTCTGCAGCGAAGTAGAAACTTATCAATGTCGAAAGTGCCCGACACAGAAAACACAGGCTTCTTGGAGGTCGACATCAAAACTGCCTGTATTTAGCTGGGTGAAATATTCGCCATTCATCTTGATTATGTAGCGTACTATAAAATATACGTGAGGAACGAAAAAATAAAAGGAAAACTTTCACTCAAATACAAAATATAATACACAGGCCATGTAATCGGACCACTTGTCTCTAATGTAATCGACACCACCGGGTACGTGTATTACTGTGGTCTTCATTAATAAAGGGACGGTTCCTATCCATTGCCAGCCCTCGTCATGGTAAATACCGCGCGCACTCACCGGGCACCATCGGAAGCAGCCAGCGCCCACCCACTCGGGCGTCGCGACTGGATACAATAGGTTGGCATTTCCTTAGGCTTGTGTATTCAGCGCTAAACGGCTGAAGGTAGAAAAACCCGCCGCTTCAAACACCACGGCCATAGTGCGGTGGTCGAGACCCAAACCGCCATATTGCTTCGGTGCATGGGATGAAAACTAACCGGACTATCGAGCCCAGGCAACGCGCTCAAACCGCATATCTTCTGAGGGCCATGATATTCTTGGCGAGCACCTTTCGTAGGATATTACCGCTTTGCGAATAAATGTATTGGTGGGAGATTTTAAGGTCAATAGCGCCTGGGGGAATTCATAATTAATCATGGCTTTCACCCCCTAATGTATAGTTTTTATGATTTTTCAGTGTCAAACACTTACCACGACGACCTTTAAAATTAAAACCCTGCATTACACATAACTAAAGAAGGCAGGAATAGATACCACGCTGCGCGCCATAGACCTCCTCCCAACCTTGCCAATTAAAGCAGCTTCAGAGCCTCAGAATAAAAGCGCGGTACCGTCTGCGCAAACTCTTCCCACATGGGATCTATACGCTGTTTTTTACGATGCAAGCGCACATTCAAGCAAGCGATAGCCCCGAGCTGGTAGGCAGCCAAGGCCTGAAACCAAGATAAATCGGGGAGTGACTGCCCTACCCCCCGCTGATAAATATCGGCTAACTCGGCGGGCAAAATAGGTACACAGGGTTTTATGTTGTCGGTCCAGAAATTTTTGTCCGCGCAAAACATCACCCAACCGATATCAAGCAGCACTGAGCCAATTCGCACCAACTCCCAGTCGATAATGCCCGTCAATTTGCCCTCGTGAAAAAGTGCATTACCGGGCTGGTAGTCACCGTGAACGATGCCGCGCGGCGTGGCACTGGGCATGGTCGCCAATAGTTTACGGCGCAGTTTATCAGCGGCCTCAGCCCACGTCGGCTCCAGCGCTTTATTGTAGATAGGCTCCCAACGGGATATCTCCTCAACCAGTTCACGGGGCCTTTCCCAGTCCGCTAACTTTAACTGCCAGTCAACCTGATGGATGCGCGGCAACACCTCGGCCACCTGACGCCACAGGGGTGCCACGTGATCGTCGGCCAAATCAAAAGAAGCGTGGGGCTCCCAAATAAAGAACTCACGCCCTTTAAGTTTTTCCATCACCACATAGGGTACTTCAAATTCATCTTCATCGGGCGAGGCAAAGGGCACATTCGGCACTGGCAGACCCTCTTCGTAGAGTGTCCTGAGCAAGGGCGCGGTGCGGTAGACATCGGTATTGCCCTCGCGGCGCACGCCCTTGGGGGCCAGCTTAATAATGTAACCCGTACTGTCATTAGTGCCCGCTGTAGCTTGGCCACTGAGCACATCAAAACCAAAGGTTAAGCCCGCGTGACCACCAAGCATGGGCTCGACATTCTCCATCTTCGCTTCAGTGCCAAAATTGCGGGCGACAAATTGGCTCAAATTAGACCTCAATTCGTCATCGACACCTGCTCGTTGCTCCAGACCCATCACCTCAGTGCTCGCAGCCACTACTTACCCCCTTTTTTAATCAAGTCAGTCAAAACTGATGGTTTTACAATTGATTATTAATTTTTTATTGCCCCAGAGAGTAGCATTTATTCTCTTAATCTAGCTATCAATAAGCCAACCCAAGGTCAATGCATGTGCTAAGAACATTGACCGTTGACCTAAAAACTTGTCATAGTGGCCGGCTTGCCTGCTCGCCAAATGCCATTGACCGCATTTGGAACAGAGCTCTATTCTTTGTTAATGCCTCGCTTCTTGGTCGAGAACCCTTATGTATTACGGCTGGATCCTACTCGCCATTATTGGCCTTATTTATATGATCTGCGTTGGCGCAGGCTTTTATGGTTTAAGCGTAATGATGCCCGCGATGATCGACGATCTAGACTGGACTCGAGCCGAAGCCTCCGCTGGGTTTTCGTTAATGGCCACGGTGCTGGGTGTATCTGGCCCACTGATCACCGCCATGATGAAGAAAATTGGCCCGCGCTTGACGATCATTATTGGCGGCGTTATTTGCGCCATTAGCGCCGGCATTCTCTACCGTTACCACTCGTTGACGACTTACTATTTTGCCACCGGCCTACTCGGTCTCGGCCTCACCATGCAGGTAGTTCTACCCGGCACACAGCTAATCACCCAATGGTTTGAACAGCGCCGCGCAATAGCCCTGGGTATCTTCATGGCCTGCGGCGGTCTCGGGGGGGTCATTGGCGCACCCGCCTTTACCTGGCTAATAACCGTCTTCGGTGACTGGCGTCCCGTATGGCTAGCTGTGGGGGCGGTCACCCTTTGCGCATCCGCTATGAGCGCCGTCTTTATTCGCAACACGCCCAGTGATATCGGCCTACAAATTGATGGATTGAACAAGGGCGCTGACAAAAAACCCCAAAAAGAAAACCACATTGCCCGCGTTTACAAAACGACAATCGATTGGACAGTTGGCGAAGCACTACGCGATAGAAACTGCTGGTTTGTGATTATTTCAGGGGCTATCGCCGTGACCGGCCATATGATTGTCAGCAGTCAACTCGTACTACATGCCCGCGATCTCGGTATCAGTGCTGTTATCGCAGCGACAGCACTAGGCATTCAAGGTTTGGCCACTACCGGCGGTCGTCTACTTGCCGGTTTACTGGGTGACAACACTCTCGAACCTCGCACCATCTTTATCTTTGGTATAGGTAGCGAACTGCTCGGCATGCTACTCATTACTCATGCCAGTCACAGTTTTTTACTGTATGCCGGCGTAGTCTTTTTTGGCCTCGGTTTTGGACTGGGACTGGTGTCTGCCACCACGTTGTTTGCCAATTATTATGGCCCCCAGAATATGGCAACGCTGCTATCCTATCGCATCTTACTCGGTACACTTCTCGGTGGAGCTGGGGTCGTGCTCTGTGGCTATGCCGCCGATATTTTCGGTGGCTACAGTCAGGCCTTTTATTTTTATTCCGCGGTTCTTTTAATTGGAACAGCCTTGGTTGTGATGATTCGCACACCCAGCACGAATAAAATTTAAAGGGCAAATTAAACCTAGCAAACTAGCGCTCTCGATACCTAGTTATCTCTACTATTCCGCCCCCCCTACAGCGCCGAACCACAACTCGGCTGTGCTAGAATCCTGCCTCAAATTATTCTTTTTCTTATCCATTCACATTTTAAATTAGGATTTACTATGGACATACAAGGTCTTACAGCCGTGGTGACCGGCGGTGCCTCGGGCATTGGTGCCGGTGTTACCCGCGTGCTGGCCAAAGCCGGCGCCAAAGTGGCAATACTCGACAGAAATGAAACGCTGGGCAAAGCCATGGCAGAAGAAGTCGGCGGTGCCGCTTTTGTTTGCGATGTCGCCAATGATGAATCAGTTCAAACCGCCCTCGCCCAAGCGCGAGAAGCTTTGGGCACGGCGCGCATTTTAGTCAACTGTGCCGGCATTGATACTGCGCGTAAAATCACCAGCCGCAAAACCGGTGCCCACGCCATTGGCCCCATGAAGCGGGTGGTCGATGTCAATTTGACCGGCACTCTCATTTGCTGCGCCCACGCCTCCCATGCCATGCTTGACCTCGAGCCCCTCGATGACGACGGCGAGCGTGGTGTACTCATTAACATCGCCTCCATCGCCGCTTTTAATGCACCCAATGGTCAGGCCGTATATGGCGCCTCGAAAGCCGGTGTCGTGGGTGCCGCCGTACCACTAGCGAGAGATTTAGCCCGCTACGGTATTCGTGTGATGACTATTGCACCAGGGCTGTTCGACACCCCGCTGGCGGGGACTATGGATGACGCCCTAACGGCAAAAGTATTGCGCAACGCTCTCTTTCCCAAACGCAAGGGCCGACCTGAAGAGCTCGGCAACCTGGTACAGCATATTTGTGAAAACCAAATGCTCAACGCCTCAACCATCCGTCTCGATGCGGGGTTCTTCTAATGCAGAGTCCAAAGCAATATCAAGCTGCCAATAACAACACCAAGCCACGACTGATAGTGAAAGGGGAACAAGCATGAAATTAGAAGGTGTAGCTGCATTTTTAACCGGCGGAGCATCGGGCCTGGGTGCCGCCAGTGCGCGGGTACTGGCAGAGGCTGGCGCCATCGTCGCCCTGCTCGACAGAGATATGGCACTGGCTGAACCCCTCGCCAAAGAGCTGGGCGGCGTTGCTGTTCAATGTGATGTCGCCGACCACGAATCCCTTGTGGCCGCCGTCGAGCAAGCCACGGCCGCCATTGGCCCGCCGCGCATCGCTGTCAACTTTGCCGGTATTGATGTCAGCCAGAAAATCGCCAGCCGCTCGAAGGGGCCGCACCCTATAGAGTCGATGCAGCGTGAAATCGACATCAACGTTATCGGCACTCTCGATGGTTGTGCACTGTTCTCTGAACAAATGATGAACCTCGAGCCCTTTGAAGATGGTGAACGTGGCGTGTTAATCAACATCGCCTCTGGCGCCGCCTTTAATGGCCCCCCTGGGCAATCCGTTTACGCCGCCTCAAAACGTGCTGTGGCCGGCGCCACCTTGCCACTGGCTCGCGACCTCGCCCCTTACGGTATTCGCGTAATGACTATCGCACCCGGCTTCTTTAAAACGCCATTGGCCGAGGGAGTCGACGATAAGCATATCGACAAACTCATTTCGATGGTGCCCTTTCCCAAGCGCTGGGGTGACCCGAGAGAACTCGGTGAGCTGGTAAAATTCATCTGCCAGAATCGTATGCTCAACGGCGAAACCATTCAAATTGATGCCGCCATGCGCTAGGAACTAACAAAAAACACCATGACTGACACACTACAACGCAAGGCCAAATTTCAAATTGGTCAAGTGGTGAAACACAGAATTTACCCCTTTCGGGGGGTAATTTTTGATGTCGACCCCACCTACAACAATACCGAAGAGTGGCTAGCCGCAATACCCGAAAATTTACGCCCCAAACGAGACCAGCCCTTTTACTACCTGTTGGCGGAAAACACCCAATCCTATTACGAAGCCTATGTCTCAGAGCAAAACTTACTCCCCGATGACAGTGGCAAAGCCATAAACCACCCCCAAATTGCCGAACATTTTGGCGAACTCAACGGTGGCTTTTATCGACTCAAATCCAACCACTCTTTAAACTAAAGCCATGCTCACGAACACTTCAGCACCTCAGCTTTTTCGCGTTAATGACGCACTGTCTGTTTCAGTGCCGATCAAATGGCTGCCACACTTTAAAAATACAAAATTGATGGGTACTCACTTTAACTCTAGTTTCATAATTTACTAAACAAGAGCCAATCTACACGCTAAAGTAACCCTATAAATTCCCCCAAACTGGATTCTCAATCATGACCAGCGACCAAACATCGAGCGCCTGCCTAGTCAGCACCGGCGAAGAAGTACTGCGCGGTGAAATTGCCGATGGCAATAACCGCTTCCTTGCAACCACCCTCGGCGAACAGGGTTTTAGTATTGAAATGATGATGACGGCGGGCGATCGCCGAGAAGACCTAATGTTTGTCATGCGCACCGGTTTACAGCGTGCCGACTACCTGTTCATCAGCGGCGGCCTTGGCCCCACCGAAGATGATTTAACAGCAGAAGTGGCCGCCGAACTCGCCGGTGTAGAACGCACCTTTGATGAGGCAAGCTGGCAGGCCATTGTCGCACTCTTCGCCAAATACAAACTCGAATGTGGCGAGAACAACCGCAAGCAAGCCATGCTGCCTGCCGGTGCCACCATTTTGGCCAACCCCAATGGCACGGCACCGGGTTTTAGCTGCACCTTCGAGCTCGACGGCGCTACCAAAACCATCGTCGCCCTCCCTGGCCCACCCCGCGAATTACAACCCATGGTGCACGCTTTTCTCGCAGAGCGAGCCGGCGGCAGCGTCGTGGCGCAAGACGACCTCTTTATCCGCTTTCTCGGGCTGGGCGAATCCGATCTGGCTGAGCGCCTCGAACCCTGGACGAAAGAATGGGGTGAAGTCAGCTTCCGCCAAGCCTTCCCCGAAATGGAAGTCAAACTCTATCGCCCCGACCCCGAGCGGGCTGCGGCGCTGTGCGACTTTGCTGAAAAACACCTCGGCGACTACCTGCTCGACTACTCCTCCCAATCGACCGCCGAGCTATTCACCAGGTTCATGCAACAAGGTAGCGCTAAACTCGCCTTTGCCGAATCTTGCACCGGCGGTCTGGCGGCCAAAACTGTCACCGACGTCGCCGGTTCCTCTGACTACTTTCTGGGCGGTGTCGTGTCCTACGCTAACGCCGTGAAAGAAAACTTTCTCGACGTCGCTGCACAGACATTGCAAGATGAAGGGGCTGTATCGGAAGCCGTGGCCCAACAAATGGCCGAGGGCGCACTGGCCCGCTTCAGCGCTGACATCAGTCTCAGTTTTACCGGTGTCGCAGGCCCCGGTGGCGGCACTGAAGAGAAACCCGTCGGCATGGTATGGATGGCAAAATCAAGTGCCGCTGGCACCCAAACCAAATGCCTGCACCTTATTCTGGAGCGCGAACATATCCGTCTCGGCGCGGTGTACCACGGCCTGCGTTGGCTAATGGAAGACTGGCTACCCACTTACCGAAACAGCAATTAATTAAGGGAGAAGATACGACATGGCTATTCAACACCGTCTCGTCGAATACACCGACGGCGATACCCTACTCGAAGG
>JBFJYH010000028.1:0-35571 GCA_041622675.1 Porticoccaceae bacterium
ACCACCAACGGGCTTGCGTGTTTGTGGTGGGAAATCAACTCAACCTGCACACCAAATACACGTGCAATCAATTCTGCCTGTAGCACCTCGGCAGGCGAACCACTGGCGACAATGGCCCCGCCTTGCATAATGACGAGGCGGTTCGCCAGGCGCGCCGCCAGATTTAAATCGTGCATAACCACACAAATACCGACCCCTTGCGCAGCAAAATCCTCCAGCACCCTAAGCAACAAGACCTGATGGGCCAGATCGAGAGCAGCCGTTGGCTCGTCCAGTAACAAATGGCGCTCACCGTGGGGCGAGGGCTCCCACAGTTGAGCCAGGACTCGGGCGAGCTGCACTCGCTGCTGTTCGCCACCGGATAAAGCGGCATAATTTCGCTGGCTAAGCTGTTCACCATCAATGGCTGCCAGTGCCGCACTGACGATTTTGCGGTTATGCCGGTAGCCGCTGTTATGGGGCGTGCGGCCCAGGGCCACGACATCCTCAACGGCAAAGGCAAATTCGAGACTCGAGTGCTGGGGCAGCACGGCCAGTGTCTGTGCCCTCTCTATCGCTGCCCACTGGGTTAAGGGGATATCATTTAAACAGACCCGCCCGGTACTCGGGCTGGCATCCCCCGTCAGTACTCGCAGCAGACTCGTTTTACCGGCGCCATTGGGGCCACATATTGCGGTGATTTCTCCCGCGCCAAGCTGTAGATTCGTCGCCTGTAATAGTGTTTTATGCTGAATTGTCAGGCCCGCAGCCTCTGCACACAGGCTCACTATCAAGCCACCCGCGTGCGCTGGCGCACAAGCAAGGAGAAAAAGAAGGGGACTCCGAGTAGGGCGGTGACAATACCCACAGGTAATTCCGCCGGTGCCACAATAACGCGCGACAGTGCATCGGCAAGCACTAGCAACAACGCCCCGAGCAGAGCCGAAGCGGGCATAAGAAAGCGATGATCGGGACCAATCAACAAACGGACAAGATGGGGCACGACAAGGCCGACGAAGACGATGGCCCCTGCCACCGCGACCGAAACGCCAATGCCCAGCGCTGTTAACAACACCACCCGACGCTTGAGCTGCTCGACATCAATACCGAGAAAACGCGCCTCGGACTCACCGAGCAGCAAGGCGTTCAAGGCCTTGCTCTGCCCCAACAAGCCGACCACGATGACCAGCAGTGCCAGCCCAGCCATGGTCACTCGTATCCAATTGGCACCGTCTAGCCGCCCCATTTGCCAGAGACTTATGCGGCGCAGCATGTCGTTATCGGCGACAAAACTCAACGCGCTATTACAGGCCCCGGCTAATGCACTGATGGCAATACCCGCCAACAACATTGTCGCCACCGATGTCCCTCTATTCAAGGGGCCACTGGCTACAGCTGCCAGACGATACACCACCAACACAGCAAGAAAACCACCACTAAAAGCACCTGCTGCCATTATTGACAAGCCCAGAGTTTCATGACTTTGACCCGCCTGCAACCAGCTGCCGGCAAAGACAATCACAAAGCTGGCTCCAGCGGAAGCCCCTGCCGACACACCAATAAGTGACGGGTCTGCCAGGGGGTTGCGAAACAGGCCCTGCATAGCCGCACCGCAAATGGCCAGAGTAGCTCCCACCAAGGCCGCCAGTAACATCCGTGGCAATCTTATTTGTGAAAGGATCAATAACTGACTCTGTACTTCGCCACTCAATTCAGGCTGTAGTCCAAGCCGTAACAAGCTATCGGCCATCGCGCTGAAGGGAATGGTGACCGGGCCAAGCATCAAGCCAGACAGCATGGCTGGCAGCAGTGCTAAAGCCGCCAGCCAGAGAAAACTGCGGGGGTTAATACGCGCCAAGGAGCTATGGCCTGTTGATGGGAATAACTAAAAAGTGCATTTTAAAAATCGACACCCAAGCGCGCCTTAATACCGCTTTTGTAGGCGTGCTTAATATCCTTTATTTCTGCCACCGTATCGGCGAGCGTCTGCAAGGGGCTACCACCACCACGACCGGTAACGACGACCGATTGCTCCACAGGACGCTTGCCAAGCGCATCGAGCACTCGGCGTTCATCCAGATATTTAAACGCCAGCATATAAGTCAGCTCGTCGAGCACCACCAAGTTTAAACTCGCATCGCCCAGCATGCGCTCAGCCACAGCCCAGGTCGTTTCAGCCGCGGCAATGTCGGCAGTTCTGTCCTGGGTTTCCCAAGTAAAGCCGGTGGCCATTTGATAGAGCTCGACTTCGGGGTGGTGTTCGCGGAGAAAAATTTCTTCACCCGATAACTGCACACCCTTAATAAACTGCACCACCCCCACCTTATGGCCATAACCGAGGCTGCGCATCACCATACCAAAGGCCGAGCTACTCTTACCCTTACCTTCACCCGTGAGCAGAATCAGCACGCCGCGCTCTTGTTGTGCGGCGGCAATACCTTGGTCAACCTGGCTTTTTTGTTTTGCCATTTTACGCTTGTGGCGCGCTTGTGAATGCTGTTGCTCGTCCATACGTTGCTCTCATTTTGCATCAGCTAGCGACGGCTGAAATGCGTCACGTAAAAGCAATACTCTAGCCTAAAAGCTATACCTTAGCCCGGCATAGGCTGCGGAGCCGCCAGTATTAAAGCCAGACAACTCTTCGTAATCGGCATTGCCAACATTTTCGATCCGCCCATAGATTTCGGCCTGGGCAGTGAGCGGGTAAGTGGCGCTAATATCGAGCACAACATAATCGTCAAGGTCGAGCCTACCGACGCCGTACAACTCGTCTTCACTGGCAGCGGAATAACGCAAATTGGCGATCAGTGAGAAGTCGTGCTCGGCACTGGTGAACTGCCCTGCGAGATTGGCCACTTTTTCTGGCCGGCGGATGCGCTGGGCGCCATCGAGGGTTTCGGTGTCATTGTAGGTAGCATTACCAAACAAGCGCCACCGCTGTGTGAAGGGATAGTCAAAAAACAACTCGATGCCGCTCGATTTGCTCTCACCCTTTGCCTGCAAATAACCGGTGAAGCTCACCAGATCAAAATAAATTTCATCTTCGATACGCTGATTAAAATAAATGGCACCCAACTCTAAACCACTAGCGCCGTAATAATTTAAGCCCACGTCAAATCCCTTGCTGGTTTCCTCATCCAGCGCCAGCCCCGCTGCTGCACCCCAGGCCCAGGGACCATTGTTATAGGCTAGTTCATTCAAACTCGGCGCACGAAAGCCCGTGCCGTAACTGCCGTGATATTTCAGTGTATTTCCCGCACCGAGGTCATGCAAATACGCACTGGTGAAACGGTAGCTAAGGTGCTCCCCAAAGTCATCGTTATCGTCATAGCGCAAGCCGGCGGTAACAAACAGCGCATCGAGTGGACTAACTTGGTATTCGACAAAGTAGCCTTGTTGGGCTCGATCAATTGATGAGCCTCCGCCAGTCGTAATATCCTCTCTCTCAAAGTCTACCCCGTAGACCAAAGTGAAAGCAGAGAAAACGTCCGTATTACCGGTGTATTCAATGCGGTCAATATCACCCTCGGTGGAAAATGACGACGAGCCGGCGGCATAACTTGCGCGAGTCACCTCGGTGTTAGTATAGGCAAGATTATGGGAAAAATTTTCGCCCTGATAATCAGCAGAAAGCTGCAAGGCCGTTTGTTCATAATCACTGTCGCAATCATGCGTCGTTGGAAAACCGCAATTATCAAATTCGACCTCGGCGTCAACATCCCGCGCAACCACTTGCAAACGTAGCGCATCGCTGAGGTTCCAGCCAAACTTGCCGTGCAACGTGGTGTTATCGTAAGCGTCATCATCTTTTAACACCTTATCGCCAGTGCTGGTATTGAAACCATCACTGTGCAAATCCGTGGCGGACAAATAAAAATCGCCCAGTCCATTACCCCCACTCACATTGCCGTGTAATTGTTGAGTACCATAACGTCCGGCCTCGACACTTAACAGTCCAGAAAGCGCGTCTACACCACGCGGTGTGAACAAGTTAATCACACCTCCGGCATCGGCCCCGTAGATTAAACCCTGAGGGCCGCGCAGGATCTCTATGCGCTCAATCTCTTCACTGGCCAGTATATGTTCAGCTTGTGGTCCCACCTGTGTACCCGTGGGGTCAGCCAACTTCATGCCATCGAGGCGCATCTGAGTGCGAAAGCCCTCCTCACCACGAATGCGTATCGTCGCTACCTGACCGGGACCACCGTTACGGCTTGTGGCAATGCCCGGCTGGGTGCGCAGTAAATCAACGACGGAAATATAAGCTCGCTGTTGTATTTCCTCGGCGTCAAGCACCGTTACCGATGAGCCCACTTGCCCGACAGGCATAGCCGTACGGCTTGAGGAAACAATGACCTCATGCAAGATTGATGGCGTTTCCTCAACCGGATCAGCGTAAGACGGACTACTCTGCAGCAGACCCAGAAACAAGTACGACACGGCCAGAGCTATTGGCTTCATTTTCATCAATTTTCTCCCGCGCTCACACCCGAGCGCCTCATCAGCCAGCAGCTGATATCACTAGTTCATAATGCGGGGAGCAGCCAGATAGGACAACAAACAAGCCCGCTCACTATAAAGAATGAGTCGCACTTAATTGATCGGACCAACCACACCCCGTAGTTCGTTTGCAGAGTAAGGGGCCGGTCTCCGGACTTGTGAGTCGATGTTTCAGTCGCCTTCCCATGCTTTATGCACAGTGGCTTGATAACCAAACATTGAGTAAAGGTGCTATTTAAAACACGACAGAACTCATTCACTTACCGTTGCGGGGGCAGTGTTGGCCTTGCGGTTTACCGTGTATAGCGACATTCACTACAACAACAGTGGCGCACCAACTTCCCGTTTAACCCCAGTGCTAGATCTAGCCGTGGGGAACCTCTTACCTTGGCAAGGCGCGCAAACTACGTGGCGAAAGGAGCATTGTCAATGACTGATGGAGGGTCGCGAGATTTCCTGCCATTGAAAATACTCTCAGGAATCTGCTTTACAGCACCTTTTCGAGCCCAGACACAAGTCCAGAGAGGTAAGACAGCATCCAGACAGTCCATACCAGCAAACTCAGGCGGTGTGTGTTGGGTGTTTGTGGCTTGCATGTCACAAAGAGTGCAAACATCCAGAAGAAGTGTAACGACATCAGCAACAATGCGGTAAAACCAAAAATAGCGTGGGGCGTGAAGACAATGGCGCCAATAAACTCGATCGTTATCCACACACCCAAGGCATCTGAGCTCACCCCCAGAAAAAAGACAACTATCTGCCAGACTTTTAATTGTGAGGACTTGCGCCCACTCCATATCGCGGTTGAATATAAAAATAAGGCAAGCGTGAATAAACCTGTCGCGATCATTATTTCTGTTGGCATGATGTAGACACTATTAACATGGTGAGCGAGCCGTGAGCCGACTATAGGTGGATTCTGATTATAAAGGATTTCGCTTGAATACTGGTGTCGATATCCACTGCACAAACGCATTTCAACTGTGCCCACAACTCGCGTTTGTGACTCATACCGTTAAAAAACCCGGCTCTTAATTTCTTACTGCGACCCCACAAAACAAAGCGTAGAATCTGAGCATCACGATAATATTGTGGATCATCAAATGACACTACCCTCTATTCTAAAACGTTGCCCTGAATATAGGCTCTCGGCAATAACCCTGCTCCTGGTATTACTTCTGGCGCTGTCCAGTATTACTAGGGCGAACAGTTTCACAGAAGCGACGAATACTCTTTGCAGTAAAATTAAGTCCTGTACAACGGCCCAGCTGGCACAACAGCAACTGCCACCGGCAATGATGCAAATGATGACCGCTATGCTGGACGATACCTGTACCCAAACCATCGCGCCCTATGCCAAGCAAGCCACTAACGCCGGGCTGGAAAACGCGGCCATTGCCTGTATAGATAGTATCAACACCCTTAGTTGTGACGCCCTCTTGAAGAGTAAAGGGGCTGAGACAAAGGAATGTCTAACACTAGAGAACGCCGCTAATGGGGCCGGCATCGACACCACCCACCCCGTCTACAGACCCCAAAATGTTCAATGATTGCGCTTCGCTGGTATTAAAATAATTAAAAGGTTGTAGAAAATGGCCGAAACAGTCATCACTGTCATGGAAGCTAGCGCCGCCAAATACGCGGCCCTACCCGCACTAAAGACGAAACACCACGGCCAGTGGCAAACCACAACCTGGGCCGAGTATTGCGACGAAACTCGACGCGTCGCACGCGCACTGATCGCCTTGGGCTTAGGCCCCAAAGAGGGCTGCGTCATTATTGGCGACAACTGCCGCCAATGGTTTATTAGTAATATTGCAGCCATTTACTGCGGCGCTATACCCGCCGGTATTTATACCACCAGCAGCCCCGAGCAATGCCAATATATCGCTGGCAATTGTGATGCCACCGTGGCTATCGTAGAAAACATGGCGCAATTGGAAAAATTCAAGGCCATTGCCGACCAATTACCTAAGCTGAAAGCCATCGTGATGATGAAAGGCTCAGACTCGGCAGAACACATACACGCCTGGGATGACTTGCCTCAACTTGCTGAATCCATTTCAGCACAAGTTCTCGATTCGCGCATTACAGCCCAGCAACCCGACGATGTATGCACACTCATTTATACCTCGGGCACCACAGGTAATCCCAAAGGCGTGATGCTGAGTCACCGCAACCTCACATGGATCGCCCAAAATTGTGTTGCCACCTATAACTGCACTTGCGATGAACGCATCATCAGTTATCTACCCATGAGTCATATCGCCGAACAAATCTTCAGTCTTTATATACCGATGTATTGTGGGGGCTGCACCTCTTTCGCAGAAAGTTTGAATAAACTTGGCGAGAACCTTCAAGAAGTTCGCCCAACCAGTTTTGTCGCGGTTCCTAGAGTCTGGGAGAAAATTCAAACCAAAATATTACTTGCCGGCAGCGACAGCTCTACGCTGCGAAAAAAAGTACTCGTCTGGGCGCGCAAACTGGGCCTCGCCGGGGGGTACGCTCGACAACAACACCAACCTATGCCTTTATTTTATTGGCTCGCCAACAGACTTGTTTTCGCAAAGGCGAGACAGCAGCTCGGCTTTGACCGGTGTCGCAACCTGCTCTCTTCGGCGGCACCTATTTCCCTCGATACACTTGAGTTCTTTCTCAGTCTGGGACTACCGATCTGTGAAATATACGGGATGAGCGAGTGCTCTGGCCCTGCAACTGTCGGGCTAGCCAACAATTACGACACTGATAAACTGGGGCCTTGCCTGCCCGGCACTGAAATGCGTATTGCCAATGACGGTGAGATATTACTACGCGGCCCACATATCTTTGCCGGTTACATGAACAATGAAACCGCCACCCGCGAGGCCATTGACGGTGATCACTGGCTGCACACCGGAGATATTGGCGAACTTGATAACCGAGGTTTTCTACAGATCACTGGTAGGAAGAAAGATATTATCATCACCTCTGGTGGCGAAAATGTCGCACCACAACTCCTTGAAAGCAAGATAAAAGCCATCACGGCTGTCAGTCAGGTTGTGGTCATTGGTGACCAGCGTAAATACCTCACGGCCCTCATCACTCTGGATGAAGAAACCCTAAACAATGAACTCCGCAACTGCGGTAGTAAGGCCACTGGCATAGAGCAAGCGGCCCAGTGCGAACAGTTACGCAACTATATTCAACAACAAATTAACGAAATTAATAAAACCCTGGCGCAAGCGCAAACCATTAAAAAATTTACCCTTTTAACTCAGGATTTCAGCATTGAAGGTGGCGAATTGACACCGACCCTGAAAATAAAACGCGACAGCGTCAATCAAAAATACCAAACAGAAATTCAAGCTATGTACTAACTCCATCGAGACCCCATAGCTAGCAAATACGGTTATTCTCGCCGGGTTTTGTTCTAAAAGTAAGCAGCCTTGCCAATGTAGTGCCTCCCCACGGAACAAAATGGTGCATAGTCGCGACCCATTTTCTGGCAGGCTCACCATTTTAATTAATTAGGGCGAAGCCAAAACACCCACAAAGCCATAACAACCCTCAGTTTCACCTTCACAAGAAATATGGCCCACTAGTTGCATATCACTACGTTTCGATGGCTTTGACCTTCCCTAATGACACTGCACAACAGAGATGATTTATGAGCGAACCAAAACTCAACCTCCTGGATTTTTCTAACAGCTCAATTAAAACACTACACACAGCATGGTTTGCCTTCTTCCTGACCTTTGTGATGTGGTTTTCCCATGCACCCATGAAGCCATTCATTATCGCCGCATTTGACATGAGTAATGCCCAGTGGAAGGCCCTGCTCATACTCAATGTTGCGCTGACGATTCCAGCTAGAATTGTAATCGGCATTATGGTCGACAAACTCGGGCCAAGAATTGTTTATAGTGTGCTATTGGCTGCCTCCGCCTTCTTATGCTGGGGCTTTGCCTTCGCACAAACTTACGAACAGCTTGCCTTATTCCGCTTCCTCTGCGGCTTTATTGGTGCTGGGTTTGTGATTGGCATTCGACTCGTTGGCGAGTGGTTTCCCGCCAAAACCGTCGGCCTGGCCGAGGGGATTTACGGCGGCTGGGGTAACTTTGGCTCTGCCGCTGCAGCCTGGACCTTACCCGCTGTTGCCGCCTACCTTTACGGTGGCGACGACGGCTGGCGCTATGCTATTGCGACCACAGGTGGCGTCGCTTTTCTCTACAGCTTTTTCTTTTACAAAACCGCCCGCAATACGCCAAAGGGCTCTACCTATTTTAAGCCTAAAAAATCCGGTGGCCTGGAGGTATCCAACAAACGTGACTTCTACCTTTATGTGGCCATGAATGTGCCCATGTATCTGGCATTAGCGGTATTGGCATGGAAACTTTCGTCCCCCGCTATAGGTCTGCTGACAGAGACCTATACCCAAATTATTTGGTTTATCTTATTTGCATTGTTTAACTTCCAAATCTACCAAATTTATCAGGTCAACAAGGAACATCTTGAGCATAGCCTGCCTGAAATCGAACAATACAAATTTAAACAAGTGGCCATTCTCGACTGGGCCTATTTTGTTACCTTTGGTTCCGAGCTAGCGGTAGTGTCTATGCTACCGGCCTTTTTTATGGAGACCTTTGACCTCTCGCCGGTGAAGGCGGGCCTACTCGGTGGTGCATTTGCGATTATGAATTTAGTTGCTCGCCCTGGCGGTGGCTATCTCTCCGACAAATTCGGGCGCAAGAAAACCATGTCCATTTTGATAGGCGGTTTAACCATTGGCTATCTGATTTTGTCGACCGTTGGAAGTACCTGGAGCATTGCTCTCGCCGTAATGGCTGTCATGTTCTGCTCTTTCTTTGTGCAAGCTGGAGAAGGCGCCGTGTTTGCCATGGTGCCCTTGGTTAAACGCCGCATGACAGGGCAGATTGCGGGCATGGTTGGTGCCTATGGCAACGTCGGTGGCGTGACTTTTCTCACCGTGTACTCCTTCGTCGATACCTCGACATTTTTTATGATTATTGCCGCAGCCGCTGCCACCTGCCTAGTACTTGTGCAGTTTATTGAAGAGCCCAAAGGCCATATGCATGAAGTACTACCCGACGGGACTGTGGAATTAATTGAGGTGTCTTAAACCCTTTTAACGAACAGAACTTAACAACAAGGCTGGGCTTACTTTATCGCAAGCCCAGCCTTGTATTCATCATCTCAAATGACCGAAAACAGCATTTTAAGACCCAGCGCCACAAGTAGAATTGCAAATATTTTTTTCAACGCAGGCACCGGTAATCGATGCGCCATTCGTGCGCCAAATGGCGCCGTAAAAAAACTCACCACAGATATCGACAACACGGCGGGCAAGTAAATAAAGCCAAAGGTGTAATTTTCAGGCGAAGAGTGCGCCCAGCCATTGACGACATAGCCCAGTGTCCCGGCAATAGAAATTGGCAAGCCAATAGCGGCGGAAGTACCAATAGCCTTGCGGACGTCGACATTCTGCCAGGTGAGAAAGGGCACGGTTAAAGAGCCGCCGCCAATGGACACCAGCGCCGATATAGCACCGATCCCCGAGCCCGCCGCTAGCAGCCCCGTCGCGCCCGCTAATTCCCTGCTAGGTTTAGACTTTTTATCGAGAAACATTTGCACGGCTACAACGCTCATAAAAACAGCAAAAAACAGGGCCAAATGTACCGAACTTATATTTTTAGCCACAAAGGTCGCCAGAAACGTTCCGACAATAATACCCGGCGTGACAGCCCTGACCACAGGCCAAAGTACACCGCCATTGTGGTGATGCGCACGCATACTAGAAAAGGAAGTCGCGATAATAGAGGCCATAGAGGTACCCAGAGCCAAATGCACCACTTGTTCAACCGGCACGCCCTGAAGTAAAAATATCGTGGTAAGTGCGGGGACCATAATACCGCCACCACCAATACCCAATAGCCCCGCCATAAAACCGACAACAGCACCAAGTAAAAGAAAGCAGATCAGCCATTGAGGATCTAACATCATTCTTTCACCCTATTCACACGACCCAGACCGCCTGCCACCACTAAAACCCAGCAACGTCGAGCGCCTCACTCAACTTGTGCACCGCTATCACCTCCATACCGGCAATTGGCTGGCGCGGTGCATTGCCCGCCGGGACGATGGCCCGTTTAAAACCGTGCTTGGCGGCCTCGCGTAAACGCTCCTGGCCACTGGGTACCGCGCGAATTTCTCCGGCCAGTCCAACCTCACCAAAAGCCATTAAATCGCGGGACAACGGACTGTCGCGAAAGCTGGAGACCACGGCCAGCACCAAGGCCAAATCGGCACTCGGTTCGAGGACTTTGACGCCGCCCACTACGTTCACAAAAACGTCTTGGTCACCGACCATCAGCCCTCCATGGCGATGGAGCACCGCCAGTAACATGGCCAACCGATTTTGGTCGAGGCCCACAGTAATGCGCCTGGGGTTGCCAAAGCTACTGTCGTCGACCAGAGCCTGCAATTCCACCAAAAGTGGTCGAGTACCCTCCCAGACCACCATCACCACGCTGCCTGAGGCTATCTCTTCACCGCGCTGGAGAAATATCGCCGAAGGGTTGGCCACTTCCTTTAAACCCTGCTCGGTCATGGCAAACACACCCAGCTCATTGACGGCACCAAAGCGGTTTTTGTGGCTGCGCAAGGTGCGAAAACGGGTGTCGGCAGAACCTTCGAGCATCAGAGAGCAATCGATCATATGCTCCAACACTTTCGGCCCCGCCAGCGAACCCTCTTTCGTGACGTGGCCCACCAGCAGCAAAATAATTCCGCTCTGTTTCGCCAAACGAATTAACAGGGCCGCACTCTCGCGCACTTGGGAGACACTACCCGGCGCCGAGCTAATATCTTCGCAGTGCATCACTTGAATGGAGTCGACAACCAGTACTTTCGGTTGCTGGCGCAGGGCTGTGGCACATACGGTCTCGGCGGAGGTTTCAGCCATAATATTGACCTTGGTGGTCGGCAGGCCCAAGCGTTTGGCGCGCATCGCCACCTGCTGAGGTGACTCTTCACCAGTGACATACAAGCATTTATGCCCCTCGGCGAGATGACACAGAGTTTGCAGTAAAAGTGTACTTTTACCGGCCCCCGGTTCACCGCCAATTAATACGCAACTTCCCGTCACCAGGCCACCACCGAGCACCAAATCGAGCTCACTCGCACCGGTGGTTATGCGGGGCAGCTCATCGATTTCAATATCGGACAGTAGATTGACATCGGCATCGGCAGCACCGGCATATCCCGCCCGACCACCCGATGCAGAAGGTTTGGCAACGGCCAGGCGCACCTCGCTGAGGGTATTCCAAGCGTGGCATTCACTACACTGACCCTGCCATTTTGTGTAATCTGCGCCACAGTCGTTGCAAACGAATGCTGAGCTTTTCTTTTTTGCCACCGACTGCACCACCTGTTACCGAGAGCCCGCATCCTACCGTGCCTGCTGCGGTGGGACAATCGCTGCTAGGCGCCGCTCGAATAATAACGTTTAGATACAGGCTTTCCGCGCTTCACCAGATGCGCCAAGGCGGAGCAAATCTGCTAGAGTGGCGCCATGTCATTGATCCCCGAAACACCTCTACTTTTCTACCCCCAGCTCGCTGTTGCCCTGGGGCTTGAAGAGGCTATCATGGTGCAAACACTGCGAGCCTTTCTCACCCAGTCTGAAGCCGAGAACCAGCATGGTTTTGCCTGGTGTGAAATCAATGCCGATAAGTTATTACAAACCCTGCCCTTCTGGCAGGCAGCTGATATTCAACGCATAACCAATAATCTGCGCGAGCAGGGTATTTTACTGATCGGTGCCCAGAGCTTTCAAACGGGCGGGCGATTTCGCTTCGCCATTAACGAGCGCGATAACAGCGCTATATCTGTACCAATAAGCGCACCTTCTTCGCAAAAGGCAGCCTTGTCTGCAGCTTCATTGCAACCGTCACCAGCGGCTTCCACCCCTGTCTCTTCTGCTCCCGCACAACGCCCGCAAGCAATGGCGAAGGGTTGGCAACCAGAAAACGACCTGCTCGCGCAACTCGCCCAATACGGTATTCCCCAGGATTTCGCTCTGGAACAGGTCGGTGAGTTTGTCACCTACTGGACCGAGCGCAACGAGCCTCGCTACAGTTGGGGCTCGCGCTATCTCAAGCACGTGCTGCGACTCTGGCGTAAGCAAGAAACACGTAGTGCGCGCCAGAGCAAAGAGGTCGCCATGAGTGAAGACTGGCAGCCCAGCGCCGATGCACTAGATATTCTCACCGTATCAGCCGGTATTAATCGCAACTTTGTGGAAGATGCAATCCCCGAGTTCATCCTCTATTGGCAGGAACGAGGCACCCACTCCAGCACCTGGAATTCGCGTTTTATTCAACACATTAAGCGCCAGTGGGCGAGCTACACTCACACCTTGCAAATGGACACCACGCCGCGGCCCATTAGCAACAACTGGCAACCCGACGAAACCGTGTTCGACATCCTACAAATGGGTAACATCGACCGGCAATTCGCACAGAACCTGGTGCCTGAATTCATTATCTACTGGCGAGACAGCGGCCACCTTGTCAGCTCCTGGAATACCAAGTTCCTGCAGTTCGCGAAAAAACAATGGGCCTATACCCACCAACAGGCGGCAAACACCGCCACCACAATGACACAGAGCCATGGCAAACAAAGACCTGATCGACCAAGCAGTACACGACATCGAAACATCGCAGACGAGCTCGGCGACCGCAGCTGGGCAAACTAAAGACGACGCTCTGGTCGACACCATCAACCAGGTCTTCGCCCTGTTTCGCATCAATTATCACAACCAGTTTTACGCGGCGTTTAACGACACGTCTCTTCTCAATCAGGCGAAACGTCTATGGCTCGATGCCCTACGTGATTACCCCGTAGAATATATTTTACTGGGTGCCCGGCAAATTATTGAGCAATCGGAGTACCTCCCGACCCTGCAAAAAATGATCAGCAGCTGCGACGAGCAGGGCTCACGTATTGGTCTGCCCACCCCTCACGATGCTTATTTACAAGCTTGCATGGCCCCCCATCCCAAAGCAGCACAGCGATGGACACACCCTGCCGTCTATTTTGCAGGTCAAAAAACCGGTTGGTTTGACCTTGAAAACCAGAACGAGAAAACCACCTGGCCCATTTTCAAACGCCATTACGAAGAGCTCCGCCGAAAGGTTTTATGGGGTGAAAAGCTGGAGATAGACGTTCCCCCAGAATTGCCCCCACCCGGCAAGCCTCCTTCAAAAGAAGAGCGCCTCAAGCAAATGCAGGCGCTGCGTAAGAAACTTGATTTATAAATCCCGATTAAAATTCGCCCCACAAAATTCAAATAAAACTTTTAACCACTACGGAGAAAAACCATGAACTCACAACAAATTGCCTTAGTCACCGGGGGCGCCAGAGGCATAGGTGAAGCTATTTGCCGCGTACTCGCCGACGCCGGACACAAGGTGGTCGTCACTGATATCGCTGCCAGCGCCGCACAAAATCTAGCCTCAGAAATTGGCGGCTTGGCGGTTGAAATGGATGTTACCAATGCAGTTTCAGTCAACGCAGCAGCAGTGTATATTAAAGAGCAAATTGGGGATCCCACCATCGTCGTCAACAATGCTGGTTGGGATAACCTGATGCCCTTTCTCGACACGGACGAAGAATTTCAGGAAAAGGTCATCGCCATCAATTACGCTGGCCCTGTGCGAGTTTGTCGCGCCTTTTTACCCGGTTTAGTTGCCAATGGTAGTGGCCGCATTATTAATATCGCCTCCGATGCAGGGCGCATTGGCTCCGCCTTAGAGGCTATTTACTCCGGCACTAAAGGCGGTTTAATTGCCTTTTCAAAAACCCTTGCGCGAGAATACGCACGCAATCAAATTACCGTTAACAGTGTGTGTCCGGGGTTAACCGACACACCACTAATTGACGAAATTACCGCCATCAATCCCATTGCCGGGAGAGGTATAAACGCCATTCAAAAGTCGCTGCCTCTGGGCCGCATGGGGCAACCAGAAGATATCGCCCACACCGTGAGTTTTCTCGCTTCAGAACAGGCGGGTTATGTCACGGGGCAGACCATTTCTGTGAGTGGTGGCGTATCAATGGCAGGCTAAAGCAGCCTGAAACAAATACGCCCGAGATATCAAAATATCTCGGGCGTATTGATTGAGAAAATCAGAATAAGTACCAACAAACGCAATTATTCACTAGCGACTTTGTTATAAACAAACACCAATAACAAGGTACCCAACACGCCAACCACAATGCTTAAGATACCAAAACCTCCCGTCGCGCCAAGTGCCAGAAGAGCCACAAGCCCACGGCCCAACATGGCACCGACGACACCCAATAGCACTGTGGCGATCATACTATCCGGCATTTTATCCGGCATTAGCCACTTCGCCACATAACCTGCTACAGCACCTAAAACGAGCCACGAAAGAATACCCATTACAATCTCCTGTGTGATCAATAAGACGGCTATCTAGAGCCATGATAATAGCTCAAATGAGCTGGTAGATGCGCCTAGCCCCTATCCGAAATAAACCAGATCCTAAAGTAAGCTCCCCTTCCAATTCATCTACACTTGTCTCAAGTTTCGATTTTATGGAGATGAACATCTTGCTGAGGATATGGGATTGACAGACCTTCCTCGTCGAAACGCTTTTTAACTGCTTCATTCAAAGCAAAGTAGACACCCCAGTAATCGGCACTTTTCACCCAGGGGCGAACGGCAAAATTAACACTGCTATCAGCTAGTTCAGCGACAGCAATCAAGGGGGCAGGATCTTTCAATATACGTTCATCCGCATTAACAATTTCCTCAAGTACCTGCTTGGCTTTATTGAGATCATCGTTGTAACCGATAGCCATCACCAGATCTACACGGCGGGTCTCATTGGCGGAATAATTGGTGATAACCCCGCCTAAAATGGAGGCATTTGGCACGATAATTTTCTTATTATCACCCGTTTTCATTTCAGTGGTGAAAATCATGATATTTTCAACCACACCTGCTGTCCCAGCCATTTCAACGTAGTCACCAATTTTAAATGGCTTAAAAATAATGATTAAAACACCTGCGGCAAAATTGGACAACGAGCCCTGCATTGCCAGACCAATTGCCAAACCTGCGGCACCGACAATGGCCACAAAGGAAGCCGTTTGAATGCCCACCTGACCCAAAGCGGCAATCACCACGAAAATTAACAGCGCGTAATACACCAAGCTGGAGGTAAATTTTACCAGTGCCGTATCAACTGCTCGGCTCACCATCATTCTTTTAGCGGCATCTCCCAGCTTTCTTGCTACCCATTTACCAATCACAAATATCGCCAGAGCGGCAATGATTTTCACACCGTATAAAGTTAACCAGCCAATAAGGGTGGCAAAACCCGATTCCATATTTTCCATTACTGATACTCCTGTATGTAGGACCTTGTCGATAGCGCAACCACCTTTCTTGGCTACTCCGTTAGAAGCTGAACAAAGAAGTTTATTCTACTCAATATTTAACGCGACAAACCTGAAATAACACCCTAAATCTCATCGCCCATGCTAAAGCAGTACTGAAACTGTTTTCTAAGATTTCCGACAACATATGGGTTAGAGCTCTTCGTAAAGCCACTACTTCAGGCAGCTGCCCCATAGCTCTGATCGCAGGGTCTTGCCTCTATACGAGTGCCATTTCAGGAAACAAAGGTGAAACGGGAATAATAATGCCATAGCTATTACCTAACTGCCGTCATCGGCAAAAGGAGTGATATAGCCTTCACAAACTGGGACTTTTCCCAGCAGATGAATACCCCTCGTATTGTGCAGAGGCGCAGCTTGGCTAAATAAAAACGGTACTGAATTTATTTTACCTATGGGAGTAACGAGTCATTCAGAGGAGAGGATAATTAACAGCTTCCAATATCATTTACATTTTGCTGCTCTAGAGACAAACCTATAGCCATTAAAGTTATCAGCTGCCCGTTTCTTTTCTTTACTTGGTAGAATCAGTATTCGTACTTTCTCGGCTAAGCCATTGGAACCAGGTCGGCTTACTAGAATTGAAAAAACCGTGATCAAAAAGCACCAACCCCAGTGAGAAGATAACATGAAGATAAAGGTTTTAAAGCTCTGTACGGCCCTAATTTCCCTTCTACTCGGCTATGCCATTGTCCATAGCCTGAGTCCACAGAAAGAACCTGCAGCCGTTGAAAAAACAACGGCTATTGAGCACTTTGAATTTAACAATGATACTGAAGTTAGACTGGACTGTCTCTATGGTAGCGCGCCCCATGAAGTGCGCTTTTCAGCCTACCAGCGGCCCGATATAAAGCGTGAAGGCGTCGATTACCAACAGGCATTTTGCAAAATGCTACCCAGTCTAGGGGCAACAAAAATTACCCTAGATGTTCTCGACATGGGCTTGCGTGAGCGTCCAGTGGCGCTGAAATTGATTCACCACGAAGAGGCCAATCCCTCCGCAGAGAACTTGGCCTCTGGGCAAATAATTAATGAGAGCTTCCACAATAGGGTCCCCCAGGGATTTATTCAGAGTCGTCTCAATCTATCCAAAGGCGGATTTTATACCCTCGTGGTCGAGTTTGGAGGAGGGGTGGTGTCTAAGGATGAGGTCGTAAGAATCCCCTTTGAAGTAGCCAAGGGATTGTAGGTCGTGAATACGCGCTTTGATCGGTAGCAGTAGTGATTGCTCATTAAGGGGCAATCACGGTTGATGACACGATTGCTGTCAACTTTGGCGCATGGAATTCGGCCCTGTCGATAAACCGGGTGACGCTCCACTTTTGCAGCCGGTTATTTTCAATATTGAAGTTGTGCTCTAAACATGTCGAGCCAATAAAAAAGGGGGAACACATTCAAAAAATGTCCTCCCCCTTTCATTTCTACAGCTTCATTTGTAGCGGCGTTGTTCGAGCCGCCGTATCTCAGCTATAAACCGTGGCAGCTTTATCATGCCACTTCAAACAAACCTGCTGCCCCCATGCCGCCGCCAACACACATAGTAATGACAACGTACTTCTCACCGCGACGCTTACCTTCACGCAGTGCATGGCCGACCATACGCGCACCGCTCATACCATAGGGGTGGCCAATGGAGATAGCGCCACCATTAATATTGAGTTTTTCATTGGGAATACCCAGCTGATCACGGCAGTAGATAACCTGCACGGCAAAGGCTTCGTTCAATTCCCAAACGCCTATATCGTCCATTGTTAGACCGTTGGCCTTCAGCAGTTTCGGGATGGCGAATACCGGGCCAATACCCATTTCTTCTGGCCCGCAACCGGCAACGGCCATACCGCGGTAAATGCCCAAGGGCTCAAGCCCGCGCTGTTCAGCGGCTTTACGCTCCATCAAAACACAAGCTGCCGAACCGTCTGACAACTGACTAGCATTACCCGCAGTGATACTGCCCCCTTCAATAACAGGGCCGAGCGATGCCAGACCTTCGGCATTAGTACTGGGGCGATTACCTTCGTCAAGCTTTAGAGTTTTCTCAACACTCGATACCTCTTTGGTGGCTTTGTCCATGACTTGCATCGATGCAGTGACTTCAACAATCTCGTCATCAAAAAGGCCCGCTGCCTGAGCTGCTGCTGTGCGCTGCTGCGACTGCAGAGCATATTCATCCTGGGCTTCACGGCTGATATGGTAGCGATTGGCGACAATTTCGGCGGTTTCCAGCATCGGTATGTAAATATCCTTCTGCATAGCGATCAACTCAGCATCGCGATTGCGAAATGAATTGGCGTGCTCATTCTGCACCAAGCTGATGTGCTCAATACCCCCACCCACTACCGTGGTCATACCGTCACACATAATTTGCTTGGCGGCGGTGGCGATGGACATCAGGCCGGAGGAACATTGGCGCTCGATACTCATGCCACTGACCGTATCGGGCAAGCCGGCGCGTAGAGCTGAGAGACGACCAATGTTATAGCCAGTGGTACCCTGCTGTAGGGCACAGCCCATGATGACATCATCAACCTCAGCGAGGTCAACGCCAGCGCGGGCGATAGCCTCACGAATCGGTATTGCGCCTAGGGTTGGGCCATCGGTGTCATTAAAAAGACCACGGTAGGCTTTACCGATGGGGGTGCGGGCACTTGAAACAATAACGGCTTCTCTCATTTTTCTAAACTCCTGTTGTCTATCTATTGCTGTTTACTTTTTTTAAGAAATTTCTGGGTTTGCTGCCCGGCATTGGTCAAAATTCGCTGCTCGCCCTCTGCTTCGACATCGGCCCACGCGGCGCGAATATTTTCAGGGGTACGCTCTTGTGGTGGCAAGTAAATACCATCGGTTTCATAGATGCGCGTCGTCGCGTAACCACCGGCGCCAGCAGCCAGAATGGTTCGCGTGGGGGCTTCCTCGTCACACAAGGTCAACAAGCCCGTCGTCACTGCTTCGGGTGGCATTAAATCTTCGGCACTATCGTCAGAAAAAATGTCGGCCGTCATACGGGTATAGGCTGAGGGTGCCAATGCATTGATATGAATACCGTACTTATGCCCCTCAAGCACCAAGGTGTTCATCAAACCAACGACGGCCATTTTCGCTGCGCCGTAACTCGCCTGCCCAAAGTTGCCATAAAGACCACTGGCTGAGGTTGTCATCACAATGCGGCCATACTCCTGCTCACGCATTGTATCCCACACCGCTTTTGTACAATTGACCGAGCCCATTAAATGTACTTCAACCACGGCGCGAAAATTATCGAGGTCGGCTTTTGCAAAACTTTTATCACGCAATATACCGGCGTTATTAATCAGTATGTCAACCCGACCCCATTTTTTTTTCGTCTGGGCGACCATGGCTTCAACTTCATCGTAATTAGCGACATTAGCCCCATTGGCAATGGCCTCACCGCCTGCGGCCCCAATTTCAGCCACCACCTGCTCGGCCAAGGTGGCCGAGCCACCACTACCGTCAACGGCGCCACCCAAATCATTCACCACAACTTTACAACCACGTTCGGCCAGCGCTAGGGCGTGGGACTTACCCAAACCGTTACCGGCACCGGTGACGATGGCGACGCGGTCATCAAAACGAATTGTCATTTTTATTTCTCCGGAAATTATTATTTACGTGCAGCAGACTAGGCAGCGAAAACCATATTCAGCCACTCAGCCTTGAGTGCAGGTTTATCTTCACCTTCAATCTCAACGGTAATATCCAGCTTAAAGAGGTATTGACCCGGCTTTTTCTCGGTCGCTTCCAACAGCACCGCATTGGCACGCACGCGGCTGCCGACTTTAACAGGCGTCAAAAAGCGCACCTTATCAAAGCCATAGTTCACACCCATCGTTCGATTTGGCACGTTGACGCCAACGCCCTTTTGTAAGAAATGCGCCAGCATTGAGAGCGTCAAAAAACCATGGGCAATCGTGGTGCCAAAAGGGCTTTCAGCCGCTTTCACCGGGTCGACATGTATAAACTGATGATCGAGTGTGACATCGGCAAAGTCATTGACCTGCTGCTGAGTAATTTCAAACCAATCCGAGGTACCGCAATCATCGCCAATATGGGATTGTAAATCACTGGTATTAATTTTGATCGTCATAGTTATGCTTCCTCATTGATTGTCGTTAAAAGTATGGATTGAGATGATGATTAATAATTTTGCAAGCTGGCAAAACGCTGCAGGTGATAGCGCCTATCGCCAAACTGTTGTTCGGCGACGCGGGCGCGCTTCATAAAAAATCCGATATCCAGCTCGTCCGTCATACCGATGCCGCCATGCAGCTGTACCCCTTCGTTAGTGACCAGGGTCGCCACCTCACTGACTTTTGCCTTACAGGCACTTGCCAACAAACTCAACTGTGTGTCATTGGCATCTAGGGCTTGCTGCGCTTTTAAGACGATCGATTTCGCCAGTTCTATTTCGCTAAACATGTGGGCCGCGCGATGCTGCAAAGCTTGGTAGGAGCCAATGAGGGCACCGTACTGACTGCGCTCTTTCATGTATTGCACCGTGCGCTCGAATACTTCTCGAGAAATACCCAATAGCTCAGCAGAGAGGTGAATATTGGCGACATCACTAAGATAGTTGATAAGGCTGGTTGCTCCGCCTAGCTCACCTAAAAGGGCGTCCGCTGGCAGCGCGACATGTGTCAAACGCAGCATGGCACTATTGCGGCTATCGGCCAAATGCACCCGTTCAATTTCAACACCAGAGGCTACGCTATCAACGATAAAAAAACTGATGCCCTGAGCATCGTTGGCATCACCTGAAGTGCGCGCACTCACAATCAGCTTATCGGCAATGTGGCCATCAGCAACAAACTGTTTTTCGCCATTGAGGACATAGCCATCGCCACTCGCCGTCGCAGTCGCCCTCACCAGTGACGGACGGTACTTGGGCCCTTCATCTTGCGCCAACGCAAAGAGTAAAGAGCCATCGACAATTGCCGGTAACAGTGCCTTTTTTTGCGTCTCAGTGCCTGCATGATGGATCGCGGAGGCCGCCAGTACCGCTGTTGATAACAGAGGGGATGCGGTTAACGTACGACCATTTTCTTCCATCACCTGACCCATACCAACATGACCAAATGCCAAGCCACCGTGTGCTTCGGGCACTAAAACTCCCGACCAACCTAACGCCACCATTTGCTGCCATGTGGCTTTATCATAACCTGTTTCGCTACGCTCATCTCGCAGTTGTCGCAGTTGTGCCACTGGCGCGTGCTCGCTCAAAAAACCCTGGGCGGACTCTTTGAGCATATTTTGCTCTTCATTTAGTACTAGTGCCATGTTCCCTACCCCTTTTGACCTAAGCTTTTTGGCCTAAACCCAGAATACGCTTGCTGATGATGTTGAGTTGAATTTCAGAGGTACCGCCCTCGATGGTATTGCCTTTGGTGCGCAACCACTGACTGGCCAGCAATCCGTTATCAAAGGCTTCGCCCTCCCAGGCTAAACCGGCCTGACCATGGATATCAGTCAGTAATTCAAAACGCTGTTTATTCAACTCAGTACCGGCATATTTAAGCATTGAGGAGGTGGCACCTGTGCCCGTGCCCGCTTTTGTTTCATCGTCAATGCGTTCTTGGGTCAACTCAAAAGCGAGGATATCGATTTCCCATTGAGCAATTTCGGTGCGCAGCGCTGTATCACCCAATTGACCGTTTTCAAGACCACCAGCAACATCGATAGCATGCTGGTGCAAACTTTTTTCACTGGCGGCAGTGTGGCCCATATTGCCAATCATTTCCCGCTCGTGGGTCAGCAGATAGGAAGCTAGTTCCCAGCCCTGATTGATATTACCCACGAGTTGGTTTTTTTCGACCCGCACATCATCGAGAAAGGTTTCGCAAAAGGGCGAATTGCCCGAAATCAGTTTAATGGGGCTAGTGCGCACCCCCGGCGTGGTCATATCAAACAGCACCAAACTAATGCCGGCATGCTTAACCGCATCAGGGTCGGTGCGTACCAGACAGAACATCCAGTCGGCGCGCTCAGCGTAGGAGGTCCACACTTTTTGTCCATTGACCAAAAAATGATCCCCCTTGTCCTCACAGCGGGTCTGTAGGCCCGCCAGGTCAGAACCGAAATTAGGCTCACTGTAGCCCTGACACCACCAAATTTTGCCCTTCACGATATTTGGAATATGCTGGCGCTTCAGCTCCTCAGAACCGTATTTCAAAAGTGCTGGGCCTATCATCGACAAACCCATGCTAAACAGTGGAGGGCGAGCATCAATCCGGTACATCTCTTCGCGGAGGATTTTTGTTTCCTCCTTGCTGAGACCACCACCACCGTACTCTGCAGGCCAGTCGGGTGCCGTCCAACCACGCTCAGCCATGACCTCGAGCCAACGTTTTTGGTCTTCGTTAACAAAGCACCACTTGGTGCCACCCCAGCACCTGTCTTCAAACTCCATGACTGGCAAGCGCTGGGAGGCTGGGCAATTCGCCTCAAGCCACTCCCGGGTTTGCAGCCTGAATTGTTCAAGATCCGACATCATTCACCCCTTATTTTTAAAGTCTTCTCTGTAAAAACGCCTTATATCCATCTTGTTGAAAGTGAAAAAACACCACACAGGCGCAATTATTCATGACAACACACCGCAGACGAGCCTTTAGTTAGACAGTGTTCAGCAGCGACAGCCCATAACAACAGGTTACTATAGAGTAAGGGAGGTGGCCGGTAAACTGTGGTCGCTGACTGATAAGTTTTAGCGGGCACACACGTAATTGAAAAAACGTAGCACCGACTAAAAGCACCAAATCCGCTAGCCAGCCATCGCAATGCACATTCTTTACCGGCGACGCACCTTATTTTTTCACCAATCGAGGAGAACAAAGCCCCAGAAAAGAAGCAAAACTTATTCTATAAACCAAAGGACAAAAGACAAACCCATCGCCAATGCTTCGCCAGTGAACAATCCTTCTAACTTTTGATTCGTCTAGTGGCTTTATTTATTATTTTATCTAAAGAATAAATCAAATAACTAGCCGATAATTTTATTATTTTCATCAAAACTTCGATCAATATAATATCGAATGCCAGATAAAAACCAATAGATAAATTGCAATGACATTACAACCACCTTAACACGACAGAAAACAAACACATCATTAATTTTCAATATATTAAAACAACACCAACAATGTAAAAAATAACAAACCGATATCCAGTGAAAATAAATACACCAACAGCACAAATAACGATAGAACGATTTCTGCTATTAAAACCCAATACATTATTAATATTTTTTCTAGAAAATTACACATTAGGAAATAATTACAACAGCCATCTAAATTTACACCAAAAAACAAACAGACTAAATGATTTATCTTTTAGGAACGCCTATCGCGCAAGAATGAAAATAAATACCACTTAGCAGTTGTTTAATATCGAGGAAGGCTTCGCATCTTCAGGGTCAACACACTACTCAGCATTCCGGCCACGCGTTTGGCCTCAGTGATAGATGTTCGCGCAGTAAGCAACAAATATAAATTGCCCTCTCCCCACTCACCACTCGGTTGGACACACTATCACCTTGCGCTTTGCCCATATCACCCCCCCGCGCCCAGGGCGACACGACCTCTGAACAAGGAAAGAAACATCAGCCAGTAATTTTTATATGACGCCAGCGAATATCTTTCCCTTTTAAATTGATATTTAGGCACCAAATCTGCATGTTTTTTACTGTAGACACAGAACTTAAGAATAAGGTCAATATTCTGGCGGTAGACGACAAAAAAAACCACTGACTGACACTTTTTGGCAGACTAAAATATTATGAAACATTTCGAGAACGACACACTTCAATTCGTCATCGCTCTTACACTGAAAAATCTCGGTGATTATTCGACAGTAGGTGTCAAACTTCTCGAACTGACCGCAAGCCTACAAGCCCGCCACTATGACGCAAAGTCACAGAGCGGCCTAGGGCTCTACAGAATAGAACCCAGCACTCACTTACAACTATGGGATGACTATCTTGCGTTTAAGCCAGATCTAGCGAGTACCATTCGCGGTCTTGCCTCTCAAAAAACCTTTTTGCAAAACCCCCATTACGAGCTAGCGAGCAATCTTGCTTATGCCAGCGCCATCGCCTGGACGATTTATCGACGCAGTGGACTAACGTTACCCGAGGCTGAAGACCAGAAAGCCCTGATTGCCTGTTGGTCAGAGTGTTTTTCAGACAGCACTCAACCTGCACGACACAAGTTCACAGCAGCAAAAAATATGTGCTTAACACCCCATTGCTCGCTTCACAGAACAACTAGAGAAAAGCCACAGCAGTATGATCGTCCTGGGCCACTTATAAGTGATGACCTATTTCCTCTCCCCTACATCAATACACCTATTGGCTATGAGCACTAATGAAACCGTAGATAATGCAACTCATTTCACCGCTGAACGAGAAGTGGCTCCCACCACACTGCTTTTTGCTAACCGGGCATCCAACATAGCCTTGCCGCTAGATTACCGACACGCGATCCACCTTTTGAAAACCTCGCGGCAACTTATTACCACGCCGCCCACGCTCACCAAGATAGTGCTCTAAGTCTGAAAACTTCACATTGTGGTGACGCTTACCGGAATAAATAACGAGGCTTTGCCCCTCTACTATCACGGCCACGGTGAGCATAAACTCTTCTCTCACTTGCAAACGCGAGGTGGGAATATTAATAATTCTATTGCCTTTGCCCCGCGCCAATTCGGGCAGTTCTGACAAAGCAAAGGCCAGCATACGCCCCTCGTTGCTAATGGCGACAACGCGCCCACTCTCAACATTGACATTGGCAATAGGTGGCAGTATTTGCCCCCCTTTTGGAATGCTGATGAGCGTCTTACCCGATCGATTTTTTGTGTAGAGGTCGGCCATTTTGGCGACGAAGCCGTAACCGGCATCGGTTGCTAGCAGTACTCGCTGTTCATCATCGCCCATGAGTAGGCCGCAAAAAGTCGCCCCCGATGGCACATTGAGGCGCCCTGTTGCAGGCTCACCCTGGCCCCGTGCCGATGGCAGAGTGTGAGCCGCCAGGGCATAACTGCGCCCGGTGGAGTCGAGTAGTATCACCTGCTGATTACTGCGCCCCTGGGCGGAGGCAAAGAAGCTATCCCCAGCTTTATAGTTCAGGCTGGCGCCATCCACCTCATGACCCTTCGCGGCACGAATCCAGCCCTTTTCCGACAGCACCACCGTCACGGGGTCGGCACTGAGCAGATCGGCTTCGTTAAAGGCTTGAGCCTCATCGCGCTGCACAAGGGCTGAGCGCCGCGCATCGCCAAACTCTTCGGCGATAGCTTCCAGTTCTTTACGCACCAGGGTTTTTAAGCGCCTGTCAGAGCCAAGTATTTTTTCCAGACTATCGCGCTCGGTACTGAGCTCGTCCTGCTCGGCACGAATTTTAAATTCTTCGAGCTTGGCCAGTTGACGCAGGCGTAAATTCAAAATCGCCTCGGCCTGGATATCCGAGAGGTCGTAGCGCGCCATTAATTCGTGCTTGGGGTCATCTTCGTGGCGAATAATGGCAATCACTTCGTCGATATTAAGAAAGGCCGCCAGCAAGCCATCGAGTATGTGTAAACGCGCCAGCACCCGCTCAAGGCGATATTCGAGACGACGGCGCACCGTGGCAATACGAAACCTCAGCCATTCGCCGAGGATGACGTTCAGCGGCTTAACGCTGGGGCGGCCATCCAAGCCGATCATATTGAGATTAACCCGGTAATTGCGCTGCAAGTCAGTGGTGGCAAAGAGATGGTTCATCAAAGCGTCGAGATCAACCCGGTTAGAGCGAGGCACTATCACCAGGCGCGTTGGGCTTTCGTAGTCGGACTCATCCCGCAAATCGGCAACCATCGGTAATTTTTTGGCCAACATCTGCGCGGCGATTTGTTCCAGAACTTTTGCCGGAGAGGCCTGATGGGGCAAGGCAGTGATAACAATATCGCCATCTTCCTTTTGCCAGACACCGCGCATACGCACCGAGCCCCGTCCACTTTTATAGACTGCCAACAACTCTTCGGGGGGGGAGATAATCTCCGCCTCGGTGGGGTAATCCGGGCCGGGCAAGTAGGCAAACAACTCTTCGACCGTCGCCTTGGGGTGCTCTAGCAAGTGCACCGTAGCACTAATCAATTCACGCAAATTGTGGGGCGGAATATCGGTGGCCATGCCCACGGCAATACCGGTGGTGCCGTTAAGCAAAACATGGGGCACCTGGGCGGGTAGTACCTGGGGCTCTTCTAGCGAGCCATCGAAATTAAGCTGCCACTCCACCGTGCCCTGCCCCAGCTCGCCCAATAGCAAATCGGCGAACTTGTCGAGGCGAGATTCGGTATAACGCATCGCCGCAAAGGATTTGGGGTCATCGGGGGAGCCCCAGTTTCCCTGCCCGTCGACCAGCGGGTAGCGATAGGAGAATGACTGGGCCATCAACACCATGGCCTCGTAAGAGGCGCTATCACCGTGGGGGTGAAACTTACCAATAACGTCGCCCACTGTGCGCGCGGATTTTTTATGCTTGGCGGTGGAGCGCAAACCCAGCTCGCTCATAGCGTAAATAATGCGGCGCTGTACCGGCTTTAAGCCATCACTGATATGGGGCAGCGCGCGATCGAGAATCACATACATGGAGTAGTCGAGATACGCCTTTTCAGCGTATTCACTGACCGGGCGGCTTTCGGGGGTATCAATGCCTATTACTGAATCTGTCATAAAAAAGAATCTTCAAGGAAATTAGTTACAGCGAAAAAACGACGACGGTTTAAGCCGTTTCAGCAAGATCGCCTTTCTCTTCCAACCAGGCTTTACGGTCACCCGCACGTTTTTTGGCGAGTAACATATCGAGTAGCTCCCGCGCATTGTCAGCATCATCAATGGTGAGGCGCACCAAGCGGCGGGTGTCGGGGTCCATAGTGGTTTCACGCAGCTGAATGGGGTTCATTTCCCCCAGGCCCTTGAAGCGGGTAACTTGCACTTTGCCGCTCATTTTTTCGGCTTCAATTCTGTCCAGAACACCCTGTTTTTCCTGCTCGTCGAGGGCATAAAACACTTCTTTACCCACATCGATGCGAAACAGTGGCGGCATCGCCACGTAGACATGACCCGCTGCAACTAAGGGCCGAAAATGCCGAACAAAGAGGGCGCAAATCAAGGTGGCGATGTGGGCACCATCGGAGTCCGCATCGGCCAAAATACACACCTTGTGGTAACGCAGAGCGCTGAGGTCGTTGCTATCGGGGTCGAGGCCAATCGCCACGGAGATATCGTGCACTTCTTGAGAGGCGAGAATTTGCTGACTATCGACTTCCCAGGTGTTCAGAATTTTACCGCGCAGGGGCATGATGGCTTGAAACTCTCGGCTGCGCGCCTGTTTAGCCGAACCACCTGCCGAGTCCCCCTCCACCAAAAACAGTTCCGAGCGTTCGGGCTCGCCACTGGAGCAATCGGCCAGCTTGCCCGGCAAAGCAGGGCCGGTGGTGACCTTTTTACGCGCCACCTTTTTACTCAGACGCATGCGCCGCTGGGCATTGGCAATGCACAATTCGGCCAGCTTCTCCGCTTCTTCGGTATGCTGGTTGAGCCATAAACTGAAAGCGTCTTTTACCACGCCAGAAATAAACGCCGCCGCTTCGCGGGAGGACAAGCGCTCTTTAGTCTGCCCCGAAAACTGCGGATCTCGCAGCTTGGCCGAAAGTACGAAGCAGCACTTATCCCAAATATCATCGGGTGCTAGCTTCACCCCCCGGGGCAGGAGGTTGCGGAACTCACAAAACTCCCGGGTTGCCTCCAGCAGCCCAGTGCGAAAACCATTGACATGGGTGCCACCCTGAGCGGTAGGAATTAAATTCACGTAGCTTTCCTGAGTAACCTCACCCCCCTCTGGCAACCACTGTACAGCCCAGTCGACGGCAGCCGCCGCGGCGCTAAGGCTGCCAGTAAACGGCTCGGCCGGGAGCACTTCCCAGCCTTTGGTCGCAGTCTGCAAATAGTCAGACAAGCCCGCTTCATAGAACCAGGTTTCGCTCTCTCCAGAGGCTTCGTCTGTAAACTTTACCTCCAGCCCGGCGCACAGCACGGCCTTCGCGCGCAAGACATGTTTAAGCCGAGGCAGGGAATATTTGACACTGTCGAAATATTGACCGTCCGCGCGGAATTTTATTTCAGTGCCGGTATTGCGCTTGCCACAGGTGTCGACCACTTCTAGTTCGGAAGTTTTTTCGCCATTGGCAAAATGCATGCAATACACTTGACCGCCACGGCGAATACTGACTTGCAACTCTAGTGACAAGGCATTGACCACCGACACACCCACCCCGTGTAGACCACCGGAGAATTCGTAACTGTCACCGGAAAATTTGCCACCCGCATGGAGGGTCGAGAGAATCACCTCTACTCCCGGTAAGCCCTGCTCGGGATGAAGGTCAACCGGCATCCCCCGACCATCATCGCCCACGGTAATAGCACCGTCTTTATGTAAAATGACGGTAATTTTACTGGCGAAGCCGGCCAATGCCTCATCGACACTATTGTCGATCACCTCTTGAGCAAGATGGTTCGGCCGTGTAGTGTCGGTGTACATACCCGGTCGCTTGCGCACGGGGTCGAGGCCGGTTAGAACCTCAATGGAATCTGCGTTGTAATCGCTCATCTTTTAGTATCGAGCCTTATTTATCTGCTGGGAGCATATTGAGTTAATTCTGATCAGTGGGTAAGAAATTCGATAATAGCAGGGATATGTTTTTCAAAACCAACAAAGCCGTGATCACCACCAGGTTCAACCACAAGCCGGCAGTCGGCGTATTTTTCTGCCGCTAAGCGATAATCGAGCACCTCGTCACCGGTTTGCAATAACACTAAAAAGTCGGCGGGGCGTGTTATTGGCTCGACATTAAAACTCTGGAGTTGCTCCAAATGCTCTTGCTCAATGCGATGCACCTCACCAGTGTGATAGTTAGCCTGGTCACCAAGCAAATATTCACGCCCCAGCCAAGGGCGCACTGCCGGGTTAATCAATACAGCTCGAGAATGATACTTTGCCGCAAGATAGGTCGCATAAAAGCCACCCATGGAGCTGCCGGCAAAATAGAAGGTGCCAGACAAGTCACCAATAATGGCTTCTAGCTGCGCCATCGCCACGCAAGGAAAAGGGCTCAAAAAGGGACAAATAAAATCGATATCGGGGCGATTTTCTGTCAGCCAGAGTCTGGTCTGACGTGCCTTGTCAGAATCTGGCGAGCTGTTGAAACCGTGAATATAAACGAGTGAGGCCACAATCTTATTTCACCGGGAGCAAAGGGGTGATTATAGCGACTGAGGTATCACAATTAATAGCAAGCCAAGCGGCTTAACAACCATCGACAGCAACAATTAACCACCTATAACAACTAATAGTCAGAAATAGCATGATCGACTTTGTGCTCAATGTTAGACAAGTGGCGCACCCCCGTAGTGATCTCGCCGTTGGCGTGCAAATCAATCCAGCGATAGCCAGGCAATACATCACTCATGGCGAAATCCGCGCTCTGACTAGCAAACTGAAAACAAGTTGACGGCGCCGTGTACACATCACACCCCGCCCATTTAGCAGAAAACTCTTGGTGAACATGCCCCGTAAACAGTGCTTTAACATTACCCGCTGCCCGGATAATACCCTCAAAATCATCAGCGTTGGCAATGCGCTGTTTATCCAGCCAATCACAACCCACCGGCATGGGCGGGTGATGCATAAAAATCACAAAGGGGGATTGGGGCTCCGCACGCAGAGTTTGATCGAGAAAGCTTAGCTCTTCATCGACCAGTTTCCCCCCCACTCTTCCGGGTATGGCTGTATTCAAAGACAGTACCCGCCAAGGGCCCAGTTTCAAAATAGGCAAATAAGGTGAATAAATAATACCTCTCTGCATTGCCGTAAAGTCATCGTGATTGCCCGGTAACCAGGCATAGGGAATTTCGAAAAACTGGGCTTGCTCAGAAAATAATCGGTACGCGCTATGCTTACCTTCGGCTGCAACATCACCGGTGACCATCATCATGTCAGCATCAGCACAACGCGAAACAATATCGCTCAGTACTTGGCTGAAACTCTCATAAGTGCAAATCCCAGCTAAACGGTGCTCACGGGTTTCACCAATATGGAGATCAGAAATTTGCACCAGTTGGTGTATATGACGGTCAATCATCGGCTTACATTTATTCGATTAGCGGGTTGAACACGCATTAATTGGACAATAGCAACCAAGTAATACGGAATTAAAACCCGCTGAGCTTGGCAGGAGCGAAAAAAGATAAAGCCCATAAAGGCCCTAACTTCTCTGCGCTTATTCGCAGGTCGTATCAAGCACAGGAACCGACTCCCCCACGGCATAGCCATGTTGACGACATAGTACCAACCATTCTTCGAGAAAATGGTTCCACTGACGCTTTTCATCAGGCTGGAACATGTGTTGATTCGGGTAAGCATTTTTTGGTCGTACACCGCGATTGTTGCCATAGGTGATAACTTCGGCGAGTTGCGCATCATGATACAAGCGCACCGTTAACATCGGCGGTTTTGACCAATGAACTGTGACTGGTTTATCAGCCCTTTCCGACCGAGTGTCGGGTTCCCCAGCACCACCAGCCGCTCTCTGCTCAATGGACAACAAAGTAGTGTAAGACGTTCGCTCCAGCACAGTCAATACGACCTCGACATCGCTAGCAAGGGACAAACCTATGCGCAGCTCACCTTTGCTGCGTAGATCTGGGAACAACGCGAATAGGCGAAAGTAATTTGCCTCACAAGACGCCATAAATGTTTTTAAATCAACTCGGTAACGCAAATTTCGCCTCTTTAATATCGAACGTTATTTAGCGCAACAACTGGCTTGCGAGGCGCTCGAGCCACTTGTCATTAACGCTTATAACAGGTGATCGCGGTTTAGTTGCAGCCATTGTAAGCAAATAATTGTCGCGGCATTATTACATTGCCCAGCAGCCAACGCGTCAAAAGCCTCTTTCTCACTCATAATATGTAGAAGAACATCTTCATTTTCACTGTCCAAGCCGAAATTTCCGCCTTTATCATGCAAGTCTGCGAGGCCACAGAATAACTCAAGGCGCTCATTGGTGCCCCCCGGACTTGTCAAATATTCGCAGATTGGTAGCAGCTTGACCCGATCAATACCCGCCTCCTCAACCAATTCTCGGTTAGCAACGCTCTCTGGGGACTCGCCCGTCTCAACGATACCGGCAACCACCTCAAGTTGCCATGGGCCCTGCGGTGAGCCCATCGCACCGATGCGAAACTGCTCAACCATCCCAACCCGCCTCCGCTTCGGGTCGTAAAGCAATACCCCAACAGCCCGGCCACGAACAAACAGCTCACGGGTAAATTCCTGACTCCACCCACCCTTGAATAAACGGTGGCGCAAGTGCAGCTTCTCCATTGAAAAAAAGCCCTTATAGACAACGTCACGAGAAATCACCTCAACATCTCGCTCACCAAAAGATTTAACGTTTTTCATTCACTTTCACTCCTTCCTTGCCAAATCATTTATCCCATGTTGATTGGCAAATATTTTATATCCATGAACTTTAATAAAGGGTACGCCGCCGTTTCTATCTGCTAGACTAGCCTGTTATTCAATTACATACATTCACGTTTATAGGACGAGTTCATGTCTAAACTGATTTTAAAATCTCTCGCCAGCTTGCTGTTGGCCGCAAGCTGTGCCGCACCGTTACAAGCGGAAACACTGGCTGAAATTTATCAACTAGCATTGAACAACGATGCTCAATTAAAAGCGGCACACGCTGCATTTAAAGCGGGACAGCAATCCATCCCTCGAGCACGTGCGGGCCTCCTACCTACGCTGACGGGTAGCATCGTAATCGGTGACGGTGATGGTGACTCAAGTGCTTTTCGCACCCTCAATGCACCTGGTAGCACCCTCAATGTTGGCGCCGCCGGTGAAAACGATGATGAAAGTGAATTTTACTTCCTCACCCTGACCCAGCCGCTCTTCGATCTACCCGCCTGGTTCACCTTCAAACAAGGTTTTGATCTCGATCAACAAGCCAGGGCCGAACTCGCTGCCCAACAGCAGTCTTTAATTATACGCGTTGCCAATGCCTATACTGAGGTCTTGCGCACCAGTGAAAATTTGCTCACCGCCAAAGCCGAACAACGCGCAATTGGCCGTCAGCTCGAGCAAACCAAAGAGCGTTTTGAGGTCGGACTATTGGCGATCACCAATGTTCACGAAGCCCAAGCGGCTCACGATGATGCCCGGGTGAACACCCTTGAAGCGGAAAGTGCTCTCGATATCGCTTTCGAGGCATTGGAGGTGCTAACGGGCCAAGCCCACACTGAACTAGCGGGGCTCTCTGCAGATTTCCCGATCAAGCCAAGCGAGCTCGCTGACCGAGAAGCCTGGGTAACGTTTGCCCAAGAGAATAATTTCACCCTAGCTGCCGCGCGCTTACATATGCAGGCCGCTGAAAAAAATGCCAGAGCCAAGCGCGCTGAGCATTTGCCCACAGTCTCTGCCCAAGTGAGCTACTCCAACCAACATACCGAGGGTAGTTTTTCACCCAACAGTGGAGGCAATCAACCTTTTTCCGCCGACGACGAGCCACTGGTTTTTTCGGTGCGAATGGATGCGCCTCTATATACCGGTGGCCTGGTCACCGCAGAGCGCAAAATAGCACAACAGGAATTCATCCAGGCCCAAGAGAACTTGCTTCATATTCAACGCAGCATTACTCAGCAAGCTCGCTCACAACACCTCAAAGTCCACACTAATAGCGCTCGTGTTAAAGCTAGAGGCCTGGGCATTGTATCCGCTCAAAGTGCCCTTGAAGCCACCCAAGCGGGTTACGATGTTGGCACACGAAATATTGTCGACCTACTGATTTCACAGCGCCTGCTATACCAAGCGCAACGCGATTACGCTAATGCCCGTTACGACTATATTTTGAGTATGTTCAACCTTAAAGAAGTCGCCGGACTATTGAGCCCAAAGGACATTAACAAACTCAATACTTGGATGAAACCCGAGCTGGTCGTTGGCAAATCTGACTCTCGAGCAACTTTGTAAGCCTATCCAGCGCTCCGCGGTTGGCCTCTGTCACCGCGAGCGCTGCGCTAGACATTTGCTGGTATAAATCGGCATTCGTCAATAGTGCCATTACTTGCTCTGCTAACTCAGAGGCTGTCGCACAAATCGCCAGCCCGCCCGCCTCGCTCAACAAGTTGCTCACCTCAGTAAAATTGAACAAGCAGGGGCCACTTAACACCGGCACTCCCCAGGCGGCGGGCTCAATTAAATTATGCCCACCGACATTCACCAAGCTACCACCCACAAAAGTGATGTCACTAGCGCCACAAAAGCTCAACAACTCGCCCATGGTATCGCCCAGCAGGATCTGCACGCCATTCTCAAGTTCGCCACTCGCACTAGGCCCAGCACCAGGTCCCGTTTCACTACGCCGTTGTAGACGATAGCCACCCTCGCAGCAAAGCGTGGCCACCTCGTCAAAGCGCTCGGGGTGGCGTGGCACTAGTACTAACAGCAAATCGGGCTGGCGTTCGAGTATCTGGCGGTAGGCCTCGAGAATAATTTCATCTTCCCCGCGGTGTGTACTGGCTGCCAAGAAGACGGGCCTAGCGCTAGAACCCCGCCACTGTTTTTTTAACTGCCCTGCCTTTTCGCGAAGCGCGGCATCGAGTTGCAGGTCAAATTTAATATTGCCGCTAACCTCCAGCGCTGACGTGCTAACACCCAGTTGTGTAAAGCGTTCGCCATCTGCCTTGGTCTGCGCGGCGATAACTGTTAGCTCACGGAGCATCGGCCGAGATAAGCGCCCGACTTTGGCATAGCCGGCAGCGGACTTCGCAGACAAACGTGCATTAGCCAGCACCACAGGGATGGCCTTTCGGTGACAAGCGTGAATCATATTGGGCCACAGCTCAGTTTCCATAATCACCAATATTGCGGGGTGAGTGCGACGCAAAAACCGGGCGATAGCATCGGGCATATCGTAGGGGGCATAGCAGTGCTCGACGCTGTTACCAAAGATTTTTTTTACCTGTGCTGAGCCGGTCGGTGTCATCGTCGTCACCATCACCGTGGCAGCAGGATATTTTTTTTGCAGGCGACGAATCATCGGTGCAGCGGCGATGGTTTCACCCACTGAGACGGAGTGCACCCAAATCACCGTCTGGGCATCGCTCAGTCTTCCGATAAACCCAAAGCGCTCCGCCCAGCGCAGACGATAGGCCGGTGCACGGCTGCCACGCCAGAGCAGGCGCAGCAAAATTAAGGGCAAACAGCCATAAACCAGTAGTGTGTAAAGTAATCGAGCCAAGTGGTGCCTCCAGATGGGGGCAGCATACCGAGGCCGATGGATAGCCGCAAAAGATTTTGCACATCGCGTTATAATCTTGAGCAGTGCAACCCCTCAGGAAACCAACACCCTTATGCCAGTAAGCTCAGATACATCTATGGCTAGCAGTAACGTGCAAACAGATATCACCATTATCGGCGGCGGCATTGCTGGGCTTTGGCTACTCCACCGGCTTTGCAATGCGGGCTATAACGCCATCCTGTTGGAAAAAAAAGCCCTGGGCAGCGATCAGAGCGTCGCCAGTCAGGGCATGATACACGGCGGGATAAAATACACCTTGAGCGGCCTTTTAACAGGGGCCTCGGAAGCCATTGCCGATATGCCGGGATACTGGCGAAAATGTCTACAGGGCGAGGGCGACATTGATCTGCGCGGTTGCCAACTCCTCAGCGATCACTTTTATCTGTGGTCGAGCACAAAAACCACCTCACGCCTAACGACGTTTTTTGCCAGTAAGGCGACCCGCGGGCGCATCGATAAAGTCAGTGGCAAGCAGTTGCCCCCACTGTTACAGGTCCCCGACTTCAGGGGCTCGGTCTATAAGCTTGTCGATATGGTACTGGATGTCCCCTCTCTCGTGCGCCAACTGGCCACACCCCTTGAGTCGCGTATTTTCCAGATTGACTGGCAAACGGCAAAATTCCAACGCCTGCCCGACGGCTGCCACGCCATTGAAATCGCTAGCGACAAACAACGACTATTGCTCAACAGCGCGGCCATTGTACTCACCGCTGGCCAGGGTAATGCTGAGTTACTCAAACAGCTAAATGCCTCCACTCCCGAAATGCAAACCCGCCCTCTGCAACAAGTGCTGGTTAAACACCACCACCCCCACAATTTTTTTGGCCACTGCCTAGGCGCAGAAACGACCCCTCGGGTCACTATTTCCAGCCACGCCTGTCACGATGGTAGTCAGGTATGGTATCTCGGTGGCACACTCGCAGAAAAAGGCGCGAGCCAAAGTAGCGATGAATTAATCCACTGCGCAAAACGTGAGTTAAACGAATTACTGCCCTGGGTCGATCTCAGCAATGCCCAATGGGCAACACTCCCGGTCGAACGGGCGGAACCTCTGCAGCGCAATTTTGCCCGCCCCGACCAGGCCTACGCCGACTGGGCTGGCAACTGCCAAAACGTGATTGCCGCCTGGCCCACCAAACTCACGCTGGCACCCAATCTGGCCACTCAGGTTGTCGAATTGTTGACGAAAAAAG
>JBFJYH010000029.1:0-31814 GCA_041622675.1 Porticoccaceae bacterium
ACTAGCTGCGGGTAGTCAGCAAGCTATTCGCGGTACCAAGTCTACACTCAATGGCTGGATGCAAATGGCCGCCCCCATCTTCGACAATTCACTGCGTATGGAAATGCTCTGCTTCCTCGGTGAAGACGCCGCTGAAGGTATCGCCGCTGTGAAAGAAAAGCGCCCTGCGGTTTTCCCTTCTGCCAAGAAAGGTTAATTCTGCTCGTGGTGATGATAGAGTCAAGGGGCTCAAGGCCAAGGTTTTGAGTCCTGGTTTTAAGTCATGAGAAAGGCCGTTTAGAAAAGCTGCGTTAAATGACGCAGCTTTTTTTGTCAGGTTTATGTAAATCGTGGTCAGGCATTTGAGCTAGCGGCTTTTTAAGCTAGCTGTCTTGAGAAATAACGGCTCCGGAAACAATAAACCCCGCTGGCAAGGGCGGGGTTTATTCGAGACTGAAAATATTGTGCTTAGGTGAAATATTTTCAGTTTTATCTCATTTCGATGTGCGCCTTGATTTCTGGCGCTTATCTAGCAAGTGGCATGAAAACAGTGTATTCAGCCGGGCTTGCCGATCTAGAAAAGCGGTAAACTGGCTTTAAGCAGACATCGCTTTGATTTTGGCATTCAAACGACTTTTATGCCGAGCGGCTTTATTTTTGTGCATAACGCCGCCTTTGTCAGCAATGCGGTCAATAACCGGCACGGCCGTGGCATAGGCTGTTTTTGCGGCTTCAACATCACCGGATTCAATGGCAGCAATCACTTTCTTCAAGTAGGTGCGAGCCATAGAACGCAAGCTGGCGTTGTGCTGGCGTCGATTTTCATTCTGTTTGGCGCGTTTTCGTGCTTGGGGTGAATTTGCCACCTGGCGTGCTCCGTAATAAGTTGAGTCTGATTTCGAGGTCGGGCATTCTACAGTGGCGATTAATTTATATCAATAGCTCTGGCCCATCTGATTAGCGTTTGCAATGTTGCTCCAGTGCCCACTGAATATGCTCACTGACCAAAAGTGAGGCTTGAGGTAGAGCCTTTTCAAGGATTGCGATAATTTCAGGCGAGTGGGGGGCATTGCCGAGGCCAATAGCAAGGTTGCGTTGCCATCTCTCGTAGCCGATGCGGCGAATTGGCGAGCCAACGGTGCGCTGTAAAAACTCTTCTTCCGTCCACTGAAATAAGGCGATGAGCTTGCTGTTGTCGAGGCTGTGGCGGGGGCGAAAGTCGTCTTCGTCAGTGGCTTTGGCAAAGCGATTCCAGGGGCAGATAATTTGACAGTCATCACAACCAAATACCCGGTTGCCAATGGCCTGGCGAAATTCCAGGGGGATGGGCCCTTTGTTTTCGATTGTTAGATAGGAAATACAGCGTCGGGCATCGAGCACATAGGGTTCGGGGAAGGCCTGGGTGGGGCAGATTTTGAGGCAGGCTCGACAATTGCCGCACTGCTTCTCAGTAGTGGGGGTATCGGCGGGGAGTTCGAGACTGGTGTAGAGTTCGCCGAGGAAAAACCATGAGCCGGCCTCGCGATTGAGTACCAGCGTATGCTTGCCAATCCAGCCAAGTCCGGCTAGTTCGGCAATGGGCTTTTCCATCACCGGGGCGCTGTCGACAAAAGGTCGTTGGATCACGGGATGTTCGCAATGTTGCTCAATTTTTTTGGCGAGAGTGGCGAGGCGCTTGCGTATCAATTTGTGATAATCCCGCCCCAGAGCATAGCGAGAAATATAGGCGCTGTCGCCGTCTTTCAGGCGGGCGATCATATCGGTGCCAGGTGACAGGTAGTTCATTCTAACGCTGATGATAGATACTGTGCCAGGTAATAGCAGTTCTGGCCGCCAGCGTTTGTCGCCGTGTTCGGACAACCACTGCATGGAGCCATTAAAACCGGCCGCTAACCAGGATTGGAGTCGCTCTCCCGCCACCTCGAGGTCGAGCTGGGTAAAGCCGACTTGCTGAAAACCTAGTTCCTGGCCCCAGCGGCGGATATTGGCACGCATGTCCAATGTGCATGCAGAGTCGTTGGCGGGTGTGTATTGCTTGACTGACATTGTCGCAGCGTACTCCGGTTGTCGTATAATTCTGCCAGATCTCAGGGAAAAGCGAATGATAAAAATATCCAATCGACTCTACACCGCTAATGCAGTGCGCGAACTTGATCGCCGGGCCATCGAGGAGGAAGGTATACCGGGTATTGTACTGATGAAGCGTGCCGGTCGTGAGGCCTTTGAGGCGCTGTTATCTCGCTGGCCTGTGCCGGAGAAAATTACCGTATTTTGTGGTGGTGGTAATAATGGTGGTGACGGCTACATTATTGCCGGTTTGGCCCAGCAAGCGTTGATCCCGGTTGAAATCATTCAATTGGTCGAGGCACGAAAATTAAGTGGTGATGCGCACCGCGCTTGGGCCTTTGCCAAGGCGGCAGGCGTGGTGATGCAATCCTGGGAAGGTTATCGATCCAGTAAGGCTGAGCTTATCGATGGCGTTATAGTGGATGCATTGTTGGGTACTGGAATTAGTGGCGAAGTGCGTCGCGATTATCGCGCTGCTATCGCGTTGATTAATCAGTCAGGTTTGCCAGTATTGGCAGTCGATATTCCCTCCGGTCTGTGTAGCGATACCGGTGTGGTACGGGGTATCGCAGTTGAGGCGGCGCTGACGGTGAGTTTTATCGGCGTAAAAGTGGGTTTATTAACCGGCCGTGGGCCCGCCCTAGTGGGTGAGCTACTGTATCGCGACCTGGGTGTGCCAGACATTGTTTATGAGGGTTTGGTCGATAAACCCATGGCTGTAGTAGCGCAGCGTCTTGAACTTAATGCCTTGCTACCGGCGTTCCCCCAACGAGCGCGGGATGCACACAAAGGGCATTTTGGTCATGTATTGGTTATTGGTGGTGACAAGGGTTACGGTGGAGCAGTGGCTATGTCGGCAGAAGCGGCACTACGTGTCGGTGCTGGCTTGGTGAGTGTTGCGACCCGTCCGGAGCATGTATCGGCGCTGCTGGCGCGGCGGCCGGAGTTAATGGTCAAGGGCGTGACTTCGGGTCAGGAGTTGGAGCCGCATTTAGATGGGCCAACACTAATTATTATTGGCCCGGGGCTGGGCCGTTCCCCCTGGTCAGAGCAAATGTTGCAAAAGGCGATAGCGAGTGGTTTGCCGATGGTGGTGGACGCCGATGCGCTGAATATTCTCAGCGCGGGGCGAGTTGGGGCCAAGGCGCGCGTTGATGCCGGCGCGAATGCCGGTCACTGGGTGCTGACCCCGCATCCCGGTGAAGCGGCTCGGTTACTAGGCTGTAGCAATGGAGATATTCAGTCTGACCGCCTGGCAGCCTGCCGTAAAATCGCCGAGAAATATTCGGCAACGGTGTTGTTAAAAGGAGCTGGGACGTTGATTGCCAGCACTGTTATGGTAAGAGAGCAAGTAACGAGTGGCGGGGAATTAAAAAATAGCGCCGCGCAATGGCCGCTTTGGCTCTGCCCCTACGGTAATCCCGGTATGGCCAGTGGCGGCATGGGTGATGTGCTGGCGGGTATTGTCGGTGGTTTAATGGCTCAAGGCTTAGATGCCACGACCGCAACCTGCTTGGGGGCCTGTTTACATAGTGTCGCGGCAGACCGAGCCGTCGCAGAAAGTGGTGAAAAAGGTTTGTTGGCGAGTGATCTTTTCGCCCCACTGCGACAGTTGGTCAACGGTCAGTGAATTCACATTGCGACTTTGATGCAGATTCTGAGACGGCGATGGTCGCCTTTGGTGAGCTATTGGGTAAACTGTTAAATGAACAGTTAGGTGAACTATTAGGTGAACTATCGGATGGATCCATGGCTGCGCAGGACCAGCGGGCTGCAACAGTTATTTATCTTCAGGGTGAACTGGGTGCTGGTAAAACGACCCTGTGTCGAGGCGTGTTGCAGGCTTATGGCCATGGGGGGGCGGTGAAAAGCCCTACTTATACCTTGGTGGAGCCCTATACCTTTCCCAAAGCTACGGTTTATCATTTTGATCTGTACCGCCTGGGTGACCCAGAAGAGCTGGAATACATGGGAATCAGAGATTACTTTGAGACAGGTAATGTTTGCCTGATTGAGTGGCCGGACAAGGGGAGGGGTATACTACAGACGCCCGATCTGGAACTGTCGATTTCTGTGACCCTAGCGGGGCGACGTCTGAGTTTGATGTCGCATACTCAGCGGGGCGCAGCTGTGAGCGCCGTGGTGCGATCGAATCTTGCCGAGAAGAGTATTAAAGGTATAACCATCAGTGAGGAAGCGCAATGCTAAACTTGACTGAACAAGGAGCAACCACAGACCGCTCAGTTGTAGCGGCCGGTTTTCCCCTGCTGCTATTGGTAAGTTTTTTTTACGCTAGTTTGCTATTGAACACTACGTCGGTTTTGGCTGCAGGTTCGAGTGCAGCCAAAACGACCATTGACAGCGTACGGTTGTGGCGTGCCCCGGATCATACCCGCTTGGTGTTTGATTTATCCGCTCAGGTTGAACACAAAATATTTACCTTGGGAAATCCTCAGCGCTTGGTCATTGATGTTAAACATACTGTTTTTGCGACCACCCCTCCCCAATTGAAACTTGCCAATACTCCCATTACGGAATTGCGCAGTGCGCAATTTGACGATGACAATCTGCGTATCGTCCTTGAATTGCGCGAGGACATTAACCCTCGCAGTTTTATCCTTGAGAGCAATGAGCAGTACGGCGACCGGCTAGTGATCGATTTATACGACCGTGCAAAAAAATCAGAGAAAACAGTTGGCGACACCCTGGTGGGCCAGAAAAGTCGCGACATTATTATCGCTATTGATGCCGGTCACGGTGGGGAAGATCCCGGCGCTCTTGGCCCTAAACGCTTGCTTGAGAAAAATGTGGTGCTGGCTATCAGTCGTGTTCTGCAAGACATGATCGATCGTGAAACGGGTTTCCGCGCTGTGATGGTACGCGATGGCGACTATTATATTCCGCTGAGAAAGCGCACCGATATTGCGCGTAAGCACCGGGCAGACCTGATGGTTTCAATTCATGCCGATGCCTTTAACAAGGCTTCAGCGAATGGTGCCTCTGTCTACGCGCTGTCGACGCGCAGTGCCAGTAGTGAGACGGCAAGGTATTTGGCCAGGCGCGAAAATCGCGCCGATTTAATTGGTGGTGTCGGTGTGCTCAGCCTGCAAGATAAAGATAAAGTACTGGCCGGTGTGCTACTTGATCTGTCGATGACAGCAACACTCGAAAGCAGTCTGGGTGTCGGCACACACGTGCTTAAATCGCTGGATGGCATTACTCGCCTACATAAGAAGCGGGTTGAGCAGGCTGGTTTTGTGGTTTTGAAGTCGCCCGATATGCCCTCCATCTTGGTTGAGACAGGTTTTATTTCTAACCCAGGTGAAGCACGTAAGTTGGCCCAGCCCGCCTATCAGCGGAAAATGGCCAAGGCCATCTTCAGTGGGGTCAAGCGCCATTTTCAGTTAAGACCTCCAGTGGGTACATTGCTGGCTGAGCGCAAGCATAAATCTAGCAAGGTACATATTATTGCCCGTGGTGACACGCTGTCGGACATCGCTCAACGCTATCAAGTCTCGGTCGCCGATTTGCGCCGCCACAATCGCCTTAAATCCACGCGTATCAAAATTGGTCAGCGTATTAAAATTCCGGTTTCTTCCTGAAAACGTTCCCGAGTCTTTATTCTTAATGTCACGTATTCATTTATTAAGTCCGCGCTTGGCTAACCAAATCGCTGCCGGGGAGGTGGTCGAACGCCCGGCCTCAGTAGTGAAAGAGTTGCTTGAAAACTGCCTCGATGCTGGTGCCGATACTGTGGACATTGATATCGAACAGGGCGGTATTAAGCGGGTGCGAATTCGCGATAATGGCAGTGGCATTGAAAAAGATGATTTGCCATTGGCGATTAGCCGTCACGCCACTAGTAAAATTCTTGCGCTTGATGATCTTGAAGCCGTGGGGACTTTAGGTTTTCGTGGTGAGGCACTGGCGAGTGTTGCCTCTGTCTCTCGACTCTCTTTGAGTAGTAATACCTCGAGCGAAGGTCCCGGTTGGTTGGCGCGCTGTGAGGGGCGCGATATGAAGGTGGGGGTCGAACCGACGTCCCACCCACGGGGAACGAGTGTTGAGGTGCGAGATCTGTTTTTTAATACACCTGCACGGCGGAAGTTCTTGCGTACAGAAAAAACCGAATATTCGCGCATTGACGACGTGGTCAAAAAACTGGCCCTTAGCCATTTTGATGTCGCCTTCAATCTTCGCCACAACAACAAATCTGCCCGTCGTTTCCCTGTCGCCACCACTCAATTAGAACAGGAGCGGCGCGTTGCGTCTGTCTGCGGTCCTGCATTTATGGAGCAGGCGCGTTTTTTTAATACCGAGGTTGGCGACTTGCGGTTATGGGGTTGGTTGGGTGCGCCGACTTTCTCGCGTAGTCAGGCCGATTTACAGTATTTTTATGTTAACGGTCGCAGTATTCGCGACAAAGTGGTGAGTCATGCCGTGCGCCAGGCCTATCAGGATGTGCTTTATCATGGTCGTCACCCGGCCTATGTGCTATTTCTGGAATTGCCAGCCACTGAGGTCGATGTGAATGTTCATCCCACTAAGCACGAAGTCCGCTTTCGGGAGAGTCGCACGGTGCACGGCTTTCTCTACGGCTCGCTGTCTCGCATCGTCGCGGACATGGGGCCGGGGCGGGACGAGGGCGAGCCGTCATCCGGTATTTTGACAGGGGTCCCTGTGACGCATCTTGCTGAAGAAAGGTCTGGCGCAACGACGGCGGGACCCGATAGGCAGTCCCCATCCTATCAGCATCCCGTACCCTACTCAGAGAGTAGCCGCGGCACGGTGGGCGAGCAGATGGCCGTTTACAAATTGCCCGGTCAAGGCGGTGGGGCGGTAACTGCTGGAAATAATAGTGTGCACAATGAAGTGGCTGAATATACTGAAATTCCGCCACTGGGTTATGCTCTCAGTCAATTAAGAGGTATTTATATTCTTGCCGAAAATCGTGAGGGCCTGATATTGGTTGATATGCACGCGGCACACGAACGCATAACATACGAGCAGATGAAAACTGCCTACAATAGCGTGGGTGTTGCCGCTCAGCCTCTATTGGTGCCAGAAGCTTTGGCGCTGAGTGAAAAAGAGGCGGATTGTGGCGAGAATCATTTGGCCCTGTTTGAAACCTTGGGTATTACCTTGCAGCGCGCTGGACCAGAGAGTTTGTTGGTGCGCGCTGTGCCGGCTTTGTTGCGTGGTGCCGATGTTGAGCCTCTGGTCAGAGACGTGCTCGCCGATCTGCTCACCCATGGCACCACGCGGCGTATTGAGGAACATATCAACGAAATTCTATCGACCATGGCCTGCCATGGATCGGTGCGCGCCGGCAGGCAATTAACACTCACAGAAATGAACGCCCTGCTGCGTGAGATGGAGGCCACCGAACGAAGCGGGCAGTGTAATCATGGCCGTCCAACGTGGACACAGTTGTCGATGAACGAGCTCGACGCTCTGTTCATGCGAGGGCGCTAACGGTGGTTGATGATTTTGGGGATAGTTCTAGGGTGAATCAGTGCCCTCCCGTAATTTTCTTAATGGGCCCTACAGCTTCAGGGAAAACCGATCTCGCTATAGAGCTTTGCAAGAAGCTGCCCTGTGACATCATCAGCGTTGATTCCTCTCAGGTCTATCGCGGTATGGATATTGGTACTGCGAAACCGGAAATCGACGTGTTGCGTGAATCACCCCATCGTCTGATTGATATTTGCGATCCGTGTGAATCCTATTCTGTGGGTGAGTTTCTGGGCGATGCGCGCCGCGAAATTAAGCAGATCAGTGCCGCCGGACGTATTCCTTTGTTGGTTGGTGGCACTATGTTGTATTTCAAAGCCCTGCGTGAAGGGCTAGCCGACTTGCCCCCCGCTAATGAAAAAATCCGTGGAGAAATTGAGCAGCAAGCAGTCGATAAAGGTTGGCCTTTTGTCCACGCCTTACTGGCAAAAGTTGACCCTGAGGGGGCGGCGGCTATTCACCCCAATCACTCACAACGCATCGCGCGGGCGCTTGAAGTTTATCGCGTCAGCGGCCTTTCTCTAACGCAGCTCATTGAGCAACAGCTGCAAAAGGGCTGCGGTGTGGCGCCCCTTGAAAAAGATCACCGCATTGTTCAGTTGGCCTTAATACCTACAGACCGAGCTGCCTTGCACCGGCGTATTGAACAGCGTTTTGATCTGATGCTCAGCCTAGGTTTTGTCAATGAAGTCAAGGTTCTGCACCAACGTGGCGACTTGACGACTGATTTGCCTGCAGTGCGGGCCGTTGGTTACCGCCAGATATGGGCTTATCTCGAGGGTGAATGCACTTATGATGAAATGCGTGCCCGTGGTGTTGCTGCGACACGCCAATTGGCTAAACGGCAATTGACATGGCTACGTGGTTGGACTGATTTACACCGTTTGGAACTTAATTTCACGCAGGATGGTGGGGCTAATAATGCCCGTGATATTTTGTCGAAAGCACTGGAAATTTTGCCAAGTAGTACCATATACAAGGGTGACGCTGGGTAGTATGATGCGCGGCTCAGTTTGGCGGTAGTAGAATGGGGAGTTTGGCCCCGTGAGGCTACTATCGTCATATTTTTTTGCGTCTATTTTGTGTTTATTGCTCACCACTTGAGCCACAAACTTAGCTGCTTTTCATCGCTCAACCTTTTGGAGAAAAGCCATGTCAAAGGGGCATAATCTACAAGACCCTTTCCTCAACGTCTTGCGCAAAGAGCGTATTCCTGTATCAATTTTTCTGGTTAATGGCATTAAATTGCAGGGCCAAGTCGAATCCTTTGATCAGTTTGTTGTGCTACTGAAAAATACTGTTAGTCAGATGGTTTATAAACACGCTATCTCGACAGTGGTGCCATCACGTCCTGTCAAGCTACCTATCGCTGTACCCCATGAAGAGGATGCGGAAGATTAGGAGGCTGTTTGTTTTTTGACCGCCCCGAATCCGGTGAGCTCTCTGTTCTTGTCCATCTGAATTTAAACAGCGAACGCGAGCCGGAAGACCCCCGTGAATTTGAAGAGCTAGCTCTTTCCGCGGGTGCCGATCCGATTGCGTTTATTACCGGTCGTCGAGATGTGCCCACCGCCAAATTCTTTGTTGGCACGGGCAAGCTGGAAGAAATAAAGCAGCAAGTCGACAACTGTGGTGCAGGATTGGTTATCTTTAATCACAATCTCACACCGAGCCAAGAGCGCAATATTGAGCATGCTCTCTCCTGTCGCGTGCTCGATCGCACCGGTCTAATCCTCGATATTTTTGCGCAACGGGCCCAAACTCACGAGGGTAAGCTGCAGGTTGAACTCGCCCAGTTAGAACACATGAGTACTCGACTGATTCGTGGCTGGACTCACCTCGAGCGACAAAAAGGGGGTATTGGCTTGCGCGGTCCGGGTGAGACACAGCTCGAAACCGATCGCCGTCTGTTGCGGGTGCGTATTAAATCTATTCTTAAACGGCTCGAAAAAGTACGGGTGCAGCGCGAGCAGGGACGGCGTTCACGGCGTCGAGCAGAGGTGCCTACGGTCTCTCTAGTGGGCTATACCAATGCGGGCAAGTCGACTTTATTTAACCAGCTCACTGGTGCCGATGTCTATGCGGCAGACCAGCTCTTTGCCACTCTTGATCCCACTATGCGGGTCTTTAAAGTACCTGAAGTCGGCTCGGTTATTTTCGCTGACACAGTGGGTTTCATCAGTCATTTGCCTCACAAATTGGTCGAAGCTTTTCGCGCCACTCTCGATGAGGCCGCAAATGCAACGCTGTTATTGCATGTTATCGATGCCAGCTCTGAGCAGTGCCTTGAGAATATTGATCGAGTCGAGGAAGTTCTGAGTGAAATTGGTGCCGGTGATATTCCGGTTCTGAAAGTGTATAACAAAATTGATTTGCTGGATGGCGTCGAGCCGCGTATTGAACGCAATAGTGCGGGTAAGCCTACGGCTATTTGGTTGTCCGCCAAAGACAATATCGGTATTGATCTACTTCCACTGGCACTGGGTGAGTTATTGGGTCATGATCAGGTGCATGGTCAATGCCTGTTGGGACATCAATTGGGGCGTTTTCGGGCGCAATTGTTTCAGGCCGGTGCTGTACTTGAAGAAATTGTTCAGGATAATGGCAGTAGCTTGCTCGAGGTGCGTTTGCCTCGTGCACAGTGGCTACGTTTATTGAAAGCTTCGGGTTTGACACCGCAGCAAGTGCTGCTCCAGCCAGGACAGTCAAAGGCTGAGAGCGAATGGTAAATCATGAGTCTAGTTTTCTACTGATAGAAGCTGGCTTCATAGGAATAGGTGCTGAATTTAAACGGGCTTTTGTAACTAGATCTCAGTTTGGTGTTTTAATATTTTCATTAATGCTGGTTGTCGATGTTTGCTGGCATTTCAATCAGGGCTTGTTAAAATTTGCGCCCTGTACTTTCACTGGAGTGAATAATGGCTTGGAATGAACCGGGTGGTGGTAAAGATCCCTGGGGTAACGGTAGTGGTAAAGGCGGAAATCCGCCCGACCTCGACGCGGCTCTGAAAGATATCAGCGAAAAGTTCGGCAAAATTTTTGGTGGTGGCTCCGGTAGTGGCAGCTCTGGAGGTGGTGGTATAGGTGGTACCGCTATTATCGGCATCTTGGTCATTGTTTTGGTGATTTGGGGCTTGCTAGGTTTCTATCAAATAGATGCTAAAGAGAAAGCGCTGGTACTGCGTCTGGGCAAGTTTCATGAAATTGTGGGTGACGGTCTGCATTGGAACCCACCCTTGATCGATAATATTACTCGCGTTCGCGTTACAGAAGAGCGCCAGTACCAAACGCGCGGACAGATGCTGACTCAAGATGAAAATATTGTTGAGTTGCCATTAACTGTCCACTACAACATTAAATCAGTAAAAGATTTTGTGCTGAATGTGAAAGCACCTGAATACAGTTTGCGTCACGCTACCGATAGTGCACTGCGCCACGTGGTGGGTAGTAGTGGTCTCGATGAAGTGGTTTCGACAGGTCGTGAACAATTAAGTGTCGATGTCAAAGAGCGCCTGCAGAATTATCTTGATAGCTATGGTGCGGGTATTAAAGTCGTCAAGGTAAATATCCTCGAAGCCAAGCCCCCGTCTGCCGTCAAGGCTGCTTACGATGATGTGATCAAAGCACGGGAAGACAGAGAGCGTGTGATCAATGAAGCCCAGGCCTATGCCAACGGCATCGTGCCGGAAGCAAGGGGTCGTGCTAAACGGGCTATTGAGGAAGCGAAAGGCTACCAGGCGCGCGTTGTTGCTGATGCAGAAGGTGAAACCGAGCGCTTTAATAAGTTGTTGGCCGAGTACCAAAAAGCGCCGGAGGTTACTCGCCAGCGACTTTATCTCGACACTATGCAGGCGGTGATGGAAAACAGCTCAAAGGTGGTAGTCGATGTTGAAGGTGGCAATAATATGCTTTACCTGCCATTGGACAAGATTATGCAGCAGCAAGCATCGAACACGAGTAGCAGTGCTAGCCGTCAAGCCAGATCGCTCACTTCAGCGGATCTCAATCTGATTACGGAAGCGGTGATTGACCGGATTCGCAATCAGTCGTCCAATAACCAGCGCCGGGAGTCACGCTAATGAACCAGAGATTTCCATTGATTTTAGTGCTAGTTGTCCTCGGGGTGATTTTTAGCAATAGTTGTATTTATATTATTAAAGAGACCGAGCGAGGCGTTAAATTACATTTTGGTCGTATTACCGAAGCAGATATTGCCCCGGGTCTCCACTTTAAATGGCCTATGGCTGATAAAGTGCATAAATTTGATGCGCGGGTGCTCACTCTCGATGCTGAGCCGAATAGCTTTTTGACCCGTGAGAAAAAGCGTTTGATCGTGGATGCTTTTGCTAAGTGGAAAATTAAGGATGTTGAGGTTTACTACAAGGCCACCGGCGGGGATGAGGCTGTTGCTCACGCCCGACTTGGCGACCGTGTTAATGATGGCCTGCGCAACCAGTTTGGTACACGGACGCTGCACGAGGTGGTTTCCGGTGAGCGCGATGCATTGATGCATAACATTACCGAAGAGCTAAATAAGACCGTTACCGAGTCTCTGGGTGTGGAAGTCGTCGATGTGCGTGTTAAGCGTATTGATTTGCCCTCTGAGGTCAGCGAACAAGTGTTTCGTCGCATGAAGGCTGAGCGTGAGAAAGAAGCTCGTGAACTGCGCTCTATCGGTAAGGAGGCGGCTGAAGAAATTCGCGCTGATGCCGACCGACAGGAAACTATCATTGTAGCCAATGCGTATAAGAAAAGTGAACAGTTGCGTGGTGCTGGTGATGCTCAGGCGACAGCGATCTATGCGAAGGCTTATAGCAAAGATCCTGAGTTTTATGCCTTCACTCGTAGTTTAAAAGCTTACAATAATGCTTTTTCATCGAAGGGCGATATTATGTTGGTTGAGCCCGATAGCGAGTTTTTCCGTTATTTAAAAGATTCGAAAGGCCAGTCTAGAAATTGAGTGTCCAAATGATGGATTCTGTGGCCTTACTCATGGAGGCTTGATCGCTGTAAAAAATACAGTTCTCGATGGTCTCGAGTGGTAAAATGGCAAAAAAACCGGGGCAGCCCGGTTTTTTTGCGACTGTAACGGGCAAGTAAACTCTCTAGGACAACCTTAGTAGGTGGTAGTGGTAATGGCGCAAGATCTACTCACTGCGTTGTGTTTAGTCCTTGTAATTGAGGGGGTCATGCCGTTTTTGGCGCCTTCAAGCTGGCGCAATATGATGTCAGCGCTGGCTCAAACCACTGATAAAAATATACGCCTTTTAGGCTTGGTGAGTATGTTACTCGGTGCTGGATTGCTGTTTTTTGTGAGATAGCTGTTGGCCAAATCGTTTTAAATGGATTGGTGCGAATACAAAGTACTGAGTCTTGCTATTTAGAAAGCTGTAGAGATTAAGATAGGAATTATGACGAAAATTGATCGTTGGTTATTGCCCGATGGTATTGAAGAGATCCTCCCGGACCGAGCCCTCAAAGTAGAGCGACTTCGTCGTCGTCTGCTCGACCTATACCACTCTTGGGGTTACGATCTGGTTATTCCGCCCCTGGCTGAATTCACCGATTCACTGCTCAGCGGTTCGGGTTCAGATCTCGATTTAATGACGTTCAAAATCACTGATCAACTGACCGGTCGGATGATGGGTGTGCGCGCCGATATTACGCCCCAGGCAGCCCGTATGGATGCCCACAGCTTACAGCGTAATAGCCCCAATCGTTTGTGCTATGCCGCCCAGGTGCTTTATACCCGCCCGCGGGGGCCGCTTGAATCCCGTGCGCCGATTCAGCTGGGAGTCGAGTTGTTTGGTGAGGCAAGTTTAGAGGCGGATGTTGAAGTCATGTCTTTACTGGTTGAAACCCTGAATGTCAGCGGTCTCAATGATATCTATCTCGATATTGGCCACGTCGGTATCTATCGAGCACTTGAGCAGGCAGCGGGTTTAACGACTGAGCAAAGTGGAGAGTTATTTAATTTACTGCAGCGTAAAGATGCAGATTTAAAGAAGTGGTTAGCTAATAATGTGGCAGATTCTACTTTGGCCACGATGTTGGCGGCGCTACCCGGTTTGAACGGTGGTATAGCAATGCTCACATACGCCAAGGAAGTTTTGTCCAATGCGCCTGCTTCCGTATTACAGGCATTAAGCGAAGTGGAATCGGTGGCTAACCAGCTGTCTGCGTGTGCACCCGATGTCACTCTGTTTTTAGATTTGAGTGAGCTCCGCGGTTATCACTATCACACCGGAATTGTTTTTGCCGCGTACACTAACGAGTCGACACTGGCCTTGGGTAATGGTGGTCGCTACGACGATGTGGGCGAGGTTTTTGGCCGTGCCCGTCCGGCCACAGGTTTTGGCATTGACTTGAGTAAATTAGCGACTTTGGTCGAATACAGTAGCGTTGTTGCAGCTGGTATTTATGCTCCCGTGCCGTCAGATAGTGCTAACTGTGGTGCATGGGCAAAGGAAATTTCCCGCTTACGTGAAAGCGGCGAACGGGTGGTCCGTGGCTTTTCTGGCCAGCATGTGGATTATGACGAACTGCACTGTGATCGCGTACTGATTGCGCGTGATAGTGGATTTAACGTAGAACTAACAGCCGCGTTGGCAGCTGGAAATGAGAGCAAATGATGGGCAAGAATGTTGTAGTACTGGGTACCCAATGGGGCGATGAAGGCAAGGGCAAAATCGTTGACCTACTGACCGATCAGGCTTCCGTGGTGGCGCGCTTTCAGGGCGGCCACAATGCTGGCCATACTTTGGTGATCGACGGTCAAAAAACTGTTTTACACCTCATTCCCTCCGGCATTCTTCGTGACAATGTCCGCTGTTTGATCGGCAATGGTGTGGTCCTTGCCCCCGATGCTCTGTTAAAAGAGATGCGTCAACTCGAAGAAAGTGGCGTACCGGTGCGAGAACGATTACGTATTTCTCCCGCCTGCCCACTGATTTTGCCCTACCATGTTGCCCTAGATCAGGCGAGAGAAGTGGCCCGGGGCAAAGCGGCAATTGGTACCACTGGGCGTGGTATTGGTCCAGCCTATGAAGATAAAGTCGCGCGCCGGGGCTTACGTCTGGGCGATCTCTTTGATCGTGCGCGCTTTGCCGACAAACTGCGTGAAGTAATGGAATACCACAACTTCACGTTGACCAATTACTACAAAGCCAAAGCCAGCGATTACGCGGCAACGTTGGCATCTTGCCAAGTGTGGGCTGAAGAGTTACGCCCTCTGGTGCTGGATGTCACTACCACATTGCACGAGACGCGTGAAGCGGGCGAGAACATATTGTTTGAAGGGGCTCAAGGTTCTTTGCTCGATATCGATCACGGTACTTACCCTTTTGTCACCTCTTCAAATACCACCGCTGGTGGTACCGCCACGGGTAGTGGTTTTGGCCCCCTGTATCTCGATTACGTGTTGGGTATTACCAAGGCGTATACCACGCGTGTTGGTTCCGGCCCCTTTCCAACGGAATTGTTCTGCGAGGTAGGCGAGCACCTAGCGGCGAAAGGCCATGAATTTGGTGCCACCACAGGCCGTGCACGACGCTGTGGCTGGTTTGATGCTGTCGCCCTCAAGCAGGCGGTGCGCATTAATAGTGTCTCTGGCCTGTGTTTGACGAAGCTTGACGTGCTGGATGGTCTCGGCGCTATCGACATCTGTGTCGCCTATCAGGATAACAACGGCAATCACATCAGTGCCCCTAGCCATGCCGATGACTACGACAATGTTGTGCCTGTTTATGAGACAGTTCCCGGTTGGACAGAGTCGACAGTGGGTGCAAAAAGTCTCAATCAATTGCCCGCAGCAGCCCGCAACTATATTGCCCGCATCGAAGAGCTTTGCGGTGTGCCCATTGACATTGTTTCCACTGGTCCAGATCGTATCGAAACCATAGTTCTACGTCACCCTTTTGGCGCTTGAGGTGTAATGGCACTTCAAGTCAACCGTTAAATTAGAGTGATTTTGTCATCATAGGGCACGTAACCGTAGGACACGCAATCATAGGGCATATAAAAAATAAAATTAAGATTAAGAGTGAGGAGTGAACGATGAGTATTAGAGGAAAGGCCTTTATTGCTGGGGTTTACGAGCACCCATTGCGTGAATGCAGCGGTAAAACCGTACCCCAATTGCATGCCGAGGTTGCCAAGGGAGCTCTTGAAGATGCCGGTCTAAGTATAGGCGACGTTGACGCCTACTATTGCGCCGGCGATGTGCCGGGCCTTGGTCCCTTAAATCAAGCTGAATATATGGGCTTGAATGTTGCCCAGTTTGATAGCACCGAAGTGGGTGGCTCGTCCTATGTGGCCCACGTGAATCATGCGGCTCAAGCTATTGCCATGGGGCATTGCAAGGTTGCATTGATTACCCTCGCCGGTCGTCCTCGCGCCGACGCCAAAGAAAATTACCGCACCCGCCCCGGTGGTGGTCCACCGGCTGACTATGCTTTCGAAGCGCCGTTTCGGCCTGTGGTTGCCAATATGTACGGCATGGCGGCAATGCGTCACATGCACGAATACGGCACCACAAGTGAGCAGTTAGCCTGGGTGAAAGTTGCGGCCTCTCACCACGCCCAATACAACGAGCACGCAATGTTGCGCAATGTGGTGACTGTGGATGACGTGCTCAACTCGCCGATGATCAGTGACCCGCTGCACCGTCTCGATTGCTGTGTAATGAGTGATGGCGGCGGAGCGGTCATCGTTGTGTCCCCCGAAATTGCCGCTCAGTTAAAGCGTCCTGCCGTCAAAGTGCTGGGTGCTGGCGAAGCCATAAAACACCTCAACGGTGGCAAAGTCGATTTAACCTATTCTGGCGCTCGCTGGTCTGGGCCAAAAGCATTTGCAGAAGCTGGCGTAACACAGGCCGATATTAAATACGCTTCAATCTATGATTCCTTCACCATTACAGTGGTTGAAACTCTTGAAGATCTCGGTTTTTGTGCCAAGGGTGAGGGTGGTAAATTTGTCGCCGACGGCAACCTGATTTCCGGTGTCGGAAAACTGCCCTTTAATACCGATGGCGGTGGGCTGTGCAACAACCACCCGACCGATCGGGGCGGCATCACCAAGGTCATTGAAGCTGTGCGCCAGGTGCGTGGCGAAGCCCACCCTAAAGTACAGGTGCCCAACTGCGATATTGCACTGGCCCACGGTACGGGTGGTTTATTGGGTTCGCGAATGGGCAGCGCAACATTGATACTCGGAGGAGAGGACGCATGAGCAACTTAAACGGCATGAATCGACCCAGCAAAGTGAGAGCACCCCGCGTCAATGATGAAACGAAAGATTTTTGGGCCGCAACGGCAGATGGGAAATTGCTCGTTAAGCATTGTAATAGCTGTGGTGAAAATCATTTTTACCCCCGCACCTTTTGCCCCTTTTGTTTCAGCGATGACACGGAGTATCTCGAAACAACAGGGCGTGGCACCATTTACACCTACAGCGTTATGCGTAGAACCAAAGAGCCTTGGGCCATTGCCTATGTAACTCTCGACGAAGGCCCAACGATGATGACCAATTTAATCGACTGCGATTTCGACAAACTTGCAATTGGTCAGGCTGTGAAAGTGGCATTTATTGACACCGGTGAAGGTACGGCTCTGCCGTTTTTTGCACCGGCCTGATTGGGCTTAATTTTTATATTAATAGATCAGTGGTAGGTATTTAGTGAAAAATTTCAAAATTGCAGTATTGGCTGGTGATGGTATCGGCCCAGAAATTATGGCAGAAGCACTTAAAGTATTGAAAGTTATTGAGGCGCGCAATGATGTCAGCTTTGAACTCATGCCCGCCGCCTTTGGTGCCAATGCTTATTTTGAGTGTGGCCACCCGTTTCCACAAGCGACCATTGATATTTGTGATGCCGCCGATGCTATTCTCAAAGGCCCTATTGGCTTGAGCCATGAAGAATCGCAAAAAATCCCCGTCGATATGCTTCCCGAGCGCGCGGCATTGTTGCCAATGCGTCGTCGTTACAACACCTTTGCCAACTTTCGCCCGGTGTCACTGCCTAAAGCACTGGCCCATTTTTCGCCGCTTAAACCGGAAATTATTGGTGAAGGCATCGATTTGATTATGGTGCGCGAGCTGGTAGGTGGCCTCTATTTTGGTGAAAAAGAAGAGGGCGTTAACGAAGAAGGTTTACGCTATGTGCGCGAAACGCTCGAATACGACGAAGGCCAAATTGAACGTATTCTCCATGAAGCCTTTAAAATTGCTATGCGCCGCAAGAAAGTGCTACACAACATCCACAAGAGCAATGTTTTAAAGTCGAGTGTGTTGTGGAACCAAATTATTGACGAAATCGCGCCGCAATATCCTGAAGTGAAAGTGATCCATATTTTAGTTGACGCCGCTGCCACCCTACTGTGTTTAAACCCGACTCAATTCGATGTCATGGTGATGGAGAATATGTTTGGCGATATTCTGAGTGATCAGGGCGGTGGTATTCTCGGCTCCCTTGGTTTAATGCCTTCGGCTTGTCTGGGGCCAGATAAGGCTTACTACGAGCCCTCCCATGGCTCAGCACCGGATATCGCCGGCAAGAATATTGCCAATCCCTATTCGATGATAGGTTCGGTGGCGATGATGTTGGAAAACAGCTTCGATATGCTCGACGAAGCGGAAAATGTGTGGGCTGCCATGCAAGGTGTTTTCGCGGATGGTTTTTCAACAGCTGATTTAAGTAAGCCGGGTTCCGGTGTCACCATGATTAGCACCCAGGAGTTTGGCGAGCGTGTGGTGGCTAAGCTGGCGGCGCAAACGCCCTAAAATCTAGCGTAGCCTCGGCCTTTGTGAGTGTGAATTCCGATCAAAATAATCCATAAAAAGGAATAATAATGCCGCCTAAAAAACTCTCAGCTTTTCACCGGGGAATGCACCAGGTAGCGTCCACAAAAGCGGGCGCTTGGTTTCTGGCGCGCACGCAGCATCACCTCGATCGCGTTGTCTTCAAGCTTTCGGGGGGACGCACCACCCTAGCGGGTATATTGACCGGCCTGTCAGTGGTGGTGTTGTCTGCAAAGGGTGCTAAGAGTGGTGTGATTCGCGACATCCCTTTGCTCTGCATAGAAGATGAGACCGAGCCAGGTGTGTTTGCTATTGTCGCGTCCAACTTTGGTCAGGGCCATCACCCAGCCTGGTATTACAACCTCAAGGCCTACCCAGAGGTTAGCTGTACCCTGCGTGGTCAGGCCCAGCGCTATAGCGCCACTGAATTAGAGGGGGAGGAATACGCGCGTTATTGGGGCTATGCCCTCGATACCTATATGGGCTTCCCCCACTATAAAAGTCGCGTGGGGAAGCGCCATATCCCCATTTTTGCGATGAAACCGATCTAAATACCGCTCAAAATAACCTTAAGTAAGGTGATTCATAATGGCCGCACAAGACCATAAAAAAACCGTCGTAGACTTTTGCCAGGCATGGGAAAACCTCGATATTGATGCCGTGCTCGATTTCATGAGTGAAGATGCGGTGTACCACAATATGCCGATGGATCCGTTGGTAGGGCAGGAGCAAATTCGTGGCTTTCTCACGGCGTTTCTTGGTGCTGCGAGTTATTGCCGTTTTCAGATTCTCACCACTGTTGCCGATGGCGAGCGTGTTGTCACTGAAAGACTTGATAGTTTTACACTGGGCGACAATACGCTATCAGAACTGCCAGTACTGGGGGTGTTCGAATTTAATGCTGCGGGTAAGATTAATAATTGGCGTGAATACTTCGATTTGCAAACCTGGCTCGATAAAGGGGGCCCCGCCATTGGTTAGTCCGGTGTACTCGCAACGCTGTCTATTGTTTTAAATTACACGACAAGTAGCTGATTGATTGCAAAAAAATGACTATCTAAAAGCCACTCTTTTACTCAATTTAGCCGGGTTGTTCTGGGCTGGCAATCTGATTGCCGGCAGTCTGTTGAGTGACTATATAGGCCCCGGTTTTATTGTCGCCAGCAGAGCGGTTGCCGGCAGCGTGATTTTTATAATAGTCATTCGATTGGGTGGCCAAGGGGATATATTAAAGGGTGTCAAAAGCTGGCCCTTACTGATACTGATGTCCCTGAGTGGCGTGCTCGGCTTCCAGCTCTTTCTCTATTTTGGCTTGCGCTATACCACGCCAATTAACGCCGGGTTGATGAATGCCTTAACCCCGCTGGCTACTGCCCTGTTGTCAGCTATTTTTCTACGTGAGCAATTACACCGCAGTCAATGGTTGGCAGCGGCCATTACCGTGGTTGGTGTTGGCTGGATACTCAGCGGGGGTGTTTTGTCTGACTTGCTCTCCCTGGAGCTTAATATTGGCGATATATTGATACTGCTAGCCGTACTCTCATGGAGCATTTATGGCATGGCCGGACGGCGGGTCATGCGTACTATGAGCGCGCTGGAAACTACAGCAATTGGTCTGTTTTTATCGGTAATTCCGGCGCTGTTACTAGCGACTGTGGAGGGATTCTTTTTTATTAAACCGCAAATCAGTGTCTTGGTTATTGCAGTTCTGGCCTTCGTTTGCATCGGACCAACGGTGTTATCGCTATTTTGGTGGAACCGAGGCGTACAGTTAATAGGCCCGAGTCACGCCTCGCTCTATCTCAATGTGATACCCGTTTACGCTATTGTTTTGGCGGTGTTTTTACTCGATGCTAGGCTCAGTAGCAGTGATATTATTGGTGCCTGCCTCGTCCTTGGCGGCAGTCTCTACGGCGGTTTTTCAGCCGTCATGGGTGCTCGGGTGTCGACACAGGTCGCAACAGGGGATTCCTAATAGCATCTAAACGTGGCGCTCGAGGGCTTTTTCTTTTCGTGTCAGGACGGGCCTGTCAGAGCGCTTTCCCCAGCCGTTTTTTCGTTGGTTAGCCTTTTGGTTTGTGTCTGTACAAACTACAGATAACCATAGGCCGTCCAGCCGCCGTCGATATTGAGGGTCTCCCCGGTCATAAATCCTGCGCCCGGCCCTGCCACAAAGGTCACTGCCGCGGCAATATCTTCAACGCAGCCCATGCGACGTTGGGGTGTGCGTTTTTCAATGGCAGCCGCCGCGAGTTTGCCATCGGCTGCCAGTTGCTCAATCATCTCGGTGCGAATATACCCTGGGGCAATGCAGTTGACCCGCACCTGGTATTTGGCGCATTCCACAGCCATTACACGGGTCATATGTTCTACCGCCGCCTTCGATGTGCAGTAAGAAAGCGTTTGGGGAATCGCGTTCTGGCCGACGATGGAGCCAATGTTAATCACAGATCCACCATTGCCGGCTTCTTTCATTTGCCGAATCGCCGCCTGTGAGCATAAAAAGACCGATTTGGCATTAATGTCCATATGGCTATTCCAGTTTTCTTCCGTCATTTGTAGCAGTGGCTGAGGGTTGGATATTCCCGCATTGTTGACCAGTATGTCGACCGGTCCAAGCTGTTCTTTTACAGCTGCAAAAGTCGCCGTTACAGCGCTGCCACTCTCGACTTTACAGCCAAAGGCCATGGCCTTTCCGCCCTTTGCTTGAATTGTTGCCACAACATCATTGGCATTATCTGCTTTGGTTGCAATGCAGGCTACATGCGCCCCCTCATTGGCTAGGGCGATGGCAATGCCCTTGCCTATACCTCGGCTAGCGCCGGTGACAAAAGCTATATTTCCGTTCAAGGTCTGCGCTGTCATTATTATTGTCCTGTGTTGGAGAAACTGGTGTAACAGTAGCCTTGTGCGAGTTCCTATGTAAAGGAATCTATAGAGTGTGTGCTGTGTGAAATGTTAAGGGCAATCTCAACGCTTGGTTGGCGCAGAGTATTAACCGGCTGAACAATTTTTTGAAAGAGTTAGGAAGGGATATTTTTGTGGAGGGAAAGTAGGGGGGGGTATAGCAGTGTTGGTGAAGACAATATTTATAGATTATTGGTGCTTGGCCACCCTAAAGTGGCCTGTTCAGTGCGGCACCGCTACATCCATTTAGTCGATGATTTAAGCGTTAACATCAATCACTTTTCGGCCCTTAATCTTACCAGCGAGAATATCTTTGGCGAGTGTCGGTACATTGCTGAGGGGTTCAACGCTGTAGATTTGGCGTAATAAATCACGATCGACCAGTTCGGCGAGAGAGTCCCAAGCGCGCTGGCGGCGCTCGATAGGAGCCATCACCGAGTCAATACCGCGCAGGGTAACACTACGTAAAATAAAGGGCATAACCGTGGCGGGTAAATTAATACTGCCTGCCAGTCCACAGGCTGTCACCATTCCATCATAGCGGGTTTGTGCTAATACACTGGCCAGAGTGTTGCCGCCGACACTGTCGACAGCGCCTGCCCAGGTTTCGGCTTCCAGTGGCCCCGGGTCTCGGGCGAGCTGGTCACGGGCAATAATGTGCTGGGCGCCGAGCGCTTCAAGTAGCGGACGAGCTTCGTCAACTCGGCCGGTTGAGGCGGTAACCTCATAACCGAGTTTGGCTAACAACATAATAGCCACTGTGCCGACGCCTCCGGCTGCCCCGGTAACGACAATTGGGCCAGATTCAGGTTTAACGTCCCAGTCCTGTAGGGCAAGTACGCAGAGCATAGCGGTGTAACCGGCGGTGCCTATGGCCATTGTCTCTTCGAGACTAAAGGCTTCGGGAACCCGCACTAACCACTGGGCTTTGAGCTTTTGTTTTTGGGAATAACCGCCCCAGTAGCTCTCAGATAAGCCAAATCCGTTGACCAACACTCGGTCGCCGATTTTAAACGCTGGATGTTTTGACTCGCTCACCGTGCCAGCTAAATCGATGCCTCCCACCATGGGGAACTTGCGACAGATGGGCAAGGTGCCCGTCGCGGCGAGACCATCCTTATAGTTAACGGTGGAGTAGGCGACATCGACCAGCACCTCTTCGTCTGGGAGGTCGGCAAGGTTGATCTGCTGAATTGAAGCACTGATATCGTTCTCATTTTTATCGATAATAAGCGCATTAAAAGGTGAAGTCATGGCGTGGTCTCCCAGGCAGTGTGAAGCGAGTATTGTCAGTGTTCTTTACTTGCTGACATCAATTTTGGCGTATTGGCCTTTGTAAAAGCCCAGAGGCTCTTTGTTGGCATTGCTCATTTCGTGGACTCGGCCCACGATAATGACATGGTCGCCACCCTCGTAGAGGTGCTCTGTCGAGCATTCAAAGCGAACACTGTAATCGTTCAGTACCGGTACGCCAGCCAGGCCTTCGCTCGAATCAATCTGAGCAAACTTGTCGGCATCTTTGGTCGCGAACAAGCGTGATACATCTTCCTGGCCCGAGTGCAGGATGTGAATGGCAAAGTTTTTAGCCTTATAAAAAGCGTCAAAGCTGTTGGCGTTTCGAGCGATAGCCCACATTACCAGGGGTGGTTCAAGGGAAACGGAAGAAAAGCTGTTCGCGGTGCACCCCACTTTGGCGCCATCGGGGGCAGTGGTAGTGACAACGGTAATACCGGTGGCAAATGCGCCAAGGGAGTCGCGAAATTCTCGTGCATCTAAAGTCATGATCGAATTTTCCAGTTTAGTCAGTGTAAAGTTAGTTATTTAGTTATAGGAGTTCACCCTAAACCCACGGGCAGGACTAACAGATTTAGGGTGTAGCTTAATTTCATTGCCAATTAGCGAGTTAACTGCAAACCGGCGATAATTTTATTGTGTATTGGGAGGAGATCTATCCCTTCCCTAGGCCTTTTAATGTATCACAGGGCAGTATCAGTGGTAAGCGCCAAAAGTTTGACATTGCAGTATTAGTCTTTGACTAAATGTTCCATTAAATACGTTATTAAGGGTTCGCGAGTATTGCCGGTCTTTCGGCGACCTTTTGGTACCAGGCTTGTAGATTTTTGCAGCTAGTGGGAATGTCCTCTTTAATCCATTTGGCAAAGTCACAGGTAACAAATGCCGTGATGTCTGCGATTGAATAAAAGTCGCCGGCGATATAGTCATTAGTGGCCAGGCGTTGATCGAAGTCGCTGTAAAAGTTGTGTAGGCGCTGGGTGCCGCGCTCGGCTAGTTCAGAGGACTGCTTGTAATTGTGCGGGCCCACGACGGCGCGGTCGGCAAAGCCCTTTGCTGTGTTGCGAAACACTTCGGCAACGGCTAGTAAACCATTCATGAAAGCCAGGTGCTCCCACATTTCGACGACAGCCTTTGCTTCAGGTGTTGAGCCCAGTAGCGGCGGGTTGGGGTGAGTCTCTTCGAAGTAACGACAAATGCCGCGAATCTGGCTAATGCAGGTACCGTTATCAAGCTCTAGCATAGGAATGTCACAGGCAGGATTTTTGGCCCTATATTGCGGGGACAAGTGTTCGCCGTTGGGCAGATCGACGAGCACCCTCTCAACATCAAGCCCCTTTTCAGAGAGAAAGATATTGACGCGACGAGGGTTGGGAGCCTTGGGGAAGTCGTATAATTTCATTGCTGTTCTCCAGTATGATTTATTAAGTCTTAGTGCAGGGAGCAAGCTGCGAAGGCTGGGTGCTAGTAGTGTTAGTATAGGCTCGATTGCCTGCAAAACGAACGAATGCCCTTGACCTGCCTCGAATCATATTAGATGAAGTGTTTTAAAATGCATAGGGTGAGGGAGGAGTACTTTGTCTTCGTCACCTAGATGTAGGCCTACAGAGAAATCAACGGAGTATCGACGTGGCTAAGCGCCTCACCGACTATCAACGTAAACGCTACACACGCCAACTACTGCTGCCGAGTTTTGGCTTTGATGGGCAAGAGCGGTTAGCGGCGAGCACCGTATTGGTACTAGGTGTCGGTGGTCTCGGCTGTGCAGCCACACAATATCTTTGCACTGCCGGTGTCGGGCATTTAATTTTAGTCGACGACGATAGCGTTGAGTTGAGTAATTTACATCGCCAGATCTTGCACGGCGAAGCCGATATTGGCCGCCCCAAAGTCGCGTCGGCCCACGATAGTTTACTGCGATTGAACCCAGCGGCCTCTATCGAAACAGTGGCGCAGCGATTGGCTGATGCACCACTGCTAGATAGAATAAAAAACTGCCATGCGGTGTTGGATTGCTCCGATAATCTCGATACGCGACGCCAGCTCAACCGGCTTTGTTTTCAGGCGAAAACCCCACTCGTCTCCGGTGCCGCTATACGTTTTGAAGGCCAGGTCGCAGTTTTTACAATGCAAGAATCAACAGCGTGTTATCAATGCTTAAGTCAGCGCTTTGGTGAACAGCAGTTGAGCTGTGTGGAGTCGGGTGTATTAGCCCCATTGGTGGGTATTGTCGGTAGCCTGCAAGCGCTAGAGGCTATCAAATTATTAAGTGGTGCAGGCACCGTGCCGGACGGCAAGCTCATGTTATTTGACGGCGCGTACAGCCAGTGGCAAACCTTCCAGCTTGAACAATGGACTGCTTGCCCGGTATGTTGTGGCTAGCTGAAGATGAATAAACGGCAGTTATTGAACGGTAACTAGTGAGCGAACAGCGACGATACCCCTTTATGAAGACGCAAAAGCAGAACCGAGATCAGTCACCTAAACCCCAGCCATTACTCAGCCTCGACCAAGCGCGATCGCATATGTTGGCAGCACTTAAAGGTGAACGTATTGCTGGCCACGCTAATGGTGGAGACAAAGTACAACTAGCTGGCTTAACGGGTCGTATTTTAGCTGCCGATGTCGTTTCGCCAATAAATGCACCACCGGCTGATAATTCTGCCATGGATGGTTACGCATTTAACTTCGCTGCGCTGGGCGATAATAACGCTGACAACGCCGTGTTTACAGTGGCGGGTAAGGCTCTGGCAGGGGAGCCTTTTGTCGGCCGTGTACAGGCTGGTCAGTGCCTTCGTATTATGACTGGGGCCGAAGTTCCCCAGGGCTGTGATACCGTCGTGATGCAGGAAAATGTCACAGTAGACGGTGAAACGATTACCCTTAAAAAGATACCCTATCCCCAGGCCAATGTGCGCTATGCCGGAGAAGATATTAAAAAAGGCGAAACCTTATTCCGGGCCGGTCATCGCCTTGGCCCCGTCGATATTGGTCTTCTGGCGACGATGGGTATTGCCGCGGCGACAGTGCACCCGCGCTTAAAAGTGGCGGTGTTTGCCAATGGCAGTGAATTGCGCCCCCCGGGTGAGATGTTAGCTGCCGGTGAGATTTATGACAGCAACCGGTTTTTCTTAAAGGCGATGCTAGAACGCCTAGGTTGTGAGGTGATTGATATTGGCGTTATTCCCGATGATCTTGAGCAGTTGCGCGGCGCATTTATCAAGGCCGATGCCTCAGCCGATGCGGTTATCACCTGCGGTGGCGCTTCGGTCGGTGAGGCCGATTATACTCGCCAACTATTGCTCGAGCAGGGTGATGTCGGTTTTTGGAAAGTCGCCATTAAACCGGGCAAACCCTTTATGTTTGGCCAACTGGCGAACAGTACCTTTTTTGGCTTGCCGGGTAACCCTATGTCTGCGCTGGTGACTTTTTATCAATTAGTGTTGCCGGCACTACAAGAAATGCAGGGCCTTGAAACGGCGCCGACCTTAGCGCTTTTGGCACGAGCCAGTTGCGATATACGACGCAATCGTAACCGACTTGAATTTTTACGCGCTCGCTTAACGACAGACAGCGACGGCGAGCTGCTTGTCACCCCAGATAAACAACAAAGCTCCGGTGCGCTGAGCTCTTTTGCGCGCAGTAATTGTTTTATTTTATTAGAAGCTGGGGAAGAGCTACTAAAGCAAGGTGAAAAAGTGAAGGTGCAGCTTTTCGATGGGATTTTACGTTAAAGACTTTAGCTCGCCAGATTCTATTTCAATTTCCTAAAATTTTATTGCAATATACGGGGGTTAAACCCTGTGGTTAAAAAATATTATTTGATAGAAAAATAAAAATTAATCCAAAAATAAAATAAAATAAATATCGAAAATAATAAAACGCCTATTATCTTTGAAAAATATAACTATAACAGCCGCAATAGCGGAATTTAATCATTGGGGGTTGCAATGGCTAAGAAAAGGAAACACCTGCTAGATGGAATTACTGTGCTCGATTTAACTCAGCATGTCGCTGGGCCTTCCTGTACACGAATGATGGCCGAGATGGGTGCAGAAATTATTAAGGTTGAACTGGCACCCTACGGTGAGCAAATTCGCAATATGGGCTATCAGAAAGGTGGTAGAGGTATTTATTTTTTGCAGCAAAATCGCGGAAAAAAAAGTCTGTGTGTTGATGCAAAAACGCAAGAGGGAAAAAAAATACTTCACGGTTTGATCAGAAAGGTCGACGTGTTGATTGAAAATTTTGCTCCGGGTGTGATTGGCCGTCTGGGTTGTGGTTGGGAGGAGGTCCATGCCCTAAACCCAGAATGCATCATGTGTTCAATTTCTACGTTTGGCCAAACGGGGCCCTTGTCAGAATTGCCAGGCTTTGACTATATCGGCCAAAGTTATGCCGGCATTACCGGTTTAATTGGCGACCCCGATAAAGCACCGAGCATACCGGCAGCAGCACTGGGTGACACCATGACCGGCGCCCACGCACTGGCGGCAATTAACGCCGCGCTATTTCACCGTGCCATGGGCGGCGAAGCAGAGTTTATTGATGTCACCTTGCTCGATAGTTATTTTCACTGCCACGAGATGTATGTGGGCTATTACAGTGCCAGCGAGGGCAAACTGGCACCTAAACGCCCTGGTTCACATCATCGGCTCGGTTGCCCAATGGGCGTTTTTACCGGTAAAGACGGCTATATCACCATTATCGCCACGCCGCCCCAGTGGGAGCGCATGTGCGATGTCATGGAAATGCCCGAACTAAAAACCGACCCGCGTTTTGCTGACCCCAATGACAGAATTCGCCGTCGTCGCGAATTAATTCCCATAATTGAACAATGGTTGCAAAGCCAAGACAGTGATGCGGAGGCAATTGCTAAACTGGAGGCCGCAAGAATTCCCGTAGCGCCGGTGCTGAGTGTGCCCGAGGCGATGGAGCATCCCCATCTGGTGGAGCGCGGCACCGTGCGCACCGTCACTCAACGCGGCGCAGGCACGTTTAAAATGCCCGGCATGCCCTTGCGTTTTGCGGGCTACCCTGATGAGAACGAACTAGAGGCGCCCTATAAGGGTGAGCACAATAGCGAGATACTGGAAAAATACCTCGACTATTCCCCTCAACAAATCGCAGATTTAACGGCCTGCGGTGTTCTGGTGGATGAAGATATTCCCTCCGCTTCCAGCCAATAAGCGGCGAAAGCTCTTAAAAACGCATAGAGTGATGGGAGTTTCAAGACCATAGCTGCATTTGTTCAGGTGGTAGATAATGTCTCTAGTGTTTAACCTTTGGCGCTATCCACGACTATCGACAGGTAAGCTATGACTATTTTTGATACCACAACGCTACAGGCCTCTTATCGCCAACTTGGCGAGCAGTTTTCTACGGATCAGCTACCCACACCAGTAGCCAATCCTGCGCTGATTCGCGTTAATTCGGCACTGGCCGAACAGTTAAACTTATCGCTGGACGAGCTAGAAAGCCATGAGAATCTGCAAATATTTGCCGGTAATTTGGTGCCGCACAACAGCCAACCCATTGCCACCGCGTATGCCGCCCACCAATTTGGTGGCTGGAACCCGCAATTAGGTGATGGCCGAGCGGTGTTACTCGGCGAGGTGATAGCGAAAGATGGCCTGCGCTACGATGTTCAGTTAAAGGGTGGTGGGCAAACACCCTATTCGCGGCGGGGCGATGGTCGTTCGGCACTCGGCCCGGTACTGCGCGAGTATCTGGTCAGCGAAGCGATGGCCGCCCTGGGCGTGCCCACTACTCGCGCCCTGGCTGCGGTAACGACAGGCGAACAAGTGGTGCGTGAATCTTTTCTACCGGGCGGGATATTAACCCGTGTCGCCAGTAGTCATATTCGTATTGGCACCTTCCAGTTTTTTTCGGCACAAGGCGATATCGAGTCTGTTAAAGCACTGGCCGATTATGTGATCGACAGACACTATCCCCGGGCGGGCGACAGCAGTGAGCCTTACAGCGAATTGCTCAACCGTGTGATTGCGGCTCAGGCCCGCTTGATTGCCCAGTGGATGGCTATTGGCTTTATTCATGGAGTGATGAATACCGACAATATGCTGGTCTGCGGCGAGACCGTCGATTACGGCCCCTGTGCCTTTATGGATGCCTATAACCCACAAAAAGTATTCAGCTCTATCGATACCCACGGGCGCTATGCTTATGCCAGACAGCCCGAAATTGCGCACTGGAACCTCAGTTGGCTGGCCCAGGCTTTATTGCCGTTAATGGCAGAAGAAGAGGCTGAGGCGATTCAAAAAGCACAAACGGCACTGAATAAATTTTCAACAATATTCACTGAAAGATATCAAAGCCTGATGGCGGCCAAGTTAGGTTTCGCGACACCGAATGCAAGTGTTGGGCAATTGTTGACTTCGCTTTTAGAGATCATGGCCATGCAGGGCTGTGACTACACGCTGACTTTTCGCGCCTTGACGGACCAACTCGCCCCGCAAGGAGCGAATGATGTGCTGGGCGAGCTTTACCCTCTACCTGAATCATTACAGGCTTGGTTGAAAGAGTGGCTGGATATGTTGGCAAAAGAAAATATTGACCATGCTCTGGCCTATCAATTAATGGCCAATAAAAACCCGGCGTTTATTCCCCGCAATCATCAAATCGAGGCCGCCATAAATGAGGCGACCCGCGATCATAATTTTAAGCGCTTTCACCAACTGGTTGGTGTGCTGGCAAAACCTTTTGTCTACTGCGCAGCAAATGCCGAATTTGCACGGCCACCAAGGGAGGACGAAGAAGTGTTAGCTACTTTTTGTGGCACATGATGTTTTTATAGGCGCGTATTGTTGATAACAGTATTACTCAGAGCCTCAACAAACAATTAACCATTAAATGCCTTGCTACGCTCCACAACAATAATTAGACATTCAAGGATTGTGATATGACGGTTAAACATATTCTAAAAAATTGCACGGTTTTAGACTTTACTCATGCCCTTGCCGGCCCCACGACAACCCGCTTAATGGCTGAAATGGGTGCCGATATAATCAAGGTTGAGCTTGCGCCTCTGGGCGATATGAGCCGTACCATTCCCTATATTGAAAAAGATCGAAGCGCTTATTTTGTTCAGCAAAACCGGGGTAAAAAAAGCTTGTGTCTCGATATTCGTGAGGCTGAATCAATCCGTATTTTGAAAAAGCTCATTGCTCAGGCCGATGTGTTAATTGAGAATTTCACCCCAGGTGTCATTGCCGATATGGGTCTAGGTTGGGAGGTGGCAAAAGAAATTAATTCCGAGTTAATTTATTGTTCTATTTCTGCTTTTGGGCAAACCGGGCCTCTCGCCCATTTACCGGGTTTTGACTATATGGGGCAGGCCTATTCGGGCGTCACCAGTTTGATTGGTGATCCGAATGACGCGCCAATGATGCCGATGATTTCTATGGGTGATGTGAATACCGGGGTGCACGCATTGGCGGCGATTAACGGCGCCTTGTTTTACCGTGGCCAGGGTGGTGGAGGCCAGTTTATAGATTGCTCGCTACTCGATAGCTATTTTCATTGCCACGACTTTAATGTTCAGCTCTACAGCAATACCAACGGCGAGGCGCAACCCACGCGCAATGGCCGCCACCACTATGCCGTTGCACCGGATGGGATTTTTAAGGGGCGCGACTCTTACATGTTTGTTATTGCCCTGTCCCCCAAGCAATGGCAGTCACTGTGCGAGGTAATGGGTCGTAGTGACTTAATTAATGATAAGCGCTATGCAAACTATGCTGATCGGGCCGCGCGGATCGATGAAATAATTGAGCTGATAGAAGGCTGGATTGTCTCCATGCCCAGTGACGACGCCGCGCGGCAGGCTCTCGAAGCAGCTCACGTGCCAGTGGCGCCCGTGTTAACACCCGCTGAGGCCATAAACCATCCCCATCTTATTGAGCGCGGCACGGTGCGCACTGTTTCAGACCGTGGTCTGGGAGAGTTTCAAATTCCCGGTATGCCACTGCGTTTTTCAGAATTTCCCGACAGCTTGACTCTTGAGGCACCTTATTTGGGCGAGCACAATGAAAGTGTCTTGCGCGAACGTCTGGGGATGAGTGAGGAAGAAATCGCTCAGCTAGTGGCAAATAAAGTACTGCGTGCAGAAGTTATTCCTGAATGAGCACAATGGTGAGTACACATACACCACCCTAAATAATTAGTATGGGTAGTGAGACAGCAGAGCTAGACACTTACACATAACCACGAATAATAAAGCGCCCACTCAGCGGGGGAGGCTGTGTAGGGAGGGGCCGCAAGGTTGCACAGTCGCTCTATGACATGATTTTACTGTGGCTGTGGCTGTGGAGTGTTTCAATAGGTCTTGCTCTGCCTTAGTTTTCAGTTAAAGCTACTGAAAAAACCGTAATATTTCCCTCAACAGCCGCTTACCCGTAAAATTGCTAGTTTTACGATGATGGATAGGGAGTAGTAGCGATATGGGCAGAGCGTATCAGAACCGCAAAGAATCGATGGCCAAAACCTCTGATATGAAGGCCAAGGTGTATAGCCGCTACGGTCGCGAAATTTATGTCAGTGCTAAATCCGGTGGCACCGACCCCGACGGCAATTTAACCCTGCGCGGCTTAATCGACCGAGCTAAAAAAGATCAAGTCCCCAGCCACGTTATTGAAAAGGCCATTGAAAAAGCCAAGGGCGGTGCCGGTGAAGACTTTTCACCCGCACGCTATGAGGGTTACGGCCCCGGCGGCAGTATAGCCATTATTGAATGCCTCACCGACAACCCCAACCGTACCTTCGGCGATGTGCGCCAGGCCTTTACTAAAACAAAATGTAAAATTGGCACTCAGGGCAGTGTCAGCCACATGTTTGATCACCTGGCCATTTTTGTTTTCAAGTTCGATGATGAAGACGCCATTCTCGAAGCCCTGATGGAAGCCGACGTAGACGTCAGCGATATCGAAAATGAAGACGGAAAAATATCTGTCTTCACCGCCAACAATGACTACTTCAAAGCAAAACAAACCCTGCTAGATTACTGTGGTGAGATTGACTTTGACGTCGACGAAATACAATTTATCCCCCACGACTACAGCTCAGTGAGCGGCGATGATGTCGCCCTGTTTGAACGCTTCTTAGAAATGCTCGACGAGTTGGACGACGTACAACGGGTCTTCCACAACATTGAATTGCCCTAGCGCAGATGATTAATCGGCGCTAAAGATTAGAATCAGGCCCAATATTGCATGTGTAAATTCAGCATTCAGTACAGGGCC
>JBFJYH010000030.1:0-30862 GCA_041622675.1 Porticoccaceae bacterium
ACCACGCGAGGCGTTCCGGGTCGCTCATGTCCACATCGTGAATCTGCGCCCAGCCCGTGATACCAGGCTTGACGGAAAACACCCCGCGCACCTCACGAGCCGCGTATAGCTCTTTTTGAACAGGCAACCCTGGCCGCGGACCGACGAGTCGCAATTCGCCTTTGAGAATATTCCAAATTTGAGGTAATTCATCGAGTTTGGTGCGTCGGAGAAAAACGCCAACTGGGGTCACTGCTTCAGCTGACACCTCGTGCGTGCCTGCTTGGGTGGTTCCTGCACTCATTGTTCGGAATTTATAACACGTGAAGGGTTTGCCTTTGTGGCCAACGCGTTCTTGAGCGAAGATACCCGGGCCTGGACTGTCAATACGCACCCACAGCCAGATAATCAAGAGCGCCCACCAGAAAAATATCATTACAGATAGAGCAAAACCATAATCCCGTAAAACGCAACTCACTCGATACCAGATGTTGCAGTCCCGTTCATCAGCCACAACCTGCCGAGCATCACACTCACCGGCCACAGCCGTAACCACAGCCTGCACTAACGTATCGATATGCACTGTGGGCTTTAACGCGGACAACGGGCCAAACAGCACTAGAGCCAACGGTCTGGGCATGCGATTTAGAAAGGCCAGATTTCCCGACCAACGATCACCCCAGACTGCGGAAAGATACATCGTGATGATCTCAATCCCTTTGACGCGCTCCAAGACCCCGTTCGCACGCCGTTTGCTCCGCGCATAATCAGAGCCATTAGCCCCATCAAGAGCATGAACACTGCTCACCTGAATGAGCCTAGAAATTTTTGCTTCCGCAGCCTGTTCCGCAATATGAACGGCCAGCTCCACGTTGACAGACTCAAACCTTTCCCAACACTCATCACTTGCGGTGTTGATAACTGCCAGGTTAATAGCAGCGTCAAAACCTTGAGCTTCAACAAACCAATTATGAAAATCTAGGCAACACTGTCCGGGATAGCTATCACGCAGACGGCCTAAATCACGACCCACTAAAATTAACTCGCAACCCGCCGCAACCAAGCGCGGCACCAGCAAACTACCCACCTGTCCGCTAGCACCGATAACCACCACACGCCTGGCTCTGATTGCACGCTCACTATTTACTTTAGAATGCACTTAGCGTTCCGCAATTTTATTCAGCAATTCTTCGTATATCGCGAGATGTTTGGCCACAACCACATTGATATCATGTTCCGCCTCAACCCACTTCCGACCCGCAGCACCCATCGCCAATGATTGTTTAGGATCTGCTAACAATTTCCTTATGGCTTCCGCAAGAGCAGATGCATTGCGTGAAGGCACAAGTAAGCCGCTTGTCCCTGGCAAAACGGCATCACGACAACCAGGCTCGTCGGTGGTAATTACAGGCTTACCACAAGCAGCGGCCTCAAGTAGCACTTTTGGCAGACCTTCCCTATAGTACGAAGGCAACACAAATATTGACGCCTGCGCCAATACATTGGCCATGTCAGCCTGATAGCCCCAGACCTCCACATCACCTTCGACCTTTAGTTTTGCAAGATCACTTGCACTCAAGCTAGCGGGATTACCGAGATCGACATCGCCGACAAGAACAAAGCGCGCTCCACTCTCGCCAAGCAAACGAGCAGCCTCTACAAATTCGGTGACGCCTTTATCTTTCAGCAATCGAGCTGCCATCATAACGACAGGGGCTTCATTATTTAGCGTTGACCGAGCTGAAAACTGATTCAAATCAACCCCGGAACCGCGAATCATCCTCGCCTGTTCCTGTGCCATTCTCGCCATCGACACCACTTTCTGCCGATCCGAATCATTCTGGAAAACGATGCTGGCATTTGGGTGCCTTAAAGCTAGACCATACAAAAACCTTATCGGAACTCTACGAACAAGCGAGCTGAAGCCTCTGTTAACAAAAACAAAACCCAAGCCGGAAATAGCAGAGACCTTGGCAGGAACACGTAACAAGCGGGCTGCTAACCCTCCAAGCAAAACCGGCTTTATGGTGACAAGATGCACAATATCTGGCCGCACCTTCCTAATGACAGCGCAGATTCTGATGAATGAAAGAAATGCCCCTACCATGTTTGAACTGCCCCGCCCGAAAGGAACCTCGTGAACTACCACACCAGCCTCCTCAAGAAGCTTCTTGTAATCGGTCAGCTCCGTGGCTATATGCACTTCATAACCCTGCTCTAGAGCCACTAAGGCAATAGGCAGCCGATGCGAGATAAAAAACCAGTCAACATTCACTGCAAAAAGTAAGCGCAGAGGCCTAGTACGGTTCATTCAGTGCCTCAGACTAACAAAATAAGACTTGATAGCATAGATTGCTCCAGCCATTTCAACTCACAACAGCTCAGGCTGATTTTATTGACGACACTTCTTAAGCACGACATCAAAACCCCGAACCGAAAGATTTTCATAACTCATATTCCGAAACGGCAACGCCATTTTGCTCTTTGGCAATGGCAACTTAGACCAAACCCGAGTGTCTTTCTCAACCACATCGAACCCCGACGCTTCAAAGACCTTAATTATGTCGTCAAAACGGATTCTGTTCGTATAGAAACCAGAGCGAGTAAAAAAATTCGACTCCCAACACCGTTCGCTAAATCGCAAATTATTGAGCGATCCACCGAGATGGTCTTTTAAATCTACAACGTGACTTGCCAGACCACTGGCCTTTAGCACCCTAAAACTCTCAACTTGGGTAGAGCTGAATTGAGCCACAGGTATATGCTCCAGGACCGCCTGTGAAAAGATAAAGTCTACTGAGTTGCTTTCTATGTTTTCAAACGAAGCCAATCCCTCACAAAGATATGTGGCTCCACAAGCATGCAATACATCTGCTCGGCTTTGAACTTTCTCGAAGTCAGGGACCGGCAGCCCTTTTGCAGCGATCGCTTCTTTTAATACGTTTATCGACTCTAGGCTCTGACTAGCGAAATCGCCTGAATCAAGCAATATAGCCCTTGCTCCATGTGAATACGCGAGCAAGGCCGTCGCTACGCTATCACCCGGCCCCAACTCTAGAAGCGTCTTGCCACTTAAATCACGCAATCCTGCGCGTTTCATATGCTCCTCAAATACTTGAATAGCATAATTAGAGTCATCCATTTGGCCGTGACGAAAAAGCCCAATTCTCTGCCAAAACGAGTAGGCAATCGGCACTCGTGAAAGAGTGAGTTTCGCCAGCAATTTAATCCACCATGGGACCTTTTCTTTCATAATCCCTCTCGCTAAGACTTCAGGCGCTGCTGAATTCACCCTTATCCTGCTGCTCAGTTTTTTCATCAGCTAAAGGCCTATTCAGATCGAAGCTTCTAGCCAGGCCTGAAACATCAGCACATTCCACAAAAAATAGTGCCAACGCCGGGCACCGCACAGATGCTCTGCCCACATACGCCGTAGCTGGACAGGATCGAAAAAACCCTCTTCGCGCAGCCGCTTTTCGTCCAGTAATCTTTCCGCCCAATCACGAAGCGGACCGCGCAACCAATGTTCGATAGGAACACCAAAACCCATCTTGGGGCGCTCCATTAGGTCACGCGGGACATAGCGATATAGCACCTGGCGGAGTAGCCATTTGCTCTGCCCGTCTCGGTACTTGTACTCAGTAGGAACCCGCCAAGCGAATTCCACTAAGCGATGGTCCAAAAGAGGCACTCGAGTCTCTAGGCTCACGGCCATACTCGCGCGGTCGACCTTGGTGAGAATGTCGTCTGGTAGGTAGCTAGTCATATCCAAGTACATCATCCGCTCGCGCAGGCCTGGGAGGTTAGGCAGGCGATCCGGGCGGTTAAGAATTGTATCTGGCTCTATCGCGCCCAAAACGATTTTATCCGGACGCTTCGCGTGGGAGACTAACCCACGATAAAAGCTCAAGCTGCTAGTGTGACTCAAAATTTCAGCCAATTTGGGGAGGCGGTCAGCGAGGTGACTAATGCGATATTTTGTCGGTAGAAGCGGCATCGCCTTTTCCAGCGCATGGCCTGGCAGGTGGGATATAAGACCGCCCCCAAACTGGCGCAATGGCAGGGGGAGGCGTCTCAGTTTGCTCCATATTTGCTCGGTCTTAAAGTAGCGATCATAACCATAAAACAACTCATCCCCACCGTCCCCCGAGAGACTGATAACCACACTTTTTCGCGCTAGGGCACTTACTAGATAGGTTGGGATCTGGGAAGAGTCCGAGAAGGGCTCATCATAAATGTCAGGCAGATTGGGTATAACAGACATTGCCGCCTCAGAACTAACGTACAACTCGGTGTGTTCAGTGCCCAGATGCTGCGCAACTGCTTTGGCATGCTTCGCTTCGTTGTAGCCCTCCTCATGGAATCCAATAGAGAAAGTTTTCACCGGCCGCGAGCTCTGGGCCTGCATTAGCGCAACCACCGTAGTCGAGTCATATCCGCCAGAAAGAAACGCCCCCAGCGGAACATCGGCCGCCATGCGCCGCCCCACCGAATCGCGCAACAGCGCATCCAATTCGTCCGCCAGCGCTTCCGGCTCGCTGGCTTTTGCCGAGGCGCCGGACTCCGCCACACTACCAAGATCCCAGTAGCAAACCGGCTCGCCCACAGCCCTACCCCCATCATGAATCGCTACAAAATGAGCGGGCAATAGCTTGCCAATACCTCGATAGATACTCCAAGGGGATGGGACGCAACTATGGCGCAAATACAGCGCCAAGGCGTCACGATCTACCTCACTTCTCCACTCAGGGTGCGCAGTCAGCGCCTTAAGTTCTGAACCAAAGAGAAAGACTCCACCACTCCGTCCGTAGTATAGCGGCTTCTCCCCCATACGGTCTCGAGCCAGAAACAGCGTCCGCTGGGTGACATCCCAAAGTGCAAAGGCAAACATCCCGTTGACCCGTTCCAGCGCCCCTCGCACACCCCAATGGCGCAGGGCTGCTAGCAGGGTTTCTGTGTCGGAATGGCCTCGCCAGTTAAAGGAACCTCCTTCTCTTTCGAGCTCCTCCCGAAGATCCTGATGGTTGTAAACCTCTCCATTATAAACCAGCACGTATCGACCACAGGGCGAAACCATCGGCTGATGTCCAGCGGGTGACAAGTCGAGAATTGAAAGTCGCCGATGCGCAAGTGCCAACCCTGCCGCTGCATCTATCCAGACACCGGCGTCATCCGGTCCGCGGGATTTGATCCGGAGCGCCATCCGCTCAACTATGGCAGCATCTGGTGTAGAACCCCAAAACCCAGTAATACCGCACATGTGCTAGTGCCTACTCGATCGCGCACTGAAGACGTACTCGTTGCAGTCGTGGCGGCGATCCAGAGTAGCGATCTGAGCAGTAAGGTGGATCCGCTCATCATCCACCAACGCCAGATAAACTACCAAGTTCGCATCGAACCCAAAGCGGGACTCTTTCGTTGCCCCAGCCGCGCTCACTCCACCCACGCCAATCTCCTTTAATTACATCTACCTACGTCTAAGTTTGTTTTCGGCTCCCGCTGCGCTCCTACCTTGTCAATCCTTCATAGAGCTGCGCATATCTGACGGCGATAGATTCAAGGCTGTAATGCACCGCAATCCGATCCCGAGCTGCGCCACCAAGGGCGCGACGCTGACCCGAAGACTTTTCGGCCATATCAGTCAGGGCCTGCGCCAGCGCCGAGCTGTCCGAAGGCGGCACAACCAGGCCCGTCTCGCCGACGATCGCAGCGCTATCGCCAACATCTGTTGTAACACAAGGGACTCCACAGGCCATGGCCTCACCAAGGACGTTGGGAAAAGCCTCTGACCACGAACTGACACAGAAAACATCCATCGACGACATCAAGCGGTACACATCATCGCGTTCTCCGGCGAAGGTGAAGCGCGCCATTAATTCCCGCGGCACAATCCCAGCCAAGACCGGATTGTCTGGGGTCACCTCACGCCCAACTAGAAGAAACCTGACCCCTGGCACACAGCGCGCCATGTCGACCGCGGCACGCAGAAAATTAGCATGGTCCTTCATTGGATGATAGCGTGCCACATGGCCGATCACCAGGGCTTTGGCGGGCAAGCCTAACTCACGACGGACAACTTCGCCCGTGCTAAGGTCAGGTTTTTGACAGTCAAGATCGAAGCCATTTGGGATAACCATCCCCCGCTCTCTGACAAAGCCGAATGATTCGTGCTGCTCACGCGACAGCTGGCTATTATAAATTATTGTTTGTGAGCAACTCGATGTCGCGCGATTGGCTCGAATAACCTTTCGCGTTAGCCGTTTCTCGCTACTGAGACTATAGAGACAGTGACGGACGTTCCACACTAGCGCTGGATGCCCTTGCGCCATCCAAACGGCCAAGCTAGCCGCAAGATTGCCGTGATACATCCAGCCCTGAATAATGTCGGGGCGGAATAGTCTCACCTGCTGCCGCAGCCTATAAATGCTCGAAAGCACCGGCAGACCGGCCTGCATTTGAAGCGTCTCGACCGGCACCCCAAGATCGCGGATTAACGCACCGAATTTACCCTCCCCCCCAAGGGATAATACGGCACAGTCAAAACGCTGGGACAAACCACCAGAAAGAAGATTATACAGAGCCCGCTCAGCCCCCCCCGTAGACAATCCTGTAATTATATGAAGAATTCGCATTGGGCACCCTAAAATACCTCTACTATTGCCACAGCTTCCTCTAGCACTTACCAGCCAGTGGACAGAATCGCAGAAATTGAACCCGCTAATCGAAGAACTGTCTGACAGCTTCCCCCCGAAGCCGAAGAGTCATATGTGCCGCCCATCAAACTTTTGAGACGGCACAGTGCAGTTATAGCATGCCTATCATTAAGCCATCATTTCGACTCTTATAGAGTAAGCCGGCTGCAAAGCAAATTCTCTGCCGCGCAACATAGGCCAGCCCGCCTTACCTTTTTCACCACAACACCACTAGCCGATTTTATGCCGAGCATCTGCGACATCAACGAAAGCTTATTGCATGAGCCCTAACTCTATGCAAGCTGGTACAAATGATTGTATATTTTAAATCGCTCTTCGTCAGAAAAATACTCTTTTGCCTCCCTAGAAATACGCCCCCTATCCATCGACAGAAGCCGAGCCAACTGAGATTCTGATATCCCAGTTCCTAGAGCCCCATACTTGACGACAGCGCCGCAAGAGTGTTCATTCATGTAAGAAACTACAATTGGCACTGCTTCTGTGGTTACCACCGGCAACCCGCTGTACAGGTATTCAATAAACTTAGTTGGAAAAGAGTAGTAGTTAATACCTGCAGGCCGCCTGATTAAAAGAGCAACGTCCGCCATACATAAATAGTCACCGACCTCTTCATGAGCTGCGCTTACCAAGAGGATGCGGCCTTCAAAATCACCACCAAAGGCCTCGATCACCGCGCCTGCTTTGCCAAGATCATTGGTGACAACCACAAACCTAGCACGAGCGTCTCGCCTAAACATAGAAACCATAAAATCCAGCATTTGCTCTAGCTCCTGATAGGGCTGAATCGATCCAGCATAACAAAAAACTACAGCCCCATTTAGGCCAAATTTACTTCTCATTCGAAGTCGGACGCTTTCGTCGTTCGCGAACAGGTCTTGACTAGCATATGCCGGCATGAGATATGACGCTTTTATCCTAGATCTCTCAACCAATACGTTCGTAACAGCAATACAGGCGTCAGAAAACGCAAACAACAATGCCCTCTTAAGTGTTATTACGGCATGTTTTAAGAAATACAAAACTGGGGTCAATGTATTCTTTTCTCTCGACTCATATCTATACTTGAACTCCTCCCACGCATCGCCTCGCCAATCAAATATAAGCTTGACCCTAAAACCACCCATCAAAAGAAACATTTTTATATATGAGCCAGCAACCGCGCCATCTTCGCCTCTCGCATGAATAACCACACCTCGCTGCTTCGCTCGATCCACATTGGCTATATACTTTGATACCCTGAAACCATCGATCACTTGTCCAGCTAGGTTTTTAGGCGGCGATGCGCCAATCACCTTGTATTCTATGTCGAGCTCATCAAGATGCCTAAACCTCGCCGGACCAATTTCTCTTTCGTGTTGCAGAAAAACCACTTCAATCTTGTGCCCTCTTTTTTTTGCCGCCAGCAAATGCCCAACAACCTGCCCTCTAATTACCTGCTCGTCATAACCCCCGTAAAGAATAAAATACTTTACGGCCTGATTTTCACGCATAGACAACCCCTGAACTAGGCCCCACTCAAATTGGAAACGCAACTTCTTTAAAATTATGCTCAGCATCAAGAGTTATTATCGCGCCACCCGAACTAACCGTACGACAACTATTAAACACTTAGCACTAACAACTCTCGAACTACCCTGACCCGCCACAGTCACGAACAGATGTAGCCGTATTCAAACTCAATCAACCACCTCGCACGGTGTTAGCGACAAATGCCCGAAACATTCGCGCATGAACTATATAAGTAAATAGAATCCACATTAACACAAACACCTGGAGCTGCGTACGCAAAGAAACCCCAGCATCATTAAAAAATAATGCATATCCAGCCGGAATCGTTAGAACCAGAATATAAACAAACAACAATGTATATTTGATAGACCCACTCGCGCGACGAAATTCAGAAAGAAACAGACCAAAAACAACTGCACAAACCAAAACCTTTACTAAAAAAGTAAAGTTCTCTACCGCCCGAAAGTCATCCACCGCCTGCCCCGGAAGCGGCGTGACGTAAAATCGCATGAACTGATAAAAAGCCTCAAATGAAATGTTCGTTAATCCACCTATGACAGACCCGAAAATTATCTCAAGACCATAAAATCCTGGCGCCACAAGAAACATTGCCGCTATAACACTTAACATAAAAATCAGCTTTTGCACTCGAATTTTTTTAATAGAAAGAATGCAAATCGATAGAGATATTAGGACTGCTAATGCTAAGACAACCCTAAAAAAGAATAACGAACCTATCAGAAAAACCGCGAGGAAAAGTACCTTCAGCCGCCTTACAATAGAAACCCGCCCAGCCTCAAAAAATTGAAATATAGAATTAACAACAATAATTAAAGATAACATTAAAAATATAACAGAACTTTCCTTTAGAGATGTCGACGCAAATAGATTGCTTAACGGCCAAGCGGCTAAAATCAGCATCATCTGATAGCCGAACTTGTAACCGACACCGATCCTAAGAGAGAGCAGGTAAGCAAGAATTACCGAAACAAGCGACAACAGAACATTTATGACCCTCAATATATTTACATTTTCCGCACGCAAAAAGCTATAAACATACCCAGCAGATACCGGGTAACCCCAGTGTACCGTCCACCTTATATTGTCTTGGAAATACCTAACCACCCCGACTGGTCCAGCACCACGCTCTTTTATATATCGACTTATTAATACCGCTTCTTCATGATAAAAATGCTCATCAGTATGAGCCTCATAAAGATACCCGCCGCGATCATCAAGCACATATATTTGAACGGAAAACCACAACGCCTTAACGGACGCCGCAGTAAAAAGCAAAATGAAAACCCATATATATTTCTTTTTTCTAGCTTTCATTGAAAGATTTTCAATCCCTAACTCACGCCACCAAAAACCGCTGAATACCTCTGCACACCGCTTTAACAAAGCGGTCCTGCAACACCAAACAAATAAAGATTGTAGAGACAAGCCTTCGCGTAGCCGTTATGATGAACGATTCGATTCTACGACGAATGTAACATCACGCTGCTTTAAAACATACAGCACCGTTTCAATGCACTGTCGATTCAAAAACCAGCTTAGCGCAATATAAGCGCACAAACCCATACTGAAGCCTAGAAACACTCGAACCAGCGGTGACTCTATGGGAATGACCGCCAAATAGGCCGAGGAACCGGCAAGCATCGCGCAAAAAGTCGGCCTGACTATTTGACTGCTATACGCCCACAAACCGATGCCACAAACCGGCCGTACCAGCAGCACCCAACCAGGTATAAACAAGATGGCCATCACAGCCGCCATAGTCCAAGCCATACCTATTGCACCAAACTGCGTCCCCCACCAAAGTGCAAGCGGGACAGCACACAAAAGACCAAGATTCCACGACAAAGCTAACCGCACCCGTCCAAGACCAAAAAGAAGGCTACCGACAGGATTGCCGAATGAGCGCAGCAGCCCCCAAATCGCCAAAGCGCGCAGGAGAGGAGCGGAATCATGGAAACCACTTCCCAGCAATAACCGCACAAGTTCTGGCGCAAATACTGACACCGCCACATAAATGGGCGCATTGATAGTGGCCGATAGGTTGATTATCTTGAGATACACCTGCCTCACCCGAACCATGTCGTGCTGAATAGACGCAATCACCGGAAAACCCACTCGGGTAAAGATCGGGTTGACCATAGATTGCATCTGCAGAATAAGATTTCGAGGGACACTATAGATACCGAGCTGCCCTGCGCCCAGCAATCGTCCGCCTAGCAGCACATCCACCGTAGCATTGACCTGGTTGATAATACTATTCATTACCATGCCTCCACCAAAATGCAAGAACCATCGGACTTCGACCCAGCGCAGGCGCCAAAGGGGACGCCAACCACGGGCCAAAAAAGTCCAGCACAGTAGCATAGTGGACCAAGCGCTTACCAAGGCAGCAGCTACCAATGCATAAACGCCCCATCCCAACCAAGCTGCAATCACCCCAACAAACAAGGCAATCACAGCCGAGACAATTTCTATCAGTGCAACAGGCAGAAAATTGAGCGCCTTTTCCGCATCCGTACGCAACTGCTGACCAAGCGCCACAACCAAAAAATTGGTGGCAACGAGCATCAGCAGTGTTTCCAGCTCCGGCTCGTTAAAAAATTCTGCTATCAGCGAGCTGGCTGCCATTACCAGCAGCATCAAGCTAGCGCCTATAAGCACACTCAACCAATATAGACTACTGCGCTCTTCGCGAGTTATAGACTGACGATGCACAAAGGCAGCACTCAACCCCATGTCGCTAAACAATGCAGCATAGCTAACAACAACAAGCACCAGAGCCATAAGTCCATAGTCCTGCGGAGACAAAAACCTGGTTAGCACGGCTAGCTGCGCTAACTGGCAGGCCGCGCGCACAAGGTTAGACGCGATTGTCCACTGTCCCGCAGAGAAGGATCGGGCGGCCAGACTCATCTCTTGTACGCCACCACAAAATATCCAACCGTCTCACCCTCGGTTTTCCAGTGTTTGTCTAAAAGAGGGGCGATACGTTGATTGACTGCCCACAGACCTCGCAATAAAAAATTTATAATCTTTCGCGCCAGCCAAGGCCCGCGGATTAAGCGCACTGATTGATAGTTGAATTTCAGCGTCCACATAGTCCAAAACCCGGATTGAGCATGCACACTGATGTCTGCGAACCCCGCTTTTTCGAACATATACCGCAAACCATACTCCGTGTAACGGTAGTAATCGTGCGGTGCCTCATGCACCCACCACATGAAGGGTACTTGCAGAATCATTGCTCCCTCTTGTTTTAAGATACGATGCGCCTCAGTCAGAAAAACTTGCGGCTCACGCAGATGCTCCATTACCGAGAGCGAAATCACTGTATCAGCCACTTCGCTTCCAATCGGTATAGGCGCATTTAGATCTGCGACGACATCAGCCTTCAGCTCATGTAGCGTGTCACCCCAGTCAACTCCGGTGTATTGGCTTGCATAACCCAATAGCCAGTCTCGGTAGGGCATTTCGCCACATCCGAAGTCATACAAACTCCCCCGATAGAGAGAAGTGTATTGCTCTAACCAATGGTCGCTTATTTTGTAAATCAGCCAATTGTGGGCTTTGCGGTTAGGATGGGCTTGGCTTATGTTCATGAGTAGAAAGACTTTACTGCATCAATAACTCGAGCCAGAGCGTCAGGCCCAATTCCGTACCAAATGGGCAGTCTTACCAAACGCTCGCTTTCTTGTGTGGTATAACGATCCTCACCATGAAACCGAGAAAACACCTGGCCGGCCGGTGATGAGTGCAGCGGGATGTAGTGAAAAACTGCCAATATGTCATTTTTCTTTAAGTGCTCAATTAGCGCACATCGCTCTGCCAGGTCCTTGCATTTGACATAGAACATATGGCCATTGTGTCGACAGTTCGCCGGGATAGAAGGCAAACTGATATGGCCAGCCATCGCCAAACCTTGTAATCCACACCGGTAAGCCTCCCAGCTCGCAAGCCGGTCTTGCGTAACACTCTTCGCACACTCCAACTGCCCCCACAGATATGCAGCTTGAAGCTCCGAGGGGAGATAGCTGCTGCCCGCACCAACCCAAGTATACTTATCCACAATGCCCCGAAAAAACTGACTGCGATTCGTACCTTTCTCGCGAATTATTTCAGCTGCCTGCACAAACCGTTGATCATTCAGTATGAGCAAGCCGCCTTCCCCGCCGCTCGTAATATTCTTGGTTTCATGGAAACTGAACGCCGACAGATGCCCCAACGTACCCAGGGGCTTACCCTCGTAGCTAGCCATCATGCCCTGTGCAGCATCTTCAATAACGAAAAGCTCATGCCTTTCTGCAATCGAATTAACTTTCGCCATATCGCACCCAACCCCGGCATAATGGACGGCTACGATAGCCTTAGTCCTATGAGTTATCGCCTGCTCTATCAACTCTGCATCGATATTCATCGTATCTGGACAGATATCCACAAATACTATCTCAGCTCCACGAAGCACAAACGCGTTGGCGGTGCTAACGAATGTATAGCTTGGCATTATGATCTCATCGCCTGGCTGAACATCTATCAGAAGCGCAGCCATCTCTAGAGCATGGGTGCAAGATGGCGTCAACAATGCTCTCGTGCAGCCAAGATTACTTTCAAACCAATTGCTACATTTTCCTCCGTAATAACCATCACCTGATATTTTATCGCTCCGCATAGCTTCAAGCACATACTGTTCCTCATTCCCAGTACGAGGAGGGCGGTTAAACGGGATCATCAAAATCCTCCTAGATTTCTTTTAAGTATTGTAGGGCTGAAACTGCAGCCCCTATGTATTCTTCAGGTGCCGCGAAGCACATTCTTAGGTAACCATCCATTGAGTCGCCAAAAGCAATACCCGGCGTAAAAGCAACACCAGTTTTATCAAGGATTTCCTTAGCCAAACTCAACGAAGATGTGTGCCATTGCGAAATGTCAATCAATGCATAAAACGTTCCTTGCGGACTTAGAACGGCAGATTCTAGAAATGTGCCATCTACCGCCCTCCTAATCATCTCTCTTCTTTTTTGATATTGCCGCCTCATGAATTCAACATAGCTTGAAACATCCACATCAGTTAGCGCGGTAATTGCACCACGCTGTGAAAATGGGGACAAACTAGTCACAGAGAACTGACTAAGCTTAAGTATCTCGTTAACTACGGCACTATTTCCAACCAAATAGCCGATACGCCAGCCTGTCATTGCATAGGTTTTTGAAAAACTAAAGATAGATACCACCCAATCAAAAACCTTCGGGTCTGAAGAAATGCTATAGTGACTAGCGGAATGAAAAGTAATTGCTTCGTAAACTTCGTCTGATATGACGTAAACTGACTTTTCTGCAGCCGCCTCTGCGAGCTTCCGGAGTTCATTACGAGCGTATACGACCCCCGATGGATTGTTTGGCGTATTGATTATAATCACCTTGGTTCGGTTGGTTATTTTGGCGATAACGTCTTCAGCAACCATCTGGAAGTTATTTTCTCGCGACATCCTGTGAATTACAGGCATACCCCCAGCTAACAATATGTTCATTTCATAAGCCCGCCAATAGGGCTCTAAAATAATAGCTTCATCCCCTGGATTAACTAGCGCCCGTATTGCCATACCAACAGCATGAACAGCGCCATGCGTGATTAATATGTTGTCATTACTCAAACCGCATATTTTGTTGGTTTTCTCAAGTTTCACACGCACAGCATCTCGCAATATTGGCGCGCCCCTACTATCGCAATATTTGGTTTCTCCATTTAGCATTGCTTCGTGCGCGGCATTAATAACATTTGGATGAGTCGGAAAATCCGGGTCGCCGCTCTGCATCTTAATAATTTTTCGTCCCTTTTCTTCACATTCGCGAACATAATCTGAAAAGGCCACTGAATAGGACTGCTTAACTCTAGAAAGATTTGAAAACATGTTTTACACGCCCGCAACAAAATCCATTTATGAAAGACACTGAGAATTGATAGCGGACTGAATCAAGCGCAGCCCAACACCATTCTTATAAATCCACAGTACAACGCTAAACTGCTAAGTTGAAGCTTCGATCCGCTCTGATTTAGGTAGAATAGCTACTGAATACACCACCTTATTCAGAGCAATCGCAATAGGGTCAGCGCTCCCCCTCGCTGACGAAAGAACCAGCGAGTCTTACGTACGATTATTGACGACCATCAGTATTTTAGTTAACCCCATAAAACGGGGCATACATCACGATCAATCCACCATACCTCAAGTGGAACTTCCGGTACTCCCAGGGAATGACGCTAAAGAGCAATACCTTGCGTCGCTCGCCGTTTTTCACAGTGAAGCCTGACTCACTATAAAATCTCCAAACCTGGGTAAACATGCAGGCCTTAGCCACTTAACACGATATACAGCCTGCCGAAGCTGAAGGACGACGCTTGCCAGACAATTTGGCCAATCGCGCGCGTATTAATCTAGCATCAGTGCGCTCATGTGATTTTTATGCCATGGTCGAGCGTGATGCACCCACCAATCTGCACTGAAGATGCAGCCAGAGATAATACGGTTTTCTACAACCGGACCTTAAGAATCTCACGTTTATTCTCTGCGCCAGTACTTTCGATTCAGGACCCCTTTTGCGCCTCCGCACCCAGCTTGGATTTCCCCAGTAGGCACTTGAGCATAGCGCTTTCCTTTTCAAGCTGTTTCATACGCTGGATTGCCACGACCCCACACATACTCCAACAACTTTTACGCCTGACCACCTGGCTTTTAAGAACTCACATTTGAGTAGATATCCTTAACCGGAACCCCGGTTTCACGCTCTCCAGGATGGTAAGGATCTGCCCCTCGGTAAATCGTCTCTCAACTCACGCATTATTCATCATTGCCGCCATTGCTATGAAAGGCCAAACAACAAGTTAGCAGAAAAGTTCATCGCTCTTGCAATAAAGAACCCACATGACGGCTAAAACCGAGATCCGCTCAAAGAAACCCAAGCGAATAAAATATCACCATAGACTTAGAAACCGCTTTTACTTTTTTTTGCCATCAAGAGGCCGAGAAAGCTCCGCTAGCTGATCAATATGCACACTGGAAAGTAGACTATTCTCTGTCAAGTATGCTTTGTCACATACGATTTTCTTTGTATCCCACTTCAGAGTATCCAAGCAAAAAAACCAAATATCCTCCTGCATTTCTATCCGATGAAGACGGCTCAATGTCTCTTCATTTAATCGGCTTTTGGGTATTACCGTTACACCACCGTCATCACAAACTGCAACTCCTCCGGCATAATATTGTCTCATTTCCATTTCCATTACTTTTGGATACGGAGCACCCGGGGTATTGAAGCAACCCAGAGGCGTCACTCCCTCAGACCAAACGGCGTAACCACTTCGACGAAGAGCCGCCGCGTCTCTGACCTTACCTTGAACTACAATTGCAGCAGCCCCTTTGTACAGCAAGGCATACTTAGAAACTAAATCACCTATAACACCTCTGCCGTCACATTTATGCGACAAGATGATGACAACCTCTCCTTTTTCTACATCCCGAATTTCTTCATGGACGTTGTAATTTGACTCATTTGCCGTGAAGATTAGCCTGACTGGCCCAGCCCGATACTGCCCGTTATTGACCGGAAGGACGCCAGGAAGCACACCACTTTTACCCAATGCATCAGCCACTTCGGTCGTTGACACGCGATTCTCAATACAAAAATTTAATATTTTATCTGCGTATGTCATAGGAACCTCACGAATCTCCAACCCCAAACCTCTGCGATATTAAGCATGCTGATTATATTTATTAAACAAAGTATTACTTGCCGAAAACGAGTCGTCCTTAAATATAAAAATAGAAAACTCGAATGGCATATAGTCATTGCGAAGCACTATATTCCGTGAATACTTATACGCGATCTCCAGTATTTTTTCCGGAGCACTGTGAAATGTATGCTCCAATCGGTAATCAACCTTATCGGACAGAAAATCGAAAGCAATGCCATCACGACACAACGAAAGAGCTTTTTCTATTGCTGCATCAATAATTTCATAGTTGTTCGCAGCACTTAGCTTGTAATTAAATACGCCCGATGCGATTACATAATCACATCTCTCACCGAAGTCCAACGAGAGGAAATCACCTACAATAAAAGAAATTTTATTGCTCTCGTAATGTGTTTTCGCCTCACAAATAAGATCAGGTACTATGTCTACACCCAGGTATGAGTAAGTATTTGAATATTTTCTTTTTAGGGTTTTATTGAGGTCCCCAAAACCGCACCCGATATCTAAAACACTTTTACCCGTAAAATCATATTGCGAAGTTAAAACGTCAAAACGAACTTCCTGCTTCCCTTTATCCCAACCCAAAGACTTTTCAGAATACCCATGCACCCTATATCGCGAAGAATACCTTTCAATGGTGTTGAACTTATCTGCTTTCGGGAAAACTATTTTCATGCACCCAAACCCGTATACTTTTGTAGATTACAATAAGCAATATTGTGTATCTTTTCTTCATGCAACCCATCAACCAAACTTTCAAATCGCTGCCTGAAATAGCCCAAATCTATCTCTGGACTATCCGAACCAATACAAATTCTGCGATCAAAATTCTCGAATAGATATCGAATATCCATATCCAGCGAACTCCCCTCATACTTGCAAAGAGTAAAGGAAAGGTCCAGCATTGTATTTTTAAATTGCCTCGCAATTTCCATAACTTCAAGCAGCCTCACGCCCCCCCCATGCAGGAGAACAATTTTTTCACTTGGCACTTCACATAGCAAAAGATGCAAACCTTCTGGAGAGTTTGAGTAACTACTTTCATTGGCATCCCAGAAATATGTACATAAAAGAACAACTAGATCATGGTTATTTGCTTCTTTTATCAAGGCCGGGAGAATGGCGTTGGATAGTCGAATTCCCGACAACCGCGGATGAATTTTTATCCCCACATACCCAAGCCGCTTCAACTTCCGAATATACTCTCTGACTGCCGCATTATTTTTAAGCCCATCGAACTCAACGAATGCAACAGGGTATAAATTATTTGAACGGGACCGCACGAATGCTGCATAATCGTCTTCTCTATAACCGCCTATCGCCTTGCCCATGCCAACCGCAAATGCCCATTTTATGTTGTGCAATGCCATATCATCTAATAGAGATTCAATAAAATTCGAACCCTCCTCCTGTACTCGAATCCAGCCGCCACTTGGCATTGGGTGTGTCAAACTATCAAATATAGGAACTTCATTCATAAGAAACCTTCACTGTTTTATGCACTAAGTCAAGAAGATCTCTCAAGGCTGAGGCGCTGCGAGCAAAAGCGATGAAATAGCCATGCCTAGAACGATCATCTTCCGCCGCACGCACATTGTCCCCCACTTTTACGCTAAGCCCCACATCAACTACGCCGCTAATTGACCTAGCTTTCTGCAATCCCGATATGCTCTTTATGCGCCCCGGCTCAAACTCCATGAACTCTAATGCTGACACCAAAGGCTCGAGCCTTGGAAATATTGCGTCCACCTGCTCTCCAAGGGCCATTTTAATTAGAAGCTTGTTACTATCCACACCACTCATAAGAGGAACAATATCCGAAGATAACTTCGTGCCTCCCCCCCTCGCAGCGACTTCAATTAGGAAAAACTCGCCTTTATAATATTTGTATTCCGCGTGAGTGATGCCAAAAGGCAGCCCCATTGAATCTATCAATCGATTATGCTGCTGATACAATCTCTCATAATCGAGTTCTAAATGGTCGTGACTGAAAAATAATCTTTTAGCTACCATTTCGTTATGTTTATAGTGCTCTTTAATTGACGCCGCCAAACAATAGTGGCGGCCGGAATTTAACTTTATTCCGTCAACCGTAATCTCCGTGCCTCCTATGAATTCTTCTATAAGAACCTCGCCACTATGACTATGCTGAAGTGCGGCCTCATAGGCACCTTCCATTTCCATGTTCGAAACAACTTTTATAACCCCCCTGCTCGACTGATTCGCCGGCGGCTTTATAACCACAGGAAACCCGTATACCTGTGTGAAGTCATACACATCGGACAGCGTCTTGCATATCTTGTAGGATGGCGTTGGAAACCCATGCTTGAACAAGAGCTCCCTCATTAGATACTTGTTTGTAAATAGTGAAGCTAGTTTGCTACCAATCCCTGGCAAACCGATTCGCTCCGCAATTTCTGCGACTGTTTTAACTGCAATATCACTCTGATCAGTTATAACTGCGTCAACTTTATATTGCTGCGCAATTTGGATGTTTTTTTCTACATCTAAAATATCGGCCACCAAGCCGACATCTGAGTAACTAAATCCCGGAGAAGCATGCAAAAGATTCGAATTAACCACAAACAACCCCTCTGCTTTTGCTTTTTTTATTATTGGGACCTGCCACTCTCCGCCGCCAACTATCATCACCCGCTTCATTGTCTATTCGCTTTGAATTTAAATTTAATTGAACAGTGCATATGTGAGCACTTTGAATGAGCACCCAAAGCCGGGACACTCATAAAGATAGCTCAAGCCCCAAAAATAAAGTCATTCAAAAATTGCCCGCAATTGAATACGTAGATTTTCTTCTGAAAATTCGCGTTTTACTGCATCTTTATTGTTTTTTTTCACATAATCGCTTATTGGATCTAGGTTAATCTCAGATAAGTCAAAAACCTTTATTCCAAGCTCATCCATTGTCGACCTAGTAGTTATGCTTTTCTTCATATAAACCTTTACCCCTTGCCCTAGAAGGGTAATTGTATTCCCGACACCCTGCTGCCGATCATGGTTAAATATAGCGATATCGATACCTGCCAAAAATTCTATATACCGCTCAAACGGCATAAACTCCCGAAGGGCGATAAATTTTCCTCCGAACATAGCCTTACCAACCTGAGCCACACGATCAGCATAGCCTGGATCTCCATATGACAGAGGGCAGTGTATCTTTATGTTCTCACCAGCAAATGGGCGCAACTTCTCAAGCGCATCGATGTGATTATTAGTTTGCGATGCAGAGTTACCCAATAATATATTGGTACCATCGTACGACTCGGCGACAACGCTGCAATCTGCAAATATATTGCTGGTATACATGAAGCATTTATGCAACTCTCCCCTTGCACCGTACCAATGCTTAGCAAGCTCGTAATCACCCTTAAAATGAGTTATGACGTGACCAAGACGAGGGATGACAAACCTTCGAATCCATTCATTTTTGTACCAGCGCCAGTCTTTATTCTGCACATTGTGGACGTAGAGATCCCCACCCCAAATCACCCAATAACATTTCCTAAGCACCCAAGGCTGCAGCGCCAATAAATAATACAAATGTGCGCTAAATAGACCATGGAGAATGACCTTTCTGGCCTGTCGCAATTGCTTCAGAAGACCCGCTGCAGCCTTCAAAAGGCTGGGGTAGTAGTGATAAATACTGCCCATCCCTTCCGGCAACTCTCCATCACGAACCGCCCCATATATCAAGAACAAATGCTGGTCGGTGCCATAACTCTCCTGTACAAAATCAATAAATTGCGGTACAAATTTCTTATCCCAGCCCAAAAAATGTACTATCTGTCCTTTACTATTCAAGGCAAATACTCAATTGGCTAACAATACGCTCCGCTGCTTTGCCGTCCCAGAGTGCAGGCTTCATACCTCGCTTAGTTGGCCGCTCCAGCACAGCTAACGTAGCCTGCATAATACTAACAGGATCTGTGCCCACCAGAGTATTTGTGCCTTGTTCCACAGTTATGGGACGCTCAGTGTTATGCCGCAGCGTAAGACAGGGCACACCCAACGCAGTCGTTTCCTCTTGTAGTCCGCCGCTATCCGTAAGCACCACTGCGGCATCCTTCCACAAGTTTAAAAACTCCATATATGGCTGCGGCCCCAGAATGGTAATATTCTTTGAGAGTTCTGTTTGCAAATTTTTGAGCTTATTCCCCGTGCGCGGATGCACCGTAAACACTAAAGGAATATTTTGTGCAATTGCGTTGAGAGCCATAACGATATTTAGCAGTTCTTGACTATTGTCCACATTCGACGGTCGATGGAGCGTTACTACTCCATAACGACCCAGACGACTTTTGTGCACGCTAGTCGAAAACGCGTTTGGTGGCATTATGTCGAGCTTTTGCTTTTGATAGAGCAAATTATCCACCATAACGTTTCCGACATGAAATACCTCCTTTGATGGCTTTCCTTCGCGAACTAGGTTCTCTACGCCTGCGCGCTCTGTACAGAAGAACCAATCGCTAATGCTATCGGTAACCAAACGATTAATTTCCTCCGGCATCGCGATGTCGCCACTACGTAACCCCGCTTCCACGTGGGCGACTGGGACTTGTAGCTTTTTGGCAACAATAGAACACGCCAGTGTGGAGTTAACATCGCCAACTACCAACACACAATCGGGGCGCTGCTGCAAACAGACCTGCTCAAAGGCGAGCATAATTTTTGCTGTTTGCTCAGCGTGACTGCCGCCCCCGCATTCTAGATGGTGGTCGGGCGGGGGCACACCAAGCTCTATAAAGAACACCTCGCTCATATCGTGATCGTAATGTTGTCCGGTATGAATTAGCTGAAAATAAATTCTGTCAGACCACTTATTCAGTTCGCGAATGATAGGCGCAATCTTCATGAAATTAGGTCGTGCGCCGGCAACTAAATAAATAAGTTTTCTCATGGCTAAGACTCACAAAAAAAAGGTTCTATTACTTACAGCGCCAGTCACGTAGAGCGCGACTTTGTTCATTACTAAGAAATCCCGCATACAGCAACGCGTCGACGTATTGGTGATTGTTATTTTTCAGATGCACTAGACAACATCTTGTGAGCTTCAGACAACAACCTCCTCTAGCTCATATCAATCACATCTGAACAGATTGCATTCAATATTTAGGGCTGTTGAAATATAACAATGAATCCTGCTGTATTGCGTACGAGTGCCGCTACCCCAAAAAGCCTCAGATCAGCGATTACTCACAACCGTAGATCACTATCTTCGGGAGACAATAAATACTTCAGGTCATATAGCACATGCTGAGACTTACCAAATGAACGCAGAGACTCCACGCCCATAGCCCTAAATTGGTCATGCGCCACCGCAAGAATTATACCGTCGTAACTAGCGGTTTGTGGCGCGGCAATGAGGTCAAGTCCGTATTCTCGCTCGGCCTCAGCAATATCTACCCACGGGTCAACTACATCCACATGCAAATTATAGTCCTCCAGCTCCCGGATCACGTCAACCACACGCGTGTTCCGCAAGTCAGGACAATTCTCCTTAAAAGCTAGCCCCATAATCAGAACCTTCGCTCCGTTAACCTGAATACATTTGTCGAGCATAGCCTTAACCAATGAACTTGCAACAAATCGGCCCATACCATCGTTTACGCGCCGACCAGAAAGAATTACTTCAGGGTTGTAGCCTATAGATTGGGCTTTGTGGGTTAAGTAATAAGGATCTACGCCAATGCAGTGTCCCCCCACTAGTCCGGGACGAAACGGCAGAAAGTTCCACTTGGTTCCGGCCGCCTGCAATACTTGTTCAGTATCGATGCCTATAAGGTTGAATATCATGGCCAACTCATTCACCAGGGCGATATTGAGGTCCCGCTGTGTGTTTTCAATGACTTTGGCGGCTTCGGCCACTCGGATTGAAGATGCCTTGTGGGTACCTGCTGTAATTATACTTTTATAGAGCTGGTCGATAATTTCTGCCACCTCTGGCGTTGAGCCTGAGGTGACTTTAACGATGTCAGCAACACGATGCTGCTTATCTCCAGGATTGATCCGCTCAGGACTGTACCCACAAAAGAATCCAACCTTTCCCCAGTCCTCCTCACCCGCCGCAGCTACGGAGTTTATATATTTTAGGCCCGAATTCTCTTCTAACACTGGTACGCAGTCGTCTTCAGTGCAGCCGGGATAGACAGTAGACTCGTAAATGACAATGTCCTTTGGTTTTAGGACCTTACCTATTGTCTCGCTTGCCTTAATCAGCGGCATCAGGTCTGGGCAACGGTGTTCGTCAATCGGGGTTGGCACGGTGACGATATAAATATTACAAGTCGCTAGGCAAGCCGGATCACTACTGAATTGCAGCTGCACCGCGGCAGCAAGCTCTTCTTCTTCAACTTCCAGAGTTTCATCGCGGCCTGCGCTCAGTGCAGTTATTCGTTTTGGGTTTAGATCAAAACCAATAACAGGATATTTTTTAGCGAATTCTACGGCCAATGGGAGACCAACATAGCCCAGGCCAATGACGCCAATTCTCGCATTTTCTAGTTTTAGGTGCATAGATCAGATTTCAAGGTTATAAATGGTCGGCCCATGGTGTAGTAGGTGAACCCGGATTTGGCCATGCGAACTGGCTCATAAAGGTTTCGGCCATCGAAGATCAACGGCTCTCGAAGTTCGCTTTTAAGCAGGCTGAAGTTGGGTGCCCTGAAGACCTGCCATTCGGTTATGATGATCAGCGCGTCGGCGCCACGCAGCGCGGCTTCTTTGGTGCCACAGAGGGTGAGATCCTGACGGTTACCGTAAAGGCGCTGGGCTTCTTCCATGGCTTCCGGGTCGAAGGCTTGGACACAGGCGCCTGCCTGCCACAGAGCTTCCATTAGTACACGACTGGGGGCTTCGCGCATATCATCCGTATTGGGCTTGAAGGCGAGGCCCCAGATGGCGAAGGTTTTTCCAGCAAGCTGACCGTTGTAATGTTGCTGTATTTTTTGGAACAGGTTTTTTTTCTGTTCTTCATTACGGGCTTCGACGGCTATCAAAACGTGAGGTTCGAAATCAACGCTCTTCGCGGTGGAAATAAGTGCGCGTACGTCTTTCGGAAAACACGAGCCACCGTAGCCCGCGCCAGGGTAAATAAATTGGTAGCCAATGCGGGGGTCGCTGCCAATGCCTCTGCGGACCATTTCGATGTCGGCGCCCAGACGATCTGCCAAGGATGCCATTTCGTTCATAAAGCTGATTTTTGTCGCCAGAATTCCATTCGCGGCGTATTTGGTGAGTTCGGCGCTGCGCACGTCCATTTGTATTATTTTATCGTGGCTGCGATTAAAGGGAGCGTATAGTTCCCGCAGCAAATTGGCTGCATGGTCGCTGTCGGCGCCAATGATAATACGGTCGGGTTTCATGCAGTCTGCAACCGCGTTGCCTTCTTTCAGAAACTCCGGGTTGGAAACAACATCTACTTCTATATCTTCCCGATTTCGCTTAGCCAAGACCTGGCGTATACGTTGCTGGATCTGGTCAGCGGTGCCCACCGGTACGGTGGATTTGGTAACAACAATGCGTTTATCGCTCATACGAGAAGCAATAGTTTCAGCCACAGCCAAGACATATTGCATGTCCGCCGAGCCATCTTCATCAGGCGGTGTGCCAACCGCAATAAATTGCAGCTCGGCATGGGCAACAGCTTTTCCAGCGTCAGTGGTGAATTCCAAACGACCGGCGGCACAATTTTCACGAACCAAGGTTTCCAAACCCGGCTCGTAGATCGGAATTTGGCCTTTGTTGAGATGCTCGATTTTGTCCTCATCGATGTCTACGCAAATGACGTGATGGCCAACTTCTGCAAGTGCGGCACCTTGTACCAAGCCGACGTAACCAGTTCCAAAGATTGTTAGGTTCATTTTCTATAACTCAAACACTGTAATATTTGCGATACCAAGCTACAAAATTGGCTACGCCCTGCTCTACCGGAGTTGCTGGCTTGTAGCCAACCTGGGTTTCGAGTTCGCTGACGTCAGCAAAAGTGTCGGGCACATCTCCAGGCTGTAGGGGCAGCAGTTCTCTGATAGCTTTTTTTCCGGTGACGGCTTCTATGGCTTCTATGTACTCAGTCAGTTTAACCGGGTTGTTATTACCAATATTGAAGATCCGGTATGGCGCGTTGCTGGTGGCCGGGTCGGGATTGCTACTATCCCAGACTGGGTTGGGCTGGGCGATCTCATCACTGGCGCGGATTACCCCTTCGGCGATATCGGAGACGTAAGTGAAGTCGCGGGTGTGGTTGCCGCGGTTAAATACTTTAATAGGCTGGCCCGCAAGAATGTTTTTGGTAAAGAGAAACAGAGCCATATCCGGCCGACCCCAAGGGCCGTAAACCGTAAAAAAGCGCAGACCCGTGGTGGGCAATCTATACAAATGGCTATATGCGTGCGCCATCAATTCATTGGCGCGCTTGGTGGCCGCGTAAAATTGGAGAGGATGGTCTGCACCTCGATGCTCGGAAAATGGCATATCGGTGTTGGCGCCATAAACGCTGCTCGTGCTCGCGTAGGTTAAATGTGGCGTTTTGGCATAACGGCACGATTCGATTATGTTGGTGAAGGCAACAATATTGCTTTCAACGTAGGCGTGAGGGTTTTCTAGGGAATAGCGCACGCCCGCCTGAGCTGCGAGATGGATAACACGGTCGAACGTGTGATTGGCAAAACATTGCACAACTGCCTGCCGGTCAGCCAGATTGGCGCGAATAAAAGTAAACTCTCCGATTCCGCTGTCTGCCTCTTGCTCCAACAGTTTAAGGCGCGCTTCCTTGATATCGGTATCGTAGTAATCGTTGACGACATCGAAGCCGACAACGCGGTGGCCGCGTTGCAGCAAGGTTTTGGCGACGTGGAATCCAATAAAGCCGGCGGCGCCCGTGATTAGATAATTCATAAAGTTATGTTTCTCGTTTCCGACCCGCTGCTTTTGGGCTTCATTGCCGAATTTTCCGATGCCCACCTTCAGCGTCTCGGCTCAGCCACTTCTGCTTGAGCTCGGTTTGCTATCCACTGGCGAATGAAAGTGACCATTACCACAACCATGGCACCCAACATACCGGCAATCACTACCATTAACGCCCGCTTAGGGCTGGCTTTGTCTCGAGGCTCTAGGGCGGGATCTATGGTGGCAAGCGCATATTCCGGCTTGGCGCGAGCTAGCATAATTGTGCGAGTTTGCTGTTCAATTAATTGGTAAAAGACCTCTCGCATCTCGGTCAGCGCGGTTTCCTGCAGTTTTTGCTGAAGGTAGGCGATGCTACGCTCTGCTTCGGTGACTTCTTTTTCCATTAGATGACGATTCAGGTCTTCAATCATCACGGTGAGCCATTCGCTGGCGGCTGCAGGCGAATACGATGCCAAACGGACAGTTACTAAGCCCTTGCGATCATCAAAGTTTACCGAGAGCGTGTCGCGCAGAGCTTGATATATTTCCCAGTCGTTCGGCGCCTCGTCTTCAAGCCATTTACGCGTTTGTGTATTAAATCGGCTACTATCGTATTCCCAACGGTTTTGTTCGCGGTCGTATCCGCTGGCCGCTATTAATTCCGGCGCCATCTCTCTGCGTTTGACGAAATCAATTAGAAACTTGCGCGACTGCAGCGTCTCCACCGCAACCTGGATAGGGTCGACCTTGCTTCCGCCGGACAAACTAATACCTGCCAGTCCTGCCAAGCCACTTAGCTGGGAGGAGCGCCCGGACTGATTTTCCTGCGCCGGAGAGAGCAAGGCACTAGCCTGGTATTCATTAGGCAAAAAGAGAGAATAAATAGCCACAAGCGCTGCTGCCGTTAAACCACCACCTAGGATCTGCCATTTGGCTTGCCACAGGGTGTTAAATAGTTCGAGCAGGTCTATTTCATCGTCGTAGTACCCAGGGTGCTGGAACTGCGACGGCGAAACTTTAGAGTTTTGATCTTCGCTCATGCTATATTCCGCCCGTCGCTAATCTCGAATAACATCATAAGCAATACCAAGCTGATAAAGAATCTGCGTTACGCTACCAAACAAGCTCAGCTTATCTGTGTATTGCGCATCAATCGGCACAACAACTGTATCGCCCTCTTGGATTTTCGTACCGAACCAACTGTTTTTCGGCACTGCCACCTCGCCATTCGCTCGAATTACATAAATTCGTTCTTTGTCCGCTCGTGCGCGTATTCCACCCGCCTTGGCCAGGTAATCTTTGTATGAAAGGCCTTCTTCAAATACATGGCTTGAGGGGTATTGCACTTCGCCAACCACGGTTACGGTATCGCTGTGAGGAGGAATATAGAGATAATCATTATTATCAAGCCTGACATTGTTGGCGCCTTTATTTTCCAGTGCAGATGATAAATCTATAACCAGGCGGCCCAGAGCTTCAATCTCGCTTAGTGCCTCTACGGCGCTGAGTGCTTCTACCGGTGATACACCCAAGCCTGAGGTGGGCGTACTCTTTTGCAGCGACATGCTGGCCACTTCCTGCTTAAGGCTTTCCCGCAGGCGAAGCAGTTCTTTTGCCTCTTTTTCTTTGAGGCTTGCGCGGGATAGGATGGCGCCACTCGGAAACGCGAATTCTGTCAGGCCGCCAGCGCGTTCGATTACGTCAATTAAGGTATCGCCCCGCTGAATTGCGTAGCGGCCGGGAAAGCGCACTTCACCGGCAAGCTCTACGGTCAGATCATTGCGCCAGTCCGGGTGCTGAAACACATTGATCCGATCACGTGGCTGGAGCTCTGTTTGCATCAACGCTTCATTATCAGCAGTGATTTTGGAATGCAGCAACTGCAGGCGCCCGCTGTCTCGGTGCACGCGAGTCAGCTCCATTTGTTGCTGGTAGGTACTTTCTTTTGTACCTCCGGCCAGCCGCAGAAGCGCATCGACAGTCATGGCCTGTGCATAAGGATAAATAGCGGGAAACTTTACTTCACCCCGTATTTCCACAATGTGCTGGAACTCGCGGCCATTTGCCTGCACTCGCAATTTGGTGAGCAAAGGTGCCAGTAGCGCTTTACGCTCCGCATTGATAAGCGCAAGCGCTTCGTCTCGTAACTCAGTCAGGCGAGTGGAGCCTTCTTTTTGTGATTGTGCTATATCACGCTGAAAGGCCAGCCCTGGGTTGTAATTTGCACGCAGCCCGCAATGTACGCGCTTGAGCGCAAGCTTTTCTTTTTGCAGTTGCGCGTATTGTTGCTGGCGCGCCAGCTCCTGCGCCATATCTATATTTTTTGACGCTGTTTGTCCAGGCTGAGTCGAAATCATCAGCTCTTCTTGTTTAGCAGCGATGCGGCTCAGCACATTTTCAATAGCCTGCTCATCAACTTCTCTCTGTTTCTCACCATAGAGATCATCAGCGGCGCAACGCAAAAAGCCCGTACCGGGCAATACGATCAACTCGTCGTATTCGTTTAGTTTGAAGTTGCTCGGATGAGCCGGGTTTGCGAGCACCTTGCCCAATTCGACATAGCGCACTCGGGTGTGCTCGCCGTTTTGCGAGCTTACAAGCATGGCGAGCTCTGTATCTGCGTCATCGCGCAAACCATCTGCCGCCAGCACGTCTGAAATACGCATGCCATCCACAAAGCCTCGACGCCCACCCTCGGTAAAGGCACCTGATAGCGTTACAGCGCCGGCATAGCTTTGTGCCTTTGGATGCACTGCCACTGAATCGCCTGCCTGAAGAGCGAAGCTGGAGGACTGCTTCAGGTTACGGGTAATAACTTTCAGGCCCGCATCGATTGGGCGTTTGATGGTGATATTGCTGTGCAACGCTGTAGGTTTTAGACCTCCTGCGATACGAATGATGTCGGCTAAATCAGTATTGGGCGTGATCTCATAAATCGCTTCGCGAACTACTTCACCTTCGACCCGGACGCGATTGCCTGCAGGACGAATAAATACCGCATCACCACTGCGCAGACGCACGTCGCTGGTATTGTCGCCGTTGACCAGCAAATCGTACAAATCAACTTTTTGGATAAGCTGCTTATCGCGGCGCACTTCGATGTTTCGCAAAGAGCCGGTCTCCGCTACGCCACCGGCGGCGATAAGCGCCTGTATCACCGTAGAAAGTGATGAAAGGTTATACGCACCAGGGCGGTTCGCGTCGCCCAATACGTAAACCTGCATCAGACGCAGTTCGCCCATAGCAATAGCAGCTTCGGCGCCGATGATTTGCTTCTTAATGCGCAAGGTTAAATCGTCGCGCACCTGTTTAAAGCTTTTACCTGCGACTGAAATAGGCCCCAGCTTAGGCATATTGATGTAGCCGTCACGACCAACCGGCAAGCGGTAATGTTCATTCTCTTTCCCGTAGAGCTGAATACTAAGCTCATCGCCCGGGCCCACGATGTAATCGCTGGGTACTGGCAAATCGGCTATAGGGGTAAAAGAGGTAGGCTGGCCCGCGAAAACATCGTAACCAAACAGCCGCAACTCATCGTCATCACGTTGTTTTTTTGGCTCGTATTTGCGGACTTCACCAGCAGCAGGCTTTTCAATCGTTTGGGGTAGCTCTTTGCTTTGTTGCTGCCCGCCACGACTCTGCGGAATATCAACTCCATACTGTTTTGCCAAACGCTGCTGATCCGAAGGGCTCATCGAGCTGAAGCGAGCAATTTGCTCGGGGCTCAGGCTCTGAGCGATAGCGCCTGCCGAGTAGGCAAGCACAAGGAACAAAGTGGCGATAGTTTTCAGTGATGTCATTTTAATCATTAATTTTTTTAATCGCTGGGTCGTAGTGCGTTTTTTCGCATTGGGCCATTAAACAAGAAATCCGTTCGGGCTGGCTCTACCATGTGTATTCCATCGTGGCGGCAAGAGTGTCGTCACCTGCATCGATGCCTCGCAATTGCAGGCCGTCGTTATAATGTTCGTAAGCTATAGACGCGCGCCAGCTCGCTGCACTGAAGGTGTATTTGAGTGTAGCTGCGTAATCATTACTGCCGCCATAGCTCACACTGTTGCCATTGGCAAAAGCTCTCCCCCGGCCGTCGGTATTGAGATCAAATTGTGATAGACGAAGGCGCAGGCTTTGACGCGCATCCATCAACCAATCCAGAATCAGGTGGTGGGCGCGGGAATCGTTATCGGTAGCGGCCGCAATCGGGCGACCACGGTGACGATAGCCGCTTTGATAAATACTATGCTCATAAGCCACATTAAACTCGGGGTCATCACTGTCGAGGCGACGGGTTGCGGTATCAGCACTCTCTACTATCACCCGCAGTTCTGAATCTGCGAGCGGCACAAGCGCATCCACACCAAATACATAGATGCGCTTTGAGGGCTGATAGCCTGCCTCATCTTCGCCTACCATTTCGCCGTAGATGCCCACCGGAATCGCGGTATTGATTGATATGCGCCAGTCAATGCCACCAAGCTGGTTGCCCGGTTCATTATCCAGGCTTATACCGCCACTACCCCGATTGTCTTTTCCTAAAACCAAATCTTGGAAGCTGGAAAAATCCTGAGGCCTGTCGCCGCCGCCCCATTGGGCTGTGCGCGACAAGCCCACTTCCAACCAGCGAGTAGGGCGAAAACTAAATCTCGCTCCCACCAATTTTGCATCCGGTATCACCCGGTCACTCTCGAGCTTTCCGGCAAAGGCGGAAAATTGCCATGGCCCGATCCAGCGCAGCCAGTTCCAGCCAAAGGGCTCAGAACTGTTGCGCTGCAGGCTGATTCCGGGAACAGGCCGCGCACTGTTGGACAAAATCAATCCCGACTCCCAGGCCGGCCCCCACCAGCGGTCAATTGCCCCCAGAGTAAAAGCCCAATTGCCCCACAGCCCGGTGAGGTAAGTGCCATCGTAGTGGGTATGTTCGCCGTCGAGCGTGTCGCCGATATTGTTGACCTGCAGCTTGCCGGCCCAGCGCTCACCAATCACTTCACCGGCCAGGTAGCCCTGAACCTCATCACGGCGGCTGTCGCCGAAGCCCCTTATCGGGTTCATTTGCTCGGCGTAGGCATAACCTATCGAAACATTTGACTGCGTCTCACGCTCAAAGGCTTGTTCTATATACGCGACTGCGCGGCGCTGAGCCGGCGAAAGGGGCTTGCTCTTGACGCGTTTGACTTCAGATATCACGCCACTCCACATCAACGGCCAGGTATTGACCGGCACACGGATCAGGGCAGCATCTGCCAATACATGAATGTGGTGGCGCAAGCGGGCGTCGTCAGGGGTAATCCAGGGAGCCGCATGCAGGGAGCCCGCCAATAGCAGCGCGGCCACAGCTATCAGCCAGGAAGGTTGAATTGTGATGAAACGCAACAAAGGTGAAACCCCAAAAAGTTGCCGTCAATGAACAGGCATTGGCAACGAATACTTTATTTTGAGCAACGATTATAGGGGGGGCGGGGCAAAAATGCAGTGCCTAGAGGGATTTTCTTTAGCGCCCCTCACTACATTACACTTTTGTGAAAAACGAGCCAGCCTCTGGGCAGGCTGGCAGCGAGATCAATCGTCCGCTTCTTTATACTTAACCCGGGTACACCCCAAACAACGGATAAAGGTATTCGCCGCCGGTTGCACCATCAGGGTGTCTGCGGCCTGCCCCACATTGCCGCCCAGTGCGGAAAAGGGCAAGCTGACCACAAAGAACGCGGTGCCAACGGCCGTGACAGCCAGCATTACCGGGCGCACCAGCACGGTATCGGTGACCATCGCCAAGGCGGTAGGCTCTTCCTTGACGGTTTCAGCCAGTGAAACCTGGGGGATGACCAGAGCAATGGAAAGGCACAAAGCGTTGAGCCAGCGGGTAACGTGTTGGCGGGCAGTCATGGGTGTTCCTCCCTGTTCTTATGTCGCCGCGCGGCCTGTTCGGTTTGACGGCTGCGCGTGGGTATACTTGCGCTCATAATAGCGCGATGATTTGGGGCTGTCTTTAGCTAAA
>JBFJYH010000031.1:0-30717 GCA_041622675.1 Porticoccaceae bacterium
TATTATGTTAAATCAATGTTTTATAAATAATGATCTTTAAGCTTGGCGATGTCGTCATATATCATCTTACAACTTAATGCTTTACGAATCGGTAGGCCTAATCTTCCTGAGGCTATATAGTGCTACACTTCTGACGAACTATCTGAAAGACCGCATCCCTATGAAGTTACTGTCATTGACAATCACACTGCTTTTGCTAGCCAATACAGGCTACGGCAAAACAGAATCATTGGCCTTTACTAAAGAGCATTCTCAAACAACGATTGAAATTATTGACACACTGGAAAACAAGCACTACAAGCAGCAAACCGTCGATGACAATTTTTCCAGCCTCCTGCTCGACAGCTACTTCGATGCCCTCGACCCAGTTAAAGTCTATTTTTTAAAATCCGATATCACTCGCTTCGAACAGAGCCGCTACAGCTTTGACGATAACTTGAAAGATGGTGACCTGAAGCAAGGTTTTACAATTTTCAATCTCTTCCGCGAACGTGTCGCCGAACGTCTAGAAAGTAATATCAATTTGCTAGATAGCGAGTTCAGCTTTGATTTCAGCCTAAATGAGAGTATTGACCACAATAAAGACAGCCGTAACTGGATGACGAGTCAGGTCGAAGCTGATGACTATTGGCGCAAGCGAATGAAGGATAGCCTACTGCGGCTGGTCCTTTCAGGTAAAGAGCTTGGTGCTGCCCGCGAACTTTTGCGCAAACGCTACGCCAACCAGCTAAAGCAGCTGGCACGACAGGATGCCGATGATGCAATACAAAATTTCCTCAATGTCCTGGCCGGAATCTACGACCCTCACACCAGCTATCTTGCCCCTCGTACTCTTGAGAATTTCAATATTTCGATGTCTTTGTCTCTAGAAGGTATTGGAGCTGTATTGCAGTTAGAAGATGAATTCACCAAAATTGTGCGTATTGTTCCCGGTGGTCCTGCCGATAAACAAGGGACTCTAGCCGCTGAAGACAAAATTATCGGCGTAGCTCAAGGGGACGATACTATGGTGGACGTGATTGGTTGGCGCCTAGATGATGTCGTCGAGCTCATTCGCGGTAAAAAAGATAGTCAGGTTCGGCTGGAAGTAATTCCAAGCACTTCAAAAATCGGTGATAAAACGGCCATCGTGACGATTATTAGAGATAAGGTCAAACTGGAAGAACAAGCTGCGAAAAGCCATATCCTCAATTTACACCGAGATGGGGAAAATTTTCGAGCTGGCGTTATCACCATCCCCGCCTTTTACATGGACTTCGAGGCGTATCGCCAACGAGATCCTGATTTTAAAAGTACGTCTCGTGATGTCATGAAACTTATCATCGATTTAAAAAATGAAGGCGTTGACGGTATTGTTCTTGACTTACGTAATAACGGTGGCGGTTCTCTTTATGAGGCGACAGCGTTAACAGATTTGTTTATTCACCCCGGTCCCGTGGTACAAATTCGCCATGCCAACCAGCGAGTTTCTCGTGACCAACGCGCTCGACAGCGGCCCTTTTATGACGGTCCGATGATCGTTTTAATCAACCGTCTTAGCGCCTCAGCCTCAGAGATTTTTGCCGGGGCAATTCAAGACTATGGGCGGGGTTTAGTCGTGGGCACAACCAGTTTTGGTAAAGGCACCGTACAGATGCTTGCCCCCTTAAAGCAGGGCCGTCTTAAGTTAACTGAGTCAAAATTCTACCGAGTATCAGGACAAAGTACTCAGCACAGAGGCGTTGTTCCTGACATTACTTTCCCCTCCTATTTCGACCTTCAAGAAGTCGGCGAAAGCAGCCAAGACAATGCGCTTCCCTGGGACAGTATCCGTGAAGTCAGGCATCGTATCTACGAAGATTTCAGCCCCTTGCTATCAGTGCTAAAAAGCCAACATCAGGAACGTATTGAAACCGACCCCAATTGGCAGTTTATGCTCGATGAAATCAGCCTTATCGAAGAGCAGCGTACACGTCAAACTGTGACTTTGAATAAGGTTCTTCGTGAACAATTGAAAGAGCAACGTGAAGAAAAATGGTTATCCATTGAGAATAAGCGTCGTCAAAAGCGCCATGAGCCTGTTTTCGAGTCTACCGAAGCAGCTGAAGTCTTCCGCAAACAGCAGAAAAAAGATGACAAAATGCCCGACCCAATTTTGCAAGAAACCGCTCACCTATTGGCTGATTACACCCATGCTGCGGGGGCATCTCAGGAAACCCGTTTGGTAAAAAAAGAGAAAGTACCATAAAATTGTACTCTTCACTGTCAACCAATAGTGACGCAAGACGTTATTGTTTATATCTTCCACTGCAAAGTTAGAATTGGAGAATAAGCATGTTTACACCAAAGCTGATATTGGCAAGCCTATTGACCCTTATATTTTCCACGACCGTTCTTGCCGAGCATAAACAGCTCGCCCGGCATAAATATCAACATCACCATTCCTACCAGAAACACAACCTCGCCCATCAAGAAAAAAATAAACATCGGGGTCACAAGGCTGAGCGCCACAACCATTCACATCGCGTGTCTGTGGACCACTACCAACACAAGCACAATTATAAACGCCATCCAAAACGAGCACATGACCAAAGGGCTAAGCACCACACCACATACTATTCGACCCATCGCCACGATAGACGTTATAAGAACCAACTTTCTTACAACGAACGACAGTATGATACCTACCGCGTCATTGCCGGCGCTATCGTACTTAATGAGGTGTTACATCACCTCCATCGCTAGCTTGGGCTTGTTATGGCTACTCCTGTATACCAGAGCGAGTTAATTATCGAAACGCAAGCGTCACGCTTGGCTATGAATGACTTTTTAGTCTCTGTGCAGCGCCGTGCCTTAGCCATGGCGCAAATAGCTTTAGGCAATACTGACGACGCAATGGATGTAGTACAAGACAGCATGCTACAACTCATCAAATCCTATGCTGACCGAGATGTGGAGGAGTGGCGCAAACTTTTTTTTCGTATTCTCAATAACAAAATCAACGACTTGTTTCGACGCCGCAAATTACAGCAACGCTTTGGCGGCTTGTTACCGGGGCTTTCAAAACCGGTTTCAATTATTGACGATACGGTATCAGACCCCTTTGACAATGTTGCTGCCGTCGATGGAGACCCTGCCGCCCACCTACAGCGCCAGCAAAAGATTGTTAACCTTCACTTTCATATTAGTCGCCTGCCCCGTCGTCAGCGTGAAACCTTCATGTTGCGCTGCTGGGAAGGCTTTTCAACACGAGAAACAGCTCATACGATGGGTTGCAGTGAAGGCAGTGTAAAAACCCATTATTCACGTGCCCTCAGTGCGTTACGTTCAAGCCTTGGCCAGCCCGGTGAGGAAAATCCCTATGAACACTAAATTTGAGCAAACCTTGCAAAGAGAGTTACGTGACAATGAACGAGCTATCGACACTAACGTTCTCAAGCAACTTGCAGATTTTCGCCAGCAAGCTCTTGATAATCCAGCACCAGACCCTCGACGTTTGCGACGTTTCCTATTACCCACTGTAGGTATGGCCTTGGCGTCATCACTGGTACTCCTTTTAGCTATGCCCTTATCGCCTTTGGGGCCAACAAAGGCAAATGACTCTTTAAGTGAGAATCTAGACCTCTATAATGATCTGGAATTTTATTATTGGCTGGCCGACACGGAGCAAGAACTGAGAGGCTAAAATGGCAACCCACCTACCCTATGCTCTTTTGTTCAGCTTGCTGCTAGGCGGCTTATCGCCCCAGGCATCTGGGCGCCACCACCCAACACCGACCGAGCCAAATATCAAAAAAAATCAAAACGTTACAATGACATCATCGAATCCATATAAGATTTTTATAGCGCCCCAAAAACCCTTCTTTACAAGTAGAGCAGACGATATCGGCCGTCAACAAGGCATGTCTTCAGAGCAGCGCAAACACCTTAAGGAACGCCAAAAACGCTTTGAATCCCTATCGCCAGAAGAGAAAAAAAAACTTAAAGAAACCCGCAAGAAATTTAAACAACTGCCCCCAGGGGAAAGAAAAAGACTAAAACAAAAATGGCGAAATTTACCTTCGGAAGAGCGAAATAACATTATTCAAAAAAAACAGAAAAAATCTAGCGAGAGTCATTAGTCAGGCGATTAATAGCCATAAAAAAACCGGCAAATTGCCGGTTTTTTTATGGTAATGAAGCACGTTTTAGAGCGCTTCGTCCAGTTCTGGTAAAGCTTTGAATAGGTCCGCAACCAGACCATAGTCGGCCACCTGAAAAATAGGCGCATCTTCGTCTTTATTGATCGCAACAATGACTTTTGAATCTTTCATACCTGCCAAGTGCTGGATAGCACCAGAAATACCCACGGCAATATAAAGACCTGGGGCAACGATTTTACCCGTTTGACCCACCTGCATTTCATTGGGTACAAAACCAGCATCCACCGCGGCACGAGAAGCACCAACCGCAGCACCAAGCTTGTCTGCCACTTTGTAAAGAAGCTCAAAGTTCTCGCCGTTTTGCATACCTCGGCCACCTGAAACAATGACATCAGCTGCAGTTAGCTCAGGACGATCAGACTTGGCGACTTCCTCGCCTTTATACTCAGAGACACCAGCATCGTGAACAGCGCTGACAGCCTCAATGGTGGCACTACCACCCTCTTCTGCGACGGGATCGAATGCTGTGGTGCGGACAGTCATCACCTTGATACTGTCGTTACTCTGTACTGTGGCGACAATGTTGCCAGCATAGAAAGGACGTTGAAACGTATCTTCGCTAATAACAGCACTGATATCCGAAATCGGCTGCACGTCAAGCAGTGCGCCAACACGGGGAATGACATTTTTACCGTTCGTTGTCGCGGGCACAAGAACATGGCTGTAATTGGCAGCTAATTCGGCAACCAGTGGAGCAACGTTTTCAGCAAGCATAAATTCGTAAGCTGTGTTATCGGCGACAAGTACTTTATTAATACCAGAGATTTTTGCAGCGGCATCGGCTGCTGCGCTGCAGTTCGCACCGGCGACAAGAATGTCGACATCGCTGCCGATAGCTTGAGCGGCCGCAACAGCATTCAGTGTTGCGCCCTTGATTTCGTTGTTATCGTGTTCCGCAATTACCAGAATAGTCATGAGATCACCTTGGCTTCGTTTTTCAGTTTATCAACCAGCTGTGCAACATCTTCTACCTTAATGCCTGCCTGGCGTTCGGCTGGTGGCTCGGCCTTGAGTAAGGTTGTACGAGGGACAACATCAACCCCCAAATCGGCAGGTGTGGTGCTGTCGATAGTCTTTTTCTTGGCTTTCATGATGTTGGGTAGCGATGCATAACGAGGTTCATTTAAGCGCAAGTCAGCAGTAACAATAGCTGGCAGCTTAATTTCAATTGTCTGTAGGCCCGCATCAACCTCACGTACAACCGTAGCGCTGCCACCGTCAATATTTAATTCTGAAGCAAAAGTCGCTTGAGCCCAACCAGTCAAGGCACCTAGCATTTGCCCCGTGTGGTTGTTATCGCCATCAATTGCCTGCTTGCCCAATAAAACAACATCAGGCTTTTCGTTGTCACAAACGGCTTTCAAGCATTTGGCAACGGCGAGCGACTCGAGATCCGCATCCGTGGTAACGAGAATACCGCGATCAGCACCCAGTGCCAGTGCGGTACGAACCTGTTCTTGGGCCGCCTGCGGACCAATGGAGACGACAACAATCTCTGTTGCTATGCCCTTTTCTTTCAGTCGAACAGCTTCTTCGACTGCGATTTCACAGAACGGGTTGATGGCCATTTTAACATTGGCCAGATCGGGACCAGTATTATCTGACTTGGCCCTTACCTTTACATTGTAGTCGGCAACGCGCTTAACAGCGACAAGAATCTTCATGAACCACCCTTGGTATGTTGTGGAATGTAACGAATAAACTCAGTGCCATAACATTTCAGCACCTAATTTAGGGGGCGTCATAATGCCGATTTCACAATCAAAAATCAAATGCCTACCCATGAAACAACCCGTCTAGGCCTTGATGTTCGGAACAAAACCCTGTCGTCACAGTTTTCTACGTTTAGAGCATAGTTTTGTTTACTGACAGTAGGTTAAAATGCCTGATTGTCTTAATTGCCAGAGGAAGCGTGATGGAAAGAGAATATATGGAATACGACGTTGTGATTGTTGGCGCCGGCCCTGCAGGTTTGTCAGCGGCCTGTCGTTTGCGTCAATTAAACCCAGAAATCACCGTCTGTGTTGTTGAAAAAGGCTCTGAAGTCGGCGCTCATATTCTCTCCGGCGCAGTATTTGAACCCACTGCGCTCAACGAGCTATTTCCCGATTGGAAAGAGAAAGGTGCGCCGCTGCTCACGCCAGTGGATGGTGACGATATCTATGTCCTTACCAGCCAAGAGAAAAGCATCAAAGTTCCAGGATTTTTTGTGCCCAAGACCATGCACAACGAAGGTAACTACATCATTAGTCTTGGCAATTTGTGCCGCTGGTTAGCGGAACAGGCTGAAGCCCTGGGCGTTGAGATTTTCCCCGGTTTTGCCGCCTCTGAAGTTGTCTATCACGACGATGGCAGTGTAAAAGGCATCGCCACCGGTGATATGGGCCTCGATGTTAAGGGGGAAAAGAAAGATAGCTACATGCAGGGTATGGAACTGCACGGGAAGTACACTCTATTTTCCGAAGGCTGTCGCGGCAGTCTCGGCAAACAACTGATCAAGAAGTTTGATCTTGATGCCGGCAAAGATCCACAACACTATGGCATTGGTATTAAAGAAATTTGGAAGGTCAGCGATGAACAACACCAGCAAGGTTTGGTAGTACACAGTGCCGGCTGGCCACTGGATGAAAGTAAATCAGCGGGTGGAGCCTTCCTTTACCACCTTGAAGATAACCAAGTGGCTCTGGGTTTAATTACCGATCTCTCTTATTCCAATCCTCATCTCAGCCCTTTCGACGAATTTCAACGTTTCAAGCACCATCCAGTCATCAAACAGTACATTGAAGGTGGCGAGCGCGTCGCCTACGGTGCACGAGCTCTTACCAAAGGGGGTTTACAATCACAACCGCGCATGAGTTTTCCAGGTGGATTATTGATTGGTGATGATGCCGGCACCTTGAATTTTGCTAAAATCAAAGGCAATCACACGGCCATGAAGTCAGGTATGATTGGTGCTGAAGTCGTTAGCGCAGCATTGGCCAAAGATCTGTCTGGTACTGAACTCACAGAGTATGCGACAGCCTACGAAAGCTCATGGGCTTATAAAGAGCTTTACGCACAGCGTAATTTTGGCCCTGCGCAGCATAAATGGGGCAACATTATCGGCTCCGCTTTTGCCTTTATCGATATCAACATTTTTAACGGCAATCTGCCATTCACTTTGAAGGATCCAAAGCCCGATCATGCACAAATGAAGCCGGCCAGTGAATGTAAGAAAATTGATTATCCCAAGCCCGATGGCAAACTCAGCTTTGACAAACCTTCATCCGTATTTTTGTCCAACACCAATCATGAAGAAGACCAGCCTTGCCACCTGACGTTAGCAGATGACAGCATCCCTCTGTCCAAGAATCTGCCACTGTACGATGAGCCCGCTCAGCGTTACTGCCCGGCCGGGGTGTACGAGGTGCTGGAAAGTGAAGCCGGTGAAAAAATCTTCCAGATTAACGGCCAGAACTGTGTTCATTGTAAAACCTGTGATATCAAAGACCCTGCACAGAATATTACTTGGGTAACACCCGAGGGCACTGGCGGGCCTAACTACCCAAATATGTAAATTGTACATCTGCCAATACAAGCCCGACGGGGTATTTAATAACCTGTTCGGGCTTTGTATGCTGACAAAAGCGATACTTTAAGCCGCCAGAAAATAGAGTATGGCAAAGGACTTGACCGCTCATCATGATAAATAGGGCCCAAGTACTGGAAACAGACATCACCAAGCTTGATGTGGATGTTGTCGTCAACGCAGCTAAGCATTCATTACTCGGTGGTGGCGGTGTTGACGGTGCCATTCACGCCGCCGCTGGTCCAGCATTACTCGAAAACTGCAGAACCTTAAATGGCTGTGACACAGGCAAGGCGAAAATCACCCTAGGTTTTGCGCTACCAGCACAATATATCGTTCACACAGTGGGACCTGTTTGGCGAGGAGGCCTGCATAAAGAGCCCCAACAACTGGCCGCGTGCTATAACAGCCCCCTGAGCCTAGCGGTAGAACACAGGCTGCGTACAATTGCCTTCCCCGCCATCAGTTGCGGAGCTTACGGTTATCCGATAGAGGAGGCCTGCCAAATCGCAATGAAAGAAGTGGGACACTTTCTGACACAAGATACAACATTCGAAAAAGTCATATTTTCCTGCTCCAACAATTCCGTCAAAACGGCTTTATTAGAAACCCTTTCGAAAAGCCTTTAATTAGGTTAGTTACCTGTTTCGATAGCGCCTTGTTTAGCCAAACGCAAATACAAATTCCTTAGCGCCCTTAAGACGGGGTAGATAGCACGCGAAAAAAGCCTATAGCGCAATAACCTATGGTGCAAACCGGCGAGTCTGGTAGCAGTAGGGTATTGTTTTGCGAGTAACGTCAAGGCGCTGGCATCTTGAAAAATACTTCCATCCTTAATTACGACTATGCCAGTATTAATATCAATGCCCTCATCGGCAAGTTGCTTGACGAGTTCGGGCACACGACGCGCATCGACTTTGCTCAGCACTGGTTGTTCATGCTCGTCCTTGCTGACAAGGCTGGCAACATAGACACGACAAAATGGGCACTGCCCATCGAAGACAACACAGGCAGCCTTCTCTTTGAGCTCACTGTCGCCACTCACTCTCTAACAGCTAACCCCCGTGCCCCGCAATCCGCAATAGCCGTTGGGTACTTTTGCCAAATATTGCTGATGATAGTCTTCGGCATAATAAAATGTTGGGGCTTCGCCTATCTCCGTGGTAATGGTTGATAAACCCGCTGCCTGAAGCGCAGCTTGATAGTGAACACAACTCGCCTGCACTTCTGCCAATTGCTCTGAGCCATAACAGTAAATAGCCGAACGGTACTGGGTGCCAATATCAGCACCTTGGCGCATACCCTGCGTAGGGTCATGAGCTTCCCAAAAGACCTTCAGCAGCTTTGCGAGACTGGTGACGTCGGGGTCAAAAACCACCAACACGACTTCGGTGTGCCCGGTGCCGCCACTACACACCTCTTCGTAAGTAGGGTTGGGGGTAATACCGCCGGCATAACCAACAGCTGTGGTATAAACCCCAGGTTGCTGCCAAAAGCGGCGCTCCGCACCCCAGAAACAGCCCATGCCAAATTGAACCTGTTGCATTTTTTCGGGGAAAGGCCCTTTTAGGGGATGTCCGTTAACGAAATGTTCAGCGGGTACGCGCATCACCTCGTTGCGCCCCAGTAATGCTTGTTCGGCTGAGGGCAGAGCGTTTTTTGAATGTCCCATGGTCTTTTACCTTGTATCGGTGTCTTAAATTGGATAAGGCTAAATATAGCACTATCTGCCAACTCTTGTGGCAATACAGAGTCGTTTCTAGGGCCGGCGTACCGCAGCGTGTATTGCCCCCGCGTTGAAAAAAAATAGCCCTACACCTATGATGTGGAACCGACATTAGCTCGCAATAAGGCTCCGTTTAAGCCTACATAGCAAGCGCGCCTAACCTCTTTTTATCGACGACTCAGCGTAGGGCCTATGACCGACAAAGCATTAATGGAACGCATTGTGCGCTTTCGCAGCAAACCTGAAAACCAATCCCCCTTTGGCTTGTATTTGGGTTTGGAAATTATTGATATTGATCAAGGTGAAGCCACCCTTGCCGTACCTTATGCCAAACATCTTGCCGGTAACTCTATAACGGGGGTTCTTCACGGTGGCATTATTACCACGTCTCTCGACGCCGCCTGCGGCTTATCTGTTATCGCGGCATTAGGTAAACCCACCACCATAGCCACCCTCGACTTACGCATTGATTATTTAAAACCAGCGACTCCCGAGGAAACGGTATTTGCTTACGGGCATTGCTACAAGGTTACGAAAAATGTCTGTTTTGTTCGCGGTCTTGCCTACCAAAAAGATAAAGCCAAGCCTATTGCCAATGCGACGGCGACATTTATGATTACGGCAAAAGGCACCGGCAGGCAGGTGCAAAGAAATGCACAACCGTTGCCAAGCGAGAGGGCGTCAACACAATGAGCTTTATGGAGTTGATTAAACGGGCAAAAGAAACCGAAGATTTTTCTATCCTCTCCCAAAATATTCCCTATATGAAGTCTTTGGGTATAGAGGTTCACCAATACGGTGGGTTGTTAATCACCACGCTCAAAGCCGACCCAAAACTGACTGGAAACCCGTGGATTCCAGCCCTACACGGCGGCAACATCGGTGGTTTATTGGAAATGGCTGCCATTGTGCAATTGGCCCATGACCAGGAGAGCGATGATTTGCCACGCACTATAAACATCACCGTGGAATATTTGCGCACCGGGTTCATCAAAGATCTCCACGCCAAGGCACTGGTCACTAAACGAGGCCGACGTGTAGCCAATGTGCAGGTACAGTGCTGGCAGGACGATCCTGATAAGCCTGTCGCCTCTATGCACGGTCATTTCCTCATGAGTTAAAAAGTCCGGTCATTCCTTCCAATACAATAAATGGTAATAACAACAGGAGTATTCCATGGCATTAAATAGTCAAGCTGAAGAGCTACTAAAACGCGCTGCTGAAAGCGGTACCCCAGGGCTCGGTGAAGGTACCCCGGAAGAAGGTCGCGCTATTTTTGCCGCGACCACGCAGCTACTCGGTCTACCAGCACCCCACGTAAAAGACACCCAAGAGGTTCAAATTAGTGGTCCCAATGGCCCTATCCGCACATTGGTGATCACACCCGAAGGTGTTGAAACGAACAACCTGCCCCTCTTTATTTACTACCACGGTGGTGGCTGGGTGATCGGCAGCCCCGAGACCCACTACGAAGAGTGCTGTCACTATGCCAACGAAGCCCAATGCATTGTGCTGGTGCCAGACTATCGCCTTGCCCCTGAACACCCCTTCCCAGCGGCACCTGAAGATTGTTATGCCGTGCTGCAATGGGCGGCAGATAATGCCGAAAGCCTCGGCGCTGATAAAACGCGTATTGCAGTCGGTGGCGACAGCGCTGGCGGCAACCTCTCTGCCGTCGTTGCGCAAATGACCAAGCAACGCAGCGGCCCTGAGCTCTCCCTGCAATTGCTAATCTACCCCGCAACCCGCATGGGATCGGAAACCCAGTCCTACAAAGATTTTGATGACGGCTATTTCTTAACGGCCAAAGCCATGAATTGGTTTTTTGACCACTACTTAAAGAAGGCCGAAGACTGGGACAACCCCATGGCCTCCCCACTATTAAGTGATGACCTAGTAGGACTTGCCCCAGCCTACGTGATGACTGCAGGCTTTGACCCCTTGCGCGACGAGGGGCGTGCCTATGCCGACAAGCTCAAAGCCGCTGGTGTGCCGGTTGAATATGTCTGCTATGAAGGGCAAATTCACGGTTTTGCCTCAATGGCTGGGGCTCTCGATGAAGCCCGCAGTTTCCTTGATGAAGCCGTTAAGGTATTGCGAAAAGCCTTCAATCAATAAACGCTAAAAACTTATCTAAATTATAGAAAAAACTCATAACCTTTTAAATTTAAAGACTAATAATGACAGGAGATAACACTAAATGTCACAAGCCCAACTCGATAAATTACTGACTATTTTTGAAAAAATGCCGACCCTGGGGTCCATGTCTCTGGAACAGGAAAGAGCTAACCTCGATGAAGGTGGTGCGCGTTTTTTAGTCCCCGACGATGTCACTCAAGAAGTGGTCGATGCTGACGGTGTCCCGGCTGAATATCTGGTCGCCCCCGGTGCTGGCGATGACAAGGTTGTACTCTACCTCCACGGTGGCGGTTATGTGATTGGCTCTATAAAAAGCCACCGCTATTTGATGCAAAACATATCGCGTCACTCTGGCGCCAAAACCCTCGGCATTGACTACCGACTGGCTCCCGAAAACCCCTTCCCCGCCGCCGTGGAAGATGCTACCAAAGCCTATTGCTGGTTACTGGCTCAAGGCTATCAAGCAAAAAGCATCGCCATTGCCGGGGACTCTGCGGGTGGTGGCCTAACGTTGGCAACGTTGGTTAATTTACGCGACAAAGGTATTGACCTGCCCGCCGCCGGCGTATTGATTTCACCTTGGGCAGATCTTAGTGGTGAAGCAGAATCAGTCAAAGCCCGCGCCGATATTGACCCCATGGTTAAACCCGAGGGACTGTATTCATTAGGTGAGAAATACCTCAATGGAACGGACGCGAAAAACCCACTCGCATCGCCTGTCTTTGCCGATATGGCAGGCTTACCGCCACTGTGTATTCATGTAGGTGGCAAAGAGATTCTCTACGATGATGCCATAACCGTTGCCGACAAGGCTCTCGCCGCGGGTGTTGCGGTTGAGCTTCTGGACGAACCGGAACTTTTCCATGTTTGGCACGCTTTTGCACCCATGTTGGATGAAGGGCAGGAAGCTGTTGAAAAAATTGGTGCCTTTTTGCAGAAACAACTCTAGATAAGCGCTCAGACATCTAGTCGTGCGCTTGAAAAGTGCCGTGTTTTTAATGAGTATTGTTAATCCTTGAGGCATATGCCTCCACCTACCTTGTCCCAAGGTTTAACAAGCGGCATGACTGCTGGCAACGCTATAACGATGGCTATGACCAGATAACAAAATGTATTTAAAAAAACAGGTTGGGCTGCTTTAACCAGGTAGCTGAAACTGAGTAGCCTAACCTGACATCTTCTGGCTAACAAAAGCCCCTCTCAAACAACCCTAATATTCAAGCTCCATACACATATTCACAAAAATGCCTGCACTACAATGGCCACAGATATGTTCTGGTATTTGCATAAACCTGATTGCTTAGTGCAAATAACAGCCACGGGAGCTAGAAAAGTCGCTTGACTAATTATTCCCCATGATTAGTCATAGTGCATTGCCCGCTCTGGCATGCACCAATAATAACAAAAACAATAACAAGCCTATTTATTCCATTGAGTAAGACATAGGTTTTTCAATGTATTTATCGCGCTTTAGTTTTTTGGCACACATGATGCATTCAAGAAATATGAGTGGATTAATTGCAAGCATTTACGCAAGTGGAAAGCTCCTATGGCTGTTTTTTGTTTTTTATCGCAACACTTTAAAGCTGTAATTTTAGTTCCTGTAATTAAAGTTCACACAGCTTTTTTCGTTTAGCCCTCTATGTCAGGTCCAGTAATAAAAAACTTCGAATCCTCCGTCAGCATTACCTGCCAATCAACCATCGCCACCGCCCCAAGTAGCGATGCCAAAATAATTGTTGTGGGAAGTGGCCCCGTAGGCATGCGTTTTGTGGAGACGCTACTAAAGCGAGCACCAATGGCTCATGTCCAATTGTTTGGCAATGAACCTTATCAGCCCTATAACCGGGTTCAACTTTCAGCCCTGCTCGCCGGAGAAATAAACCGAGAGGCACTGGATATACCGCTTCCCTCGTCGTGTGAAAAGCCTAATTTTTCCTACGTCGTTTCGGTTATTCGACACATAAATACTGCCATTAATACCGTTACAGATGCTGACGGCCGGGAGTATGACTTCGATATTTTAGTCATCGCGACGGGGGCGAGAGCACATGTACCATCAATTCCCGGCGTTGATAGAAGCGGCGTATATACCTTCCGCAACTTGAAAGATGCGGAGTTTTTGTCGGCCCGCGTGGTGCGATCCCGTCATATCGTCGTGGTTGGCGGTGGTCTACTTGGCCTCGAAGCGGCAAAGGGGTTACTCCGCTTCAACACCCGGGTTACTGTCATTCAACAGGGCCCTCGCTTGATGAATCGCCAACTCAGTGATGAAGCCGCCGGTCGTTTGCAGGCACAGGTAGAGGCCTTAGGCATTCGCGTCATTGTCAATGCCGGTGTCCGTAAGATTCAGGGTGATCAAGCCATCCAATCAGTGCTAACCAATGATGGCGATATTATTGAGTGCGATACCGTATTACTGTGCGCGGGTATCAAGCCAAATGTTGAGCTGGCAAGGGCTGCGGGCATTAGTGTTGCAACAGGTATTACGGTTAATGACCAGTTACAAACCTCCCACCCTGATATCTATGCCATTGGTGAATGCTGTGAACATAGAGGCCTGACCTATGGCCTGGTTACCCCGGGCTTTGAGCAAGCCACCGTTGCAGCAGAGGTAATATGCAATGGGCGGGCGCACTATGTTGGCTCCCAAGTGGCCAGCCGCCTGAAGGTTATTGGGCAGAGCGTTTTCAGTATTGGGCAAATCAACGACCTGCCTAATCGCCCACTGCAACGCGAAGGTGTTTATCGCAATAAAGGCCGAAATATTTACCGCCACCTTGTCTTGCATCGCGGCCATATTATCGGCGCCGTGGGTATGGGCGAGTGGCCTGAACTGAATCGAATTCAGGAGGCTTTTAATACCCAGCGTAAAGTTTGGTTTTGGCAATACTGGATATTTTTACTCAGTGGACGTCTCTGGCCTCTGGATGGCGCCGAAGCCGTGGGCCAGTGGCCAGCAACGGCAATCGTCTGTCAATGCAACAGTGTCACTCAGGGGCAGCTTATCAATGCAATAAGTACTGGCTGTACCGATCAACAACAACTACAGGACTGCACTAATGCCGGCAAGGTATGCGGTTCCTGTAAACCCCTACTTTCAGAATTACTCAGCGATAGCGGCTTAAATGAACAACTGACACCGCAAAAGGAAACTGGCTGGGGTGTATTACTCGTTGCCAGTATCGCCGCCCTCTCGACCGCTGCAGTAGTCACAGCGATGCCGGAGGCAATGAATGCCAACAGTGTTCAAAGTATTGGCTGGTTTGAGCGGGTCTGGAATGACAAATTCTGGAAGCAGGTCAGTGGTTTTAGTCTACTCGGTTTGTCACTACTCGGCATGCTGATGTCATTGCGCAAGCGTTTAAATCTAAATTGGATGGGGCAGTTTGCCAATTGGCGAGTGTTTCACGGCGTGCTCGGCCTGGCCTGTGCGGGCGTACTTATTTTACATACCGGCTTTCATTTGGGTAGCAACTTGAATCACTGGCTGATGGTGAACTTTCTCGGCGTGCTCACCATCGGTGCAGTCAGCGGCACGGTGGTGGCTTTGAGTCATCACTTAAAACCTCGACGTGCAATGTCAGTGCGTAAAACCTGGAACCACTTACATGTATTAATGACCTGGCCCTTACCCGCCCTTCTCATTATGCATATTTTGAGTGTGTATTATTTTTAACCGTGTGTTTAAACGTAAATTACAGATGATTTGGGCATTTTTTTTGCCAGGACTAGAAACAGATTCCACAAATCAATTAACGCAACATAAACGATAGTTAAGTTCTTGAAAAAATATATTTGGGCAACGTGGGTGGTGATAAGTGCAATGATTGCAGGTTATTACGGCTTTAAAATATTTGTCGACACTGACAAGCAGGCTTTGCTGATTGGTGAGACTAGCTATGGGCATTATCAAATTGAATTAACCTGTACGGCTTGTCATAGCGAAGCCTTTGGCGGCCCAGAATTGATCCAGGATGCCTGCCTATCCTGTCATGAAAATGAGCTCGACGCAGCGCACGACTCCCACCCCAAAAAGAAATTTAATGATCCGCGCAATGCTGATTTACTGGAGATTATTGATGCCCGCTATTGCGTGAGTTGCCATACAGAACATCAAAAAGAACAGACATTAGCAATGGGTTTGACGATACCTGAAGATTATTGTTTTCACTGTCATGAAAATATCGGCAAAGACAGACCCAGCCATCAAGATCTGGCATTCGACTCCTGCGCCAGTGCCGGATGCCATAATTATCACGACAACAGGGCCCTGTATGAGGACTTTTTACTGAAAAACTCTTCTGGGCCCTGGGTGAAAGCAATAGCCAATATTGGATCCGCTAGTGATATTAATATGTCTGCAATAACAGCCGCCAAAAATAGCGCTTCAACAAATACAGTTATATTTGAAAGTAAAATTCAGGAATATCCGCAAATCCATTCCCAGTGGCTAACCAGTGCCCACGCCGGCATCAAGAGCATAAATACGCCGGGTGAAAAGGATCTTCTGCCCTCTCAAGTCAGTGCAGAGTCAGATAAAACTACCTCCCTCTCCTCTCAAAGTAATGACGATACTTCTAAGGTAAACGTCAATTGCGGCGGCTGCCATACTGACGATGCGGGGCAGTGGCTCGAACACCCTGGCCTTGAGCAATGCCAAACCTGCCACAGTGGGGAAGCAGAGGGGTTTTTACAGGGTAAACACGGTTTGCGACTGGCTCACGGCCTGTCTTCGATAACTCCCGGGGAATCCTCTTTGCCAATGAAAGCTGCGACTTTTGATACGGGCCACAGTTGTGTTGCCTGCCATGGTGCCCACGATTTTGATACGCGCCGTGCGGCACAGGACAGCTGCCTTGGTTGCCATAATGACCAACATTCACTGGCCTTTAAACAATCACCCCACGGACAACTCTTTGATAAAGCCAATAAGGGTGAGATACCTATCGATCAATCCGTTAGTTGCGCCACCTGCCATATGCCTCGCATACCAGTGGCGACAGGCTCAGGGTTAAACACATATATCCTCGAACACAACCAGAACCTAAATCTTCGGCCCAACGAAAAAATGATTCGCCCAGTGTGTATGCAGTGCCACAGCCTTGGGTTTGCGATTGACGCCTTAGCCGATGATGCCCTGATAAAAAACAATTTTACCGGACAACCCAGTGTCCACATTCCATCAATTGACTGGGTACTAAATCGCGAAAAAACTGGAGGAGCTTCAAGAGATACCACCGAATGACACTGACTGACTAGGTCACTGACCTACCTTGCTTAGCATTTAACCCAAGAGGAAATAGCATGAAAAAATTTTTATTAGCGACTGTAATTAGCACAAGTGTTGTGGGCCTCAGCGCATGCGGTGAAAAGGAAGCGGGCATTGCACCAAAGCTCTATACCGACTCGCTATTTGCTGTTATGAATGCCGACCGAGCCAACTACACCAAGCTGATCGTGCAACGACTCGGGCCTAATGGAGTGGATTCCATTACGCCCGCCGAGCATTGGAAAGACCTCGATAACGGTGCGCCGTTACCCGCGCAAATGTTTCGCATGGGTTCTGAAAAAGTTGCAGAAGTGACCAGTGAATTCACCTATTCACTGCAGTCGATATGGCCCATTAACGCACAAAATGCGCCTAAAACAGAGATGGAAAAGCAGGGTCTAGAATTTATTGCGGCCAATCCCGGCCAAAACTTTTACGGTGAAGAAAAACTGGGCGATAAAACCTACTATACCGCCGTTTATCCAGATGTCGCCGTCTCTCCGGCTTGTACGACCTGTCACAATAACCACAAAGATTCCCCAAAAACAGATTTCAAACTGGGAGAGGTGATGGGCGGTGTAGTCATTCGAGTACCACTGTAATACTGATGGCAATAATACCGACTCAGAAAAACGACGCATTAACAATTTGATGAGGAAATAATTATGTCCCTATTTGAAGATATTGGCGGTGAAGCTGCGGTGGATGCTGCAGTCGATATTTTTTACCGCAAAGTGCTAGCCGACGACCGAGTTAGTGAATTTTTTGATACTACTGACATGGAGGCTCAACATGCTAAACAGAAGGCTTTTCTGACCATGGCATTTGGCGGGCCGAATGCCTACAGTGGAAAAGACCTTCGCGAGGCACACAAAACGATGTCCCTCGATGATGGTCATTTCGACGCTGTAGCGGAAGATCTTGTCGCCACTCTTGAAGAACTTAGCGTGCCCCAGGAAAATATCGACCAGATTCTAAGCATTCTCGGTTCGGTTAAAGACGACGTTTTAAATCGTTAGCGTTAAAATCACCTTGTCAAATAAAGCAACAGGCAGTAATAGCGTAGCCGACAAACCCCAGGCACTGGTCACCTTCGAAAACGACACCATTGCCTTAGCCGAAGGTGAGTCATTACTCGACGGTCTGACACGCACCGGCCACGGTATTCCTAGTGGCTGCCGGGTGGGTGTCTGCCAGGCCTGCATGGTGGTAATGTCGAAAGGGGAGCCGAGCAGTGTGTGTCAAAAGGGACTCTCGGCCCCCCAAAAGGCATTAAGTTACGTTTTAAGCTGCCAATGTAAACCGGATCGCCCAGTTACAATTAGCCGGTTGTCTGCTGCCAGCCAGCAGACCCAGGGCAGAATACTGGCCAAGGATTGGTTAAACGAAAACGTATTAAGATTGCGGGTTAAGGCCGACCTGAACTATCGCGCGGGCCAATATGTGACCCTTTGGCAAGGTGAAGAACTTGCCCGCAGCTACTCACTCGCCAGTGTCCCGAGCGAAGATGATTTCCTCGAATTCCATATTAAGCATGTGCCAGGTGGCGCTTGTTCACCGGCGCTGTGTAATGAGTTACAAGCGGGCGACACTATAGGCATTCAAGGCCCCCTGGGGCAGTGTTTCTATACCGCTAGGCCCGATCAGCCCTTATTGCTTGTGGGTGTTGGCGTCGGACTCGCACCGCTTATGGGTATATTAAAAGATGCTCTATACAAGGGGCACAGTGGGCCTATTGCCCTGATAGTGGGCGCGGCAAAAGCCTCTAGTTTTTACCTACAGCAAGCGCTGGGGGATTTAGCTAAGAATTATGAGCAATTGACCGTGCAGTTTATTGCCCAGTCCGTCGATCGAGTTATTGATCAGCCCACCGAGGAATCTATTGACCAACTTAATTCATCAACAGTCCTTGAAGGTGATCTTTATAACTTTTGTCGCAATAATTACCCAGACTTGAAAGACTACAAGGTGTTTCTTTGCGGAGCAGAGAGTTTTGTCACTAAAATGCGTAAACAATGCTTTCTCAGCGGCGCAGGTATGTCTGATATTTCTGCAGATGCCTTTATATCATTTCAGTAAAACGCTTATTGGAAATTACTCGTTGTAATTCATGAGTATTCACCTGCCCATCAAAAAATGGGCATTACACGGCTATTAAAAGGGCTTACCCAGACCCTCAATGTTCACACCCCGATTGATATCTCATTTAGATTGTTGAACATACCACGATTAAATACTGGTAAAACTTTCCATAGTGCTTTAGCTTTCCTCAATCAAAATCTCCTAAGAACTTTAAACTTAAAAGGAAGCTGACAATGGCCAGCCCAGAAAGTAAAAAACTACTCGAACTGCTATGGAAAAACTACCCTGGCCCCTCAAATTACGACATGATGAAAAACAAAGTGGACAAAATGCGCGCTAATTTTGTCCACGCTACCGCGAATTTTGCCACGCCACCGAGCGATGTCACGGTTACCCCAGTGGATGTCGATGGCACACCGGGCGAATGGCTCGATGCGCCCAGTGTCAATACCGATCGCGTACTACTCTACCTCCATGGTGGTGGCTATGTGATTGGCTCCACAGCAACACACCGGGGCTTGACTGCAGCGCTATCGAAGGCGGCCAATTGCCGAGTGTTGTCACTCGACTACCGCTTGGCCCCCGAACATGTCTACCCCGCTGCTGTGGATGACGCCACCAAGGCCTATCGCTGGCTACTCAGCGAGGGCATTGCGGCCCATAAAATCACCATTGCGGGAGATTCAGCCGGTGGTGGTTTAACCCTTGCCACACTCGTTGCACTCCGGGATGCTGGCGACACTCTGCCTGCTGCTGCAATTCCCATTTCACCTTGGACAGATATGGAAGGCACAGGGGAGTCGATGAAAACCAAGGTTGATCTAGACCCCATGGTAGAGCCCGGTGGTTTAATGGGTATGGGGAAAATCTACATGGGGGATGGTGATCCGAAACAAACGACGGCCTCGCCACTGTACGCCGATTTTACTGGTCTACCACCCCTGCTGATACAGGTCGGCGATTTGGAGACCCTACTCAATGATGCCACGCGTGTCGCCGAAAGTGCTAAAGCTGCGGGTGTTGACACTACCCTAGAGATTTGGCCCGACATGGTTCACGTCTGGCATTTATTCGCACCTATGGTGCCTGAGGGTCGCGAAGCGATTGAACGTATTGGGCAATTTATTCAGCAGAAGACAGTTTAGCCCTAAATCCCAACGTTTATTTGTAAGTAAACCCCGCTGCAATTCATCTGAGTTCAAACCCGAACTGGATAATGTACATAACTGCAGCGGAGTTTTTATTCCCAGACCAAACCTATCGAAACGAAAGCGCCGACAACGCTTATCTAATTTACTTGCAATCCGTGTAGCTATCCTTTCAACTGAACAGTATAGAAACATATAAATCAATAATTCATTCTATAAACTGAGGTTGTCCCACATGAAAACGCCTGTTGTTTCAGCAGATTCACATATTGTCGAACCCCCCGAAGCTTACTCTAAATATATTGATCCCAAATACCGCGACCGTGTGCCGCGCATCGTTGACGACGGCAAAGGTGGCGATGGTTATTTATGGGAAGGTATCAAGCGTCCGTTAGACTTAGGTCTGATGTCGGCCGCTGGCATCCCCGACGAAATCATGCCCAGAGAAGGGCCCAACCGTCGCTTTTACGATATGCACAAAAGTGGCTGGGACCCGAAATACCGCGCCGAGGACCAACGACGGGACGGTGTTGATGCTGAAATCATTTACGCCTCGGTGGGTATGGTTTTGTGCAATGCCAAAGACCCCTTGTATAAAGACGCCATGTTTCGCTCCTACAACCGCTGGTTAGAAGCCTATTGCAGCGAAGTGCCCGACCGCATCTTTGGCCTTGGTCAAACCGCAATTCTCAGTGTCGACTCGGCTATTGAAGATTTTCGCCGCATTAAAGCTGCTGGCTTTGTCGGCGTCATGATGCCTGGCACACCCATTGAAGAAGACTACGATCATCCGATGTACGATGCCCTTTGGGAGTGTGCCGTCGAGCTCGAGCTGCCCATCTGCTTCCACATTCTCACGTCTAAAGAAAGCGCGGCCAGTATCAGTCAGTTCCGCGGGCACAAACTCAATGGTTTTATGAAACTGATTCGTGCCATTCAGGACTTAATCGGCCTATTTACTCTAGGCGGAGTGTTTGAGCGTCACCCCAAACTACGCTTTGTCGGTGCCGAGGGTGATGCCGGTTGGCTGCCCCACTACATGGCTCGTATGGATCACGCCATGACCCGCCACGGGCACGGTAAAAGCGGCCCTTTACTACCACGCCTGCCAAGTGAGTATATCCGTGAGAATGTCTGGCTGACCTTTCAAGATGACTGGGAAGCCTTCGGCTGCTCTCATCGCATGAACGCTGAACGTCTACTATGGGCCAACGACTTTCCCCACAGCGATTCAACCTGGCCCCACTCAATGGGCTTGGTCGATAAACATGCTGAATGTGTTACACAAGAGGTCAAAGAGCAAATTCTGGGCCTTAATTGCGTCAATTTGTTTAATTTGCCCTTAGGCGCCAATGCGGCGGCACAATCTGCTTAAGAAATTGCCAGCTTCAAACGTCAAATAAAAAAATGCCGCATCAGTAGTGATGCGGCATTTTTTTATTACAAGATAATTTATCGATAAACTGATTTACAATTTATGTAGCTCCGGTATGCACTTCTCAGCGAACAGAGTCATACTCTTAGTGGCGTAGTCGTAGGGCATACCAGCATAGCTAAAGCAGCCACTTATTTTAAAATTACCCAAGACTTTCTTACGCGCCTCGGCTTTTTCGATTATCTGTTCGGGGGTGCCCCAAATTTGAAAATCCACAAAGGCCTGAGCGACGGCATCGACACCCACATCGTTGAGCATTTTAGAGGCTTCGGCATAGCTGTTGTAACCACTGGTAGCTTCAAAGTGATCACCCGCCATTTCGTAATGATTAGCCGCAGTGTGAAAATACGCGGCAGCGTATTTGCGGGCCATTTCTTCGGCACGCTCCGCGCTCTCATCACAGACGACGAAGTCTATGCACAACACAGGAGGCGCTGTGGCATTGTGTTTTTGTTTGAACAGATCCCGATAACGGTTGACTTCAACAGCCATGGTATCCAGCGGCTTCTGCATAAATAACATGATGGTAGTGCCCATGTTAGCGCCAGCGTCGACAGAATCTGGTGACATCGCGACCGAGTGAATACGGCCATCGAAACTATAAGGTGGCCGTGGACGAATTTCAACGCGGGGCTGCTTAATCACCTCACCGTCATATTCAGCGAAACCCGTTTTAAGGGCATTGATGATCATTTCAGCACTTTCGTCAAACTGCACTCGACTCTTGCTCATATCCAAACGGAAATTATCGTATTCGACACGCGCTAGACCACGGCCCATGCCGAAAATCGTACGACCTTTACAGTAGTAATCGAGTAGTGCAATTTCTTCGGCAACGCGAAGAGGGTCGTGCCAGGGCAAAATGACAGCGCCGGTACCGAGCTTAATTTTACTGGTTTGCCCCGCCATATAGCTAAGAAACTGGGTCACATCAGGGCACATGGTGTAATCGGTGAAATGATGCTCTACGCACCACAGCGAGTCGAAACCTAAAGGTTCAGCCAACTTGGCAATTTCTAATTCAGCATCGTAGACAGCGAGGTCTGTCATATTGCCGGGGTTTTGGAAAAGCATGTGTATGCCAACGTCCATCGGAATCTCCTGTGTTAATATTAATTATTTGAGCCAGCAAAAAGCGGTTGAAAAAAATCCTATAGACAACTTACCTTAAACCTTAAGGCACTACCAGACGGTAGTACTCTAGCTGACGATGTCTGCCTGTCTAGCCGACCTCCTCCAGCTGTGCTGTAATAAGAGCTCGCGATTATCAAAAACAATAAAAATTCATCAAGAGTAATACTATGAAAGCAGTGCGAAGAATCGTCACAGGTGTTAATGAAAAAGGGCAGTCTGTTTTTACTCAGGACGAGGGTCGGGAAGACCTTTTTGGCGGCCAAGGTATGGAGGGCTTTATTGACCAGGGCCAATTGGCAATGGCCGACTTATGGATGGGCACCCTGCCCGCCAATAATGCAGCTGACAACTTTGGCGAACGTCCGGGAGAATACAGTCTAGACCCCATTCCCGGCACCTTAATGGTGCGTATCGCCGAGTTCCCCCCAGAACCTGAGGGTACGGCCAAGCCCGGTGCTGGCCTCGATTCTCACCCAGGTTTTCATCAAACCAACACCACCGATATTATTATCGTGCTGGAGGGCGAGATTTACTCGATGATGGAAACTGAAGAAACATTACTCAAAGCGGGCGATGTATTAATTCAACGTGGCACTAATCACGCTTGGTCTAACCGCTCTGGCAAAAAAGTCAAAATGGCAGCCATTATGATGAGTACAGAATAGATTAGCTTATGAGTATTGGGGCTGTTTAAAGGCAGCCCCAATACTCCCTTAAATTGAGTTTATCTTGATGTCCCGCGATCCAAGCCCCGACCTACCTGCCTAGCCGCCATTCAAACGAAGTATTACAATGTGGTTTTTAAATAATGACTAAAGCACTGTTACTATGATTTGCATCTACCACAATCCTCGTTGTTCAAAATCTCGTCAAACCCTGCAGCTACTCGAAGACAAAGGCATTAATCCTGAGATTGTGCTCTACCTCGAAACACCTCCCGATAAAACCACTTTGCTGGGTTTACTTGACAAGCTGGCCATGAGCCCACGGCAACTACTGCGTAAAAACGAGGCGGACTACAAAGACAACAATCTCAAAGATGACAGCCTTTGCGATGCACAACTGATCGACTTTATGCTCAAATTCCCCAAGCTCATTGAGCGTCCCATTGTTGTCAATGGTGATAAGGCAGCCCTCGGACGCCCCCCCGAATCCGTACTTGAGATTCTTGAATAAATGCCAGTTACCAGCAGATGGGCCACCGGGCTGAAATGTAAATGCCAATCTCATAAGGTCTTACGTTTTTGAAAGAGCTTAACGAATTAATCAAAAAAGCCCGAATAATTACTCATCTTAGCTATGGACTGCTCGTCGTCAGCCTTATTGGTGGTGGCCTAATTAGCCACACGCCGGTGATATTACTCGTCTTCGCTGTAGCACCCCTGTTAATTTTTATCCCGGGTCTACGCAAAGAAAAGCACCGTTCTATTAGTCTACTGTGCTTTGTCACCTTGCTTTATTTTACGGCGATAGTCGCTAACTTGTTTGAACCTGATCGCTCAGCCTTCGATGTCAGTGCGGTTATTGCTGTGGTGACACTCTTTGTCACTTCGATGATGTACAGCCGCTGGTTGCAACGACGCAAAGCCAAGCCAAGCATCGATTACAGTAACGAGTGCTAAATCAAACGTCATCGCAGCACTGTATGAAATCAACTATCAACCACAACAGACCGCAAACCCGGAGATCACAACTGTGACAGGAAGTACGCAGGACAAGAGACAACGGGGCTTTTTCAGAGCGATATTTTCTCTGATTGGCACCGTTGTTAAATTTCTTCGCTCGGCGATTAGCTTACTGGTGCTGATCTTTATGATCAGCGTCATCGTCAGCCTGTTCTCAGACAACGTCAAACCACTGCCTGAACAAGCTTTTTTGCGCCTAATGCCCAGTGGCATCCTCGTTGAGCAGCTGAGTTACACCGACCCCTTCTCACAAATTATCGGGCAGGGTGCACAGCATGCTCCTGAAACACTGGTCAGTGATCTTACCGATGCGTTAAAAATTGCCAAGGACGACCCACAAATTACCGGGCTTGTACTCGAACTCGATTATTTAGCAGGCGGAGGCATTAGCAAACTACAAACCATTGGCTCTGCTCTTAGCGATTTTAAAAGCAGTGGTAAGCCGGTGATAGCCATTGGTAATAACTTTAGCCAAGAGCAATACTTTCTAGCCAGCTTTGCTGATGAAATCCACCTCAACCCAATGGGCACCATCGTTCTCAATGGCTACGGCTCCTACCATTCTTACTTTAAAGACGCCCTCAATAACTTAAAGATTAATTTCCATGTATTTCGCGTCGGTGACTATAAAGACGCAGTAGAGCCGTTTGTTCGCAATAATATGTCCACTGCGGCAAAGGCCCAGGCATCACTCTGGCTCAATGAACTTTGGCAGGCTTATAGGGGTAGTGTCGAAAATAACCGTCAACTCCCCCCCGGCAGTATCGACAATTATGTTAATAATATGAGCCAAAATCTCAATCTGACCTCTGGCAATGGCGCCCACCTCGCCCTACAACACGGCCTAGTGGACCACCTCAGCCCCCGGCCTGCCGTACGTAAACGACTGACGTCAATGGCTGGACAGAACGAGAAAAAAGACGACTATCTACACGTCGATGTGGATGAATACTTATTCCATCAAAACCTCCGACTCTCTAAGGCACCGAGCAAAGACAAAATTGCCTTGATTGTCGCCAAGGGCACCATCTACGACGGTGAGCAACCAGAGGGTGATATCGGCAGTAAAAGTTTCAGTAACTTAATTGCCAAAGTACGTAAAAATAAAGATATTCGCGCTCTGGTATTACGCATTGATAGCCCAGGGGGAAGCGCTTTTGCCTCTGAAGTAATACGCAGTGAAATTGAACAAATCCAGGACAGCGGTATTCCCGTTGTTGTGTCCATGGGGTCCCTCGCCGCATCCGGCGGCTATTGGATTGCAGCGGGTGCAGACCAAATCTGGGCCTTGCCCACTACGATCACTGGCTCTATTGGCGTATTTGGAGTTGTTCCTACCTTTGAAAATACGTTGGCAACATTGGGTATTTACAATGACGGTATTGGCACCTCACCCATCGCTGATATTTATCATCTCGACCGCCCCATGAGCCCCCAAGCTAAGCAATTGATCCAATTGAGTGTCAATAACATCTACCAGCAATTCCTTGACCTGGTCGCGAGTGGACGAAACAGTACGCCTACAAAAATTCATGAAATAGCTCAAGGCCGTGTGTGGACGGGCCGCAAAGCTAAAGAGCTGGGACTTGTCGATAAGCTGGGAGGTCTGGATGACGCCATTGCGGCTGCCGCAACTCTGGCCTCACTGGATGACTATGAGCTGATCGATATTAAACCGACCCTCAACTTCCAGCAGCAGCTACTAAAACAACTGTCCAGAGGGGTGCAAAAAACCTCACAAAATCTTGGTTTCAAATCCGCGCAAAACCCTTTACTAAGCCCCGCCCTGAACCAGTATGTAAAGCAATTATTGGCACAAACCTATCTCGGCGAAAAGGCACCTGGGCATTTGTATTTACAGTGCTTGCAATGTCGTGTTGATTGACACTGCCCTATACTATAGGGCAGCTAGAAAATCGGCTCATACTACCAATTGAAGGCTTTTTTCATTAAAGGGATTGTTGCCTTACTCTGATATTGCAAGGCGAAACCATCTAATTTGTGCAAGTGGTCAATGAGTGAGTGAAGGTCACGAGGGGCTCGGTTCATTAAAAAACTCAGGGCATCTTCACTCATCATTAAGCCCAGGCGCATAGCCCGAAACGAGACGATGGCAGCTTTTTCTTCATCACTATAAAGCGGCAGCTGAAATACCGTACTCGCAGCTAGTCTCGACTCTAAATCAGCCAGTTGAATTGATAGTGCACGAGGCGCAGCGCTGGCACTAAACAATAGCCTACCTTCCGCGGCTGACACCGCATTTAATAGGTGAAACAACCCTTCCTCCCAGTCAGGTAAGCCAGCCACCGCCTGTACATTATCGAGACAAACTAACTGACAACCCTCTAAACCCTGTAGCACGTCTTGAGCGGGGTAATTGGCCATCGCCTCCAAAGGCAAGTATTGAATACGTTGCTCACACGCTGTCGCCTCATGACAAGCCGCCTGTAATAGATGAGTTAAACCCGTACCACTGGCACCCCATAGAAATATATTTCCAGAGGGACACAAAACGCTTCCTGGCTCGAACAACGCTTTAAACACGCTCAATGCTTGTTGATGTGGGCTTAGGGGAGTACTTAAAAAATTGTCAAAAAGCATGCCATCAGCAAGTGAAACAGGCAAACTCAGTTGTTGGACTAACATCAATTTAACGTACTGCTTGCCAGCGAAAATGCTCAGTGCTAATTCTTGGAGGTGAGCTCGATAGCTGTGAATTTGATGGCTGAGAGGGCATTACAGAGAGCTCAAAATCGTCACTGCTTACTTGTCTGACACGTGATAACCGTGGCTCTTTATTCAGCGCTCGCAATAAAACTCGCGATTCCCCTTCCATGGTCAGATCGAGAACCAGGATATCGCCTTCAATACTGCGTACTTTAATCACATTTACGATTTCCAATCCTTCGAGAAAGCTAGTGAGCTGTGTAAAAGCTGTAAAGTTGCCGACATTCTCTACCACCAAACGAAACAAATTTGTTGCGGTATCAGCGTAATAAGACATTTGTTGAGCAAAGTGATCGGCAACTTGATCAACACTGGCACTCACAAACTCATCACTTGAACCCGCCTGTAATGTATTGAGTAACGCGCCATTCGCAGTAAAATCTTTCTTGAGTCCACCAAGATACCAAGAACCCCTGACCCCCCCACTGGAAAGCTGGCTGTAACGTAACACCAGCCAGTGATCAACACTATAGCGTGTTGCCGCATCCTGTAATTGACCCTGGTTGAGAGACCAAGCAGCCAGTGCGTCCAAAGCCAAACGATCACCAAGATCGTACAAAGGCAGTTGAAAAGGTAGACCGCGACGCGCAAAACTCGCTTCTAAACTCCGAGGCAAGTCATCCTCATCGACAAAGCGATACCCCGACGCGGTTTGTTCGACTACCCATACCAAAATTTCAGGACGATTCGACGGCCAAATGGGCAAACCGAGGGTACGTATTAATTCATCGATAGAAGCCTTGGCAAATTGCACGGACAAACGCACAGCCTGCGGCATCTGTTCAGTCGCAGCCTGTTCGCCATTTAGCACTTGATTTTCTATCAGTGAAGCAGGATCGTACTGCTGCAAATATGCGTATTTCACCATATAGTTGTTAGCTTTAGCTAAAGCTTGGCCCACCCCTCGGTGGGCCACTATATTTTTTGCGCCTGTGGTTTTAATTAATACTTCCGCCAAAGCCAACGAAAAGCCCTTTTGACGCTGAATAGTACTCTGGTCAGACACGCTAACCGTTGCGGAATACAAATCCTTGACAGTGGCGGCAAGTGCCAATTGCGGTAAATTCACCAAAAAAGCGATCAGTAATACTTTACATATATTCATGGCGCGATTGTATCAGCCTAGCCACGCTCAGGGCAGCCACAAGCGAAGTCAAAAGCTTTCTGCTAGCCACTTTTAACAATGGTTCAGAATAAGTCCCTCAATTCAAACCCCACTCACACTTTTCAAAAGGGTTCAAAAGACCAAAACTAGATAATTGTCATTCATTGATAACGGTATCGGGATGAAGGCCTACAAGCGATATAATTAGCCAAGTGATACGGCTAGGATGCTATAAGTCTCAAGAAAAAATTCCACTCAAAGTAAAGTTCCACCTGCTTTTCTTCGCCAGTCCCTATAAAATACGCACTTTAATCAGGATAGTTCCCATGAGTCAGAAGCAGCCCCCTTCAATCACCTATAAAGACGCCGGCGTTGATATTGAGGCAGGTAATGCTCTGGTGGAGCGTATTAAACAGGTTGCAGTTCGCACTCGACGTCCTGAGGTTATGGCTGGGCTAGGTGGCTTTGGCGCCCTGTGCAAAATCCCCGCGGGCTATAAAGAGCCGGTTCTGGTTTCTGGTACCGATGGTGTTGGCACCAAACTGCGCCTAGCCATCGACCTGAAAAAACACGATACGGTCGGTATAGATCTAGTGGCGATGTGCGTCAATGACCTTATTGTCTGTGGTGCCGAACCCCTGTTTTTTCTCGATTACTACGCTACAGGCAAACTCGATATTGACATCGCCGCCGCGGTTGTCACGGGTATCGGTAAAGGCTGCGAGCTATCGAGCTGCTCACTGGTCGGAGGCGAAACCGCTGAAATGCCCGGCATGTATGAAGGTGAAGATTATGACCTAGCGGGCTTTTGTGTCGGTGTGGTTGAAAACGACGATATTATCGATGGTAAAGAAGTCGCTGCCGGCGACGTGCTCATTGGCCTCGAATCTAGCGGCCCTCACTCCAACGGATATTCACTGATTCGCAAAATACTCAAGGTCAACGAAGTTGACCCAGCGACGGTTGACCTCGATGGACAAAACCTAGCAGACACTCTTCTTACGCCAACGCGCATTTATGTACAATCACTGCTCCACCTTATTCGCGAAAGTAAAGTCCACGCTTTGGCCCACATTACCGGCGGCGGTTTGTTAGAGAATATCCCCCGTGTCTTGCCCGAGAATACCAAGGCATTGATTGATAGCAACACTTGGACCCTACCCCCTGTTTTCCAGTGGCTACAAGAAAAAGGCAATATTTCCACTACTGAGATGTATCGCACCTTTAACTGTGGCATTGGCATGGTGGTTTGTGTCCCCGAATCTGAAACCGACACAGCACTCGGCTTATTGGCCGCAGCAGGTGAAAAGGCCATTGTAATTGGTTCTATTGCAGCGGCTAAACCCGGTGAAGAGGTTGTCGAGCTGAACTAAGTTAAGGACAGCAACTCGAAGTTCATGACCTTAAAAAAATCTGAGCAACGTGTTAAATACATAATGGTACTGGTTTCTACTGCAAGGGATTACTAATGGCGCCCCCTTTTAACAAAGTATCTTGTATTGTTCGCAGATTCCTTATCTTCTGTCTGTTAAATGCCCCGCTTCTCAATACCGAAGCAGCCTCTCTGTCACCCCTACAACTTTATCAAGCAAGTTACAGCGCCACATACAACGGTATTCCAATAGAGGCTGAACGCGAACTGGTTAAGCTTGAGTACGGCTATCGTCTTGAAACATCGGTGAGTAATTTAATTGCCAAAATGCAAGAAATAGAGCAAATCCACCTCGACTCCGAGGGCGCTATTCTCATTGACGGTTATAATTCAAAGCGCTCTTTTTTGGGTAGCAAACGCCAAGAACAACTGGTCATCAATCATCAGCACAACAAGGCCGTTTATACCCATAAGAAAAAAAGGCGTGAAATCGACCTACAGCCGGGCCTTCTCGGCCCAATTAGCTATCAACTACAATTGCGCCGCGATCTTGCCCTCCATGAATCCTCCCTTGAATATATGGTCATTTCCCATGGCAAGATCAAACACTATCACTTTGAACGTCTTGGTAAAGAAACAATCACCACCGAGCTCGGCGATATCGACACAATTAAAATACGCCGTGTGCGAGACAAACAGGATCGCGAAACAATTTTTTGGATGGCTAAAAATTACGCTTATCTTCCAGTCAAAATTTGGCAGCGAGAAGAGGATGGAGAAAGCTACGAAATGCTATTAAAGTCACTGACTTTAGAAGACAGAGAGTAGTCGCCCCCGAAGCCTTTGGTTTAGAATGACACGCTAAAAAAGGAGTACGCTATGCCACTTACGCCCAAAGACCCCATTGCTGGGGATGACCGCCAGCCAACTTCTGAGTCAATTTCCGATTCACCTTCTGAATCAATTTCCGATTCACCTTCTGAATCAATTTCCGATTCACCTTCTGAATCAATTTCCGATTCACCCTCTGAATCAATTTCCGATTCACCCTCTGAATCAATTTCCGATTCACCCTCTGAATCAATTTCCGATTCACCCTCTGAATCAATTTCCGATTCACCCTCTGAATCAATTTCCGATTCA
>JBFJYH010000032.1:0-30091 GCA_041622675.1 Porticoccaceae bacterium
CCCTAGCCGGGGCGCTCACTGGACTTTTCGCTCTGGGAATGGCCTTCGTTTTTGCCCTTCCCCTCTCTCTTTTTGGCCTATTTCGCCACGCTCCAGCGCCATCTATCCTCCTTGCTTTCCCTGCGCTCTGGGTGCTCGGTGAATGGTTTAGGGGCTGGTTTCTCACGGGTTTCCCCTGGCTCAATGTCGGCTACGGCTTTATCGACACTTGGCTAGTCGGCTGGGCACCACTTTTTGGCGCACTGGCAATCAGCGGTATTGCCGCGTTTGGAGGAACCTTGCTAAGCCTTATCGGCGAACGCAAACAGCACAAAGATATGCTTAAAAACGGCTTCCTAATATTACTGCTTCTCTGCGCCGCAGGCGCCTACTTGAAAATACAATTTTGGACCTTCCCAACAGGGAAAAGGCTGGACGTTGCTCTGGTTCAAGCCAACCAGCCCTTGCTGGAAAAGTGGAATGACGAAGCCTTAAAACATATTTTAGTGGATTTTAAGCAGACTAATGAGTCACTCCTCGACCAAGATCTCATTATCTGGCCGGAGTCGGCTCTGCCCACCCTGCAAAGTAATATTAGTGGCTATCTAGACGACATTGACGCCAATTTAAAACGCCACCACGTCGGATTACTGGTTGGCATCCCCAGTAATAACAATGCTAATCGCTATTACAATTCTGTATTGGGCCTCGGTAGGGCAAGTGGGGATTATCAAAAGCGCAGACTGGTTCCTTTCGGTGAATATGTACCACTAGAGCAGTGGTTGCGCGGCGCCATTAGTTTTTTTGACTTACCGATGTCAGCGTTCAGTGTAGGCCCCACTCAGCAACCCCCTATCCGTCTCGGCACCGTCCAAATAGCGACTGCCATTTGCTATGAGATTGCCTACGCCGACCTGCTCGCCAAGGATGCCCACGATGCCAATATTTTACTTACTGTTAGCAATGACACCTGGTTCGGCAAATCCATTGGCCCTCACCAGCACCTGCAAATTGCCCGTATGCGCGCAGTAGAAAATGCCAAACCGCTGCTACGAGTCACTAATGACGGAATTACTGCCATCATCAGCCCCCGAGGCAAAGTACTCGAACGTTTGCCACGCTTTGAAGCTGGCCTATTGAAAACCAATGTGGCGCCCTACCAAGGTTCAAGCCCTTTCAGCCAATATGGCTCCCTGCCCATTGTCGGCCTCTGCTTCGCCACCCTCATAGTGCTGCGTACATTTCGGCGCTTTCGCTAAACCCCATTTAACTTTCCCTACGCACTATGTCGAAAACAACTAGTCGATACGAATATTAAACTCTCCCTGTAAGCGAGTATCTTCACCCGGCACATTAAAGCTCAAATTACCTGCAACTTGGCCGTCAACCATTTCTCCAAAATATAACTCTAGATTATAGCCCTCGGTTAACACGGTGGTTTGAAGATCCCCTCCCCCATTGACCCAGCGATAATGCACATGCGCTTGGCTAGGCGACATATCGCCGCTTGCCACGCTGATAACACGGTCAGCTGGCAGCTCGCCTTCTGGCAAAAACAAAAACAGTACAAGGCTGGGATTAGAACCCCAACTATCACCCTGATAAATAGCCAGGGCCTTGTCCCACTCCGAGCTAGCCAGCGCCACCGGGATACCGTTAATTTCACCACCGACACGCGCATCGAGAGTGACAGGAGCTACATTTTCAATATGAGAACGTACAGCATCGGAAGCCGAGTCGAGCCCCTGCGAAAGGCCTGCAGCACCTTTCTCGAACCCCTGCCTCAGGCTCTCAGACAACACATCGACGCTATCCGACAAAGAGTCACCGATATCGGTCACGGCTTGCCCAACACCCTCTGCCATGACTTCACCAAAGGCATTCATTGCCTCTTTCAGCATCGCGCCCATCATGCCGGTGTTTGTGGTATTGAAATCCACCTTCCAGACACCCTCAATCGGCACAAGACGCGTATCAAAGCCAATCTTCACCGGTCTATTGTTAAAGACACCTTCCAGTGTAGTCGGCACCGCGGCCATATTTGCCGACGCCATGGCTTCGGCAAAAACAATGCTCTCAATGCGATTGCCTTCGGCCTCAAAATCCATCGTACTGTCTTCTAAACTGCCAGGCACAGCCAATTGTTCAGCCCGAGCGTAATCTCCCATTTTCATAGCGCGCCAAAAATCAGCGGCGACTTGCCCCGGTGTTACGCTTGTTTCACTCCCTCCACAAGCGCTCAACAACAGAATCAAAAGCCCGCTAAACACGATCATTTTTGTTAATTTCATAGTTTTAATGCCATCCTTAATTATCTCTTTCAAGCATCCATCGGCTACTTTCATCTCCAGATACTGACCTGTAAATACAGCCCTGCAAATTGCGACTGCCATTAAGCCATAAGAAAACACCGGCGACGACCGCAATCACCTGCCTTTCTGGCCGCCTTTCCCCTATAATTTCGTCCTCACAAATTTACCACCCTGTTTTCAATACGCTTCGGCAACTCTGGACCCGCACAATGGAAGAACACTACCACCCCAAAGCCATCGAGCAAGCAACGCAGGCCTTCTGGCGCGACCAGCAGTCCTTTCAGGTTAGGGAAAATCCTGGGCAGGAGAAATACTACTGTCTAGCAATGTTCCCCTACCCCAGCGGTAAGCTACATATGGGCCATGTCCGCAACTACACCATTAGCGATGTCATTAGCCGCTACCAGCGCATGCTCGGCAAGAACGTGTTACAGCCCATGGGTTGGGATGCTTTCGGCTTACCGGCCGAAAATGCCGCCATCAAAAACAACACCGCACCAGCGCCCTGGACCTACGAAAATATTGACTACATGAAAACCCAACTCAACTCCCTGGGTTATGCCTATGACTGGCAGCGTGAACTCACCACCTGCAAGCCCGACTACTACAAGTGGGAACAGTGGTTTTTCACCCGATTGTATGAAAAAAAGCTAGTCTACAAAAAAACCAGCGCGGTCAACTGGTGCCCGGTCGACCAAACCGTACTGGCCAACGAACAGGTCATCGACGGCTGCTGCTGGCGCTGCGACACTGCGGTTGAGCGTAAGGAAATCCCCCAGTGGTTTATCAAAATCACCGATTACGCTGAAGAGTTGCTAGACGGTCTCGACCAACTTGAGGCCTGGCCTGAGCAAGTGCGCACCATGCAACGCAACTGGATTGGCAAAAGCCAGGGCGTGGAAATGACCTTTGCACTTGAAAGTGCTATCGACGACATCAACAGCGTCGACGTATACACCACGCGACCCGACACGGTGATGGGCGTGACCTACCTCAGTCTCGCCGCAGAACATCCCGTCGCCCTCGCCATTGGCGAAAATAACACCGAAATCGCCGACTTTATCGCCGATTGCAAACGCCAGTCCATGGCTGAAGCCGACATGGCCACTATGGAAAAAGCCGGCATTGATACCGGCATTAAAGCGTTTCACCCACTCAGTGGAGAGCTGGTTCCTGTGTGGATCGGCAACTATGTGCTAATGGACTATGGCTCTGGTGCGGTGATGGCCGTGCCCGCCCACGACCAGCGAGACTGGGAATTCGCCACTAAGTATCAACTTCCAATACAGCAAGTCATTGCACCCAGTGATGACAGTCCTTGCGACATCGGCAAAGAAGCTTTTGTTACCAAAGGCCTGCTCGTCAATTCCGGAACCGTTGATGGCATAGCTTTTGACGGCTTAAACTTTGACCAAGCCTTTGCAGCCATCGCCCAAGCTTTGGTCGCGCGCGACAGCGGGCGCGTCACCACCAACTACCGGCTACGCGACTGGGGGGTCTCACGCCAACGCTACTGGGGCTCACCCATCCCCATGGCCTACAATGCCGACGGCATTGAAATACCCGTACCCCTCGACAAACTGCCCGTGCTGCTGCCAGAAGATGTCGAAATGGACGGTGTACACTCACCCATTAAAGCCGACCCGGAGTGGAAGAAAACCATCCTCAATGGCCAAGCCCTTGAAAAAGAGACCGACACCTTCGACACCTTTATGGAGTCTTCTTGGTACTACGCCCGCTTTACTTGCCCCGACTACACTGAGGGCATGCTCAACCCCGAGCAGGCGAATTACTGGTTGCCGGTTGACCAATATGTCGGTGGCATTGAACATGCCATCCTCCATCTTCTGTACGCTCGCTTTTACCACAAGCTACTACGCGATGAAGGCCTGGTCGAGTGCGACGAACCCTTTACCAAATTACTGTGCCAGGGCATGGTTTTAAAAGACGGCAGCAAAATGTCAAAGTCCAAGGGCAATACCGTCGACCCTCAGCCCCTGATCGAGCAATACGGTGCCGATACCGTGCGATTGTTTACAATGTTTGCCGCACCACCCGAGCAATCCCTCGAGTGGTCAGACGAGGGCGTTGCCGGGGCCAATCGTTTTTTACGCCGTCTCTGGAAATTAGCTCATACCCACCTTGCCAAAGGAAAGCCTCCCGTCCTTGAGACAGGCAAGCTCACGGATGCTGAAGCTGGCGTGCGACGTAAGACCCATCAAACCATTGCCAAGGTCAGCGATGATTACGGACGCCGCCAGACATTCAACACTGCAATTGCGGCGGTCATGGAACTGCTCAACGAGCTCAGTCGCCTATCCGACGATGCCCCGCAACTTATCGCCATTGAGAGAGAGGCACTGGAGACGGCCGTACTATTGCTAGCCCCCATCACTCCCCACATCTGCCACACTCTGTGGATTGAACTGGGTCACGACGAAGCAATACTCGATGCCAACTGGCCCGAGGTTGACGAAAACGCCCTGGTCGAAAGTAGCATTAAATTAATGGTGCAGGTCAACGGCAAAGTGCGTGGAGAGATTGTCCTGCCCGCCGATGCCGACAAAGAAAGTATCGAGAGCGCCGCACTGGCCGAACCCAATGCCCAACGCTTTACGGCAGATAAAACTATCCGTAAAGTCATCGTGGTGGCGGGTAGACTGGTTAATATCGTTGCCAATTAATCAACCTTGATCACGGAATCACTCAACGTTATGAACAAGCCACTAAGACTGAGCGCCATCGCCCTCCTGCTAACGTTGTCCGCCTGCGGCTGGCAACTGCGTGGTACTGGGGGCGAGGCCACTATTGCTCGCCTGCACCTCCACAGCTCTACCCCGGACAGTGCTTTTTCGCGGATTCTGGAGCGCTATTTACAAAGCAGTGGCATCGAGCTAGTTGATAATATTGCCCTAGCAGAATACAGCCTTAACATCATCAAAGAAAAATCGAAACGCCGTACAGCGACTGTCAGTGCCAGCGCCCGAATCTCCGAGCGCCTATTGGAAGAACAGGTCCAATATCTGGTCACCCGACCCGATGGTAGCATAGCTATCGAACGTAGCAGCGCATCTGTCGAGCGCATCTATGAATACAATGAAGACAATGTGTTGGCGACGGAAGACGAAGCGCGATTGCTGAAAAACGAAATGTACAACGACCTGGCCCGACAAATTGCCAACCGTCTGCGACACATCAAAAGCCCCCCAAGCACCACTTAAATACCATGCGCCTGCACCCCGACAAACTCTCTAGGCAACTGAAACAGGGGCTTGAGCCAATTTACGTTATCACTGGTGACGAGCCTCTGCTAGTCCAGGAAATGGCGGATGCGATACGCGGGCAGGCTCGAGCAAACGGTTTCACTGAGCGCGAATTGTTTAACGCCGAAGCGCGCTTCGACTGGCAGCAGGTCTTGACCGCGAGCAGCAGTTTGTCTTTATTCGCCGCTAAGAAAATACTCGAGTTGCGCATCCCCTCTGGCAAGCCTGGTCGCGAGGGCGGACTTTTTTTTCAGGATTATTGTGCCAACATTAACCCTGACAATTTACTGTTGGTCATCCTGCCGAAAGTCGACAAATCAGCACAACACGGCAAGTGGTTTAAAACGCTCGATCAACACGGCGCCATTGTACAAGTATGGCCCGTTAACGCGACACATATGCCTCAGTGGATTCAACACCGCCTCAAAAGCGCTGGCATCAACGCCAACCAGCAGGCCATTGAGGTGTTAGCCGAACGTGTCGAAGGCAATCTACTTGCCGCGATCCAGGAAATAGAAAAACTCAAACTACTGGCACCGGAGGGCGAAATCGATAGCGAAACGATGTCATCGGTGGTCACCGATAGCGCCCGCTTCAATGTTTTTACCATGATTGATCGCATTCTCAATGGCGACAGCATCGGCGCAACACGCACCTTGCGCGGCCTGCGGGATGAAGGTGCAGAGCCCATCGCCATCCTCTGGGCCCTGAGCCGAGAACTACGCATCCTGAACAAAGCTAGCGAACAAGCAACCCACGGCGAACCCATTGACAACGTACTACGCAATCTACGCGTATGGGACAAACACCAACCACTGGTGCGCAAAGCCCTGCGCCGCACTCGACCCGCCCAACTCGCAATGCTGCTTCGCCAGGCCGGCGGTGTCGATCGCGCGATCAAAGGTATGCGCGACGCCTCGCCATGGGATGAGCTAACCAGCATGGTATTGAGCATGAGCGGTGCCAATCCGGTACATCCGAACAACCTACGCCTTGCCCTACGCGAGTAATCGCCATTTATCGACCACTAGTTCTATGTACCCTATTCCATATTGACGCTTCAACCCCCGTCAATCTCAATCACCAATAAAAGAGAGGTCTTGCTATGATCAACCGAGAAATCCATTTCGCCCAACGGCCTTCACCCCAACCAACGCGCGATTGCTTCCAACTGGTCGAAAGCCCGCTCAACGAAACACTGGAAGAGGGACAAGTATTAATCAAAAATTTGTGGATGTCGGTAGACCCCTATATGCGACCGCGCATGAACGATGTAAAAAGCTATATTCCACCCTTCCAGCTCGGCGAAGTACTCGAAGGCGGCGCTATTGGCGTAGTCATGCAATCAAAAAACCCCAAGCTGCCGGTCGGCACCCACGTCGAGAGTATGAATGGCTGGCGTGAATACTTTATCTCAAAGGGAAAAGGTTTAGCCGTTCGCGACACCTCGAGCGTTGCGCCACAAGACTACATTGGCATTCTCGGCATGCCGGGCATCACCGCCTATGTCGGCACTAAAGTCCTTGGTGAAGCAAAAGCGGGGGAAACCGTTTATGTCTCAGGTGCGGGCGGTGCAGTGGGCTCACTGGTGTGCCAAATAGCCAAAGCTTTGGGCTGCACGGTTGTTGGCAGCGCAGGTTCTGATGAAAAAGTCGACTGGTTGTTAAACACGGCAAAAATCGATGCCGCTTTTAATTACAAAAAGACCGACGATTTCGCCGGTAAACTTGCCGAACTCTGCCCCAAGGGCATTCATCTGTTTTTTGATAACGTCGGCGGCTCACAGCTCGACGGTGCGCTATTGAGCATGCGTAAAAATGGTCGGGCCATCCTTTGCGGAACCATCGAAGATTACAACGAGGCGCCAGAAAAACGCCACGGTATCAGCAATATGTTTAAAGTCGTTACCCTAGGACTCACCGTCAAGGGATTTGTAGTCCTCGATTATATGGCAGAGCACCACCAAGCCTTCATGGACGACATGGCCAAGTGGCGCGGCGAAGGAAAAATCATTTGGCAGGAGACCATCTTCGAAGGCATAGAACAGGCTCCCGAAGCTTTTCTCGGTCTCTTCAGCGGCGCCAATTTAGGCAAAATGCTGGTTAAACTGGCAGATAATTAAAGCCCTGCGCCAATTGCCGGGCAAGTTTTCAACAACACAAAGTACAGGAACAAAGTTCTTATGGGCAAACGCAACCTCAGCAGCCGGGTCAATGATTCGCACTACGCTCCGCGTTACTGGTTTTCCTGGCTCGTTGTCGGATTTTCCTGGCTCTTGGCTAAAATACCCGGAACGCTACAACGCAGCTTATCCCGGGGGCTGGCGCGACTACTCATCAAAGTTCGCTCATCGCGCACCAAAACCATTCGCCGTAATATCGCCCTGTGCTTTCCCCACTTATCCACCCAGCAACAGCTTGAATTAGCAGAAAAAAATCTCGCTTCGACCATTTTATTGCTGTTTGATTTACTCGAGTTAATCTGGGGCTCACCCGCAGATATTAAACAACGCGGCGATCTGCACGGTGAAGAGCATCTAAAAAAAGCCATCGGCAGCGGTAAACCTCTAATCATCCTCGCAGGACACTTTAATAGCTTTGTTCTAGGCTTTGCCCGGCTGGCCCAAGTTTTGCCCTACAACGTAGTTTATCGACGCATGGATAACCCCGTGCTCGAAGCGCAGCTCTATCAGCGAGCAACGCGTAAGTACCCCATTACCACGATCCATCGCAAGGAAATCACCTACATGCTGACACAGTTGAAAGATAACGGGGTGGTAGTGATTGTTCCAGACCAGGATTTCGGCAAAAAACGCAGCATTTTTATTCCTTTCTTTGGTATCCCAGCCGCAACGATTACAGCCATACCCCAATACGCTAAAATCGCCGATGCCAACGTGCTCACACTGAACACCTTTCGCGAAAGCAACGGCCGTTACCGCGTTGAAATCGACCCCGCATTGGAGAATTTCCCGTCGGGTGATGACGTGGCCGACACCCAGCGCTGGAGTGAATGGCTAGAGAACAACGTACGACAACAGCCGGAGGATTATTTTTGGCTACACAAACGTTTCAAAACCCGACCCGAGGGCGAAAAGCGAATTTATTAGATTTACTTCTTTTAACTCACCCTAATAAAGCCAAACGCTAAACTGTTTACGACCGCCACTGCAGGTAAAACTGCCGGGCAGTGCGACCACTTTTTGAAGCCCGGGTCATGGCAAACTGTTTCGCTGACAAGTGCAGGGCTTCTCGGTCACCCTCAAACTCGGCAAACAAGCTATCAATTATTGCCAAGTATTGCGAAGTGTTGTTGGGGTAAAACGACAGCCACAGCCCAAAGCGATCGGCCAATGATAATTTTTCCTCAACAGTGTCTCCGTAGTGCAGCTCGCCATTGATCAAATCAACAGAATTATTATCACTCTTATGCTCGGTAATAATATGACGACGGTTTGAGGTAGCACAAACGAGGACGTTTTCTGGGGGCAATTCAATAGAGCCCTCAAGCACACTTTTTAGGTGTTTATAGGCTGTTTCACCCTCATCGAAAGACAGGTCGTCACAAAAAATAATGAAGCGCTGAGCTAGGCCATGGAGTTCATCCACAACTTCACAAAGGTTAGCGAGGTCATCTTTATCGATTTCAATCACCCGTAAACCCTGCCCGCCATAATAGTTGAGGGCTGCCTTTATCAACGAAGATTTACCCGTGCCACGACTACCCCAGAGCAACATATTATTAGCCGGCTCACCGCGTAAAAAGCTTTCAATATTATCTTTAAAAGCCCCGCATTGGCGCTCAATACCGAGTAGGTCATCAAAACTTACGTCATCGAGTCTCTTTACAGCTCGCAATTGACCACTGCCGGAACGCCAAATAGCTGCCGGGGTTGAACTCCAGTCAATACTCACGGCATTTGCTTCCTAAATGCCAACCGGTACTGATGAATAAAAGCATGGCGGTCCGCTAGTAAAGAGAGCAATAAACAGCCCAAGCCCAGGCCCGTAGCATTAGCCAGCACGTCACCTAGCTCAGCAGTGCGGTAACTGGTGAGAGACTGCAAACCTTCAATTAACAAGCCGTAAGCAAGTAAACTACTGTGCAGCATCCAGTTCAACAGGGCACCGGGAAAAGCCAGCCAGGCACAAATATAAAGCAAGGCATAAGCACTGAGATGGATAATTTTGTCAGCACCCAAGAACCACGGCGTATCATCGGGACCAGGCGCCTGTAAACAACCCCAAGCGACCAATAGTAATACCAATACCAGTCCTGCACGCGCTATTTTATAAAGCGGCTTTTCAAGTATGTATTCCACTTGCTATTCTCTACCTTGAGGAGGGTGTGAGAGCAGTATACTACGGGCCACAACTGGGCGAACAGGTTCAGCAGGCTAAGGCTGCTCACCGATAATTACAAAAGCCTTCCCAAACTTGCTAAACGAGGTCGACTCTTGTTAGCCTTGACCGCCATTTAGATGACCAGTCAGTCACCTAAAAGTAATATATCCGCAGTTACTATTTAAACCATTATATTAAAAACTAAAGAATAGAGAGGTTGTTATGGATCAAGGTTTGGGATACTGGCTCACCAAGCGTGAAATGATTTCTGGCCAACGCCTGGCTGTGGTAGATCGCCATAAGCGCTTTACCTACAAAGAACTCAACCGTCGCTGCAACCGGTTAGCCAACGCACTACGCGACAGCGGTGTACGCCCTGGCGACCGCGTTTGCTCACTACTACAAAACGGCCATGAGCAACTAGAACTCATCTTCGCGGTCGCCAAACTCGGCGCCATCTATTTACCCATCAATTTCCGTCTCACCGTGCCAGAAATTGAATATATTGTTCAGGACTCCGGTTCTAGCACTTTTTTCTATCACGACGAATTTGCCCATTTAGCAGAAGGCCTGGAAAAGGTTGTCCGCTTCAACAAAACGGTCTACTGCGGCCGCAGTAATACCTGTGACGACGAGGCCGAATACGAAGCCTTTCTCGATGCCGCGTCTGACGAAGAAATCAACGCCACTGTTAATGCCGACGATGTCGCCCTGTTAATGTACACCTCCGGCACCACAGGTCGTCCCAAAGGCGCGATGCTGACCCACGCCAACCACATGGCCAATGTTCACCACACGACCCAGAGATTACCCATTCACGCCGACACTGTTGCGCTTGGTGTAGCGCCCATGTTCCACATTGGCGGCACTAGCGTGACGGTATTACCCGCCCTTTATCAAGGTGGCTGTGTGGTAACTCTCCCCGCATTTGACCCTGTTCAAGTCCTAGAATTAACCGAAAAAGAAAAACTCACCAGCCTCTTCTGCGTGCCGTCTATGTGGCAAATGATCGTCGAGGAGATCGGAAAAAAAGAGTACGATTTAAGCTCAGTTGAATTCTTAATGACTGGCGCCGCCCCAACGCCCTTGAATATTCTCAAGTTCTTTCAAGATCGCGACCTGCCAATTTATGAAGGTTTCGGCATGACCGAAATGGCTCCCTTGGTAGCCATCCTCGACAAATGGGATTGCGAGCGCAAGAATGGCTCTGTCGGCTACCCAGCCTTCCACGTCGACATTCGCATTATCGACGAAAATGGCCAAGACATGCCCCCTACTCAAGTTGGCGAAATAATCTGCCGCGGCCCTAATATGCTTAAGGGTTACTGGAACAAACCAGAGGCGACAGCAGAAGCTTTAGCCGGTGGCTGGTATCACAGTGGCGACCTGGGCTACCTCGACGATGAAGGCTATCTCTACGTTGTCGACCGCAAAAAAGACATGATCATTAGCGGCGGCGAGAACGTCTACCCCGCTGAACTCGAACAGGCCATTTACCTGCATGAAGCTGTCGCTGAAGTTGCAGTGATCGGCATTCCCCACGAAAAATGGCAGGAAGTACCCGCTGCCTGCATCGTGTTGAAAGAGGGCGCGAATATGACAGAAGACGAACTCATTGCCTTCTGTAACGAACGTCTTGCTCGTTTTAAAGTCCCTAAAACAGCCCATTTCGTTGACGAACTTCCCAAGTCTGGTGCTGGTAAGATACTAAAAACTGAACTGCGCAAAATGTTTGGCGGCATTACCGTCGCCGCCAAGTAAAGCGCAGTAGCAGCAAATCAGGTTATAAAAAAACCGCATATTGCGGTTTTTTTATAACCATTTTTTAGTAACAGACCACACAGCTAAAGACCCGTTAGATCAGCAAAAGTCAAGGTTCTCTCAATATTACTGCCCGTGACTGCTCAATGCGCCTATCTAAGTAGAACCAAAAGAAATCAGGTGATTGAAAACCCAATATACGCGGTGCGACCTCCCTACCTTTAGGGTCGACAAATACCAGAGTCGGGGTCACTTTCACAGCGTAGTGTTCTGTCAAGTTCTGCAACGAAACCCGCTGACCTGAAAAACCATTAACCACCAGCGGGCTTCGCCAATCAACTTTTCGCAATATCACCTGCTTATCGTAGTCTCCACTTCTCAACATGGGCTTTAATACTGCATCTTCCAGCCGCATGCAATAGCGGCAATCAGGCGCAGAAAAATATAGAAGAATAACGGCATTACTATTGCGCCCTATTCTGGCGTCTTGCCCAAGGTCACTGACAACAGGTATTTTTATTTCGGCAGCTATTGCCATGCTACTAACAATAAAAAGCTGAACGCAGCCAAAAGAAATAAATCTTACAAAAGATGAAACCACAAAATACGGTTTTAGACTTAGAAATTTTGAATCACCCTTGACTGACAGAAATTTATTCACGGCAGGCGCGGCAAAAGATCTTCAATCAATTCATCTGCATAGAGATCGCGAAAAAAATGATCTGCACCATCAATGTTAACTACCGTGATATTACTATTATTAACAAATAAGTCCTGTTGTTTAGCAAACCCAATATTTAATGCGTCTTCAGAGCCTAAATAGACAACAGTTGGAATAAGTGTATCAGCGAGTAGTATCGGCGTATTTTTTTCTGGCAAGCCCGAATAATAACTAATAAATGCATGGGGGCTGACGGGTATATTTTCACAATATAAAATACCGGGAGGTGTAAAGAGATCTTTGCCTGCTTGGCGATATTGCCCTGCCTGCGCCAGCAGTTTATTAAGATTGACACCGTATTTATCGTGATAGGCGGTCACCTCGGCATTTTTCTCCCAGGTCATTGGCGCAAGAAGTACCAGAGCAGAGAGCTTATCTTGCGGGTAGCGTTGTAGGAACAGCGCCCCCTGAGCACCACCTCGGGAATGGGCTATTAACACCACGTTTGAATAACCTTGTTCACGCAAGAATAAATACCAGGCATGAAGCTCGTCGATTGCACCCTCATGCCCTTGAACAACTGGCAACTCGCAGTCGAAAAAACCTTGCCTATCATCTACACCAAGGCTTAATGTAATCGCCAGACTGGCATAACCTTCGTCAGTTAGCAGCGCTTGTAGTGTTGCTGGCAGCTCCATCGCCGCGTGCGCCCAGGTACCGTGCAGAATAATAAAAACTGTTTGCTGCTTATCCTCAGCTGCTATCAAATTTCCGTTTAGCTTAAGTTCAGTTTGATTTATTTGCACCGATCCAGCAACAGACTCAACAGGTAGCAACAGGGCGCCTATCAGCAAATAAATCTTATACAGCTGACACATCATGTCCGCAATTAAATCTATCACAAAAGAATTAGCCATTAAAAAAATTCCGCCTCCATCTCCTGATAAATACGACCCGCATTTTTGGCCGCTAATTCATCAAAAACATCTAGCTGGGAGTAGGTAGACTGATCTATTTCATAAGCTTCATCCAGATCACCGTCATTTTCTAAAATACTTGCTACCTCTGCACGTAAAAATTTTAAATAATCCAGCGTCCAATGCGTTATTTCTGCCAGTGTTGTTGGCTCCCCGTGCCCAGGAATAACAACGGCCGGCTTTAGTGCTGCCATACGCTCAAACGAGGCTATCCAGCCTGCGGTATTTGTCTCGGAGAAGACACCTAGCAAGCGCTGGTGAAAAGCTATATCGCCAGCGATGAGAATAGATTGTTTGGGTAGCCATACAGAAACATCTCCCGGCGAGTGGGCGGCACCGAAGCTAATCACCTCAACATCAACACCCCCCAGAGAAATACGCTTGAGTTCTGTAAAGGTTTCTGTCGGCGAAGCAACGAAAGTGCCTTCACCTTTATCCCTGTTTCTTTCGAGCATTCTCGCCAGTACTGCTCGGCCCTGTTGTTCAATTTCATGAGCTGCATCTTTATGGGTGAGAATTGACACCCCCTGCTGCGACCAATAACTGTTACCGAGAAACGCATGACCCTGACCATTTTCGTTAACAACCCAGAGAACCGGCAATTGTGTTTTCGTTTTTATTGCTTGATGAAAAGCTTTGGCTAACAGGTAACTATCGCCACCATTGACGACCAGCACACCCTCACTGCCAACAATAAACGTCAGGTTATTATTGTGGCCGCCATTTTCATAGTTTGGCGGCTGAGTTTCACCGATGGCGGAATAGACGTTATCCGCTACTTTGGTCAGTGTAATGGGGTAACTTTCACTACTAGCGATAATATCGGCAAAGACGGATATCGATAACAAACTACAACAAAGGACTGACAACCCACCAAGGCGTACCAGAAAAACCAGCCTAGCCATTAGTAAAGCCCGGATTATTTTCCGTGTTAAGCAACACTGGGGTATTTAGTTTTTTAATTTTTACCGTTTTAACATCACGTAAGTAAGTCGCCACTGTATCCCAGATAGGCTCGCCTGGTGATTGGCTACCCACGGTCGCCCAACCTGCTACTTTGTAGCTTTTACTCGCCTCAATTTTCTCACCATTATCCAGCGTCATCTCACTGACCCGCTTGCCCATTGTTTGCAGTGGATCAAAACGATAGTCCATCCCACCGAGGCGCACCATGTCACCCCCTTGTTGATAATAAGGGTCGGGGTTAAATAAATTGTCACCCACATCTTCGAGAATGGCTTTTAAATCACTGCCCGACATTTCTCGGACATAAGTTTCAGGGTAGGTAATACAGGTTTGATCGAGCACATGCTCCATAGTGATGGCCTGACCCGGCAGTACCGATGTACCCCAACGAAAGCCAGGCGACAGGGAAACTTGCGCATTATTAACCGTGCGTAAAGCATCGCAAATAACCTGATCAAAAGTTCCATTAAAATTACCTCGGCGATACAGTAGCTCACCGGCTACCGCCAGTGGCTCCTCTAGCTTACTCTGCCAAGGCTGGCGCATCGTTTCTATATAACTCGCCATCACAGGATCGGCTTTGAGAAAATTGGCAAACACCGGCAATAGTTTATATTGATAGCCGCTCACCCCTTGGACCCCAAACTTAAGATCCAGCACACCGATAAACTTACCGTTGGAGCCAGCATTAGTGACCAGCGTAATACCTTTGGAATTCTTTACCTTAATCGGAGCAGGTATCCCGTCATGGGTATGACCGCCGAGAATGGCATCAACACCCGTAACGCGGGAGGCCATTTTTAAATCGACATCCATACCGTTGTGCGAAAGCACTATCACCGCAGAGGGCTTTTCCGTGCTGCGAACTTCATCTACCAGCTCTTGAAGATCACCATCGTTAATACCAAAGGTCCAGTCGGGAATAAAACGCGAGGGATTTGCTACAGGCGTATAAGGAAAGGCTTGACCAATCACCGCCACACGATGCCCACCACTATTTTTAATCACATAGGGTTTTAGCGCATGGCCGGTGTCTTCATCGTAAGCTGGAGAGCCATCAAACAAAGCGTCTTCTTTTACTTTGACATTTTGTGCAACGAAGTCGCCCTTGAACGCGGCGATATTCTCAAGTACCTCACTATCGCGATAGGTGAACTCCCAATGACCTGTCATCACATCAACACCCAGCAGGTTACAGGCTTCGACCATATCTTTGCCGCGTGTCCATAGTGCTGTACCAGAGCCTTGCCAAGTATCCCCGCCGTCCAACAATAGGGTTTTATGATGACCGAAGCTATCCCGTAAATTATCGACCAAGGTTTTTAAATAAGAAAAGCCACCGACTTTTCCGTACTTATTTGCAGCTTCGGTAAAATTAAGAGAGGTAAAGGCGTGGGCCAAATCATTACCCGGTGAAATTTTAAAGTACTCTAGCAAGCGCTCTCCAGTAAGATGCGGTGGTTTTCCTAGAGCATCGTGAAAGCCCAAATTGACACTGGGTTCTCGAAAATAAATGGGATTAAGCTGGGCGTGGGTATCGGTAATGTGTAGTAAGCGCACATCACCCGTTGCTGGAATATTGTAAATATCATCACTGGCAGCTCGGCTATTCAATGACAATAATCCCGCAGCACTGGCAAAACCGAGTAAACGCAAAAATTCTCTGCGATCTATATTCATAGGGGACTCCGCAGTATCAATTTAACACGTAGAATTTTGGGTTTATGATTTAACATATCAATATTAAAGAGGTATACCAGCTCGCCAATGGGTCTCGGCATAACTTGCCTGCACAAGGGATTTCTCTGCTTCATTTAAGGCCGCCTTTGCCAGTTGAAGGCTTTTATCTTTATCACCTGCAGCGAGCGCTTTTTCTGCATCTTTAATCAGCTTGCGCGTTGTTGTCCACTCAAAACCCTTTGCAGCGGCTTTTTCCACTGAGATTCGAGCATCATCCAAAATTGAATTGATATCGGCAGTAGCATAAAGGCTGTTCGATAATAAAAATGCCATGTTCAGTGCAATAAAAAAAACTCGTAATTTATTCATTGGTTTCTCACAGCTCGCGTTTGCCACTCTCGACAGACTCTATTTATTTACGTGAAGACGGGCCATTAATTTCCAGGCCCCGACTCATCACTGACTGGAAATATTCAAGATTGCGATACACACGGCCCTGTGCAGGTAGAGGTTTGGCGCGAATATTTGTATTGCAGCCTGCATAGCGGCGATGCAAGGTGCCCACTTCCTCCCATTTAGCGCGGTACACTGGAAAGCCAGTTGGATGACCCAGCGCAGGACTGGTGATATCTGCACGTAATTTCTGGCCCGCCACTCTCATGTGACAATCGGCGCACGAGAAATTCAGCTGTCCTCGCTTTGAATAAAAGAATTTTTTACCGTCACTGTAAGCCTGATACGCCGCCTCATCAGGCACTTGTATTGCCAAGACATTACCCGTGGATGTACTCGCCATATAAGCTGACAAGTTAGCTAAGGCTCCCCTTTTATAGGCCAGCGGCTTTTCTCCATTTGCCTCTCGACAGTTATTAATCGCTAGCTCCAGAGTTATTACTTCGCCTTTCTTGCTATCGAAGTAGGGATAGTTTTGACGTATACCTTCACCATTATTATCAAAGCAATCGGCATAACTCTTACCGTTGGCAAAGGGTTTTTCAAACAAGTTCTCACCGTCATCAATGGCAAACTCGTAGGGGGGGAAGTCTTCCATTTCAAGCCACTGTTCCCGAGACGCAGCGTCAATAGCATAAACACCATTCTTGTATTCAGAAAACTCAACCTGAGGAAAGCGTTTTTTGAAAAAAGCTTGAAAGTCATTAATGTCCTGCTCCACCATCGCTCTGAAATCAAGGGCTGATTTATTACCAGAGTCTGCGATTGCGATACAACTTAACATCAACAGACCAGCCAGCCTTACTCCTGACCTTATTTTTAGTGTTAGTTTTACAAGCCCCATCACACGACTCCGTTACGTTTTCGCTTGCTCTTATTTAATAACTGCCTCACCTGTTTCTGTCGAACCAGAGCTATCTACCCAGGTAATAACTATCTTATCGCCAGCAACTCCACCCTTAAAACTAAAGGCAATGTAAGGATCTTTGGAAACGGCCGGCCCAACTTCAGCGAAAAAAACTGGCTGACTATTATGACTGGCTGACACTTCCGTAATATAGAGCCCGGGGATGACATTTCCATCCTGATCTTTACGCCGCCCCGTTTCCATTGCATGCTTAATTAACATTTTAACTTTTGTAATATTATTTTTTACTTTTGCTTTAATTTTCATCGCTAATTACCTATTTATTTAGGGCAAGCTAAAAATTGTTTTCTGATCATATTGCCTGCTAACCGCCACATCCACCAATTGTTACCTTAACTTCCTGCTGCACGCGATGTAGCTTTCCATTTGACTCGACTACCGCAATTAGATTTGAGGTTTCACCCATGCGGATACGAATCGAGATATCCGCCACATTGAGCGGTGTTATATGAAAGGTCGCGGCCAAAGGAGAAGGGTTTTTCTCAACAAATAAACTGATAGTTTTCACACTAGGCAAGTCGGTTTTAACGCTAACCGGCACCACGGCGCCATTTTCAGCAATAGCCGGTGCCTTCAACTTGATCGCTGTACTATCAATAACCTCTAGTCCTGGATACTTACTCTTTAATGCTCCCTCTAAAGTTTCTGCTTTGAAGGCCTTTTCATTCCAAGCCGCATAAACCATACGCGGTAAACTCGTCGCCGTGGCTATACAAACTACACTTTTAAATAAGCCCCCTAAAAAACTTCTTCTATTCACTTTCATGTCTTTCCTGTTTATGCTCATATCGTAACCTTCAAGTATCTTGTTTAGCCTACTGGGCCTTGACTTTATAGCGCGTACAAATAATCGACCACTGCGTTAATTTCTCCCCGCGAGAGAATGCCGTGACTACCAAAGGGTGGCATAATAGTATTTACGTTATTTTTTCTGGCATCCCAGATCTGCTCATAGAGCTTTTCTTTATCGGGGAAGCGCGCTTGCATTTGCATTAGGGGTGGTGCTGTTGTGCCCATCAAAGTCCCATCAGCGATAATATGACAGGAAAGACAATTACCTTTTTTACGATCGAAGGTTAACACCTTGCCTCTTTCAACCTCAGTAAGTTCAGCCCAAGTCGTCGATACCGCCCAACAGGCGATAAAGCTTACTAATAATGTATATTTCTTCAGCCCTTTATTTTCGCAACACAGCATTTCATTTCCTCTTGATAACCGAACAAAGCTTCCTCCACTAAGTTCTAGCGACTCTTCTCAAGCATATAATCAACAGCGGCCCTAACAGCTTTATCGTCCAACTGTATTTGTCCGCCTTTAGCTGGCATGACGCCACTATCACCTTGGAAGCCTTCCAGTGCATGCTGATAAACAAGTGCCTTTCCTTGTTTTACTCTCTCTTCCCAGTCGTCACTATTACCCGTAACTGGGGCACCACCCACACCGCTGCCATGACAAACTTTGCAGGCACTGTCGTATATATTTTTTCCTGACGAATTGTCAGCGCTTTCATGATCATCACCATCTTCTCTGTACGCACGCGCATCAGTGCCACCTTCTGTAATGTGGGCTGTCGGTGTGATACCTGCGATAGTTTCAACAATTTTTATTGATGCCGGGTCGATACAATCGCTCAAGCAACGAGAATTTTTTACATCGGGCCTATCATCAACAAAAAAACCATTTTTATTGGGCATTTCTATTGTCGAAAAATTATCGCGATTGAGCACGAAATCGTCATCAACCAAATCATTGAGATTCAGCACGTAAGCAGTAATGGCATAAACCTCGTCGACAGTCAGCGACTGCGGTGCCGGGAAAGGCATTGCCCGCCGGATGTAATCCCACAGTGTTGAAGCATAGGGCCAGTAACTTCCCACCGTTTTATCTGGACGCTCTTGGCTTAAAGTACCCACACCCCCAGCCAGTTTCGGCCAACGCCCCTCACCCTCACCAAAGGTGCCGTGACAACTGGCGCATTTATCTTCGTAGAGCATTTCACCGTCTTCCACCGAGCCTTCGCCATCTGGCAGGCCCTTGCCATCTGGACGCACGTCGATATCCCATCCGGCAATTTCCTCTCGCGTTGCTAGTTCACCAATACCAAACAAGGTGTGCTCAATAGTCTTTGTATTAGTTTTCGATGACGCCGCAATGTTCGACACTGTATCAATACTCGTTGTTTTTTCTGAGCAACCGGCTATCATCAGCACCGCTGACAACGTCATAACAACGACACCACGCGCCGCGGTCACCACCTCAAGCAATCTGAACATTGCGTACGCTCCCGTCAGCGTCAACACGCCAGGTGTGAATGGCATTTTTATGATAGATAGAATTCACACCGCGCTGCTCGCGCAACTGACGAAGCGCAGGCTGTACATAACCGGTTTCATCAACGGCACGGCTTTGTAATAACAGCGGCCCGCCCTGCCATTTAAAGCGGTAACCAAAGCGGCTTAGTGATTTTGATGTCACCATGCCCTTCAAAGGCGCATTGACCCAATTAACACCGCCGTCAAACGAGATATCGACCGCGTTAATTGTGCCGCGCCCCGACCAGGCCAGACCTTCAATTTCATACCATCCGGCGTTTTGCCAGGGCTTTTCCGGACACGGAGATGTGATTACGGAGTTACATTCCTGCACAAAGCTGAATTTGCGCGCCCGGCCATCGGCCATTAAATCAGTGTATTTAGAGGTCTCTTCGCGCATATACCAAGGCTGGTCGCCAATTTCAAGACGCCGTAGCCACTTGACACTGGTATTACCTTCCCAGCCAGGGTTAAGCAAGCGTACCGGATAGCCCTGCTCGGGTCGCAATGCCTCACCATTCTGGGCGTATACGACCAAGGTATCGTCCAGAGCTTTTTCTATAGGAATACTACGCGCCATTGCAGCACCGTCGGCGCCCTCCGCCAGCACCCATTTTCCCTCGGGTTTAACACCCACTTCGGCCAAGAGTGTCGACAATTTCACCCCCGTCCATTCGCAGCAAGACAGCATTCCGTGGGTAAATTGTAGACCTTCCATTTGCGGGCCTTTCCACTCCATACCGCCATTGGCGGGGCATTCGATAAACTTGATTTCCGAAACGCTGGGCAGACGTTGTAACTGCTCCATGGTAAAAATCAGGGGTCGCTCGACCAAGCCGTGGATGATGAGTCGGTGCTGCTCGGGGTCGATCGTGGGCACACCGGCGTGGTAGCGCTCAAAAACCAACCCATTCGGTGTAATTAGCCCCTTCAATTCATGCAATGGACTCATACTAATAGAGGAGATTGATTCGGCTGTCAGCCATGGCACTGTACGTCTAACGACGTCTTTTTCGTACATAGAGGGCATGCCATAGGGCACACTCACCACCCCTCGACCTAGGGCTTTTGTCCAACGCGGCACGTGTGGTGGCAAATTAGCCTGTGCTGCAGAGGCTACCGCCTCACCCGTCGCGACAACGCTTGTCATTGCCAGTAAACTTTTTAAAAAGCTTCGCCGGTCACCCGTTTTTACCGTTTGCACTTCAGCGACCAAAGCTTTCACATCGAGCGCCGACTGATCTCTGCCGCCACGCCGATCATATGTGCACTTCTTATCAGAATCCGACATTTACAATCCTCACCCTGCTTTCTCATACAAGCCCTTCCTTAAAAAAGACATATGAGCAGCTCAAGAAAGCTCAAGACATATAATAATTAGGTATATTCTAATTCTATAGTCGTATATATAGGCCAAGCAAGCAACACTCTCACTATATTATTTTATTCTAATATAAACTCTTCTAAGAATCGTCGAATCATCACTTGAAGACCCTCACTACTGCTCGGCGAAAGCCTCTATAATCACCCCCACTAACAAATTGTGAACAGCTTGATACTCACCAACCGTTATTTGCGGCGCACGAATACCCACATAAATACGCGAGGGGGTATTCGCCAGGGCATAGACAGACATAGCATAAGGACAGAAAATCAAATTGTGAGGATTTGCTGCCACCAACCTATGAGCCAGGTTGGCTTTACAAAACAGCAGTACCTGCGCCTCACTGTAGACCTGTTTACCGCCAAGGGTGGAAGCCGTGCGCGCCAGCATGGACTCAGCGTGAGAAACATAGCTAATCACCATGCCGCGAGATTCAATGGCCTCGACCAAACTATCTTTAACATCATCAAATCCTGACTCAACGGAATAAACCCAAGCGCTGTCCGTTTTGATCGGCATGAATTGAGTGTCGCTACCTCCTGACAGCACTGCATTTGATTGCAGCAAAAACGCTAGCGACATCCAAAGAGAATAAAGGATAAAGGTCTTAGCAAGAGACCGTAGACGCCCCACTATTTTTTTATTATTGAATAGAATGGCAACTCTCCTGTTTACACAGCCGCCACCAATTTGGAGCACTGTCAGCCGCTTACTAAACCAGCGTACTTAAACAGGTTAGACAACATCGACAAATCATGCCAGCACATGACCCATCAGAGGGCGCAGCGCTTATTGCAAGCGCTGCGATGACCACAATAAAACCTAACTCGCTAGCACTGCGGCAACTGACTGCGCCAAATAATCTATATTCGCTTGACTAATGCCCGCAATATTAACGCGACTCGAACTGACCATATAAATACTGAACTGCTCACGCAGCTGATCAACCTGCGCAACGCTGAGCCCGAGAAATGAAAACATGCCTCGCTGTTGGGCGATAAAGGAAAAGTCTCGCTCAACACCCTGAGCAGCGAGCTTCTCAACCAGCAAGACACGCAAGTGATTGATACGATCACGCATGGCGGTCAACTCGGCCTCCCAGTTTTGACGCAGCGCTTGGTCAGCCAAAATCTCACCGACAATCCCCCCCCCATGAGAGGGTGGCATGGAATAATTACCACGCACCACATTATTAATATGGGTCAGCAACGCATCGGAATGGACCGCCTTTTCGCCAACCACCGACAGGCTACCTACACGCTCACGATAAAGCCCAAAGTTTTTCGAACATGAGCTCGCCACCAGTAGCTCAGGGAGATGCTCGGCCATATACCGAATGCCGTAGGCATCTTCATCGAGACTACGGCCAAACCCCTGATAAGCCAAATCAATAAAAGGTAAAAAGCCATTCTTTGCCGCCAATGCCGTCAACTCTCGCCACTGCTCTTCACTAAGATCAGCACCGCAGGGGTTGTGGCAACAGCCGTGCAACAAAACAATATCACCGCGACCCACATTCGCCAGAGCAGACATCATCTCGTCAAACTTAATGCTGTCACTTCCCGCTTCATAATAGGGGTATTCAGCAAGTTTTAGACCCGCATTGCCCAGCAGAGGTAGATGGTTTGCCCACGTGGGGTCACTAACCCAAATCGTGGCGTCGTCAGAGCAACGCTTGAGAAACTCAGCACCAACGCGCAGGGCTCCACAACCACCGGGGGTCAGCACCGTGCGTACTCGATCCGACAGCAGTGCCGAATGCTGGTCGCCAAAAATCAGCTCGCGGATCCCGCTATTAAATTCTGCGGGGCCAGCGGGGCCAATATAAGCCTTGCTCGATTCTTTTTCATAACAGTTAAGCTCCGCTGTTTTAACGGCCGCCATTATTGGAGTAAGGCCCGACTCGTCTTTATAAACGCCAACACCAAGATCGACTTTATTGGGGTTTGGGTCTTTATTTGCGAGGGTAATCAACCCAAGAATAGGGTCGGGAGCAAGTGCCTTGAGTGTTGAGAACATAGTGGCCTCAGAAAATTTTCATGAATAAAGGAGTGGCCAGCGGGGGCTGAACCGAGTCGCCCCATTGTAGCGATAAAGTCACTGAACTGAGAAGGTTTTACTCACTACAGCCCTATAAAATAAGCCTTCGGCCAGCTTTTACCGGTTTAGTGCATCGAGGCGCTCTACCGTGCCCACATCACACCATTCACCCAAGTACAGCTCGCCACTGATACGACCTGAGCGAAAAGCAGGGGCAAAGACATCGCGCAGGGGAAAAGCTTCGCCGCTGATCGACGCCGCAAACAACTGTGGATCCATGACACTAATGCCACTGAACGTGTAAGTTTCACGCCCCGCTCGCTGCTCGGCCGACACCGGCCCCGCTAAAACACCGCTTAACAGCCTACCCTCCTCGCCATGGGACGGCCGGGTAAAACAGTAATCGCCAGACAGGTTGTGCTCGGGATTAGGGACCAGTACCAAGTGTGCCAGATGACGATCTCCCAGGGACCGAGACAAGAGCTGCTCGAATGGATAATTGGTCCACACATCTCCATTGATCAAAAGAAAGGGCTCTCTACCGAGCAGGGCTAGAGCCTGACAAATCCCCCCCCCAGTCTCCAATGGTTCTTTCTCTCGAGACCAAACAATGCCGAGCCCATATTGACTACCATCGCCCAAATAGGCCTCTAGCTTTTCACCCAACCAGGCGGTGTTAATCACCACTTCTTTGATGCCAGCCCGCGCTAATGCCTCAAGGTGATAGACGATCAAGGGTTTGCCATGAATCTCGAGTAGCGGTTTGGGCGTGTGTTCAGTGAGGGGGCGAAGCCGCTTGCCAAAGCCTGCCGCCAATATCATAGCTTTCAAGGGCGCTCACCGGCCAACTGCCAAGGTTGATACCAACTCAGGCCAAGAATTTTCGGCTCAAGGTATTCGATAAACCAGCGATAAAAATCCTCCGTTTCAGGGTACCTCTGTGCAACCTCAAGCACGTAGCGCAACACCAATGGCAGGTCTGCTAAATAACGGGGCTTCCCATCGCGCAAAGACAAACGAGCAAAAATACCCAGCACTTTCAAATGGCGCTGCAATCCCATCAAGTCAAACCAACGCAGAAAAGCTTCTCTATCAGGCAGAGTTAAGGGCTGTTCTTGCGCCTCAGCTTGGGCGAGTAATTTACAGCGAAAACCCTCTACTCGCTGCTCAACTAAAGTCTGGGGCCAACGGATGTAACAATCGCGCAACAAGGAGACCAGATCGTAGCTCAGCGGGCCGAACACAGCATCCTGAAAGTCAATAACACCGACACCTCCATCGTCCAGCAACAGCAAATTGCGCGAGTGAAAATCGCGATGCACCACCACCTGTGGCTGCTCGCAAGCGCTATGGAGCAACACAGTAAAGAGATTATCAAGCAAGCGGCGAGCGAGTGTATCCAGCGAGACACCGAGCAAACCGCTAACGAACCACTCGAGAAAAAGCTCTAGCTCACGCCGCAGCAAAGTATCATCGTAATGAGGGAAAAGTGCACTATCAGCGGGTAGTTTCTGTATTTGCAACAGCACCTCCTCGGCGCTGTCATAAAGCCGGCCCTGATTTTCATTGCTGAGCACATCGAGATAGAGCGTCGCGCCCAAGTCCTCCTGCAATAAAAAACCCTGCTCGTAATTGACAGCGATGATTTTGGGAACATGCACCCCCCCCCTGGCCATGGCAATAGCAATATTGACAAAAGCGGGGTTATTTTCTTGCTCAGGCGGTGCCAGCGCAGCAATAAAGGACGGCTGCGTATTACTTCTGAAATAGGATCGAAAACCAGCATCACCGGTTACCGGCGTCAACTGCAAACCATCAACGGGCAAGCGCCCAGGCTGAAATTCACCGAACCAATTTTGTAAAGCCTTCAAATCAGTCATAAAAATCCAGAACTAAGGGCAGGAAAATACTTATTTTAGCTTAAAGTCCCTTGCGGTACTCGCACCCACGCTGACTTTAGGTAAAATGCAGGGCTACAGTTTTAAGTACTGACGCCCCCGAGGCTGCAACCGGATAACAAGAATGCCATCGCTTTTTTTGACTAGGCTCTACCATCGATACGTCCCACCCTTTCGAATCACAACACGCCCCATGCTTGGCCTGTGTTGTGGGTTACTTGCCGCCACCTCGACGTTGGGCAAAGAAAGTGAAATTGCCCCCCATACCGATATCAATAGCAGCCCTTTTGAATGGCGCTGTAACACAACAGCGAGCAACAGCTGGTCGTGCGACGAATACACGGGACAAACACTCGCCTATCACAAGCCACTCCATAAAAACACAAAGCGTCGTCTAGGCTTGTCCACAACCACGGCAAGCAGCTTGGCACAAGCCCCAACGCCTCAGGAACCTCTACTCAACTCGCCAAGCAATTTGGATTGGGTTGACGAGGCCGCACTTACTGAAGCGCAAAAACAAAACCAGGCCGATGGCTGCTGTGGCCGTTATGTTGCGCCACCCAGAGACTACCCAGATGCCGAGTTGAATCCCGATGATGCTCCCCTGCGCGCCAGCTCAACTCGGACAGAAGCACAAAAAACCGTCGCCACAATGAAGGGCGACGTACAAATTTCTCAGGGTTACCGCCAGGTTCGCAGTGACACAGCCAGCCTCAATCAGGATGCTCGCACGGCCATTCTCGCCGGTCATGTACAACTTCGCGAACCGGGCCTGTTAATGCTTGGCGAAGAAGCCCGTTTTAACCTCGATTCTGGTGAGCTTGCAGTTGAAGACGCCACCTGGGTTTTTCATGAATCGGCCATACGTGGGACAGCGGAGACCATTGCGCGCCAGAAAAACGGCATGATCTATATCGACGATGCCACCTATACGACTTGTGAGCCAGGTAACGACACGTGGACCATGGCTTCCAGCCAGATTACTGTCAATCCGCAAACAGGCATCGCCACCGCCAAGCATGTGCGTATAAATGTCAAAAATGTGCCCATCATTTATCTGCCCTGGATACGCTATCCAGTCGATGATCGTCGCGCCAGCGGGCTACTTTATCCAGAAATCAGCTTTAGCGATGACAATGGCCTAGATTTCACGCAACCTATTTATCTCAACCTGGCACCGAACTACGACGCTACTATTACCCCACGCTATATACTAGAGCGTGGCGAAATGCTTGAGCTAGAACTGCGTCACCTCTCGAGGGTGACAGAGACGACTCTCGGCGGAGCTTGGCTCAATGATGACGATGGCGGTGATGTCGAAGTTGACCCACTGACCCAATTAAAACCTTTGCAGGGAGAAGACCGCTGGCTAGCCAGCGTCAACCATCGCGGTGGCATTGGCGAGCGCTGGGGCAGTGCCATCGACTACACCAAAGTCAGCGACGAAGATTATTTCCGCGATATCGGCAACGCTACACTCGAAGCCCGTAGCCAAACTCATATTAAACAGTTTGCCGGTCTCGACTACAGCACCACACACTGGCTTTTTGGCATCAGCGGGACTGAATATCAAACCCTAATTAACAATACTGACGAACAATACCAGCAATTGCCCCGCGTCCACGCCAATGGCGAATACCGTATCAACGCCGGCGCACAGGATATTCTATTCAACCTCAAAAACCAGTTCACCGTTTTTGACCACGACGACAGTACCCGGGTCACCGGCAATCGCCTACGCTCTGACTTTTCTGTCACCCTCGACAAACAATGGATGTGGGGCTACTTTCGCCCGTCAGTAAAACTCAAGCATCTTAGCTACGACCTCGATGACCCACTAACACCGGCTGGTGATGACGGCCCCTCAGCGACTGTGCCAGTAGGCATTATCGACACAGGTTTGTTCTTCGAGCGCGTCTCAAACCTGTTCTACGATCACATACAGACACTCGAACCTCGACTTTATTACCTTAATGCCAAAGCTAAAGATCAGAGTGACAACCCCGACTTTGATACCGATGACCTAACCTTTAGCTATCAACAATTATTTCGTGATGAACGCTTCTCGGGCAGTGACCGTATCAGCGATGCGGAGCAGCTTACAATTGCACTGACCACACGAATGATCGACAACAGCAGTGGCATAGAACGCTTCCACGCCAGCCTCGGCCAAGTTTTTTACCTCGATGATAGAGAAGTCGCCCTTAACTATGCCTCGAGCAATACAGAGCTGAGCCGCAACGATTCTGATCTCGCGGCTGAACTTGGCGCCCAATTAAACAAGCACTGGCGCTTTCATTCCGATATTCTCTACAACAATGACAGTGAACTGGTCAACAAAGGCAGCTTTACTTTTCGTTATCGCGGCGAAGAAAAAGCCCTGTTTAACGCCAGCTACCGCTACACCCGTGAGGACCCCCGCATCGTTGGCAGCCAAGAGCTGGATGCTGACATTGAGCAAGCTGACTTATCCGCCTACCAACCAATCAATCACCGCTGGAGCTTAATCGGCCGCTGGAACCAGGATTTAACTAACAGCCGGGAACTCGAAGTTTTTGGTGGCATCGAATATAACAGTTGCTGTTGGCGTGCAGCCATCATTGCTCGCCACTGGCTAGACAGAGATGATGATCTGACAATTCCCGAAGAAGAACTCCAATACGACGACGGTATTTTCTTCCAAATTCAATTAAAGGGCCTTGCCGGAACAGGCGGGACCCTTGACAGCATTTTGAGCGATGGCATTTATGGCTATGAACCACGATAAATCACTCCGCAGCGCGACCGAAAAAAAAGCCCTTCGCCGCGGTTTCCGAGCGCTGACAATGGGCTTACTATTCGGGGCATCGACTAGCTGGGCACAGCCTGTCCACCTCGATGGTATAGCTGCTATTGTCAATGAAGATGTCGTCATGCAAAGCGAGTTGCAGGCTCAAACCGAGCAGTTTTACCGACAAATACAGCGCCAAGCCGCCCAACAACAACAACGCCAGCCAGTTCCACCTAAGGAAACCCTGGCCTCCCAGGTACTCGACAAACTCATTCTCGACCGTATACAACTCGCTATGGCAGAGCGAGCAGGCATCAAAATTAGCGACGAAGAACTTAACACGGCCCTGCACCAGTCAGCCGATCAGAAGAATTTAAGCTTTGATGAATTGGTCGCCATGGCCCACAGCGACGGCCTGAGCCTAGCTCAATTGCGCACACAATTTCGCCAGGACATGCTTATAAACCGTGTACAACAAGGCATGGTCAAACGACGTATTGAAATCAGTGATCAAGAGGTCGAGGACTTCCTCAACTCAGAGGAAGGGCAATTAATGACCTCCCCCGACCTCAATGTTGGGCATTTACTGCTGCCATTATCTGCCTCTGCAAGCCCAACTGAAATCGACGCCACTTTTCATCAGGTCCACAAACTGCGTCAACAGGCCATCGATAGCAATGATTTCCGCACTGTAGCGATTGTTCATTCACGCGGACCCCACGCTCTCAGAGGTGGCGATTTAGGTTGGCGTAAGGCTATACAATTACCGCCGCTATTCAGCGAAGCCCTGGCCAAACTCGAGCCAGGTGAAGTCTCCCTTCCTTTACAAAGTGACGCGGGCGTGCACCTATTAAAACTTTATGATCGACGTGGCGGTGGCAAACATATGGTACAACAGACTCAACTCCGCCACATTCTTGTAAAGCCCAATGAAATTCTCGCCAAAGAGGCAGCCCTCGACAAAATTAACGACTTGCGTGCACGGATTGTGGCCGGTGAAGACTTTGGCGATATCGCGAGGGAATTTTCAGAAGATCCCGGCACTGCACTAAAGGGTGGCGAGCTTGGCTGGTCGACTCCCGGACAATTCGTGCCTATCGTAGAAAGCACCGCTGCCAATCTTAAAATTGACGAAATAAGCGAAGCCGTGTTTAGCCAATTTGGCTGGCATCTGATTCAGGTCACGGGACGACGCAGTCAGGACTTTAGTAAGACACTCATCACCAACCAGGCTAGAAACGCCTTGGGGCAACGCAAGTATGCTGAGGAGCTTCCTATTTGGCTGCAAGAAATCCGCAGCGAGGCCTTCGTTGAAATAAAACAGTGACGCTGCGCCTAGCCGTCACACCCGGCGAGCCCGCTGGCATTGGCCCTGATCTGCTAATTCAATTAGTTCAAAACGGTTGTCCCCACGAACTGATAGCTATTGCGGATCCTGACATGTTGCAAGATCGGGCTAAACAGCTCGGACTAACGCTATCACTGCGCCCAATTGACGGCGCGCCACGTCCGCTTGCGCCCTCTGAACTGGGTATAGAACCCACCCCCCTCGCCGTTAAGGCGCGACTTGGGCAAGTGGACCAACAAAATGCCCCCGCTATCATCTGCTCCCTGGATAAAGCCATTGCCGGCTGTTTAGACAAAACTTACGATGCGCTGATCACGGGCCCCATCAACAAAGCCGCAATCAATAATTCCGGCATCCCCTTCAGCGGGCACACGGAATATTTGGCCGATCACAGTCACACCCAACATGTTGTCATGATGCTGGCGACAGAGGGGCTGCGAGTAGCACTTGCAACGACCCACCTGCCCTTGAGCGAAGTACCAGCGGCTATCACCTGCGACTTACTTGAATCCTGCTTACACATTCTGCAAAAAGAACTCATCGATAAATTTGCCATTGAGCAACCTCGCATATTAGTTTGCGGCCTTAACCCCCACGCTGGTGAAAATGGCCATCTGGGAAAAGAAGAGATAACAACCATTAAGCCAGTGCTCGAAAAACTGAACGCAAAGGGCTTTAAGCTGATTGGCCCCCTACCTGCAGACAGTCTGTTTACACCAAAATACTTACAAAACGCGGATGCCGTGCTCGCCATGTATCATGATCAGGGCTTACCCGTCTTAAAATTTGCAGGTTTTGGTGAAGCCGTAAATATCACCCTGGGACTACCTTTTATACGCACCTCGGTCGACCACGGTACCGCGCTAGAGCTAGCGGGCAGCGGCAAGGCCAGCGCTAGCAGCCTAGCCTACGCTATAGACACAGCAGCTATGCTTGCTAGTTGCCATTCGGACTCTTACCTCAGGCCTACCAATGACGCGCGACACAATGAGCGATAGCAACCATCAGGCTAAAAA
>JBFJYH010000033.1:0-29786 GCA_041622675.1 Porticoccaceae bacterium
TCTAGCCTTGGTGGTGGGTGTACAGGTGACAGAACTGACTTTGGGTACAACCCTAGGTAACCTCGGTATGACGGATATTTCCTTCCCGCGCCCAACCTTCCACGGCGACACGATCCGCGCACGCACCACAGTTCTTGATAAGCGTATCAGTAAGTCACGCAATGACTCTGGCATCGTCAATTTTGTACACGAGGGCTTCAATCAGCGCGATGAGCTGGTTGCCACCGTAAAACGTACAGCATTAATGGCAACGCGTCCTAAAGACTAAGCAGCGGAGATGATAAATGAGATCAATGCTTTTTTTACCGGCGGATAGTGAAAAAAAAATCGCCAAAGGCGCGGCTACCAATGCAGATGGTTTGATTCTCGACCTGGAAGACTCCGTAGCACTGAGTCGTAAAGGTGAGGGCCGTCGATTGGCACGGGAGTACCTCGATGCCAACCCTCTGGGATCACGCAGTAAAAAATTACTGGTCAGGGTTAACCCTCTGTGTGGTGATATGACGCTAGGTGACCTGGCCGCTGTTGTGGGTGGCGCACCGGATTATATCTTGCTACCTAAATACCGCACCCGTGAGGATGTGATTCGCTTCGATCACTATATTAGTGCTCTAGAGGCGCGCGATGGTGTGCCTGCCGGCCACATTAAAATACTCGTGATCGGAACAGAAACAGGCCAAGGTGTACTCAATATGGGTGGTTTGACCGACTGTAGTGATCGTTTAGCTTATGTTAGCTGGGGAGAGTTCGACCTTTCTGCCGATGTGGGTGCGGAAACCCACCGTCTACCTGACGGTGGCTGGGATGACTTGTTCCGTACTGCTCGCAGTTTATGTCTGGCCGCAGCTGCCTCTGCAGGGATTGAGCCCTGTAATACCGTGTTCACCGATTTTAAGGATGACGAGGGCCTGCGCGACGCTTGTTTAGGAGCGCGCCGGGCGGGCTTTACCTGCATGATGGCGATACACCCCAATCAAGTCGATATTATTAATCAATCGTTTTCGTTCACCGCTGAGCAACTGGAGTGGTCGCGACGCGTCGTTGAGGTGTTTGAAGCTAACCCTGATATGGGCGTTGTCGGTCTTGATGGTATTATGCTGGATAAGCCTCATTTTACTCAGGCTCAAAGAATGATTGAACGGTCGAAAGCATATAGCTGAGTATCGAAAATAAGATATAAAACTATAAAAAGTACACGGCGTGTTTAATGATTTACGCTCATATTAGTGCTTCATTCTCTATTGCTGTGTGCTGGTTTGCCAGAGCTAACTCATCGTAGTGGATGATTGTTGATTGAGAATAAGCGATTCTTGACGCCCAACTAAGGCTCTTTGTCAAACCCCTTTGGCGCTACCGCCGTCTGTCGATAGTGTGGCGCCAAATTTCAAAGTATTGTATTCGTGATGTGGGCTCAGCATCAGGACTGATGCAGTGATTGCCGGCTTTGGCAAAAGTTTATCGGGTTGGCACTGGAGCGCTAAGAGGTATTTCAGTGCAGTTGGCTTTTAGCTACCACAGTGAGATGTTTGTTAAGACTAGGTCATGACATAACTTTCAATGGTGCGATCGATATATTCTTTCAGTTCTCGCTGTGTCTCATCGTCAATGAAAGTAAATTCCATCTGGCAATAAAATTGTTCATTCAGTGCTTGAACGTGAAGTATTTTTGCGTACACCTCACTCGTTCGTTCCGACATTAGCGATAAATTAAAATGAATTTTTATTTCTGTACTGGGTTGCATCGGCATCGGTAATACGGCCATCATGCCGTTATAGCTGATGTTGTTAATGACGCCTTTATACTCTTCTGGCTGTACAGTTTTACCAGCGATTGTTTGGAATTTTAGTGGCATTTTGATCGCGATGCGTGGGCTTTTTCGTAATTCTCGCTGTGGTACTTTCAAGAGTTTGGGCCGGCTCGTGGACAATAGCTCATAAAGACGAACACTTTGTGAACGGCCTTTCACCAGTACATCATTAATGGATCCAATGGTTACGAAGTCTTCTGCGAGATCGTATGTACTTTCACTGAGCATGATTTGCCCGCGTAAACTGTGGGCTTCAATGCGGGATGTCAAATTGACTTCGTTACCGATTACCGTGTATTCACTGTGCAATTTCGAGCCGAGATTGCCCGCTACTACATTTCCCGTATTGAGGCCAATACCCATATAAATATTCGGTAGGCCAAGGGCTTTGTTGGTGGCGTTAACATCGTCCATTGCTATTTGCATTTCTACAGCGCAGGCCAAGGCTCTTTCTAAATCATCTTCACTGCTCGAAGGGGCGCCAAATAGTGCCATCACTGAGTCACCCATAAATTTGTCAATCGTGCCGCCGTAGTGAAGAATGATTTCACTCATTTTGTGGAAGTGGCGATTGAGGAGGTCAATCAACTCTTTGGCGGTATGTTTTTCCGACATGGCGCTGAAGCCCCGTAAATCGGCAAGCAAAATGGTGACCTGTTTTTGTTCTGATTCACGGTTGTCACCGGTGGCATCACTAATGAGTTCGTAAAATTTTTGGGCTAAGACACTCTCGTCAAATGTTCTCTGCGCGCTGTTATTTGGGGTGCTCACAGGATGGTTGCGAAGAATGTGGAGCAGATTTTCTATTAGTATTTTTTTTTGGTTTTCTTGCATAAGTGGCTGTCTGCTCAAACAAATGTTGATAGTGCTTCTAGTTTAGTCCGACGCAAGTTGATTTAATACTATTTACCAAACTTAGTCTAACTGAGGGAAATAAGCGCGTTGTTTATGAATAAGGTAGATCCATCGATTTGATTTATCTCTATTCGTTGTAGATTAATATGAGTATTAGTGCGTAGATCGATTGAGCAGGGTGGATATTGCTGAAAACTGTCTTTGTCTTTGCATAAGTCATGTCTATCTGTAAGTCATGGGAGCTGTTTGTAGCGGAGCTATATAGAATTTTATAGCGCTGATAGCCTTCGTTGTGTCATCCGTGGGATGAGGTTCATAAGACCCTTGCTAAGCTCCTTTTTATGATTTTTTTATGGCCTCTGATGTCTGTCATGTGTCGATTAAATTAATCTGTGAGAGTAGGGATTAAATTACTGGATTTGTTCATGGCTAATACGCTATTTCATCCGATGAAATTGGCTAATGTCACTTACAACTTATTCCGCTGATCAGGCTTTCCTGAGAAAATTGTCGAGTAAAAAGGCCGGCTGTGGCTGTGCCCTCTTGGTGATTGGCTGCGCCATGTCGCTGTGCTTTTATGCCCTTTTAGTCCAGCCGGTGATCTAGCAACGGTTTCGATCAACTTTACGATCTATGTTGCTGGCAGGGTACTAAGTTGACGCTGCAATCTATGGGCGGTGTCAGGTATTGCAAGGCCTCGTTAGCACAAAATCGATAACATCACTCTTTTTAATGGATGCCTTGTGTAAGGCCCTGTCCGGTCTGTTTTTTTACCGTAACCGGGTAAGGCTTACTTTATAACCCACCTTCTTTTTTGTTTTGAATATACCACCCTTGATTTATGAGTTCGCCATGCCTAACGAGCTGTTAGCGAATGCGAATAATAATTGTTAGTGAGTGATTGCTTCTAGAAAGTGAGGCTGCAAAATTATTGGTCACAAAAAAGAGCCGCCTTTCGTCGAAAAACTGTCCTAAAGTTTGACATAAATGCTGTTGCCTTGCAAGAATGTAAATAGCTTTACAAACACGTTGCTTTCTCTTTACTACTTGAGAGAAAAATTAAATAAATTAACTAAAAAGGATGGAGATCACATGGCTACTCGTAAACCAGGTATTTCAGCGGACTCTCATATCGTCGAACCGCCCAATACATATATTGATTTTATTGATTCCAAGTTTCGTGATCGCGCACCAACGGTTATCGATGGACCAACTGGGGGTTCTATTTTTAATATTCCCGGTCTCGATGACATTATTCCGTTGGCTCTGTTAGGCGCAGCCGGTGTGCCCGCTGCTGAGTTACCCAAGTATCGCGATGCCAAATTCGATCAGCTCCCCAATGCCGCATGGAACCCGAACTTTCGTGCTGAGGTTCAGGATCAGGACGGCGTTTGTGCAGAGGTCATTTATGCTTCTGTGGGTATGGTGATGTGCGGTCACCCCGACCTAGAATATAAAAATGCTTGCATGCAAGCTTATAACCGGTGGCTGGAAACTTTCTGTGGCGCTGAGCCCAATCGCCTCTTTGGTCTAGCACAATCTGCTGTGCTGTCCGTCGATTCTGCGATCGCCGATGTTAAGCGGGCAAAAGCTCAGGGCCATGTTGGCATGATGATGCCTGGTCGTCCGGGTTATGCCGACTATGATCACGCCGATTACGATGCCCTGTGGGAGTGCGCGGTTGATCTTGATATGCCTATGTGCTTTCACATTCTCACGTCTGACGATTGTGGCGTTAAAGAAGTACTGGCACCCAAGCGTGGGCATGCTGCCAATGGTTTTATGAATATTATTCGTGGTGTTCAAGATGTACTGGGTGTTTTTCTGTTTGGTGGTGTTTTTGAACGCCACCCCAAGTTAAAAATGGTGGTTGCAGAAGGTGATGCGGGTTGGATCCCCCATTACAAATACCGAGCTGATCACGCTATTGCTCGTCTGGGGCCTGCGATCGAATGTCAGTTGACACGTCCGCCGAGTGAATATATTGACACGAATGTCTCCTTTACGTTTCAGGATGATGAAACGGCCTATCGCAACCAAGATGTCATCGATAGTGGTTGTCTGATGTGGGCCAACGACTATCCGCACACTGACGCTTGCTGGCCTGTTTCACAACAAATTCTCGACGAGCAGATGGGTCATCTGAGTATTGAGCAACAAAATGCGTGTATTCACGATAACGTCAAGAAGCTGTTTAACTTGAACGTCAATGTGTAATGTAGATTAAAATTCAGGATTTCGACAAACCCCGTGGCCTTGTCTGCTACGGGGTTTTTTTGCGTTCTATTTATTAGGTCGGCACTATGGCTTATTTTATATGAGGTATAACAATGGATAATCGTTTTGCGATCCTACACGGGGAGGCAGCCGTAGAACCTCGTTTAATATCGAGTTGGCAGTGCAGTCGAATGACTCCGGCTAGTGCTTTATTTGGTGCTAATGGCATGCAGTTTGGCATTGATGGTAGGCTGTATATCGCCCAGGCTATGGGCAGCCAGGTGACGGCCGTCGATACTACGAGTGGTGAGCTAGAAGTGATTGCTCCCAATGGTGGGCCGGTTACCGGTCCCGATGATGTCGCCTTCGACTCTCTCGGCAATATGTATGCTACCGAAGTCATGAGCGCCCGGGTCACAATGCGTAAACCCAGCGGTGAGGTCACAGTAGTCGCTGATGGGCTGCCCTCTGCCAACGGTGTTACTGTGTTTAATGACCGCTTATTTATTGATGAGCACCGGCCCAAGGGCCGCCTGTTTGAACTCTACCCGCACGATGCTAGAGCGCCGCGTTTAATTGCCAAAGACCTCGACAGCCCCAATGCTCTTGCGGGTGGCCCAGACGGTAAGCTTTATTTCCCGCTGGTGCCGAAGGGCGAAATTTGGCGAGTAGACCTCGAAACCGGTGAGCAGGAGCTGGTCACATCCGGGTTATCGCATCCCACAGCCGTGAAATTTACCCCCTCGGGTGAGCTTTTATCACCGCAAGCGGGTAATGGCGAAGTGGTGAAAATTGACACTGAAAGTGGCGTGCAAAAGGTGGTCGCCAAGGTGCGCCCGGGTATCGATAACCTTGCGATTGATGCCGGTGGCAAACTCTATCTTTCTCATTTTGTTGACGGAGGTGTTGCCGAAGTGGCGATGGATGGTAGCAATACCGAACGTGTACTAGTGGCGCCCGGTTGGGTGGGCCCCTGGGGGGTCGCTTGCGATAAAGCTTCGGGCACTTGTTTTGTGGTTGATGGTCTTAGCTTGGCGATGATCACCCCCGATGGCGAACGCAAAGCCGTTGGAAGCCCCCTGGATACCTCTGCGCCGCGTTTTGTGCGTGCCATTGCCAGTGGTCAGCCTGGAGAGTTTTTGATGAGCACGGCCCGCGGCGATGTCCTACGCTATAATTTTTCTACGCAAACGACAGCCATGCTGGTCGCCAAACAGGGGCAATTAAAAGGCCTGTGTGCCACAGAGGGCGGCGGTGTGCTGGTGGTGCGAGAGAACACCCGTTCTGTACTCGCGATTACGGCTTCGGGTGAGATTAGCACGTTGGTTGAAGGCTTGAATGCACCCACTGATGTACTGTATTGGAAGGGCAAGTGTTATGTCTCCGATCATGGCGAAGGGTGTCTATTGGCAATTAGTCCCGAGGGTCAGGTGTCAACGGTATTGGATGGCTTGATTGACCCCCGAGGCATTGCCGCCATTGACAATACTCTCTATGTGTTGGACCGAGCGGATCATTGTGTTTGGGCCATTGATCTTGTCGGGGGGGGTAAGCCTATTAAAATCGCTACTCACTTGCCTGTCGGTGCTCGCTGTCCTCTGGATTTTGCCGGCGGCCTCTGTACTGATGGTGAGTCTGGCCTGCTGATTACAGCCGATGGTGAAGGTAGTATTTTGCGTTTGAGTCCAGTGTAGTTGTCCTATTGATTGGACGAATAAGGTGGGCCCTGTATCTTATTCTCTCCTTCTGAGGCAATAAAAAACCTCTGCTATTACTAGCAGAGGTTTTTTATTGGGGTCACCAGGTGAAACCCGGGCTTCTAATGGTTTGTCTTTGTGACATCTTGCGACACCTCGCGCCCGTCATCGCGCAGCCAGACATACATAGCGGGTATTACCATCAGTGTCAGCACTGTCGATGAGGCAAGGCCAAACATCAGTGCTACTCCCATGCCGTGGAGCATGGCGTCGGGCAAAATAAAAGCGGCACCGGCAATGCCCGCTAGGGCGGTGAGAAAAATCGGTTTGGCGCGAATGGCCGCAGCTTCCAGTGCCGCAGTGCGCATTGGTACCCCCTCCCGACTTTTCATGTGGATGAACTCGATGAGTAAAATCGAGTTGCGCACCACGATTCCCGACAGGGCGATCAGGCCAATGGTGGACGGCATGGAATAGGTGGCATCCATAATCCAGTGACCGAGGATGATGCCCGAGAAGCCCAGGGGTACGGGCAACAGGACAACCAAAGGGGTTTTAAAGCTGCTGAACTGGCCAACGACGAGGATGTAAATGCCCAAGATCGCGTAATTAAAAGCGGTGCCGAGCTCGGTAAAGGTCTCGCGGGTGACATCCCATTCACCCATCCAGAGTAAAGTGGGTTTGCTCTCATCTTCGGGTTGCCCGAAGTAGCGAACATCGGGCTTCATCCCTTCGGGCCATTCCATACCGTTGATGACCTGTTCAACCTCATGTAGGGAATACATAGGGGCGTCTTCATGCCTACCGCGAATACTAGCAGTCACTAGGTCGGCAAAGCGGCCATCGCGGCGGTAGATGGGATAGGAGGCAGGCTCGTTGCTAATGCTAACGACATCGCCCAGCTCTCTGGTTTCACCGGTTATCGTCGGTATGGGAGTGGATAATAGGCGTTCCCCTAGGGTGAGTGATTCTTTGGGTAGATGTAGCACAATGGGGATGGGGTTGCGGCCATCACCACGGTGGGAGTAACCGAGGTTGACCCCTTGTAATAGTGCGGCAAGGGTGCTGTACACCACGCCTTCATCGACCTGGTGGAACTCGAGGTTTTCCTGATCAATGGCGATGCGCATGCGCACTGTTGGGTTGCCGAGGGAATTATCGGTTTCGGCGAGGGAGGGCACCTGGTTAATAGCTTGTTGGATTTTACGCGCGTTTTGGCGTCGGGTTTCAGCGTCTGGTCCATAAACTTCAGCAACCACAATGTAAGGGGCTGGTGGTCCTGGAGGTGACTCAACCAATTCTACCGTAGTGTTTTCTGGCAGTACTAAACTTTTTAAGCGCTGCCTTATCTCCATCGCAATTTCGTGGCTTTCCCGTTTGCGTTCCCAGGTGGATGACAGCCGAATGCGAACCTCGCCCAATTCAGGTGAGTTGCGTAGATAGTCTTGGCGCACGAGCCCATAAAAGTTAAAGGGACCGGCGACACCCGCATAAAGTTGAATGTTTTGGATTTCTTCAATATCGCTAATTAAATTGGCGGCTTCGACCAGCGTGCGGTCTGTCGCCTCAAGAGTTGCACCTTCGGGCAGATCAAACTGTATTTGAATATCTTGTTTGTCGTCAAAAGGCATGATTTTGAACAGGACAACTTTGTAATAGGGGAGTAAAAAGGTCAGCAGGGTAAAGCCGACAATGGCAAATACGGTGTATTTGGCACGTTTGGGGGTGCTTATCATGCCGCTCAACGTACTGCGAACAATTTGGCCAAAAAAACCACCCTTGACTTCTTTCTCATCCTCGAGCATTTCTGTGCGTGATTCACTCTTGGTGTTGTCAGCGTTACTAGCCTCGGGGTGGAGCTTGAGCATGGCCCAGGGCACAACACTAAAAGCGAGGAAAAGAGAGAAAATCATCGCGGCAATGGCTGCAATAGGGATAGGTTCGAGAAAAGGCGCAATAAAGCCGTGAATAAAGAGCATTGGCATCATCGCCATCACCACAGTAAAGGTGGCGATAATGGTTGGGTTGCCCACTTCGGAAACACCGTCAATGGTTTTTTGTAACAAGCTGCGCTCGTCAAACATTTTCCAGTGTCGTGAGACATTTTCTATCACCACAATGGCATCGTCGGCGAGAATTGCAATGGAGAAGATAATGCCGTACATGGTGAGCCGGTTGAGTGTGACGTCCAGCATCCAGCAAGTAAAAAAGGTCAGCAAGATGGTCGCGGGTACTACCAGCAGTACTACGATACCTTCTCGCCAGCCCAAAAAGGCCCCCATAATAATGACAATGGCGGCGGTGGCGAGGATGAGGTGAAACATCATTTCATTGGATTTGTGGCCAGCGGTTTCCCCGAAGTCACGGGTGATTTCGACATTGACATCGTCAGGAATCAAGTCACCGCGCACCAACTCCAGGCGCTTTAATATATCTTCGCTAATCGCCACGCCGTTGGCACCATTGCGCTTGCCGATTGACAAGCTGACCGCCGGTAGACGCTCGAAATTCCTGCCGTCTTCGCTGGTGACCGGCAAAAGTTGTGATACGCGGTGTTCCCCCAGGCTGGCATCAATAACAATTTTGGCGACATCGCGTAAATACACAGGGCGGCCATCAGCTGTGGTGATGACGAGCAGGCCGATTTCCGTGGTGCTATGCAGAGTTTGGCCGATAATGACCGGTGTGAGCTGGTTGTTATTACGTAAACTACCAGCATTAAATGATGAGTTGGCGTTGCGAATTTTTTCAACGACCTGGTTGAGGGTAATGCCGTAGAGAGACAGTAGTTCGGGAGAGGGTTCGATGCGCAGTTCTTTCGGGTGGCCACCAATGATATAGGTCAGACCGACATCGTCGACCTTGATAATTTCGTGCTTTAGCTCTTCGGTGAGGTCGTAAAGGGTGTCGGCACTCCAACGGCCTTTATTACCCGGTTTGGGCGACAGAGTGAGCACTACGACGGCGGCATCATCGATGCTGCGGCCGATCACCGAGGGTGGTGGTAAGTGAGCGGGTATGCGATAGCGGTTGGCATCGATGGCGTCATTTACCCGGGCGACAGCGGTGTCGTCATCGAAACCCGTATCAAAGCGCACAGTAAGGGCAATGCCGTCATCGCGGGTCATGGAATAGATGTGCTCGACATTGTCGATGCCCTTTAAAATATCTTCAAAGGGTTTGGTAACCAGCTCGACGACATCTTCCGCCTTTAGTCCAGGGGTGGGGATGAAAATATCGACGAAGGGAACGGTGATTTGAGGGTCTTCTTCCTGTGGCATGCTAATGAGTGCCATGCCGCCGAGAATAACTGAAATAATTAAAATAACCGGTGTTAGTGCTGACTGAATAAAGGCCTGAGTGGTGCGCCCTGCGATACCCGTGGACATAATTATTGCCCCGCGTTATTAGTGAGGGTTGGGCTTGGCATCGACCGGTGCACCAGTGTGTCACCATCGTGCAGGCCGGATAGTACCTCTACGCCGCCATCGAGTTTACTACCAGGCTGGATGACAACTTCAGTGCCGTCGCTAAGGTAGACAAAACTCAGGCCGTAACGGCGGTGAATATAGGATTCGGGAACGACAAAAGTCTGGCGTTTGTCGGTGGAAACCCAAACCCGAACTCTCTCGCCGACAAAGAAATCACCGAGGCCCTCGACTTTAACATCTGCCACTACACGCCCGTTGTCAAGCTCAGGGTAGACCTGAGAGACGATGCCCTCGCGGCGTGTCGATTGGGATGTCTCTTCATTGACATCGAGCATGCCTCGCTCCGCGACTAATACCGTGTCCCCTTTTTTGATAAAACGGGCGTGGCGCTCGGGCAGTAACAGACGCAAAATATAGCTATCAGCGGCGATATCTGCAATCGGCTCACCGGGCATTACGACTGCACCTTGAATGACTTTGACATTCAACACTCGCCCCCCTGCGGGTGCGAATACGTCACCTTGAGATTGTGCTTCGCGGACGACGGCCTGATCGAGTTTTAGTGCGGCGATATCAGCAGTAACTACATTGACCTGTGTTTGAGCTTTGTCGAGCTCAGATTGACTTGCTTTCCCGGTTTTCTGCAGGGTTGAAACTCGTTTTAAGGTTGTTGTGGCGAGCTGTAATTGCGCTTGTAGAGAGTGCAATTTTGAGGCGATAGCAGCAATTTGCAATTTTTGCTTGGCATCGCGAACCGAGGCTAGTTTTTGCCCTGCTTTGACAATGTCACCTTCATCAACGAGTAGTTCTACCAGCGTGCCCCCAATGCGAGTTCTGCCTTGGGTAATGTCCATTGATTGTACCGAGGCAAAGACTGATTTTAAGTCATAGACAGTTTGCTGTTTCACGGGGTAGGAGCTGGGTTCGGCGCTGACGCCGGGACTCAATAGCGTGAATAAGATCATTACTTGTGCGGCGTAGCGAAAATTCGCGGATAAGGTCTTTAAAGTCTGCATCATTCCCAGTGGTTCCCTGTTGGTGATATTTATGGAGAGTGTTTTTTTATTCTGTCTGTTGTTATTAGGGGGTACTATGAAGTTTACTAAGTAGGGACTTTACGTAAAAGGCTTGAGCTAGAGTAGGGCATTAACTGCCTCATGGGGTGCCGAATAAGACAAAATAAGGGGGATTTCCTCGTTTTGGCGCAATACGCTTGGCCTAGGCTATTTTACGGCTCTTGTTGTTATGCCTCAATTTGCTATAAGCCATTATTTGCGGCGAATCGCGCCTGTTCGGACCGGGAAAGTGCCGTTTTCCCTATCTTTGAAAAATTGTCTGAGTGTCTTTTTGACCGAGGGAAAGGCGATATCTTCCCAAGGTATTTGTTGTTCTTCAAAGAGCTGGACCTCTAGGGACTCAATGCCTGCTGAGAACTCAGGTTTTGCCAGCTCGCCACGAAAGAACACGTAGACCTGATTGATATGGGGAATATCTATCATGCTGTACAGTTCCAGTGAGTGTAGATGGGCGTTGGCCTCCTCTATACATTCGCGCATAGCGCCTTCGAGCATGGTTTCTCCGTTCTCCATAAAGCCCGCCGGTAAGGTCCAATAGCCATAGGCGGGTTCAATGGCGCGGCGACAGAGCAGTACCTGATCTTGGAAGACGGGGATGCAGCCAGCAATAATGCACGGGTTTTGGTAGTGTATGGTTTCACAGCCATCACAAATGTGGCGGTGACGATCGTCCCCTTCGGGGATACGGCGGGTGATATCTCCGCCGCAACTGCTGCAATATTTCAAAGTGCTGGCTTATCCTGAATCGTTTATGAAAATAAGTTTTCCTGAGTATAACCCTGCTCGCACGTGGGTTGGCAATTAAACAAGCAGGTTTTATTTGTGTTAAAGACAATTACAGAACAGCTCAATGCTCTTCCCCCTGAACCTTTGCAACCTGAAGAAGGGGAGCGAGAAGCCGCTGTATTACTAGCCTTAACCCGAGAAGTCGATCCCAGGCTGGTTTTTACCCAGCGCGCTCAACATATGAAGAGCCACCCTGGGCAAGTCGCTTTCCCCGGTGGCAAGTGGGAACGGGGCGATAGTAGCTTGCTGTTTACCGCCTTGCGTGAAAGCGAAGAAGAAGTGGCTCTGGTCCCAGAAGAGGTTGAACTGATTGCTGCGCTGCCCCAGCGGCGCACGCGTCTGGGAGTAAAGGTGACACCTTATCTGGGTTTTATTCCCCCCAACTTGACATTGCTGCCCGATCCGGTTGAATTGGAGGCGATCTTTCACGTACCGCTGTCGTACCTGTTAGAGCCGCAGCATTTAATTAAAAAGCAAGTCGACGTCTTGGGCACCCAGTGTTGGATGCCCTGCTATGATTATGCGGGTTATACGATTTGGGGTTTTACGTTAACGGTGTTGGTGGATATGCTCAATCGTGTGTTTGATGTGGGTTTGAGTGCTGAAGTCGAGCGATCTGATTTACCAGCAGAGATACGCCAGCAATTTCCGCACTTCCCTGAGAGTAAGCCCTGAGAGTAAGTCCGAAGGTGGTCGGGATCGATAAACCAGCGAGTATATAGAATAGGTGAATAAATGATTTATCAATACGAAGATCGGGTGCCGACATTGGGTAAAGATGTTTTTGTCGCTCCCAGTGCAGACGTTATTGGCTCCGTTAATTTGGGTGATCAGGTCAGTGTCTGGTTTGGTGCGGTGATTCGTGGCGATACCGATACTATTAATATTGGTGCCGGCACCAATGTGCAGGATACCGCTGTGATTCATACCGACCCGGGAATACAGGCCAATATTGGTTGTAACATCACCATTGGCCATTGCGCCATGATTCACGGTTGCACCATTGGCGATAACTCGCTGATTGGCATTAATGCGGTGATTCTCAATGGCGCGGTTATTGGTAAAAATTGTCTCATTGGCGCCAATGCTCTGGTGCCCGAAGGGATGGTGATTCCCGATAATTCGATGGTGCTGGGTACACCCGCTAAGGTTGTGCGTCAGCTGGACGAAAAAACCATTGCTGGATTGCAGGGCTCGGCGGCAACCTATATTGAAAAAGCAGCGAGCTTCCTTAAGTCGCTCAAGCCTTTGAGTGTTGAATAGGAGTGGTTGGTGAGCGAGGCTGATAAATCACCGAACATCGAGGGAACGGGTGATGGTGAAAAGGTACCGGTGGCGTCACCTTGTGTCGCCGTTTGTCTCCTTAATGGGGATGATATCTGTACCGGCTGTCACCGTAGTGGGGCGGAAATCCGCGAGTGGTCGTCATTGGATAATGCAGGGCGTCGCTCGGTGCTGAAAAGAGCTCATGCGCGGGGCAAGGTGGGTAACCCCTTCGCATGATTTTTAGGGCTCTATTGAGTTTCTTCTTCTTGGGGTGGTGTAACCTGCCAAACTTTTAGCTTGCTAATCATTTTTTCTGAAAGTGCGAGTACTTCTAGCCGGTAGGTGTCGATATTGAGGCTCACCTTGCCGTCGGGGAAACTCTCAATGTGCTCGAGTGCCAGTCCGTTCAAGGTTTTTGGCCCGTCGACCGGTAAATCCCAGTGCGTGGTCTTGTTGATGTCGCGAATATTAGTGGCACCGTCGATGATATAGCTGCCATCATCTTGGCGGATGATTTCATCTTCGCTTTCGAAGATGTTGGTTGTGAAATCGCCGACGATCTCTTCGAGGATATCGTCGAGAGTGGCTAGGCCTTCAATTTCACCATATTCATCGACCACTAAACCAAGCCGGTACTTGTTTTTCTGAAAGTTGATCAGTTGGATATGCAGGGGTGTTTCAGCGGGAATGAAGTAGGTGGGGTTGGTGAAACGCTTAATGGCCTCTTTGGTGAGTTCACCTTCGCCACCACGCAATATACGACTCATCTTGCGAATATGTAGGATGCCCACAATGTCATTAATGTCCCCTTCGTAGACGGGTAGGCGAGTGTGTTCGGTATTAATAATGGTCTCGACCAAAGTGTCGATATCATCATTTAAGTTGAGACCGAAAATTTCACTGCGCGGCACCATAATATCGTTGACGCTAATTTTTTCCAGATCGAGAACGCTAATCAACATGTTTTGGTGGCGTGAGGAGAGGTTTTCCTCCTTTGTCTCATCCACCACTGTGCGTAGTTCTTCTTTGCTAAGACTGTCGTCAACTTTCTTCAAGGGGTTGACGCCCAGTAAGCGCACCAAGGTGTTGGATAAATGGTTGACTATCCACACCAGTGGATAAGCAACAGTCAAGAGAGGTTTGAGAACATGACTAGCCTTGAAGGCGACGGCTTCCGGGTGCAGTGCCGCAATGGTTTTCGGTGTGACCTCAGAAAAAATTAAAATGGCAAGGGTCAGGCCGAGAGTGGCGACAAAAATGCCAATTTCGGGGCCAAATAAGCGAGTGCTGATAATAGAGGCAATGATAGAGGCGAGAATATTGACCGCGTTATTGCCGATCAAAATGATGCCAATCAGTCGGTCAGGGCGTTCGAGTAGTTTCTGAGCTCGCCGGGCACCGTGGTTTTTTTTAGCAAGATGCTTCAACCGGTAGCGGTTGAGGGACATCATGCCAGTTTCGGAACCGGAAAAAAAAGCAGAAGTCATTAGCAGGCCGGCCAGTACACTGGTAAGCAACCATATCGGGGCGTCGTTCAAAGAGGGGCTAAACTCTCGTGGCTTAAGGGGCGCTCATGTTGAAGTAGTTTGTAGAGTATGGCAACAGCGTTTGATGACTGAATTTAAGCGAGAATAACTTCGAGGACAAATTTGGTGCCCCAGAAGGCGAGCATTAATAGCACAAAGCCGCCGAGTGTCCATTGCGTTGCCGTTTTTCCGCGCCAGCCCCAACGGAAGTGGCCCCATAATAAAATACCGTAAACTAGCCAAGCGATAATGGAAAAAACCGTTTTGTGTACTAGGTGTTGCGCAAAAAAATTGTCGACAAAGAGCAAACCACTAGCCAGCGCCAAAGTAAGTAGGGTAAAACCAGTGATTATTAGCCCAAATAGTAGACTTTCCATCGTTTGTAGGGGCGGCAGTATACGCATTAATGCACTGCTGTGGTGCTGGTGTAGTTGACGGTTTTGATAGGCGAGTAAAAGCGCTTCAAGGGCTGCGATACTCAATAAGCTGTAGGCAATAATCGACAGTAATATGTGTAGACTTAGGCCTGCGGGTAGATTGTCGTGGGGAGGGCTTTGCCATAGGGGCAGTAACGATAAGCCTAAAGCCAGTGCGCTGAAGGGAAATAGTAATAGGAAGAGGCTGTCAATGGGTTGGCGTAAGCTTCCTGCTACAACCATGAAATTGATGATCATAAATACCGCAACCGAGAGGGGGAGCAGGCTGAAGCTGGTGCCCGATTCGGTGAAAATTTGTTGCCAGCTGGTGGCGATGTGGGCGGCTAAAGCTAGGGTGCTGAGTCCAGTTATTGTGACTTTAGTAGTGGAAGTGGCGCCGCCAAAGGATTGTAAGCTGGTGCGCACCTGCAGGCCGAAGGCAGTCAAATAGCAGACGATGGCGAGCATGGCAGTAAATGTTACGGACATAGACAGCTGTTCATGTTGATCAGATTTGTTGAGTTTGGCATAGAAATACAGTGGCGCAAAGCCTCTGGATTACTCCTGCCTTTTCTGATCATTATTCGTGGCGTGCTGGCCCCTAGTGGTGCTAGATGGCTGCCGGTGTGGCTGCTGATCGGTTATACTGGGGGGCTAAATTGCCAAATTTAGGCGCCTTAACGCAAAGCGAAGCGGAAATAACTTTTTAAACCGGGATAACAAGACCATGGCTTTATTTGAAAACCTTAGTGACCGCCTGTCTCACAGCCTCAAAGCTATTTCTGGCAAATCGACGCTGAGTGAAGAAAATATTAAGGGAACCTTGCGCGAGGTGCGTATGGCGCTGTTGGAGGCCGATGTGGCCCTGCCGGTGGTGAAGACTTTTATCGATCAAGTGCGCGATAGGGCGGTAGGTCAGGAGGTTAATCTCAGTCTCAATCCAGGCCAGCAGTTTCTAAAAATTGTGCAGGAGCAGCTCGAGCTGGTTATGGGTGCCAGTAACGAGAGTCTCGATCTCGCCGCTGCGCCGCCGGCTGTTATTTTGATGGCGGGTTTACAGGGGGCGGGTAAAACGACTTCTGTCGCAAAGTTAGCCCGCTATCTGAGCGAGCGGGAAAAGAAAAAGGTGATGGTGGTTAGTGCCGATGTCTATCGCCCGGCGGCAATTAAGCAATTAGAGGTGTTGGCCAAAGAGGTGAGTGCTGAGTTTTTCCCCAGCGCCGCTGAGCAAAATCCGGTGGATATTGTTAATGGTGCATTGGCAGCGGCACGCAAAAGCTTTACCGATGTGCTGATTGTGGATACGGCGGGTCGCCTGCATATCGATGAAACCTTAATGGGTGAAATTAAGGACCTCCACGCTGCTGTAAAGCCTGTTGAAACGCTATTCGTTATTGACGCCATGATCGGTCAAGATGCTGTGAATACGGCCAGCGCCTTCAATGATGCGCTGCCTTTGACGGGGGTAATTTTGACCAAGGTTGATGGCGATGCTCGTGGCGGTGCGGCGCTATCTGTGCGTCAGATCACCGGCAAGCCAATTAAGTTCCTCGGTGTGGGCGAAAGAACTGATGCCCTTGAGCCCTTTCATCCCGAGCGAGTGGCTTCGCGTATTCTCGGTATGGGCGATATGCTCTCTCTAATCGAAGAAGTAGAGCGTAAGGTTGATAAAAAGAAAGCCGATAAACTTATTAAAAAGGTTCAAAAAGGTAAGCGCTTTGACCTTAACGATCTGCGAGACCAGCTGCAGCAAATGCAAAATATGGGCGGCATGGGTGACCTGCTTGAGAAACTTCCCGGCATGGGCAACATGGCACAAATGGCTGAACAGGCAAATCTCACTTCGCAATTGGGTCGCATGTCGATCATTATTGACTCGATGACACTGGCTGAAAGAGCCAATCCTGATATTCTCAATGGCTCGCGCAAGCGTCGCATTACTCAGGGTTCCGGTACGAGTATTCAGGATCTTAATCGCTTGCTCAAGCAGTACAAGCAAATGAGTAAAATGATGAAGAAAATGAAAGGTAAAGGGATGAATAAAATGATGCGCGGCATGGAGGGGATGATGTCACAAAGCGGTGCTCAGAGCGGCGGTATGCCGCCCGGTGGCTTTCGCCGTTAATGGCTTGGAAATTCTTCCGAAAAGGTGGTTTTCTTTGTGCTAAAATTAACGTAAAATACCGCGCCTTTCCGCAGGGCTGTGAGTGGCTTGGCTGTGCCTCCTATTTTGGCGCGTCGCCAAGGCTTGTATACAAGCCCCGCGAAATGTACGACCGGATGGGTATTTGCCCCCGGTAGGCTTACCCCGGCATATTACCCCGGTAAAAAACAGGAAAATAGATTTCATGGTCACAATACGTCTGGCACGTGGTGGTTCAAAAAAACGCCCTTTCTATCATCTGACGGTTAGCGATAGCCGCCGTTCACGCGATGGTCGCTATATCGAGCGCGTTGGCTTTTTTAATCCTCTCGCTCGCGGGCAGGAAGAATCACTGCGCATTGATCAAGAGCGCATCGATTACTGGGTAAGCAATGGAGCTACCTTGTCTGAGCGTGTTGCTAGCCTGTTGAAAAAGGCGGCTAAAGCTGCTGCCTAATTTCTGGGCTCTGTTAACCTAGGCTTGGTAAATAGGTCTTGTGTAGGGATGGATAAACCTAGCAAATATGCAGTGGTGGCTCGGATTACTGGAGCCCACGGTATTAAAGGTTGGGTAAAAGTACACTCTTATACTCAGCCTGCAGAGAATGTTTTTAGCTATAAACCCTGGCGTATTGAACTTGATGGCCATTGGCAGGAATTCGAGGCCGATAGCTTTCGCCCCCAGGGTAAAGGCACTGTTGCACACTTGTGCGGTATTGATGACCGTAACGAGGCCGAAGCCTTAAGTGGTCTTGATATTTGTGTGTTGCGTGAGCAGTTCGAAACGCTAGAAAGCGGTGAGCACTACTGGTACGAGCTTCAGGGTTTGAAGGTTTATAGCCTAGTTGGAGAGGCGCGTGTAGCGCTTGGTGAAGTATCGGGGTTTCTTGAAACCGGTGCCAATGACGTGCTTATGGTTAAAGGCTGCAGTCACAGTATTGATCAGAAAGAGAGATTGATTCCCTATGTGGATCAGTTCTTGCTTAAAGTCGATACTGAGGAGGGAGAAATCCTCGTTGATTGGGATCCAGAGTTTTAATTTTATCGGCGTGCTGATAAATATAGGTGGCAATGTCAGGGCGACTCACGGTCGACCGCGGTGTTATAGCTTGTGAAAATAGCGCTGGTGACTTTGTTTCCTGAAATGTTCAAAGCGGTAACCGACTACGGTGTAACCGGGCGGGCGCTCAGTAAGGGTTTGGTGGAGGTGGGTTTTTTTAACCCCCGTGATTACACCGCCGACCGTCATCACAGTGTTGATGATAGGCCCTATGGTGGAGGGCCGGGTATGGTGATGACCTTGGAGCCCTTACGCGAGGCTATAACTCGGGCTAGGGCTTGGATGGCGGGCCCGTGTAAAGTGGTGTATTTATCCCCACAGGGGCAAGTGCTCACACACTCGGCAGTTGTCGATTTTGCTGAGCAAAGAGACAATCTGGTATTAATTGCCGGGCGTTACGAAGGTATTGATGAGCGATTGCTGTCACTAGAGGTCGATGAAGAGTGGTCGATCGGTGACTATGTGCTCAGTGGTGGTGAGCTTCCGGCAATGGTACTGATGGATGCCTTACTCAGGCAGTTGCCGGGTGTACTGGGTAGTCAAACATCGGCTGAAGAGGATTCTTTTGTCGATGGTTTGCTAGATTGTGAGCACTACACGCGCCCCGAGGTTTATGCAGGCATGGCGGTTCCCGAGGTGCTACTCTCAGGCAACCATGAAAGAATACGGCGCTGGCGTTTGCAGCGCTCGTTGTTGAGAACACGGTCGCGGCGGCCGGAGCTGTTGGCGGCGTTACAGCTGACAGAAGAACAAGTGGCAATATTGGCCGAGTCTTCAAAAGAGCAACTATGAAATAGGTGTTTAAACCTGTTCATAAAGATAGCGAATAGAGATATTGGGCAAAAATTTGAGCAACAATTGCGGACTTCACAGTAAGTTGTTGACGACATTAACCCGGCTGTGAAGCCGTACAGAAAGTTATCAGGAGTTGGTCATGAGCAAGAACAAAATTATCGCTGAACTTGAGGCGGAGCAAATGGGTCAAGAAATTCCACCCTTTAGCCCCGGTGATACCCTTGTTATTCAGGTCAAGGTGCGAGAAGGTGATCGTGAACGTTTACAGGCTTTCGAAGGTGTTGTGATTGCCAAGCGTAATCGCGGTATCAATTCAGCATTTACTGTGCGCAAGATTTCCAGCGGCATTGGTGTTGAACGGACATTTCAAACTTACAGTAAAGCGATTGACAGTATCACTGTTAAGCGCCGCGGCGATGTACGTCAGGCTAAGCTGTACTATTTGCGTGAACTCTCAGGAAGAGCGGCACGTATTAAAGAAAAACTGGCCTAGCGCTTGGTTATCTAGAATCTGTTTTGCAGTGTTGAAAAGGCGGCTCCGGCCGCCTTTTTTGTGTTCTATCGTGTTGTAAAGCTTATTTTTCACCACAATTAATCATTCGCTACTCTGTCTTAACGGCATTTACAGTGGCAGGGCTGAAGTACTACACTCATCCTATGAGTATTGCGTTAGATAATGAGCGCATCGATAAATATATTGATGCGCTCTGGCTGGAAAAGGGCTTGAGTGAAAATACGCGCGAGTCTTATCGCCGCGACTTGTCCGCCTTTAGCCAGTGGCTCGGGTCGCAGGGTGCGACCCTCATGGGCGCCGATGAAGTGTTACTAACAGAGTATATGGTTTATCGGCTGGGACCGTCGAAGAGCCCTCGCTCGGCAGCCCGCTCATTATCTTGCCTGAGAGGCTTTTACCATTATTGGCTGCGAGAAAAGCAGATCAGGGTTAACCCGACGGCGAATATCCCCAGCCCCAAATTGCCTCAGCCCATCCCTAAAAGCTTGAGCGAGGCGGATGTCGACCAATTGTTGCTTGCGCCAGACATTGACACGGCCATCGGCCTGCGTGATAAAACTATGATCGAGCTGCTCTATGCCACGGGACTGCGAGTTTCAGAGCTGGTGGCTTTGACCATCAGTCAAATTAATGTTCGCCAGGGTGTTGTGCGTATTATAGGAAAGGGCGCCAAAGAGCGTTTAGTTCCTGTTGGTGAAGAAGCGTTGGATTGGATGACGCATTATTTGCGTCAGGCGCGTCCCGAGTTGTTGGGCATGAACGCCAGCGAAGCGCTTTTCCCCAGCCAGAGGGGGCGCAGTATGACCCGTCAGACTTTCTGGCACCGGCTTAAACATTGGGCGAGCGTGGCGGGTATTGAGCAAGCGCTGTCCCCCCACACCTTGCGTCACGCCTTTGCGACGCACTTGTTGAATCATGGTGCCGATTTGCGGGTGGTTCAGCTTTTATTGGGCCACAGTGATTTATCGACCACGCAAATTTACACGCATGTTGCAAAAGCGCGCCTAAAAGAGTTGCACGCAGAGCATCACCCTAGGGGCTGATTGTCACTGATAAAGGGAACAGGCAGTCCGCAATGTGTTCCAATGATGGCCCTTTAACGCATTGAATAGTGGATTATTGTTTATGTGCAGAATATTGAAATGTGAAGCGATGAAACGCTTGCTAAGCAGTTTGCGTCAGTTGGGCCTGGCCGGTGTCATTATGCTTTTTGTAGCTCAACCTCTATTGGCAGCAGAACAGGCTACAGGTGTTGCTGAAGTGAGTAGTGAACGCAAGGCGCGTATTTTGGCTAGCCTACGCTCGGCACGTCCCGACCTGAAGTACGGTGCTGTTCAGGCCAGTCCCATCTCGGGCATATCAATGGTGCAGGTCGAAAATGGCCCCATGCTCTACATATACAACGACGGCGAGTTCTTTTTCGACGGGGACCTTTATCAAGTTGCCAAAGGCCGGTTCATCAATCTCAAGGAGCAGGGCTTAGCAGCAGTGCGCAAAGACTTGTTGGCCGACATTCCTCTGGACGAGATGGTGGTGTTTTCGCCGCAAACCACTGTTAAAGGTGTTATCAACGTCTTTACCGATGTCGACTGTGGATATTGCCGCAAATTGCATCAAGAAGTGCCCGATCTCAATGCCATGGGTATCGAGGTGCGTTATCTCGCCTTTCCCCGTGCGGGGGTCGGTTCAGACTCTTATCAAAAAATAACCTCGGCCTGGTGTGCTGAGAATCCTCTGCAAGCGTTAACAGCCCTGAAAAACGGTGAGGAGATAGCCCAAAATGTGTGTGCCGGCAACCCGGTGGCCAAACAGTACAGTCTGGGCCAGAAAATGGGTGTCAATGGCACGCCAGCTATCGTGCTGGCAGATGGCTCTCTGATACCGGGTTACCGCCCAGCAGTAGACATCGCCCGAGTGCTGGGCATCGATGGCGGGCGTTAGCGTAAGAATATCGCCGCCCGTTGACACTCGCCATGGCCGCCATTAAGGTGGCCTTCTTTTTTATTATCTGCAGGCGGAAGCTCCTTGAAGTCAGTCAATATTGGGATTTGTGGTTTGGGTACCGTCGGTGGTGGTACCTTTAATGTGCTGGCGCGCAATGCCGGGTTGATCAATGCCCGTGCGGGCTGTGATATTAATGTTACGGCAGTTGGCGCCCGTCGCGATAATACTGATTGTGATACCTCTAAAGTGGCCGTCGAACGGGACATTTTTGCCCTTACCCGGCGCCCCGATGTCGATATTATTGTAGAACTGATCGGCGGCACCACCACCGCAAAAGAATTGGTATTGCAGGCCATAGCCAATGACAAGCACGTTGTCACCGCCAATAAAGCGTTGATCGCCGAATACGGTAACGAAATTTTTGCCGCCGCTGAAAAGCAGGGTGTCAATGTTGCGTATGAAGCCGGCGTTGCCGGCGGAATTCCCATTATTAAAGCCCTTCGGGAAGGGCTTGCGGCGAATAAAATTGAATGGCTGGCGGGCATTATTAATGGCACCGGTAACTTTATTCTGACCGAAATGCGTGATAAGGGACGTGACTTTGCCGATGTGCTGGCTGAAGCGCAGGCGTTGGGTTATGCCGAAGCCGACCCCGCCTTTGATGTAGAGGGCACTGATGCCGCGCATAAACTGGTGATTCTCGCTTCCATCGCTTTTGGTATGCCCCTGCGTTTTGACGCGGTATTTACCGAGGGTATTACTGACATTCAGCCTGAAGATGTGGTGTATGCCGAAGAGCTCGGTTATCGCATTAAACACTTAGGTATTGCAAAACAACGTGAGGGCGGCGTTGAACTGCGGGTTCACCCGACATTAATCCCCGAGCGCCAATTAATTGCTCAGGTTAACGGCGTGATGAATGCGGTGATGGTCAAAGGTGATGCCGTCGGTCCCACTTTATATTACGGACCGGGAGCCGGTGCTGAACCGACAGCCTCTGCTGTGATCGCCGATATCGTTGATGTCGCACGCAGTATTGGCTCTGCTGCTGAAAACTGTGTCTCTGCACTCGGCTTTGACAGCAAGGCGATTGTCGACCCCGGCGTACTCGATATTAACGACGTTGAAAGCGCTTATTATCTGCGCGCCTCAGTGCTCGATCAGCCCGGTGTATTGTCTAGCGTGGCGCAAATTATGAGCCAGCGGGGCATCAGTATAGAGGCTATTATTCAAAAAGAGCCACGTGTCGGCGCGAGTGATGTGCCTTTGATCATGCTCACCAATACGACCTACGAGCAGAATCTGCGGGCCGCGGTTGCGGAAATCGAAGCCCTGTCTTCAGTGAATGGCGCAGTGGTAACAATTCGCCTCGACAGTCTCGGCGCTTAAATAGCGGCAGCTGCGTTAATTGCGATTAACTCAATTCCTCATTGTTCAGTAGTAAGGTCAAAAGAAGGTCAAAACGTGAAATATATTAGTACCCGTGGTCAGGCTCCTGCGCTGTCTTTTGAAGACGTCGTTTTGACGGGTTTAGCGCCCGATGGCGGCTTGTTCGTGCCACAAACTCTGCCTCAGTTTAGCCGAGAAGACATCGCCTCCTGGGCGGGCCTGCCCTATAACGAGCTGGCCTTTAAGGTGATTTCCCCCTTTGTCGATGGTGCCATTCCCGCTGCCGATTTAAAGGGCATTATTGATGCCTCTTACAGCGATTTTCGCCATCGCGCCATCGCGCCCCTAGTACAGAGCGGCCACAACGAGTGGATACTCGAACTCTTTCATGGCCCGACCTTGGCCTTTAAAGATTTCGCCCTACAATTTCTCGGGCACCTGCTCGACTATATTCTCGACAAGCGGGGCCAAAAAGTCGTGATTATGGGGGCTACCTCTGGCGACACCGGTTCGGCGGCGATAGAGGGATGTCGGCGCTGTAAGAATATTGATATTTTTATTCTCCACCCCCATGGTCGTGTCTCCGACGTACAGCGTCGCCAAATGACCACGGTGATGAGCGATAACATTCACAATATCGCCGTTGAGGGCAATTTTGACGATTGCCAGAATATGGTCAAAGCCAGTTTTGGGGACCAGTCCTTTTTACCCGATGGCCGTCAATTGGTAGCGGTGAACTCTATTAACTGGGCGCGCATCATGGCGCAAATTGTCTATTACTTTTGGGCAGCACTGTCGGTGGGCGGGCCCCATCGACCGGTATCCTTCTCTGTGCCCACGGGAAATTTTGGTGATATATTTGCCGGTTACCTGGCCCGTGGTATGGGTTTGCCGGTTGAGCAGTTAGTGATTGGCACCAATGCCAACGACATACTACACCGCTGCATTAGTGCCAATGACCACAGTAAAAAACCTATTGAACACAGTTTGTCCCCCAGCATGGATATTATGGCGTCGAGCAATTTCGAACGTCTGTTGTTTGATCTCTATGGCAAAGACGGCGTGGCTATCGATACCCTGATGGCCTCTTTGAATGCCGGTAGTGTCAGTCAACTCGACCCGACAGCGCTGGCACAGGCGCGCAAGGTGTTTAGCTCCTATCGCCTCGATGATGCCGAGACGCTACAGGTCATTAGCGACGAGTACGAGAGCAGCGATTATCTGCTCGACCCCCACTCGGCCATTGGTCTACAGGCTGGTCGCCAGTGCCGACACTCATCGGCAACGCCAATGATTTGCCTCGCCACTGCCCACCCAGCAAAATTTCCCGCTGCCGTGATGCAGGCGGGCTATCCTGAAAGCCCCGCCTTACCCCATCACATGGCTGACCTCTTTGAGCGAGAAGAACGCTACCATGTCGAGGCCAATGATCTGAGTAAAGTGCAGGCTTACATGGCGGCGAATATAACTGCTTAGCATGCCTGCGCTTGCCGCCACTCAAGCCCCTTTGGTTCGCTATCGTGAAGTTGAGCTCAGTGGTGCTGATTTTGACGCCGCCATGCCCCCGTTATTACAGCGGATTTATGCTGGGCGGGGTGTTTTTAGCCAGCAAGAACTGTCCCTGAAACTGGCCGAGTTACCCCGGCCCGATGCATTGCGGGGGCTCGATGCGGCCCTCGATTTATTGTGCACTGCATTGCGCCAAAACCAGTCAATATTGATTGTTGGTGACTTCGACGCTGACGGTGCTACCAGTACCACCTTGACCGTACTTGCTCTACACGCGCTCGGTTTTCAACAAGTCGATTTTCTGGTGCCCAATCGTTTTGACTACGGCTACGGTTTAACGCCCGAGATTGTCGCCCTTGCCCAGGAAAGTAAGCCCGATTTAATTCTTACGGTAGATAATGGCATCTCGAGTATTAGTGGTGTGCTCGCGGCTCAGGCCGCCGGTATGAAAGTGTTGGTGACAGACCATCATTTGCCGGGTGTCGAACTGCCCGCCGCCGATGCTATCGTCAATCCTCATCAACCTGGCTGTCTGTTTGGGAGCAAGAATTTGGCGGGGGTCGGTGTTGTTTTTTATTTGCTGAGTGCCCTGCGTGGGCGTTTGCGTGAGCAAAACTGGTTTGCTGAAGCAGGGCTGGCAGAACCCAATATGGCCGACTGGTTAGACCTGGTGGCCCTCGGTACGGTGGCCGATGTGGTCCCGCTCGATAAAACCAACCGCCTCTTAGTGAACGAAGGTTTGCGCCGAATTCGTGCCGGGCGTGCGCGCCCCGGTATTCTCGCTTTGCTGGAGCTGGCCAATAAAGACCGGCAATGGCTGGTAGCCTCCGATCTGGGGTTTACTGTCGGGCCTCGGCTCAATGCAGCGGGTCGCCTGGATGATATGAGTATTGGCATCCGCTGTTTGCTCAGTGATGATCCTACTGAGGCGCGGCAGTTGGCCTTGCGCCTCGACGAACTAAATCGTGACCGCCGCTTGATTGAGGCCGATATGCAGAGCGAGGCCCTGTCACTGTTGGCTGAGCTCGATTTTGACGCCGACAATATGCCCTGGGGTCTTTGTCTTTACGATCAGGGTTGGCACCAGGGTGTAGTGGGCCTGCTGGCTTCGCGTATTAAAGACAAATTACACCGGCCGGTGATTGCCTTTGCCGAAGCCGGCGAGGATAACTTAAAGGGGTCGGCGCGCTCCATCCCTGGCTTTCATATTCGCGATGCCTTTGATGCCGTCGCCAGTCGTCATCCCGAATTACTCGACCGCTTTGGTGGTCACGCCATGGCCGCAGGGTTGTCCCTTAAAAAAGCACACTTTCCTGCCTTTGCTACGGCTTTTGACGAAGAGGTGCGCCGGCAATTATCAAATGATGATTTGGCGGCCGAGCTGCTCACCGATGGCGAATTAGAACAGAGTGACTTTAGTCTGGACGTCGCCCAGCAGCTACGCGATGGCGGTCCCTGGGGGCAGCACTTCCCCGAGCCCTGTTTTTACGGCGAGTTCTCTGTGGTGCAGCATCGCGTGGTGGGCGGTAAGCATTTAAAGCTGGTCTTGGGTTATGGCCCATCGAGTGAGCAGGTGGTTGATGCCATTGCCTTTAATGCTGTGGAGGAGGGTAGCACCCCCTCTGTTCCTGAGCGGCTGGCGGCTGTTTATCGCCTCGATATTAATCGCTTTCGAGGGCGAGAATCATTGCAGTTGATGGTTGAGCATTTGTACCTTTAAAAAGAGATCTGGCGATTACAAAAGCCCTGGGCTTTACACAGGGCGTGTAACTTTTTGCAAAGCGCTTAAGTTTAGTGCGCTTCTATTGCGCCTCTTTCTGTGAGTTGTTGAATCTGTTTATCTTCATAGCCAAGCTCTCGCAAAATGCCGACACTATCGGCGCCGAGAGCAGAACCAATGTGGGCGGCGACTTTATCGGAGCCATCGATCCAGAAGGGACTGTTGACTGCCTGACCGCGACCAAAGTTGTGGCCTTCGACATCAATAAACATATCGTTTTCCAGGGCTTGGGGATCGTCGATGACATCCTCAAAAGTGGCGACGACGCTGAAGGTGATTTTGTTGTCACGTAGGCGTTGGCGCCACTCCTCACAGTTTCGGGTGCAAAAAATATCACGCAAAATTGCGCCGAGTTCTTTGGCGTGTTTAAAGCGAATAGCGAGTTCAGCAAAGCGCGGGTCGTTGGCCAAATCAGGCCGCTCGATCGCCTTCAGAAAATTGGACCAGTGCTTTTCTTCCTGAATGACAATTAATGAAATCCAGCGCTCATCTTTGGTGCGATAGTAATTGACCAATGCGCTGCCCGGTTTCGCCGGGTTGAGTCGACGGTAGGGCGTGGTGCCCGCCAGGATGCCAGATAGCGCACTGGATGCAGCCCATAGGCCGTTGGCCATTAAACTGGTACTGATCTTACTGCCCTTGCCGCTGCGCTCGCGTTTATAGAGGCCGGTCATAATCGCCGCGTACATGGTCATCGCACTGGGGTGGTCGCCCATTGCCGGGGAGGGCATGGCCGGCTCACCTTCGGCGGTGCGCACGGCATCCATCAAACCGGTGCGCGCCCAGTAGGCATTGCCGTCAAAGCCGGGGGTGTTGGCATCATCGCCCTTTTCGCCGTAGCCGGTGATTTGCCCGTAAATTAGCTGGTCATTGATGGGGGCTAAATCGTCGTAACGTATTTGTAAACGCGCCAGTACATGGGGTGGAAAGTTAGTGATCAGCACATCGGCTTCTCGTACTAATTTCAAAAGTACCTCACGCCCCTCATCACTTTTTAAATTCAGGGCAATACTGCGCTTGTTGCGATTGTCTTGTTGCCAAGCGTAATCGAAATCAAGTTTCATAAAGGGTGGGGATTTATGGGCGTGTCGCAAAGGGTCACCGAGGCCCGGCGACTCGACTTTAATCACATCGGCGCCGAAGTCGGAGAGGATGGCGCCAGCACCGGGGCCGAATACGAAGGTGGCAATTTCGAGTACTTTTATACCGCTCAGCAAAGCTGCTGTTTCTGTCATTGTGGGGTTCCTAATTTGTCTATTGGCCCTGCGCAAAGCGTTATATTTATGCATAGGCAGGCGTTTTAAGTTGAATTTCTACCATACATGAAATGGCGGACAAGACGATTTTTATTTGCTTGTCGAAGGGTTAAGCGCCGTTAGGGCAGTTTTTTCGGGGCTATTTGCCGCGCAGAACAAATGCGAGATAGGCTCTCTAAAGAGCAGGTTCTAAATAGCCTTGCTGCCGGACTGTATTGTCACAGCGAGCCTTATCACGGCATAATTGAAAATAAACTGCTATTTTCTGATTATTTAAATACTCTAGAAGGTTGCTCACATCTGGCGTACCTGCTGTAGCGAAAAATTATGAAGACACACAAATACCGAACCTCACGCTGCATATTGAAAGCAAACGATGAGTTTTTGATGGTCGTGCATAACAATGTGCGTGGCGAAAACACAGGCATTTGGGGTTTGCCCGGTGGCCGCATCGACTGGGGTGAAAAACCCCTCAAAGCCGCACGTCGAGAAATCCACGAGGAGCTTGATACGGCCATGGGTGAGTTGGTCGATGTGGGTAGTTACTCTTACAAAGGCTATCAACACAAAGTTTACGGCACCTTGTTTGAGGGTGAAATTGGTCGTATCGATTACACCGAGTTACTCGAAGTCGACTGGTTTACCCTCGGCGAAATTAGGGAGTTTGCCAAGCGCAAGAAACTCCATGCAGGTTTCGAACTAGAATCCATCGAAAGGTTTACCAGCATACTGGAATGCACCCGCTAAATTTTGTCGTTGGCTGGCATTTTTGATAACAGCGTTGAAACTGTACTTGCTGTTGAATCACTAAAGTTAACACCCTCCCGATATTTTCCTTGACCTTCCTGTTGCTGTAAGGCTTAGATTGACCTTCAATGTTAAAACGTCTTACTGCGAGCGTTACTATGAATATTAGTGAGGCAGCCAAACTCAGTGGTCTGCCGGCAAAAACGATTCGTTACTATGAAAGTATTGACCTGATTAGTCCACCCCGGCGTGCCGCCAATGGTTATCGTCGCTATGAAGCGGGCGATATTGCCAGTCTCTGCTTCCTGCGCCAGGCCCGTCAATTTGGTTTTAATATTGATCAGTGTCGACTGTTATTGGATTTGTATAAGAATCCTCAGCGCCGCAGTGCCGAAGTTCACCAGCTAGTGAGCGACAAGCTCGAAGAAGTCGATGCCCATATCCGTGAACTTGCCGACACCCGCGAGTTGTTGGCGAAATTGGTAGGGGCCTGCGCCAATGATGAGGATGCGGATTGCGCGATTATCGACAGGCTAGCGTCTCCACAAGAACAATCTTAGGAATTGGAGGGTAGTCAATAATGAGTTCCTGCTGTGAGAAACCGGAACCAAAGCCAAGAAAAGAAGCAGAGACAGTCAAGTCCTCCTGCTGTACCCCAGTAGTTGAGACATCCTGCTGTCCCAGCGAAAAGAATCAGCGCGACTATTTATTGTGGGTGTCGGGTAGCATCGTTCTGGTTTGCTATCTGCTTGGATTTTGGTTCCCAGATGGCGAGACCCTACCCCGTTGGTTAACGGTTATGAGCGGTGGGATCTTTGAACTGTTCAATACTATGTGGTGGGGACTGGTGGCCGCGGTGGTCTTTGTTGGCTTGCTCGAGCGCATCCCCCGTGAGCTTATTATGGCGACTCTCGGGCGTGGGGGGACCGTCAAAGGTGTTGCCCGAGCTACCTTTGCAGGTCTGCTGTTGGATCTGTGTAGCCATGGCATTTTGATGGTTGGCACCAAGCTGTATCAAAAGGGTGCCAGCCTAGGCCAGTTGATGGCCTTTCTGATTGCCAGCCCGTGGAACTCCCTGTCCTTGACCATCATTATGTTTACGCTGATCGGCTTCAAGTGGACGCTGCTCTATATTAGCCTGTCGCTGCTGATAGGACTGATCAGTGGTGTGATATTTGATCGCCTGGTGGCCAGGGGCGTGTTAAATGCCAATCCCGCGACCCCTGATGCTGATTCGCAGCAACAGCCTACTGCCGTATGGCCGGCACTAAAAAAACTGCTCGCTGGGGCTAGCTTTACACCTCAGTCAATAGCGGCCTTATTGTGGGACGGGTTAAAGGATTCGCGGATGGTTTTTCGGTGGCTATTTTTTGGTTTGGTACTGGCTACCGCCATTCGAGCGTTTGTGCCTCTCGATACCTACAACGCCCTGTTTGGCCCGACCTTAATCGGTTTGTTATTGACCCTCGTAGCGGCCACCATTATTGAAGTTTGCTCTGAGGGTTCAACCCCCATTGCCGCCGATTTGGTGATGCGCGCTGGCGCACCGGGCAATGGTTTTACTTTTTTAA
>JBFJYH010000034.1:0-29163 GCA_041622675.1 Porticoccaceae bacterium
AGTGGGCGGTCTCCTCGGAGAAGACGGTCTGGTCGGCGGCTTGTTGGGTGACGGAAACCCGGTTGAAGGTCTGCTCGGCGAAGGCGATGTAGTGGGCGCTCTCCTCGGAGAAGACGGTCTGGTCGGCGGCTTGTTGGGTGACGGAAACCCCGTTGAAGGTCTGCTCGGCGAAGGCGATCTAGTGGGCGGTCTCCTCGGAGAAGAGGGTCTGGTCGGCGGCTTGTTGGGTGACGGAAACCCGGTTGAGGGCTTGCTGGGCGGAGAAGATTTGGTGGGTGGTCTGCTTGAAAGCACTGCACTCGGAGATCTTTTGGGCTCGACATTATCTGATGTAGTAGAGCCTGTACTTAACGATGGCGGATTGTTGAATACAGACGACCTGTCTTTGGGAGGATTGTTAGAGCAGGGTGTTCCAACGATTATTTGATCTTTTGCTTTGCTGAACCGCGGCATGGCTTGACAAAATTGTTGCGGTACAGGAATAGCTTGAGATTTATCTTTAAGTATTCAGTCTTTCACCCCAAATATAAGGCTGGCACTTCATGGGTTTTGTTATGATGAGCTGTTGGTTGTATATTGGGTAATGAGTATCTAGACAGTGTTATGCTCGTCAACGCAGATGTGGCTTAAGAGGTGTTTGGTTATAAATATAATGGTGTGCTCGGAGACGGAAGTATGGAAGATATAGTAGAAGGTTTGCTCGGTAACAACGGTCTAATCGGAGGCGAAGGTATGGAAGGTTTGACAGAAGGTCTACTCGGTAATAACGATTTGGTTGGTGGTCTACTTGCTACGCCACTTGGTCTGGTCGGTAATAACGATTTAGTGGGCGGTCTACTCGGTAATAACGATTTAGTGGGTGGTCTGCTCGGTAATAATGATTTAGTGGGTGGTCTACTCGGTGCTCCGCTAGGTTTAGTTGGTGTGCCGCTCAGCTTGGTTGAAGGTGTGCTAGGTGCGCCACTCGGCCCACATGGTGGGCAGGTTGCTGCTCCACTCGCTCCAGTTGGCATAGGTGTTGGTATTCTTGGTGGCACGGGGCTGCTCGGCGGTGTTCATGGGCTCGTTGTGAGTAAAGAAGGACCACTCGGTGGTATAATCGGAAACCAAGATTTACTTGGTGGCCTAGTTGGCAGTCAAGGTCCACTCGGTGGGCTGCTTGGAGATCAAGGCCCAGTCAGTGGCATATTTTCGGACGAAGGCCTCCTTGGTTCAGCATTGGCTCCTCTGGGCTCGATTGCCGCGCCTCTCGCCTCGGTTACAGCGCCTCTCGGGGTGGTCTCTGGTCCACTTTTTCCTGTCCACACAGCTGCTAGCCTTCTCGGGAGTCTTGGTCTTGGCGGACTGCTTCATACCATGGTTGGCAATCAAGGGCCTCTCAGCGGGATAATTGGTAATCAAAACCTCCTCGGAGAACCTCTCGGTCTGCTAAGCGACCTGCTGGGTGACGAGGGTCCACTGGGGAGTGAAGGTCTAGTCGGCGGTTTGCTTGGCGGCTTGATCGGTGATGGGGGTCCAGTCGGTGGTCTGCTTTCTAATGAAGGCCCGGTTGGAAGTGTGCTTGAAGGTTTGCTAGGTAGTGAAGGCTTGGGCGGTGCCCCGGTGGGTCTTGTAGAGGGACTACTGGGTGATGAAGGCCCGGTTGGCACGATGCTTGACGGCCTGGTTGCGGACGAAGGTTTGGTGGGTGGTCTGCTCGCTAACGATGGTCCGCTCGGAAGTATGCTTGGAGATTTGCTCGGTGAAGATAGGCCGGTCGGTAGTCTGCTTGATGATCAGCTTGGTATGTGGGGTACAGTCGGTGCCCCTCTCGGTTTCGCAGGCGGTATGATTGGTGATGAAGGGCCTGTCGGTTTTATTGTCGGACATCAATTAAGTGATGAAGGCCTAATAGGTGGCCTACTTGCCAAGGGTCCAGTGAGTGATCTGTTGGGAGAAGTGATTGGCAATGACACCCCACTAGGTGGCGTGCTCGGAGAGGATGGTCTAGTTGGCGGCCTAATCGGAGAAGATGGCTTGGTGACTGACTTGATAGGACAAGAGGGTCTGGTGGGCAGTATTCTTGGAGATGAAGGCCTTCTGGCTGATACTGTGTTAGGTGATTTCTTGGGCCGTACATTGGACGACGTAGCACAGCCTGTATTTATGTTAAGTGAATCCTTCAATACAGATAACCTGTCTATAGGAACACCGTTAGACCAGGGCCTTCATTCGATTATTTGATGTTTAATTTCTCTGTCGCAGTAGCCCCGAGTATGGTGAAGCTGCGACAGAGCTAGAAACGTTATTTTCCACGAGCCGAGAGCTCGATATTTTTGTAATAAGTCGTTAGTAGCTACTTCAATTCTGAGTAACTGTTGTAACCGTAAGGAGAAGTCATGAAGTTCATCCCTGTAAAGGCGCTGTTGGTATTGTGCGCCAGCTCGTTGCTCGCCTGTGCCCCGTATGAGGGTGGAGGAAAAGGAAGTGGTGCAGAGAATAATCCCTCTTCCTATGAGGATGTGCAGGTCTATCTTGGAAATCTTCACGCAGGGATTTACCGAGACGGGATGTCTGTCGATATAAAAGACATCGTTCAAGTAGATAAAGGTGTCTCGAAGCAAAAAGTGCGAGAGCATCTAGGTGAGCCACAGAAGGATTCGGATGGCGCTTGGTGGTTTTATGATATCAATCTACCTCTCGACAGTGGCGATGATTACTTGGTTTGCCAGTATCGTCTCACTTTTGATAATGACGATAATGTCGAAGAGATTGATTGGCGGCGCCAGCAATGTGGTGCCCTTTACAACAAATTAGCATCTGGCTATATGGTTGACGATGTTGAAGTGGAGCAGCTAACTCTCTCTGCAGATTTGCTATTTAGTTTTGATAGCGCTGTGATTTCGCCTGCCGGATCAAAAGGCTTGACCACTGTTGTGGAGGTGATAAAGCAGAAACTCAAATTAGAAAAAGTCGAAATTACTGGCTATACCGACCGATTAGGCTCACTCGACTATAATTTGGAGCTGTCATTGCGTCGTGCGATTGCGGTTAAGAATTATCTCGTCGCTAATGGAGTGCCATTTAAATCAATCGTCACGGATGGCAAAGGCCCTAGCGATCCCGTTGTTCAATGCCCAGGTGAGCGTGTTACGCAGGCATTAAAAGACTGCTTGCAGCCCAATAGGCGTGTACAGATTTTTATTCACGGCGAAAAAGCTGAATAGTGGTATTCGTTTCGTTAAAATGGTTGATAACCACGAATCTTTGTTAATCTAAAATCTTCACTCATAGGGGCATCATCCACTATCAATTTGGAAGGTGCGTTCTATGGGTGTTGATGATATTTCTTTCTCGGTACTTGCCGTTGAGGATTGCGGTTTCGCAGTTGTGCTAATCATTTTCTACCAGCTAGAAAAGTTATCATCCAATCAATATGTATTCTGCGGTTATCCCTAGTTGGTAATGACTCGCGAGATCTTGTGGCTTTCTTCTAAGTTAACATTTTGAAGTGCGATTCTTGTTGGTCGGCTTACCATCTAAAGTCAATAAATTTCTACCAGATAATGGTGGCACTTAATCAAAAGTTGAATTTAAAGATATTTTTTACGCAATGTAGTGCTATTAAGAATGTTTTACTGATGGCGTGGGATTAATGGTATCAGATCGAATAGGTGTATTCTTTTTGGACAAAAAACAGAGACTATTGTGCCGTTTATGTGTTCAATACTCGTTTATATCCCCATGCTTTACTGATAGTTTGGAGTGCTGCAATATTCTCTGGCACACTCAACAGCGTGTAAGAGTTTGAAGCGCTTTTAATTTACCGTTGGGGCTAGATAGATTATAGATTTAGTTTTTAATGGGCGGTCTATGTAATGGAGGTTCCTCTAATTACTATTTTCTAGCTATTCAATTTTGACTCCCGTTGCTGTCGTATGGGCTAATTAAATGAGCATACTGGGTGGCCATTTAACTTCTGGTTTTGTTGTAATGGGTTTAATTCCTTTGGTTTGGCTTGTTATAGTTGTGATTAGTCGAAAGTAATTAGTCTTATCGTTTGTGCACTTATTCTTTATTGGGTAAATGATGAGACTTATGAGGCTGAATTTAGTACAGTGAGCGTAGGCCACGGGCATGGACTTTTTGAAATGTACCCTTATTTATGAACTATAAGATACTCTACCACCGCAGATTATCTCTATTCAGGAAAGCTGTGTTGCCAATGAAGATCCTAGGTTCTCTGCGCGCTATTGTAGTGATAACCTCTTTAGCTAATACAGCATCGGTATTGGCTTCTGAGTCGAGTACCTCGATGTCTCTCGAAGAATACCTATCCCGGAACGAGCAAGCAAAAGAGACGGCCATTTCAGAGTCTGGAGTAGCAGCTCAGTCTCACATCAATATGTCACTTGATGAATATCTTTCCGAAAGTCAGTCGCTAAAGCATGCTTCTAGCACAGGGTCGAAAGCCACTGCTGAGTCCAGTGTCGAGATATCCCTCGATGATTATCTCGCTCATAACAAGCAAGCTGGCAATCCAGATAACGCTGTTCCAGTTGTGGTACAGGGCGCGAGACACTCTATCTCAGTAGACGAGTATCTTTCCCAAAACCAGAAAGCTGACAATTCTGTCAGCCCTCTACCCGTTACTGCCAGCCCTCTACCAGTTAGTGTCATCCCTCAACCTGTCGCGGTAGGTGGGACGCGTACCACTTTACCTGTCGAGGTTTATCTTTCAAGACATCAGGCGGAGGCCCCTTCTGCGGACCTAGTCAGTGAGTCAGATTCGCCACTTTCTCTGGACGATTACCTTTCTAAAAACAAGGTGGTTGCCCCAGTGGCAGGTGCTCCACAATTAATAATTACAAGTGAGTCAAGTGAGTCAAGTGAGTCAAGTGAGTCAAGTGAGTCAAGTGAGTCAAGTGAGTTAAGTGAGTCAAGTGAGTCAAGTGAGTTAAGTGAGTTAAGTGAGTTAAGTGAGTTAAGTGAGTTAAGTGAGTTAAGTGAGTTAAGTGAGCTAAGCCCTTCTACCCTCGTTGATGACTACGGTTCTGGAACACACTCCGTTGATCCGCCTCAATTGGTACCGCTCGAGGAGTTTCTTTCTCAAGATCATATCGCGCCCACTGATCAGAAAAATACTCCGTCTAATGTTGAAGCTCTTACCCCCACTAATTCTTTTCAAGCTAAACCATTGCCAATAAAGCTTAACAACGCTGCGCAGTCTAGCGACGCAAGTCCCGAGTCAGTTAAGATCAATGATTCCACTCTATCAGCCGTTAGAGAGCAGTCAGTTTTAGGTGGTGAGTCGAGTCAGCCCTCGAAGCTGAGTACGGTTGATGATTATTCCTCGTTGATGGTTAACTCGGATAAGATTGAAAAATATAATGACAAAACGCGCGACAGTGACATCGCTAAGGGCAATGTATCTAGTGTGACGTCACCGTCACCGTCACAGTTACCGCTCAAGCTTGATAGCCCCGATAGCCTCCGTGATCAAGAACAAGGTCCTGTGAGTAGTGTTTCTGTGAGTGCTGGTCAGCCGAGCCCTAATAACACCGTGCCGTCTGTAATACTTTCTGCACAACAGCTTGATGCACCTGAGGTAGGAAATGATGTCTCTAAGCCTTTTTTGGTACTACCACAGGTATCCGTAGCAACCGCGAATCAAGCAGATGATGTGGTTCCTGGCGAGGAAGACCTGAGCCAAGTTGAACCATCTATGGTGCATCAACATGATGTGATTTCAGGACGACCACTCGAATTACCGAATCTGTTAGCCTCATCAACCGTTCCCCAAAGCGGTACTTATCGAGATCATAATATCCGTATCAGCGTCCAAGGGTCGAAGGCAGCTGTGGGTCCTGTTGATATCCAAACCGCGGTAAGGCGAGCTATAAGGTCTCACCCTCTCATTGCCCAAGCTATCGGGAATGTTAACCGCCAGCAAGAGTTCGTAAGTGTTGCAGAGGCAGACTATTTACCTCAACTTAATGGGGGGCTCTCAACTGGTTATAGGGATTCCTCCGGGGGTACTGAAGAGTCAATTTCAGCATCGGCTTCTCAACTATTGTACGATTTTGGTAAAACAGCTAGTGCGGTCGAAGTTCAGCAATTTGGTGTTCAACGAGAGCAAGCTTCTCTTGCGATTGTTACTGAGGAACTGGCCCGAGAGACTGCTAATGCTTTCATTGAGGTACAGCGTCATCAAGCTTTGTTGGGCATTGCTCGTGAACAAATTGAGTCTATTACAGATTTAGTAGCACTCTCAGCTAAGCGCGCAGCAATGGGGGCTAGCACTAAATCTGACGAGATGCAGGCGAAATCACGTCTTGCTGGTGCTAGGGCTTCAGAGCTTCAAATCCAAGCGCAACTGGATGTATGGAAACGCTCTTTACAGAAATTAATGGGAACAGCGTCCCCGTCAGTGGTACAGGATGAATTTCCTGCTGCACTGGAGAATGCCTGTGATACTGTACCTCAAAGTGTGAAACAGGCACCTCAGATCCTCGCTGCCGAGGCGGGGCGAAATGAGGCACTCGCTAATATTCAGCAGGCCAAGTCAGATTTTTTCCCCACTTTGTCGTTAAATGCAGAGTATGAAAACTTCCTAAGCCGTAGTGACGATGGTTTGAGTGGGGCTAGGGATGATAAAGAGTTGACATTTAGTCTCAATATTACCAGTAAGTTGTTTCAGGGAGGTGCCACAAGCGCTCGCAACAGAGCAGCTGGTCATGCTTTGAGCTCGGCGGTTGCTGCTTCGGATCAAGCTCATTTGCGCTTGTCTCGTGCCTTGGAGGAGGCAAGGGATCAGGCGCGGAGCCTGAAGCAGAGTATTGACGCGCAAGACTTGCGCTACGGACATATTGTGGCAACGCAGAAACTATACCGTCATCAGTATTTATCCTTGGGCACAAGAAGTCTATTGGACATTCTTAATACTGAACAGGAGATCTACCAGACCCGGTTTGATAAGCACAAAACCAGTTTCGATCTTCGACGTTTGCAGATGGAATGCCTTTTCAATGTAGGTGCGATGCGTGAGACGTTCCGTCTTGATATTGGTAGGATCTTACCAGGTGAATTTTCTTAATGGTCGATGCGGTTTCTGACAAGAATAAAAGACGTGATTTTCTGCCGGAACTGGACGAGGTAGGCCTAGACGCTTGGGTCGAGGCTATGCTTTCCGTGGCAAGTCATTACCGACTTGAATTTTCCGAGGAGAATGTCCGTCTTACCGGGGCGTGGTCTAAAGGTGTGCCCGTTGAAAAGACACTACGAACCATTGCCAGGCAATTGGGATTGTCTTTGCGTTTTACCCCAGGCTACGCTAAACAGTTAAGCTCTTGGCGCTTGCCCGTTGTCGTCCAGCTCAAGGACGGGCAGGTAGCGGTTGTCCACAGCATTAGTGAATCAGGTGAAGTGGGCCTTTCCTATTGTGGTGATGGCGGCCTGAAGAGTAGTCTCTCCCATCAAGAATTGGAAGAACACGCGGTACTGGTGGGTGTCTTGAGGCCGACGCGGGCGGCTCCTGATTCACGGGTGGACGCTTATATCAAGCCCTATGAGCGCCACTGGTTTGCTCGCATTATCTTGCGGGATTTGAAACCTTATGGCCACGTGATGTTGGCAGCGTTGATGGCTAATGTATTGGCCCTCGCAGGTATCCTGTTTTCACGCCAAGTCTACGACAGAGTTATTCCCGCTGAGTCCTTTCCTACTTTGTATGTGTTGTTCAGTGGTGTAGTGGTCGCGATGCTCTTTGACTTTACCATGCGTGTGAGTCGGGTGCGGATTACTGATTTGTTGGGCAAACGCGCTGATATTCAGGTATCTGATCAAGTATTTGGTCATGCGCTCAGGGTCAAAAGTTCACAAAAGCCAAGGTCCACAGGTACCTTTATCGCTCAAATTAGAGAGCTTGAGCATGTTAGGGAATTGCTCACTTCTACTACGGTGGCAGCGCTATCTGATTTACCCTTTTTTTTCCTGTTTTGCTTGTTGCTATGGTACATCGCAGGGCCATTGGTATTCGTTCCGATAGGCGCGTTGGTGCTGATGCTTCTGCCGGGTATGTTGGTTCAGAAGCGTCTGTCCGTGCTGGCTAATGAAGCAATGCGAGAATCTTCCCTGCGTAATGCTTTATTGGTTGAATCCATTCAGGGTTTTGAGGATATAAAATCCTTGCAAGCCGAACAGCGCTTTCAGGGCCACTGGAACCACTATAATGCTGTTACCGCTGAGTCTAATCTAAAACTTCGCGCTATTGCCAACAACCTTGCAGCATGGAGTCACTGCATGCAAAACGGAGTGTTTGCGGGTGTGGTATTTTTCGGTGCTCCTATGGTTATGGATGCAAGTCTTAGCATTGGTTCGCTGGTAGCGGCTTCGATTCTCGCGTCACGTATGATGGCTCCAATGGCGCAGGTGTCCCACGTAATGAGTAAGTGGCAGCAAGCTAAAATTGCGATGAAAAGCCTAGACAGCATTATGCAGCTGGAAGTCGATGACCCAGAGGCTTCGAAGAAAGTTCACCGTCCTCACATCAGTGGTCGATACGAACTAAAAAGTACAGTGTTTAATTATGATCGCAATAGCGCAGCGAAGGCTCTTGAAGTTACAAACCTTAAGATCGAGCCAGGTGAGCGAATTGCCTTACTAGGTCGCAACGGAGCCGGTAAGTCTACTTTACTTCAGGCTCTTGCAGGATTCATGGAGCCTGTAGAAGGGGAAATATTACTAGATGGTATCAATCTACACCACATCGACCCCGCTGATGTGAGGCGGGACGTTGGGTTGTTGAGTCAGAATTCTCGCTTGTTTCATGGAACCATTCGTGAAAATTTAGTCCTCGGTGCTCCATCTGTCACTGAGGATGAACTACTCGAAGCGCTGTCTATGAGTGGTGCCGGTGAGTTTATCAGGAAAGCACCGAACGGCCTCGACTACCAAATCCAGGAAGGTGGAGTTGGGCTTTCTGGTGGGCAAAGGCAGTCTATTTTACTGGCTCGCTATTTGGTGCGGGATCCTCATGTATTATTATTGGATGAACCTACAGCGTCTCTTGATGAGGCCACCGAAAAACACTTTATTCAGAGCCTCAATAACTGGGTTGAGGGTAAAACCTTGGTGGTTGCCACTCACCGCTTGAGCATCCTTTCAATGGTGACGCGCATCGTAGTTGTTGATGCCGGTCGAGTGTTGATTGACGGCCCAAAAAATCAAGTCTTGGCGCGGTTAGCCCTCATGCCGTCAACTTCGACGTCGGAGAAGCCAACCGAGGCTGGAGAGACGTGATGGAGCACTTGATCAATCATATTAATTCATGCTTTGGGGGGCTGAAAGGTCTTTTTATCATGGGCTGGGCCTTCGTGTCACCTTTGTACCAAGTGGGGCAGAACTGTGTCCGGTAGCAGAGTGTCGGACAATGTAGCTGAGGATGGGGATGAGGCGGCTGCTGTCCGTTCTGGGCGAATCGTATGGCTGACCTTCATCCTCTTGGTTACACTCACAGTTTGGGCTTATCTGGCCGAAATTGTCGAAGTGTCTACTGGTAACGGCAAGGTCATTCCTACTTCTCGGGAGCAAGTTATCCAGTCCTTAGAAGGCGGAATCATTGCCAACTTGGGAGTTAAAGAAGGGGATATTGTTGATGCCGGCCAAGTACTGGCTCAGTTGGACCTGACCAAAACTGAATCCAATGTTGAGGAGAGTGCGGCCCGCTACCGCGCACGACTTGCTACAGTGGCTAGGCTCGAATCTGAAGTCAATGGCACCAAATTGGTTTTCCCTGACGAACTTAAAAATTCACCTGAGTTGATTGCGACTGAAACACAGCTCTACCACACCAGGCGTAAGGGGTTGAAAGATTCGCTTGCCGGTGTACGGGAATCCCTCGCACTAGTGCGTGAGGAATTAACGATTACCGAATCTTTGATGAAGATCGGAGCCGCCAGTAACGTTGAGACTCTTAGATTAAAAAGACAGGCCTCAGAGCTGGAGATGAAGGCAAGTGATATTCGCTCTGAGTACCTGATTCTTGCCAGGGAAGAATTAGCGAAGGCTAACGCTGAGGCGGAATCCCTAGAATCCATTGTGCGTGGACGTACTGATGCTCTTTCCCGCCTTACCATTCGCTCTCCTGTAAGGGGTATCGTTAAGGATGTCGCTGTGACGACTGTGGGTGGTGTTATTCCACCTAATGGCCGTTTGATGCAGATTGTTCCACTGGACGAACAGTTACTGATTGAAACCCGGATTTCTCCTCGGGATATTGCCTTTATACATCCCGGTCAAGCCGCTAAGGTGAAAGTGACCGCTTATGACTATACGGTTTACGGTTCTCTTGACGGCAAGGTGGCGTTGATATCACCGGATACGATTCAGGATGAAATCAAACCGGAGGTGTTTTACTACCGTGTGTTTGTGCGAACGGAGAAGGATTCGCTTTTGAATTCTGGTGGGGATAATCTCCCTATTGTCCCTGGCATGATCGCTACGGTGGACATACGCACGGGAAAGAAAAGTGTTTTGGACTATCTTCTAAAACCTGTTGGGCGTGCACGAGAAGCACTACGTGAGCGCTAGTTGAAATGTCTTTTGCCAGTTGCTTCGAATGGCCATGAAGTGAAACCGCTACTTTCTTCGCTCACAGTACCTTGCTTGGTGGGCTATGTTACTTGTTGCTGCTTCTGTAGCCTCTAAAAAAAGAGTAATTTTTATTGGCGTAGCTATTTAAAGTATGAAACGGATGGTGAAAGTTTCATTGATCCTCTGCTATTAAAGCATGCAGCCTGAGAGGTTGCAGACCTCGAATGGATTGCCTCTCTGAAATGTATTAGGCATATTCCAAGTCATCAGATCCTAGGTGTGCAGGCCGATAGCATTATGACCCAACGACGTGACTCGACGCTGGTGTTTTTTGTTATCTTGGTTTTACCTATCGCCTCTAAAAGTCTTTATAGTGTCCTTATAATTTATGACTAGGCCCAGACTGGTGGTCAATTTTGTCGGGGGGAGTTTTAATCTCGCTAGTTGGTTATTGTAATGAATAATGATTTTCCCGCTTTAAGTATTAATGGTCTAACCAAGGTTTATGGCAACGGATTTCAGGCCCTCAAAGGGGTTGATCTCGATGTGATGCCTGGTGATTTTTTTGCTCTGCTTGGTCCTAACGGTGCCGGTAAGTCGACCATCATAGGTATTATTAGCTCGTTAGTGAGAAAAACCACGGGCTCTGTTGTTGTCTTTGGCCAAGATATTGACACACATTTCGCTCGAGCTAAAAAAGATGTCGGTGTGGTGCCTCAGGAATTCAACTTTAATCAGTTTGAAAAAGTTTTCGATATCGTCGTCACTCAGGCGGGCTATTACGGACTACCACGTAAAGTGGCAGAACAACGCGCGGAAAAATATTTGCGTCGACTCGACTTGTGGGACAAACAAGACCAGCGCTCGCGCATGCTTTCTGGTGGTATGAAGCGCCGCTTGATGATCGCCCGTGCTCTTGTACACGAGCCGCGTTTGCTGATTCTCGACGAACCTACCGCTGGTGTTGATATTGAGCTGCGTCGCTCACTGTGGGACTTCCTGCGGGAAATTAACGCACAGGGCACGACGATTATTCTTACCACCCATTATCTTGAGGAGGCTGAAAGCCTTTGTCGCCGTATTGCGATTATCGATCAGGGAGCCATTACCCAGAACACAACAACGCGAGCGTTGTTGGCACAGTTAGACAAAGAGGTTTTTGTGATCGATAGCCAAGAGGCGCTCACAGCGTGCCCGCAACTTGATGGTTATGCTGTCGAATTAATTGGCAGTCACAGTTTTGAAGTGGTGGTTGAGAAGGGGCAGTCGCTGAACGATTTATTTGTTCCCCTGACAGAGCAGGGAATTCGTGTCACGAGTTTGCGCAATAAGGCCAATCGCCTTGAAGAACTATTTTTGTCTATGGTTAATGGCGGCTTCGAACAACAAGAAGCAACAGCCTTAAAGGAGCTTGTTGAATGAGCCCGCGGGAGCAATGGATTGCCTTTGCGACTCTAATGGTGAAAGAAATCCGCCGTTTTACCCGTATTTGGCAACAGACGTTGCTGCCACCGGCTATTACGATTGCTCTGTATTTTGTTATTTTTGGTACCTTAATTGGCCCGCGTATTGGCAGCATGTCGGGCTTCTCTTATATGGAATTTGTGGTGCCGGGTTTAATTATGCTGGCGGTTATAACGAATTCTTTTGGCAATGTAGTGTCGTCTTTTTTTGGCAGTAAATTTGCTGGTAATATTGAGGAGTTACTGGTTTCACCCACACCCAATTACATTATTCTGAGTGGTTACGTGCTGGGTGGTGTGACACGAGGTTTGACGGTGGGCTGTATTGTCACGCTGTTATCGCTGTTTTTTACCAAACTGCAAATCCAGCATTTTGGCGTAACCATTGCCGTGGTCATTTTAACCTCGATATTATTTTCACTGGCCGGATTAATTAATGCCGTTTTTGCCAAAAATTTTGATGATATTTCGATCATTCCCACCTTTGTGCTCACTCCGCTGACCTATCTTGGCGGGGTGTTTTATTCAGTCAGTTTATTGCCAGAATTTTGGCAGAAGGTGTCACTATTAAATCCGGTCCTCTATATGGTCAATGCCTTTCGCTACGGTCTGCTGGGGGTCTCCGATATTGCAGTTAGCACGGCGTTTTTAATGTTGTCATCGATGATTGCTGGACTCTTCTTTTTCGCCATGCACCTGTTGAAAAACGGGAAAAATCTACGCTCCTAAAATGCGACCTTAACTATGCCTGTCGACTCTACTAATCCGCCAAACAGCTCGCTAAGCGAGAGTGACACACCCCTCGGGAAATTGGTTGATTACCCCTCTACCTATGCACCACAACTCTTGTTTGCTATTCCCCGTGAAGTGGGACGCGGTGAGCTAGACTTTGAACGCGGAGCACAAAATGTGCTGCCTTTCACGGGAGAAGATCTTTGGACGGCCTATGAAATAAGCGGCTGCGACAAAAGAGGGAAGCCCTGGGTGGCGATCGGTGAATTCAGTTTGCCCTGTGAATCGCCATCAATCATTGAATCGAAATCCCTCAAGCTTTACCTCAACTCTCTTAATCAGCATCGCTTTACTTCTTTGCATGCGGCGCGACAGACCATTGCCGATGATTTAAGTCGTGTTGCTGGGTCTATTGTTAATGTTCAGCTCTTCAGCATCGACGACTATGCCCGCAGAGGTTTAACAGTGTTTCGGGGCCAGTGCTTAGATGAACTGGATGTGGATTGTGAGTTGTATCAGCCCGCCGCCCACTTGTTATCATTTTCTGGCGAGGTCGATGCACGGGTCGATGAAACGCTATACAGCCATTTAATGAAATCCAACTGCCCCGTTACCGGCCAGCCCGATTGGGCGACGGTCTATGTGCGTTATAGCGGTCGGCCAATTTGCCATGCTAGCTTGCTGCGTTATTTGGTGTCTTATCGTGAGCATCAGGGTTTTCATGAGCACTGTGTAGAGAAGGTCTTTCTCGATATTCTTAAGCACAGTCAGCCATCTCGTTTAATGGTTAGCGCGCGCTACACGCGCCGGGGCGGGCTCGATATTAACCCGACACGCAGCTTAAGTGCTGAGCCCATTGACTGGGCGCGTACGGGTCGACAATAAATGCTATTACCACTGACATTAGCGGCCATTCAACACACGCCACTCCACTGCAGTAGCGATCTCGAAGCACTGTTTAAGCAATGTTTTTACAAAGAGTATAAAACCTTGCTAATAGGTGGTGCAGATGAGCCTTTGTATAGTCCTGCTACATCGAGCGCTCAACCCCATCGGCTCTATTATCGCGCTGACTATTTTGCCAGTGCTCTGCATGAAGTTGCCCATTGGTGTATTGCTGGGGCACAGCGCCGCCAATTGGAGGACTGGGGTTACTGGTATTGCCCGGATGGGCGCTGCGCCACTCAACAGCGAGCGTTTGAAACAGTGGAAGTGAAACCCCAGGCGTTGGAATGGATGTTGTCTGCCGCGGCTGCCGCGCCTTTTCGTATTAGCAGCGATAATTTGTTGGGTATGGCGAATAATATGGAGGAGGGCTGGGATTTTTCTCAGGCTGTTGCTGCACAAGTCCAGTGCTATCGAGAGACAGGGCTTCCATCGCGTGCAAAGCAGTTCTTTCTTGCTGTTGCCGAGTTTTACGGCGTTGCCGACCCCTTGGCGGCAAGACACTACGCTGGACTTGAGCGATGAAAATTATTGCCGATGAAAACATGAGCGGGGTGCAGGCGATCTTTTCTCCCTATGGTGAAGTGGAAACTTTACCGGGCCGCAATATTACAGCCGCTGCAGTGGCCACTGCTGATGTCTTATTGGTGCGCTCTGTTACCAACGTAGAAGCGCAATTACTTGAAGGTAGTCGCGTGCAATTTGTCGGTTCTGCTACCATCGGCACGGACCATATAGACCTGCAATATTTACAGCAAAAAGGTATTCACTTTGCCCATGCCCCCGGCTGCAATGCCGAGGCCGTGGTGCAATATATGTTCTCCGTTTTTTGCACCCTTGAGCCCCAGTGGCGCGATAAAACAGTGGGCATTGTCGGCTGTGGCAATGTCGGTGGCCGTTTGTATCGGCGGCTCTCTGGTTTGGGTGTGAGTTGTGTGGTTTATGACCCTTTTCTCAGCGATGCTGAGTGCCCTTCTCTAGCGGATCTAGAGGCGACGCTCAGTGCTGATATTATTTGCCTGCATACACCTCTAACACGAGAGGGACCGCACCCAAGTTATCACCTGGTCGATCGGAAAATACTGGAAGAACATATTCGCCCTGGTGCATTGTTGATCAATGCGAGTCGCGGCGGGGTCATTGATAACGCAGCCTTATACGCACACCTTAAAATGGGAGCCAACCTCAAGGTGGCGCTGGATGTCTGGGAGAACGAACCGCATATCAGCCTGGCTCTAATGGGGCAGGTCAAAATAGCCACTCCTCATATTGCCGGTTATAGTCAGGAGGGGCGACTGCGAGGAACACAAATGGTGCGTGATGCCCTGTGTCGTTTTCTTGGCCTGAATACCTTAAGCGACCAAGCGGTAGATTTACGCATTGTGTCTGGAGAGCGTGTAGCGGATACATTAATGATCGAAGATGAAGAAGGTCTGGATCAGGCTATATTGGCTACTTATCAAGTAGCTCAAGACGACCAAAATATGCGTAGAGCACTTATTGATAAGCTGGGTAACAGCGAAGGGGAAATAGGGCGAAAGTTTGATGCTTTACGTAAACACTACGCTCAGCGTAGAGAGTTCGGCTACTACACCGCGAGCGGCCCCGGCGAGCCAGCTTGCCATGGCGATCTGGAGTTGCTGGGTTTTAACACACGGTAGCGGGTGCCTAGAACGGTAGCGGGTACCTAGAATGGCGCAATCCGCTTAAATCAAGATTAATGATTTTTACTGTCTTTCTCTGAAGGTTCGTCAATATCATTGCAGGCCTTCTCAACCATCTCATCAGTGATTGGTGTTTCACTACCATCGGGATTAATAATCGCGGCGCCCTCAAAATCCAGTGGCCCAACGTCGCGCTTTTTATTCTGGACTGTTTTATTCATTGTTCTGAGCTCTTACAGCAAAATGGTCAACCATTGAGTGCTGAACATAGCACAGCTTTATGACAATAAAAAATCACAATCCATAATGCAGGTGTCTTGTTGATCTAGAGCTGGACGTTGAATATCTGCTACCTGTAGTCCGTGTTGTAGGAGGCGCTGGGGAAGTTGGTTTCCAATGTCGCTTGCTTAAAACTAAAGATGGGCCGGTTTTTCTAGTGGGTAAAAAGCTTAGCCTTCGTCACGCATACGCCCTAAAAATCGCGCTAGACGTTCAATAGCATCATTGAGTTCGTGTTCGCGGGGCAGGAAGACTATGCGAAAGTGCTGAGTGTCGTCCCAGTTAAAAGCACTGCCCTGAACCAGTAACATTTTTTCCTGCAAGAGGAGATCGAGAACGATCTGTTCATCATCGACAATGGGGTAAACCTGTGGGTCGAGTTTTGGAAAGAGATAGAGCGCTCCTTTGGGCTTGACGCAGCTGACACCGGGGATAGCGGTAAGCTTTTCCCACGCGAGGTTGCGTTGCTCATAGAAGCGGCCCCCTTCGGTTACTAGATCGTCGATGGTTTGGCGACCGCCGAGTGCCGTTTGAATGGCATACATCGCCGGCACGTTGGCACATAAGCGCATCGAGGCGAGCATTTCCATGCCTTGAATATAGTTGCGGGCACGGTGTTTTGCGCCGCTGGCAATGAGCCAGCCGGAGCGAAAACCGGCCAGGCGGTAATTTTTTGAGAGGCCGTTAAAAGTGATGAAAAGGATGTCATCAGCGAGGCTGGCCATGGGGTAGTGCACGGCGCCATCGTAGAGGATGCGGTCATAAATTTCATCGGCAAACATCACCAGATCGTTGACGCGGGCGAGGTCGATAATTTGTTCGAGCACGTCTTTAGCGTACACAGCTCCGGTGGGGTTGTTGGGATTGATAACAACGATGCCCTTGGTGTTGGGTGTAATCTTACTGGCCATGTCGTCGAGGTCTGGCTGCCAGTCGGCAGACTCGTCGCAGCGGTAGTGCACCGCTTTACCACCGGCGAGAGTGACGGCGGCTGTCCACAAGGGGTAGTCGGGGGATGGAATGAGTATTTCATCGCCATCGTTGAGCAGGGCTTGCATGGCCATGACAATGAGCTCACTTACGCCATTGCCAAGGATAATATCGTCGATTTCGACATTGGCGATGCCCTGAATCTGGCATCGTTGCATCACCGCTTTGCGGGCGCTGAAAATGCCTTTTGAGTGACTGTAGCCCTGAGCTTCAATAAGATTGAGAATCACATCCTGAATGATTTCGTCAGGGGCTTCGAAACCGAAGGGAGCGGGGTTGCCAATATTCAATTTCAAAATGCGATGGCCTTCCTCTTCAAGTCGGTGAGCCTGATCGAGAACGGGGCCGCGAATGTCGTAACAAACACTGTCTAATTTGGTAGACTTTTGAACATGCCTCATGACGATTTGCTTCCCGACAAATGAAAAGTGTTTAGGTTTTGCGTAGGGCGAATTGTAACGTATTGTTTGGACTTGTAGGCCCTTAGTAGGGCGCAAGCTTTAATAAATTGACAAAATAAACGAAGGGAAATTAATACCATGACAAACTGGAAAGAAAAAGACGAAAACTATTGGCGTGAAAAACTCACTGAGGAGCAGTTTGAGATTTGTCGAGAGAAAGGAACAGAAAGACCATTCACAGGCGAGTATTACACAGAGACATCGCCCGGCAACTACCTCTGCGCCTGCTGCGAAAATGTTTTATTTGAGTCTGACGCCAAGTACGACTCCGGCAGCGGTTGGCCGAGCTTTTTTGCACAAGCTGAAGAAAATGGTATTGATACAGAGACCGATACCTCTCGCGGTATGGAGCGTACAGAAATCATGTGCTCCCACTGTGGCAGTCATTTGGGGCACGTCTTCCCCGACGGTCCGAAACCGACGGGTTTGCGCTATTGCGTTAATTCTTTGTCACTGAAATTCGAGCCAGAAACTGACGAGAGTTAAGCGTCAATGGTAGGTTTTACTAGTTTTGTAAGTCTTGTTTTTGTGATTGCTGGCGCGCTGAGTTTTCGACTGGGATTGTTGCCCTTCGGTATTAGTTTCTCTGCTTTAGTGTTGGGCTTGCTTGGCTGCGTTCTGGTATCGATGGCAGCGGCGGCGTTAATTTTTCGCCGCCTGGCCAGAAAACAGAGGCAGGAAAAGCTGTTCGTGTGGTTGGGTCTTTGCCTGCTGCCAGTGGTTGTGGTGGTTGGTCAGGTGGGGTTGGCTGGTTTTCAGGCGCCTGCGATCCACGATATTAGTACCGATCTTGAGCAGCCACCGACTTTTGTTTTTGCCCAAAAAGAAAGAGTGCCGGGCGAAAATACCTTAGAACATGGGGGGACTGCTTTGGCTGAGGAACAGCGTCAAAGCTACCCTCAATTGAAATCTCTGTATGTTGTTGCTAGTCGTGCCAATGTCTGGGCTGCTGCCAAACGAATCATCGCCGAAAATAACTGGCGGGTGCTGGGCGAAGATAAAAATCGGGGCCATATTGAAGCGGTGGCTACCACACCATTGATGGGTTTTTCTGATGATATTGTTATTCGTATAAGCACTGAAGCGGTGTCTGAAGAAATAATCACTGAAAGTAGTGATGAGCAAAACCCATTGCCTGTAGAAAGCCTTGTTATTGATGTGCGCTCTGTGTCCAGGGTCGGGGTTTCGGACCTGGGTGCCAATGCTGCACGTATTGAAGTTTTTTTGAATACACTACAAAACCAGCTAAATAATTAATGTATTTGATAATAAATCCTATTGGTATGGGTGTTGATTGACACACTGAACAATAAAAACACCTTACGCTAATAGATTCTGCTCCGTAGTTCAGCCGGTTCTCTATTTCCAATAGTTGAGTAAAGTCCCGACTTTTTAATTTCAAGGAAATCATAAAATGACAGTCGTCGATACGCGATTTGGCAAAATTAAAGGGCAAGAACAAGAAGGTATTTTAGCCTTCAAAGGTATTCCCTATGCGGCTCCGCCGGTGGGTGAATTGCGTTGGCTGCCACCCCAAGATCCCTGGCCCTGGGCGGGGGTCATTGACGGTAGTGAATATGGAAAATGGGCACCACAAAATCGCTCTGACATGGTGGCTATTATGGGTGCCGACCTAGGTGAACAGGACGAAGCTTGTCTGAGCCTGAATATATGGACGCCTGCAGTCGACTTTGCAAGCCGCCCTGTGATGGTATGGATACACGGTGGCGGTTTCACTATTGGTGCTAGTAGTCAGGGGGTTTATGAGGGGCGCGAGCTGAGTCGTCACGGCGATGTGGTGGTGGTCACGATTAATTACCGACTTGGCTTGCTGGGCTTTGCCAATTTAAATGAAGCCACTGGTGGGCGTATTCCAGCCACTGGCAATGAAGGCCTGCTTGATCAGGTAAAGGCGCTTGAGTGGGTGCGTGATAACATTGCTTTTTTTGGTGGCGACCCCAATAACGTTACCCTCTTTGGTGAATCGGCTGGGGGGATGAGTATTGGTGCGCTGCTGGGATTGCCGGTGGCTCAGGGCCTATTTCACAAAGCCATTCCCCAGTCGGGTGCTTGCCACACTGTCGCCCCAAAATCCTCTGGAGCATTAGTGGGCGAGGCAATTATGAAATTTACTGAGCTCGACGCTCAGGGCTTGATGGCCGCAAATAGAGATGACCTACTGCGTGCTCAGCGGCGTATCGAGGGTGGCAAGGTGGAAGGCTATCCGCTATCTAAGATCGGTAGTTTGCCGTTTCGTCCTGTGATCGATGGCAAAGTCTTATCTGACCTCCCCATCGAAACCGTGCGCAAGGGAGGTGTTGCCCAAGTGCCGATTATGGCAGGGAGTACTCTTGATGAATGGCAGTTGTTTGGTGCTTTACAGCCCGCTATTACCAAGCTAGATGCCGAAACTATGGCTAAGCGTCTCGGTTATTTGGTCGACTCTGTTTATGTTCCTGATTTGGTCTCAGCTTATAAAGAAGCCTTAGTGCTGCGGGGTATTGAGCCTACGCCACCGCAAATCTTCATCGCCATTCAGACCGACCGTATTTTCCGCATGCCCGCGCTGCGTTTACTCGAAGCTCAACAACCCCATAATAGTCAGGTTTACTCCTACCTTTTTGATTGGCAATCACCAGCGGCGAAAGGGGTGATGAAGTCGTGCCACGCTGTTGAATTAGCTTATGTTTTCGGTACGCACAAGAAAAAAGGCGCAGCAAAATTTTACGGTGAAGGGCCAGCAGCCGATGCGCTAGCAAAACACACTATGGATGCCTGGGTGGCTTTCGCTCGTGATGGCAGACCGGGCTGGGATGCCTATGATAAGGAGCACCGAACGACCCAAATTTTTGGTGAACACTGTCACCGTGAAAGCGCTCCCTACGAAATAGAGCGCCAAGCATGGAAGGAGGTGCCGGATGCTTGTTTGGGTTCGCTTTAACACCTTGAGGGCGAGATAGTGTAGGAAGCTTGGTGTTCGTCTAAAACGGAACGGGGTATTCATCATGAAATGACGGAATACCCCGTTCTTATGTAACTATTTATGATACGAGTAGTTCTATTTTTCTGCTGCTTCTTCTTTTTCTTCTTGGCGAGCACCCGATAACATGCCTGCTGCACCGTGATTGCCCTCGTGGCAAGCATACTCAAATAGCTGGCTGTCACTCGCTTTTAGAGGGATGGCGACGGTGAAAGGCTGTGTAAAGGTGCTGGGGTCAGTCACTGTGTATTCATAAATAATGACTGAGTCACTTGTGCGAGTGAAGCGCTCGACCAGTGTGAAATTTTCACCGGTGCCTACAACGCCGTTTAATGATTGGTCGACCAAATTGATGGGCATCTGGAAGGTTGGTGTCTTACCCGTGAAGTTGGTTGTTTCTACTACTAGGGTGTCGCCGTCCCAGTGGCCTCGTGAATCGCCTGTCCACTTGGTCATTTCTGCTGGTAAGTGTGGACTACCATCGATAGGAACGATGCGGGCGTCGTGAATCATTTCGGTAAAAATTACCACGTGTTGCGGGGTTTGAATAATGCGCAAGTTGTTGTTGTAGGCACTAGGCGTTAGAGGTGGGCCGGCATTAAAACTTAACAGACAGCGCTCAGACAGGCCGAGACTTTCGGGACCCACAGGGCGAAAACCCTTTAAGCCGATCGAGATAATGTCGCGAACGGGGTGATGGCGTAAATGATTTTTTTTCATTTGCGCTTTAGCCTCTTCAGTTAGCGCGGGTAGGCGCCCGTTTTTTGGGCTGATGATCAGAGAGGTTCTTCTGTCTTCACTCATTGAGCTGCCGTAGTCAAACCAAAAGTTGTTGTAGGCACCTTCAACATCACTACTGGTATCGGTCACCGCATTTTCATCCCTAGCCTTATCGACATCGAGAGAATCAATGGTTTTAGATTTGAACGCTGCTTGTTCTTCTTTGGTGAAAACGGCTTTATCACCTAACTCTATGGGGCGCTCAAGTGGTGTCAGGGTGCGGAAATCCCAAATACCCTGCAGGTCCGGCTGACCCATGGAGTTTCGGGGGGCGGTATAGCCGGCGCCCTTAGCTGAGGACGTTTTACTTTCAGAATAAGCGGCTGTAGAAAAAAGAAAGACAGCGATAAGGCTGACTTTGGAAAGGTTCTTTAGGGGTTGCAACATACTGCGCTCCAATCAACTGGTTTTTTTGTATAGTATAAATTACCATAATCTAAGTGTCTGAAGCCATGTTTAGATGATGTTCTGGACAGATTCGTTTGTGTTTCTGTCGATGGGGCTTTTCTCCTTGCCTTGGAGCTAATGTCCTGTTAGTTATCTCTAAGTCTTTAGTAGACTGTTCTAGATAGGCCTTGCGCTTTAAAGAATTTATTGACGCAGCGCAAGAATGCCGGTATGTTGCCTCGCTCGGGATCCTCCAGTTATTTTTAACTGGCTGTATTCCTCTAGGCAGGGGAGCGTAATCAGCGCTCGCGGGTCATCTACAGAGAAGGTCGTGTTTACCCACATGGTCTTGCGGCAGTCAAAACCACGCATTGCGAAGACTGCGGTTGTTATTGCAAACCTACTGTAATGTCATAGCGATAGAGCATCGCCCCCTGGAAATTTTTTGTTTAAGGGGTTTGCGTTGTGGAACTACTTTCCGGTGGTGAAATTCTTATACGGGCATTGACCGATGTCAAAGTTAAGCATCTGTGGGGTTATCCCGGTGGTGCAGCTTTGCATATTTACGATGCCATTTTCCGTCAAGATAAGCTTGATCACATTCTTATGCGCCACGAGCAAGCTGCTGTGCATGCCGCAGATGCTTACGCTCGTGCCACGGGCGAGGTTGGCGCAGCGCTGGTGACCTCTGGCCCTGGCGCGACCAATGCTATTACTGGTATTGCCACCGCATATATGGATTCTATCCCAATGGTGGTGATCTCAGCACAGGTGCCCCAAGAAAAAATTGGTGAAGACGCCTTTCAGGAAATCGATATGATCGGTGTCAGTCGCCCCACCGTCAAACACAGTTATATGGTGAAACGCCCTGAAGATATTGCAGAAACTATCGCTAAAGCGTTTTATATCGCCAGCACGGGGCGTCCAGGCCCGGTAGTGGTTGATGTGCCCAAAGATGTCACTGACCCGAACAATAAGGTGGCGTATAAGTTTCCTGAAAAAGTCAAGTTGCGCTCTTATCAACCGACCACGCGGGGTCATTCTGGGCAGGTTAAAAGAGCCGTTAATTTATTAATGTCGGCCAAGCGCCCCGTTATTTATAGTGGCGGAGGAGTGGTTCTGGGTAATGCCTCAGAGCAGCTGAGAGCGCTGGCGCACAAACTGAATTACCCTGTGACCAATACTCTGATGGGCCTCGGCGCTTTTCCCGGTACAGACCGTCAGTTTGTTGGCATGTTGGGCATGCACGGTACATTTGAGGCGAACACTGCAATGCATCATGCCGATGTGATTTTAGCCGTGGGTGCGCGCTTTGATGATCGTGTTACCAATGCTACCGATCGATTTTGTCCCTCGGCAAAAATTATTCACATCGATGTTGATCCTTCGTCGATCGCTAAAACAGTGCGCGCTGATGTTCCAATTGTTGGCCCTTGTGATGTGGTTCTCAGTGATATGCTGGATCAAATTCAACAGGCTGGTTTGCAAATTGACGAACCGGCAATCGCTGAGTGGTGGCAGCAAATTGATGAGTGGCGCAATCGCCATGGTCTTTACACTGAGTCGCGTTATAAACCCAGTAAGGGCGAGAACATCATGCCGCAGGATGTTATTAAAACCCTGTATAAGGTGACAAATGGAGAGGCATACGTGGCGTCGGATGTTGGCCAGCACCAAATGTTTGCCGCGCAGTACTATTTATTTGACAAACCACGGCAGTGGATCAATTCTGGCGGATTGGGCACCATGGGCTTTGGCCTGCCAGCGGCAATGGGTGCTCAAATGGCCTATCCGGATGCCAATGTGGCATGTGTGACGGGCGAGGGCAGTATTCAGATGTGTATTCAGGAACTGGCTGCCTGTACTCAACACCAATTGCCAGTGAAAATCATTATCCTCAACAACCAGGCCCTAGGCATGGTGAAGCAGTGGCAAGATATGCAGTACGGTAGTCGTTATTCCCATGTGCTTTACGAAGACTCATTGCCCGATTTCGTCAAGTTGGCTGAGGCCTATGGCCATGTCGGTATGAAAGTCACGCACTTCGATCAACTTGAAAGCAGTATGGAGGCGTGTTTTGCGTTGAAAGATCGTGTGGTGATTATGGATATTAGTGTTGACCAGGATGAGCACGTTTATCCCATGCATGTGGCGCCTGGCTCCATGCGCGATATGTGGTTAAGCAAAACGGAGCGCACATAATGAAACGCTTAATTTCCGTTTTACTTGAAAATGAGCCCGGTTCTCTGTCGCGAGTTGTGGGCTTGTTTTCTCAGCGGGGCTATAATATCGATAGCTTGAGCGTAGCGCCAACTGAGGATACGACACTCTCACGTTTGACGCTGACCACCGTTGGTGATGACCATACCATTGAGCAAATTACCAAACAATTAAACAAGCTGATCGATGTGGTTAAAGTCATTGATTTGAGCGAAGGCGCCCACCTTGAACGAGAGTTAATGCTTCTTAAAGTGAAAGCTAACGGTGCTTCGCGCGCTGAAATTAAGCGCTGCGTCGATATATTTCGCGGTCAAATTGTTGATGTTGGGCCGACGACTTATGTCGTCCAGATCATGGGCGAAAGTACAAAGCTCGATGCTTTTATAGATGCGTTGGGTGACGCCCCAATACTTGAAGTCGTGCGCACTGGGGTTTGCGGTTTGATGCGCGGTGAAAAGTCTTTAAAAGTATAAATTGAATGTGTTAACAAACGGTTAATTGAGGTGCGCTTTAATTTTTAGATGAAAGGTTTTCACTGAAATACTATTTAAAAAGTTAGAGTGCTTCGATGTTGCCAATTAGTATTTATGCGCAAGTGAAATGTACGAATCGTTCGTACGAACAATGAGGTGAAAAATATGCAGGTTTATTACGACAAAGATTGTGATCTTTCTATTATCCGCGGTAAAAAAGTGTCAATTATTGGTTATGGCTCGCAGGGCCACGCCCACGCTTTGAATCTGCGTGATTCGGGTGTTGAAAACGTAGTTGTCGGCTTGCGTAAAGGCTCTACATCTTGGGCAAAAGCTGAAGGCGAAGGTCTGAACGTGGCGGAAATCGCCGATGCCGTTAGCGGTGCTGACGTGGTGATGATTCTCACCCCAGACGAGCACCAAAAAGCAGTTTATTACACTGAAATCGAGCCGAATTTGAAAGAGGGTGCAGCTCTGGCCTTTGCGCATGGCCTGAATATTCACTTCGAATTGATTGAGCCTCGTGCTGATCTCGACGTTATAATGATTGCACCTAAAGGTCCAGGCCATACAGTGCGTGGCACTTATGTAGAAGGCGGTGGTGTTCCGACATTAATCGCAGTCTTTCAAAATGGCTCTGGTCAGGCTAAAGAGATTGCCCTGTCTTATGCCTCTGCTAACGGCGGCGGGCGCTCGGGTATTATCGAAACTAACTTCCGCGAAGAAACTGAAACGGATCTCTTTGGTGAGCAGGCTGTTTTGTGTGGTGGTGCAACAGCACTGGTTCAAGCGGGTTTTGAAACCTTAGTAGAAGCGGGCTACGCACCAGAAATGGCATATTTCGAGTGCCTGCACGAATTGAAGCTGATCGTTGATTTGATGTACCAAGGCGGTATCGCCGACATGCGTTATTCAATCTCTAATACCGCCGAATACGGCGATTACAGCAGTGGAGCACGGGTTATTACCGACGAGACAAAAGCAGAGATGAAGCGCATCCTGACAGATATCCAAAACGGTAATTTCGTCAATGATTTCATGCTCGACAATCAGGCGGGTAACCCTAAATTGAAAGCGCGTCGCCGTGCCTCTACAGAACACCCCATTGAAGAAGTCGGTGCCAAGCTGCGCGCTATGATGCCTTGGATTGGTGAAAGTAAGCTGGTTGATAAATCACGTAACTAATCGACCGAATTAATGATATTGAGCTCAAATGATTGGGCTCGGTTAATCATTGAGCTTTAATGAAGCGGCAAGCCTTTGGTTTGCCGCTTTTTTATTGCCAAAAATGTATGATAACGGCGCTGTTCTACCCTGGCGATCAGTTAACTGGATCGTCGTAAATTTGCAAGCCTTTGATTTGGGAGTGTATGTGAACAATGTCTGATACGCAGGATTCAGCTAACGAGGAAACAACAGGTTCTGACGGTTCAGTCAATCAAGAGAAGAGCGAAAAAGCGCCTGTGTCGGTAATTGTCGACGTCTTGCTTGAGCCAGCTGAGGAGCGTGAAGCTAAGCCCAATGGGGTAGGCCAAGATACGCGCCACCGAGGGGTTTACCTGTTGCCTAATCTGGTCACTACAGTGGCACTATTTAGTGGGTTTTACGCCATTCTCGCCTCAATGGATGGCAAGTTCGAAGCGGCTGCCATCGCGATTTTTGTCGCTATGGTTTTTGATGGCTTGGATGGTCGCGTGGCGCGAATGACCAATACCCAGAGTGACTTTGGTGTCGAGTACGACAGCCTTTCGGACATGGTCTCCTTTGGTGTAGCCCCGGCAGTGGTATGTTACAGCTGGATGCTGTCTGATCTGGGTAAAACCGGCTGGGCGGCGGCTTTTCTTTATGTCTCCTGTGCCGCTCTGCGTCTGGCACGTTTTAATGTGGCTGTTGAATCTGCTGACTCACGGTATTTTGTTGGTCTGGCTAGTCCCTCAGCGGCGGCTCTTGTGGCTGGTATGGTCTGGGTTGGCCACGATGTTGAGCCGAGTGTTGTGACGGCTACGCTTGCCTTTTTAGTGACTGCGGGGGCCGGTTTGCTGATGGTGGTAAATTGTCGTTATCACAGTTTGAAGGGGTTTGATTTTAAGGGGCATGTGCCCTTTGTAACCTTTTTGGCGGTGGTGGTAGGTATGGTCATTGTGACGATCGACCCTCCAAGAGTACTGTTGTTCTTGGCCCTAGGTTACGCACTGTCAGGCCCCTTGTCTTGGTTGTGGGTCAAATTCTTTCGTCAAAGAGCTTGATTCTCAAGATATCCCACTCCTAGTCAATGACATCTAGGAAAAATCCTTCACAACAGCAATAACTGAGAGGCCAGCAAACGTTCGCGTGCGCTTCATCTTTAGTAAAGGGCTTGGCAGTGGTCTAAAAATTTGTCAGAATGCAAGGCCTAATTTGCCAGTTTATGATTGGTATAAACGCCTCTGTAGCAAAGGCAGTGATGACAGATCAACGCACGATAAACAACAACGGCTCTTCACATGGCTTTCAACAAGCTTTGTGTGGCGCTGCCTGCCTGCTACGCCTTCTCCTGCCCTGAGGGGCATCTACGTTATACCTCATTTGTTTTGCATCCTTCTCATTAAGAGAGGAAAATCCTATTTTATATTTTTGCCCGCGGTGTTGCGGGAGTTGATGGAGTATTGTCATGGGCAGTGAACGTTTAATTATTTTTGATACAACTTTGCGCGACGGAGAACAGAGCCCCGGCGCTGCGATGACTAAAGAAGAAAAGCTGCGTATTGCCAGGTCCCTGGAAAAACTAGGCGTTGATGTGATAGAAGCAGGCTTTGCCATTTCTAGCGAGGGTGACTTCGCTGCGGTTAAGAGTATTGCCGATACCATTAAAGATAGTTCTGTTTGCAGCTTGGCCCGTACCACTCACGCTGATATTGAACGCGCTGGCGAGGCTCTAAAAAACGCCGCGGCGCCACGTATCCATACCTTTATCGCGACTTCGCCGATTCATATGGAATTTAAGCTACAGATGAACCCTGAGGAGGTTCTTGAGCAGGCTGTCGGTGCGGTCAAAATAGCACGTAATTTTGTCGATGATGTGGAGTTTTCCCTCGAAGACGGTAGCCGCACTGAGTTTGATTATATGTGCCGTATTGTCGAGTCGGTGATTGATGCTGGTGCCCGCACGATTAATATTCCCGATACCGTCGGTTATGGCTCGCCCGGTGAATACGGTGAGATGATAGGGCGCGTGATCAATAATGTGCCAAATGCCGATAAAGCTATTTTTTCTGTGCATTGTCACAACGATCTTGGTCTGGCCGTTGCCAACTCACTATCTGCGGTTTTACATGGTGCACGGCAGGTTGAATGCACAATCAATGGTCTTGGCGAACGCGCGGGTAATGCCTCGCTGGAAGAAATCGTTATGGCCCTGCGCACGCGCAAAGATATTTACAAACTTGATACCCGTATTAATACCGAGCAGATAGTGCCTGTATCCCGCCTCGTATCGACCATTACGGGCTTTCCTGTACAGCCGAATAAGGCGGTAGTGGGTGCCAATGCCTTTGCCCATGAGTCCGGTATTCACCAAGACGGCGTACTTAAATTTCGTGAAACTTACGAAATTATGAAGGCCGAGGATGTTGGCTGGAATACCAATCGCTTGGTGCTCGGCAAATTATCCGGCCGCGCTGCCTTTTCGGCGCGTATGGAAGAGCTCGGCATTGCCTTTGATAATAAGGCTGAAATGAATACCGCCTTTTTGCGCTTTAAAGATTTGGCTGATAAAAAACGCGAAATTTATGACGAAGACCTGCAGGCTTTGGTCTCCGATGTGCAAATGGGAGAAGCTGAGGAGAATTACCAACTGGTGTCGATGGATGTTGCCACGAAAACCGGTCGCCCCCCTCAGGCAGAGCTAGTCTTGCGTACGCATGGCCAAGAGCATTCAGTGGAATCTGAAGGCAGTGGGCCAGTTGATGCCGTCTTTAAAGCGATTGAGAAATTGATCCACAGTGGTACAGAGCTGAAGCTTTACTCGGTCAATGCCATTACCGACGGCACTGACTCTCAAGGCGAAGTGACGGTTCGACTGGCAAAAGAAGGGCGCATCGTCAATGGTCAGGGCGCTGACACTGACATTCTGGTTGCCAGCGCCAAGGCTTACCTCAATGCGGTGAACATAATGGCTGACCCCGGCCGCGTCCACCCCCAACTAGATGGGGTGTAGTCGAGTCGTGGGCTCGTTTGTCTTGATGACGCTGCCAATGGTTCTGAACTTGTGACAATACGGTTGTGACAACACAAAGGGATTGGTATTTGTCGATGCTGGGTATCCACCAGTATCGGCAGCGTCTACCTGGGGAACCCGTGTTTAATACCGGTACTGGCCCGGTCGCCCTTAAAACTTCATCGGTTAATTGTGGTGAGAGATCTATTCTTGAGGCTGGCAATGCGGTTAGCTCTGGTGAACCGATTAGCGCAGGTGAGATAATCAGCTCTCTGGCGGGCCTGCGAGAAACCTTGCAGGCCGAGCCAACACCTGATCAGCCGGCATCTCTTCCAACAGGCCAAGTAGAATTAGAAAAAACGGTAGTTGATTCGGCAAACACTCATCAAAGTATGCCGATTGAGGTGTTAGAGAAAAGCTCTTCGTCAGTCATCGCTCAATCTGCACATATTCCACAAGCTACTCATCCTCCCCAAACTACGCAGGTGGATACGCCAGAACCCGCTTCTGAGCTTATTCAAGGCCCAATTGAAGAGCAAGAGAATATCAGCTTTACACTGGCCTGTTGGCAGGTCAGTGATACGGTGTTGGTGATTAATGGCTTTGCCTACGGTGAGCGGGTCACTAGAACACACCTCGAATTACTCGCCAATATACTGCGAGCTATTGGCCAGCTTCCCGCGGGTTTGCCCGCTGCTGAGCTTATTGAATGGCCCTTGAGCCCCGGTGCTGAAAGCACATTGGCAGGGGCAAAAACCCAGTTGTCGATGTTTCTACTTGGCCGCCAGGAAGTGCGTCCGTTTCGTAGTTTACTGGCAATGGGTGACGCGCCGCAGCGTTTATTGGCGAACGATATTACTGTGGGTGACCCTGAGTTCAATTTCGTGGAAACGCTTTATATTCCCTCACTGCAAGCGATGCTCGCAGAGCCTCTTTGCAAGCGAGAAGCTTGGCAGACTTTGCGTCACTTGCGTGCTCATTGATAGCATCCCGCTAATGTTATGACCGAGATAACCATCAAA
>JBFJYH010000035.1:0-29091 GCA_041622675.1 Porticoccaceae bacterium
GCCCTGAACACTGCCTTCCCGAGTATGAACGCAGTATCCCCGCCTTTAATTTTTCCGCCGGTAGTCCCCTTAGCCGTAGTCCCTTGGTAGCTAGCGCGCTGAATTTATTGACAGTGCAAACTCAAGCTCTTGGAGTGACGTACTGGTGCCAATTGCTAGCTGATCCCTTTTGGGGCCCAACGACGTCTTCCCTCGGAGATCAAGCTGCTACAGAAAATCAAGTGGCGACAGAGCCTCAAGAGACAACAGAACAAAAGGCGAATCAGCAGGTAACCACGGTTGAGGATAAACAGTTTATAGCCCGCGCCCACTGCGAGTTATTATTGCGCGACAGCAATAAACTGCTGCACACGCCCTCAGCCTTTCGCGCCAGTCTCGCCGAGGCCGAAAGGCAAATTGCCAACGCAGAGCTCGAGTCTGAAAGCCCCTGTGCTCCTCCCCTTGCACCCAATAGCGAATACCCTTCACTGGCAACGGCCTGGCAAACTATTGGCGAGCGCGTGCGCCGCCAGCCAAAAACAGCCAGCTTTTGTTATTGGGCAGAAGAGTTCGCCCAGCGCCTTGCGATCCTGGGTTGGCCCGGCGCTCGCAGTCTCGACAGTATCGAATATCAGGAACACCAACATTTTTTGGACTTGCTTGAGGATTTTGCCAGCCTCGACCACAGTGCCGCCCCCCCCAGTGCCAGCACAGCCCTGACACAACTCACGCGCATGGCGCAAGCTACCGTGTTTCAAGCACAAAGCCACGACAGTCAAATACAAGTTCTCGGTCTCTTGGAAGCTGCCGGCCTGGCGTTTGACCAGCTCTGGATTGCCGGCATGGACGACAGACAGTGGCCTCAACCGACCTCTCTCAACCCCTTATTAGCTGTCGATTTACAGCAGCGCCACCAACTGCCACGCAGCGACGCGAAACAGGAATTAGCGCTCGCCAAGCAACTTTTACACGACTTTCAACACAGTAGCCAACAGCTGGTTTTTAGTTACGCCACCCGTGACGGAGACACTGATCTTGAAGCCTCGCGCCTGCTTCCAAAATCCACTCTCAACTCACCGACATCAGCGCCAGTATCGACTAAGTTTCAGCAACCTCTGCTCGCTGCGCTGTCACCAACGGCGCTGCAAAAAGTAGAGCTAGTTAAAGCACCGAGCCTACAACCGGGAGAACAAAGTGTGCGCGGCGGCACGGCCATTTTGCAGACTCAGGCGGGTAGTCCTTTTAACGCCTTCGCGACATGGCGCCTCGGCGCACGCCCTCTGGCAGAACCTGGCTGCGGTCTTTCGCCCATCGAACGCGGGAATTTGGTGCACCGCTGCCTAGAATTATTCTGGACGCGCTTTCACGATCAAGCCAGTGTTAAAGCCCTCGACAGCGACGCGCTCAACATGGCGATAGAAGACGTCATCGCTCAAGCAATACAGCCGCTGCGCCAAAGCCGTAGTGATATTTTCGGGCCACGCTTTGTGGCGATAGAAACCCAACGCCTTAAACAGTTGCTGGCACAATGGCTCGATATAGAGCTACAACGCCAGCCCTTTAGCGTGCTGGCGCCGGAAAAACAGCTGCTTATGTCTATCGGTGGCCTGCCGTTAAGCTTGCGCATCGATCGCATTGACCGGCTCGATGACCAACGCATTGTGTTAATCGATTACAAAACCGGCGACACCAATATCAACTGCTGGGCTGGCGAGCGACTTGAAGAGCCGCAACTGCCACTGTACGCCCTCGCTCTACCCGAACAAGTAGCCGGCCTGTGTTTCGGGCAAATATCGACACCCAAAAGTGTCACCGCCAAAGGTGTCAGTGACACACCAGAAATTATTCCCGGCATCTCAGCACTGAGTAAAATCAATTTTGAAACCTGGGAAGACTGCCTCGAGGTATGGCGGGAACAACTCGAAACACTGGCAGCAGAGTTTCTCGACGGCCAGGCAGAGATTGCTTTTTACACTAACGCCGCGTTGCGTTATCAGGGCCACCTCTACCCCTTAAATCGGTGGCCAGAGATTGCGCAACGCAGTAATAGCGCCGACGTTACCGCCAATGAACTCGATTAATATGTCCTTAGCCACGAAGACAAGACACCATGCCGCTACCCGCTGACGCCCACGCTCGCCAACAGGCCCTCGACACCCGCCACTCCTTCGCCGTTGCCGCACCCGCGGGGTCGGGCAAAACGGGTTTGCTCACCCAGCGCATACTCTGCTTGCTCGCCCAGGCCAACGCACCGGAAGAAATTCTCTGTATGACCTTCACTCGCAAAGCCGCCGGTGAAATGCGAGCCCGTTTAATTGCCGCCCTGATTGACGCGCAAAACAACACCCCCGTCGATAGTGACTACGCACAACAAAACCGCGACTTGGCACGACAAGCCCTGGCCCGAGACCGCGAACAGGGCTGGAACCTCATCCAGGCGCCCAATCGTCTGCGTATTCAAACTATCGACAGCTTTTGTCGCCACCTTGCCAGCCAACTTGCCGTCGATCTCGGTATTGGCCAATTGCCCGAACCCAGTGACAACCCCCAGACCGCTTATCAACTGGCCGTGCGGCAGGTATTTGCCGAATTAGAAGCCCCCGGCGCAACGTCCGAAGCCCTTGAAACGCTGTTGATTCATTTCGATAATGACTTACCGCGCCTTGAAGCCTTGCTAGTACGACTGCTCAGCCGGCGCGAGCAATGGCTGGGCATTATCTTTTCCCCCGACAACAGGCGCCAACAGCTCGAGCAAGCATTGCAGGCCTTAAGCGTTGAAACCCTGCAACTGGCCAGCCAGCAATTAATACCTCGAGCCAGCGACCTCGCACAATTGGCCGACTACGCGGCCCTGCATCTGCCCCCTGACAGCAAGCACTGTTTGGGACTTGCCGGTCTACCAGAAAACCAAACTGAGCATTTACCCGCCTGGCAGGGTATTGTTGACCTGCTACTAAAAAAGGACGGCGACTGGCGTAAGACGATCAACAAAGCGTCCGGCTTTCCCACTAAAAAAGACTCTCAACAGCCCGAATTAGCCACGCAGCGTAAAGAACAGTGGGGCGAACTGCGAGACTGGGCCAAAGAGCAGGCGGGCCTGCGCGACACACTGTGTGATATTCGCGCCCTACCCCCCGCCTACTACGCTGACAACCAGTGGCAAGTGCTCGAAGCGCTAACGAATTTACTGCCCCGCCTGGTGGCCGAGCTCAAGGTAGTCTTCCAACAAGAACGCGCCAGTGATTTTTCTGAAATCACCCTCAATGCGTTGGAGGCCCTAGGTAGCGAGGACGATCCCACCGACCTGACCCTGCGCCTCGATGCACAGATCCATCATATTTTGATCGATGAATTTCAGGACACCTCTACCGTACAGTTTCGTTTGCTGCGTCAACTCACCAGTGGCTGGCAAAACGGTGATGGCCGCAGTCTGTTTATTGTTGGCGACGGCATGCAATCGCTGTACAGTTTTCGCAATGCCAATGTCGGGCTCTTCCTCGATGCCCGCAAGCATCCCATTGGCAGCCTGCAATTACAGCCCCTCGATCTGAGTGTTAACTTCCGCTCACAGGCCAACATTATTCACTGGGTCAATCGCGTATTTGCCGATGCCTTCCCGCCGATCATCGACAGCGGGCGCGGCGCGGTACCCTATAGCCACGCTGACAGTTTTAAGCCCGCCTTAAGTGACCCCGCTGTCACCATCGACGTGCTCAGCAATGAAGACGAAAACCACGGACTTGTAGAAGCCGAATTGGTCGCACAGCGTGCCCTGCAAGTACGACAAGAAAATCCCGCAGCGAGCATTGCCATTCTGGTGCGAGGGCGTGCCCACTTGCGCGAAATACTACCTGCTCTGCGTGCCCATAACCTGCCTTGGCAAGCTCGCGACATCGACCCATTAGTCTCGGCAATGCCAGTTATTGACTTGGTATCGCTGACCCGCGCCTTACTGAAGCCCGCCGATCGTATTGCCTGGTTGGCCATTCTCCGCGCCCCTTGGTGTGGCCTCGACCTCGCAGACTTGCTGACCATTGTCACCACGCCAATCAAGAGCAATCCGACACCTGAAAAAGCCCAGTACCCGCTGCTGCTTTTACAGTTGTTAAAACATCGAGAACTTGGCGCGCAACAAACGCCAACCCTCTCGATACAGGGTGAAAAAATTATTGCCAGAGTCGCTGATGTTATCAGCACAGCCTGGCAGCAACGTTATCGCAAACCGCTGCGCACATGGGTTGAAGGCACCTGGCTAGCCCTCGGCGGCCCCGCAGCACTGGGTAGCGATGACACCGACGCAAAGACCGCATTACACCAATGTGAGCAATATTTTGACTTGCTGGAAAGCCATACCAAGGGCAGAGTCAACATTGACGACTGGGCCAGTTTTCAATACGCCGTTAATCAACTTTATGCAGAGCCATTAGCCGATGAAGAGCCTTTAGCGGGTGAAGAGCCATTGACGGATCTCGATCTAATCACAACTGGCCCAAAGCCGCCGCCGCTGCAAATCATGACTATCCATAAGTCCAAGGGCTTGGAGTTCGATACCGTGATTATTCCCGGCCTCGATCGTAGAGGTGCCAATAATAGTCACGAATTACTCCTGTGGCGCGAGCGCGTTAGTCGAGACGGGGCCAATCAGCTTTTACTTTCCCCGCCGCAAAAACTCGGCGCTGCGGACGATGCGCTCTACACCCACCTAAAACGGGAAGAGAGTATTAAATCCCGCCTTGAAAATACTCGTGTCCTCTACGTTGCCTGTACCCGTGCTATTGAACGGCTACACCTGCTTTTTCGCCAGCCGTTAAAAAACCCCGCCGCCGGTAGTCTACTGGCCTCGGCCTGGCCGGTACTTAAAGAGCATGTCAGTGTAGGTTCAGAAGGCGAACCTCCTCTGGAAATAGTCAATTGTGCTGTCACCCTGCACCCGCCCTCGAATGTGGAAGGTACTGAGCAACCTGAGGAACAAATAGCAGACGCTGCCACTGAGCAAAGTTACAGCTTTCGACTACCCGCCAATTGGCGCAGCCCTTTTATTAAAGAAAAGACGAGCCCCAGCAACAATGGTCCAGCGATGGCAAACAACAAGACCCCTGCCATTACTCTACCCGGAGCCAGTGACCCGCGAAAAATTGGCACCCTAATGCACCGCACACTACGCTTATTGGTAGTTGAGGGCATCGAGCAATGGACGTCCGAGCGTATCGCCCGTCAACAGAGCAGCTGGATCATACAAATTAAACAAGCGGGTATTATCGATAAAAAAACGGCACTGTCAGTGCTCAACGAAGCTCTCGAAAAATGCCTTGCCGATCGCGCCCAGCACTGGATTTTCGACCGCAATCATGAGCAAAGTTATTGTGAGCTTGCCCTCAACTACCGCGATTCGCAGGGGCATATTAGCAGCGCCATTGTCGACCGCTGTTTTATCATTGATGACACGCGATGGATTGTTGACTATAAAACATCCCTACCGGCGGCAGAGCAAAGCCTTGAAGATTTTATTCAACAACAATGTAATGCTTATCGGGAACAACTCTCGCTCTACGCACAAACGCTGACACACTTACGAGTCGATTCAGCCAACAAAGCCGGTAACAAACAATCCTGTAAAAGCCCAGTCAAACTCAAAGCCGCGCTGTACTTTCCTCTATTACCCCACCTCGAGGTCGTTATCGAGCAATAACCTTCATATCTAGTTGATGCTTTTCACCCCCTTACCACTATTTTTGCAGTAGAATAACGGCCCTTTTAATGAACTAGAGCAGTTAGGTCGTAACGTCATGGTCCAGCGCACACTTGAAAATCTCAATATTCAGTCACAGGAAGTTCTGCTGACACCCAGTCAATTAAAAGCCGATGTTGCCCTCACTGAAGCTGCTGAAAAAACCATTACACAGGGCCGTAAAGATATCGAGGCCATTCTCGATCATAAAGATCATCGCCTATTTGTTGTCATTGGCCCCTGTTCTATTCACGATGTCGACGCTGCCAAAGATTACGCCGTGCGCTTAAAAGCCTTGGCCGATAAGGTGGACGACACCCTTCTGCTGGTCATGCGGGTTTATTTTGAAAAACCACGCACCACTGTTGGCTGGAAAGGGCTTATCAACGACCCCTTTCTCGATGACTCCTTTAAAATTTCTGATGGTTTACATATTGGGCGCCAGTTATTAATGGATGTCTCCGAACTCGGCCTGCCCACTGCAACCGAAGCCCTCGATCCTATTTCACCTCAGTATTTGCAGGATTTAATCAGCTGGTCAGCCATTGGTGCGCGCACCACTGAATCGCAAACCCATCGGGAAATGGCCAGTGGCTTGAGCTCGGCAGTCGGTTTTAAAAACGGTACTGACGGTAGTTTGACTGTGGCGACCAATGCCCTAAAGTCCGTTGCCAAACCCCATCGCTTCCTCGGCATAAATTCTGAGGGCAGCGTCGCCATCATCAAAACGAACGGTAACCCCTATTCCCATGTAGTTTTGCGCGGTGGTGATGATAAGCCCAATTACGATTCGGTCAGCGTATCACTCTGCGAGCAAGCGCTGGAAAAAGCGGGCGTCGCAACCAATATCATGGTCGACTGCAGTCACGCCAATTCCAACAAAAACCATGACTTACAGGTACTGGTAATGGAAAATATCACCAGCCAAATCGTCGAAGGCAATCGCTCAATCGTCGGCATTATGGTGGAAAGTAATCTGGTCGCAGGTAATCAAAAACTTTCGCCAAATAGTGAAGATATGGTCTACGGCCAATCTGTCACCGATGCCTGCATTGGCTGGGAAGCCACTGAAAAAGCCATACTCGATATGCACGACAAGTTGAAAGATGTGTTGCCAAAACGCTTTAAAGCCGACTAGCGAAGAGGTAAGGAAAGCGATAATTCAATAAATCGTCAGCGATAAAACCACTCTAAGAAAGCTTATAAAAAAGGGGAAATTCTTAACAACCCCCCCTTTTTTATAAGCTGAAATATCCAGCATTTAAAAGTTACAAGGCAGAGAGACCGACATTAATAATGCCCTGCAAAGTCTCGCGACTGGTGTTCATTTTAGCGTGCATGCGCAGGCCAACGGCCAAGGTTAACAAATAATCTGCCATCGCCTGCGGCGATTTTTGTGCATCGATCAGTCCCAGTGACTGGGCCTCGGCCAAACGTTTTTCAAATAGGGCATTCAAGGGTTTGGTGCGTTTTTCCGCCTCTTCGGCCAAGTGGTGATTGACATGAGCAAATTCAGAAATACTGTTAAACAGCAAGCAGCCTCTCGAACGAATGGCCTCATCTTCTATCAAGCACACACTTTCAAGAAAACTGCGAATGGCCAGCAGAGGGTCATTAATCGACCAAAGTGTAGCTTTTAACGTAACAGTCACTTCTTCCACGTACATATCGAGCGCTTCGAGAAAGAGTCCTGCTTTATCGCCAAAGGCCGCGTACAAACTGCCACGATTAAGGTCCATGGCACTGAGCAGTTTCTGTATGGAGCTGGACTCATAGCCCTCAGCCCAAAACACCTGCATAGCGGCATTGACAACATCAATTCGATTGTACTCGGGGGGGCGCGCCATAATCAGGTTTAACGTTTAAAGATAAACAAATATACCATTAATCGGGATCAGGGCAATACGGCAAGCTATCAAAATAGCTGCCACAAATCACAACGACTGTGGCAGATCAATAAGCCATTTATTTATAATACGCTTGAGAGCTGTCACTGTGGTCAGTAATGTCACGGACGCCTTTTAATTCCGGAATTTTCTCCAGCAAAGTGCGCTCAACACCGTCTTTCAACGTTAAATCAGCCTGACCACAGCCTTGGCAACCGCCGCCGAACTGCAATACGGCAATATCACCGTCCATTTCTTCTAAGCTAATATTGCCACCGTGGGCGGCTAGACCGGGGTTGATCTCGCTGTGAAGGATGTAGTTCACCTTGTCTTCGACCGGGCTGTCATCGCTAACCCGTGGCAACCGTGAATTGGGGGCACGGATACTCAGCTGACCACCGAGACGGTCGGCAGAATAATCGACTTTTGCATCTTCCAGAAAAGGCACACTGCGTTTATCAAGATAAGCCTTAAGCTTGGGGAGCTCGAGAAGCTCATCCTCCTCCTGTTCCTCGCCGGGGCGACAATAGGCAATGCAAGTCTCCGCTTTTGGCGTGCCTGGGTCGGCGATAAAAAGCCGAATGGCAATACCCTCACAGTCCTGCTTTAGCAACAGATCTGACAAATAGTCCTGTGCCGATTCGGTAATCTCTATACTGCTCATCACTACCAACCTATATCCGAGTAAATTACTCAGTTATTATACGCCCATGCCCGCTAGGGCTCAATACTGAAATTTATGACTGCTCTAGCACACTGACATTGCTACATTGCTACATTGCTACATTGCTACATTGCTACATTGCTACATTGCTACATTGCTACATTGCTATTGCCAGAATTAGACGCCACGTCAGGCAAATAGCGCTGTATCCGGCAGCACAGAGGCCGTCAAGCTGTTAAAATGTACGGCTAATTTTGACGCAAAACAACGGACAAACAGTTGACTACTCTCGCCGATCGCATCACTGCTCTTCATCAAGCGGCCGCCAGCCGCCTGCTCTTTCTCGATGGTGCCACCGGCACTATGATACAACGCCATAAACTGGACGAGGCTGACTTTCGCGGCGAGCGCTTTGCTGACTGGCAGCAAGATCTCGGCGGCAATAACGATTTACTGGTACTGACCCAACCCACGATTATTCGCGATATCCACCGTGCTTACCTCGAGGCCGGCGCCGATATTATCGAGACCAATACCTTTAATGCCACCTGTGCCTCCCAGTCCGATTACGGCATGGAGGCCATTGTCTATGAGCTAAATTTTGAGGCCGCAAAACTTGCCCGCGAAGCTGCCGACGAATTCAACGCCCTCACCCCAGACAAACCCCGCTGGGTAGCCGGCGTCATTGGCCCGACCAGCCGCACCGCCTCCATATCACCCGACGTTAACGACCCTGCGGCACGCAACACCACCTTCGACGAGCTGGCCGAAGATTATCGCAATGCCACTCGCGCACTGATTGCCGGTGGCAGCGATATTATTCTGATCGAAACCGTGTTCGACACGCTCAATGCCAAGGCCGCGGTATTTGCGGTGCAGGATGTCTATGAAGAGCTGGGCTTTGAATTGCCGATTATGATTTCCGGCACCATTACCGATGCCAGTGGCCGCACTCTCTCAGGGCAAACCCCCGAAGCCTTCTGGAACAGTTTAGCTCACGCCAAACCCTTCGCTATTGGCTTGAACTGTGCCCTAGGTGGCGAGCAATTACGCCCCCATATCGAAGAACTGTCGAACATCTGCCCCACCTTGATTAGCGCCCACCCCAATGCGGGCCTGCCCAACGCCTTTGGCGAGTATGACGAAACAGCCGAAGAAACCGCCAACATTATTGCTGAATTTGCTGAGCGAGGCCTGATTAACATCGTCGGCGGCTGCTGCGGCACCACCCCCGAACATATTCGCGCCATTGCCGAGATCTGCGCCAATAGCGCACCGCGAGTTGTGCCAGAAGAAAGCCAAAGTTGCCGGCTTTCTGGGCTGGAACCTTTTACCATCGACAGCAACTCTCTCTTTGTCAATGTCGGCGAGCGCTGCAATGTCACCGGTTCAGCCCGTTTTAAACGGCTAGTACTTGAGGGAGACTACGAAACCGCTCTCTCAGTAGCGTTGGAACAAGTCGAGAACGGCGCACAAATACTCGACATCAATATGGACGAGGGCATGCTTGACGCCGTTGAGGCCATGACCACTTTTCTCAAGCTGATTGCGTCAGAGCCCGACATTTCACGCATTCCCATTATGGTCGACTCCTCAAAATGGCATGTCATTGAAGAAGGCCTAAAGTGCATTCAGGGCAAGCCGGTGGTCAACTCCATCAGCATGAAAGAGGGCGAAGCGCCTTTTATCGAGCAAGCTAAACTCTGTAAGCGCTACGGTGCCGCTGTGGTGGTGATGGCCTTTGACACCGATGGGCAGGCCGACAATCTGCAGCGACGCATTGACATCTGCGGGCGCAGTTACGACATTCTCGTTAACGAGGTAGGCTTTAACCCCAACGACATTATTTTTGATCCCAATGTTTTTGCCGTCGCCACGGGTATTGAAGAACACAACAATTACGCCGTCGATTTCATCGAGGCCTGCCGCTGGATTACCGCTAACCTGCCCGGCGCCAAAATTTCCGGCGGTATTAGCAATGTGTCCTTTTCATTTCGCGGCAACAACCCGGTGCGTGAAGCCATTCACTCGGTCTTTCTCTATCACGCCATAAAAGCGGGCTTGAGCATGGGCATCGTCAATGCGGGCCAGTTGGCGGTTTACGATGACCTGCCCAGCGAATTGCGCGAAGCAGTTGAAGATGTGATTGGCAATCGTCGCGACGATAGCACCGACCGCCTACTCGCCATCGCTGACGATTACCTCGGCGACGGCAGTGTCAAAGATAAAACCGCAGACCTCGCCTGGCGCCAGCTCGACGTCGACAAACGACTGGAACACGCACTGGTAAAAGGCATTACCACCCATATCATTGAAGACACCGAAGAGGCACGTCTCCAAGCCGAACGGCCTCTGCATGTTATCGAAGGACCTTTAATGGACGGCATGAATGTCGTCGGCGATCTATTTGGCGATGGTAAAATGTTCCTTCCCCAAGTGGTTAAGTCAGCCCGGGTGATGAAACAATCAGTGGCGTATCTACAGCCCTATATTGAAGCCGAAAAAACCGGTGGTGCCCAGAGCAATGGCAAAATACTGATGGCCACGGTGAAGGGGGACGTCCACGACATTGGCAAAAACATAGTCGGTGTCGTACTACAGTGTAATAATTTTGAGGTAATAGATCTCGGTGTCATGGTGCCCTGTGACAAAATCCTCGCCGTCGCAAAAGAGGAAAAGGTCGATATTATTGGGCTCTCAGGCCTTATTACACCCTCCCTGGATGAAATGGTTCACGTCGCGGCAGAAATGGAAAGACAGGACTTTGACCTGCCCCTACTGATTGGTGGCGCAACGACCTCTAAGGCGCACACGGCGGTAAAAATTGACCCTAAATACCATCGCGCCCAGGCCATCTACGTTGCCGATGCCTCCCGTGCCGTGGGCGTGGCCAGCGCGCTGATGAACCTCGAAAAGCGCCAGACCTATTACGATGACACTACCGCGGAATACGAGGTGGTGCGCGAGCGCGTCGCCAATAGAACACCCCGTGGTAACATGGTGCCCTACGAAAAGGCCGTTGCCGCAGGCTGGCCCTACGACTGGGAAAACTACAGCCCTGTACAACCGAAAATCCTCGGTGTGCAAGTGTTTAAAGACTACCCTTTAGAAGAGCTTATCGACACCATCGACTGGACGCCGTTTTTTATTACCTGGAGCTTGGTGGGTAAATACCCAAAAATTTTCGATGACAAGGTCGTCGGTGAAGCGGCAAAAAATTTATTTAATGACGCTCAAACCATGCTCCGCGACTTAATCGATAATCATAAACTCACGGCAAATGCTGTCCTAGGTATTTGGCCAGCAAATCGGGTCAATGGTGACGATATCGAAATATACAGTGCTACCAATGACAACGAGACCATTGCCACTGCCCACCAAATTCGCCAGCAAACCCGCAAGGGGAAAGACGACGCCCCCCTGACTTCATTAGCGGATTTTATCGCCCCAAAAGCGTCAGGGAAACTCGATTATATCGGTGCATTTGCAGTGACCACCGGAATTAACGCCGACGAATTGGCTAAAGAATACGAGGCCAAGGGTGACGATTACAATTCGATTATGGTTAAAGCCCTAGCCGACCGTTTGGCAGAGTCTCTGGCAGAACACATGCACCGACGAGTGCGCATGGAACTGTGGGGCTATGCCAGCGATGAGAAACTCGATAACGAGGCTTTAATTGGCGAGAAATACCAAGGTATTCGCCCGGCGCCCGGCTACCCCGCCTGCCCCGATCACACGGCAAAGCGCACTATTTTTAGCTTGCTCAATGCCGAGGAAAATGCCGATATCAGCCTCACTGAAAGTGACGCCATGTTTCCCGCCGCTTCGGTGAGCGGCTGGTATTTTGGCCATCCCGAAGCGCACTATTTTAATACCGGCAAAATACAACGCGACCAGATCGAAAGCTTGGCCGAACGTAAAGCTTGTAGTGCTAAACAGCTGGAACGAGAACTAGCCCCAGCGCTTGGCTATAACCCCGATTAAGGAGGCTTCTATGACCGAACAACCTAAAGGTGAGCAATCATCAAACGATCAACAACAGCCCGGTGCTATCGACATATTAAAAAGCACCCTGTCGGCAGCAATTGGCGTGCAGAGTAATGCCAACCGTGAAAAAGACTTCAAACACGGCAATATTAAGACTTTTGTCTTCGCCGGCATTATTTTTACGGTACTGTTTATCACCACTGTTATCACAGTGGTGAATGTGGTATTGCCATAAGACGACGACAAGACCACCATACACAAGGCCCTAAAGCGAGGCCGCAATCTTTGCCGCCAATCTTATTAACAAGACCTTCTCAGCCGCCACCAGTGCTTGGTAACCATCGGCACTAAGCGCCTGTGTGCCACTAAACCCGTTTTCAGAAACAACCGCGCGTTGCTTAGCATCAAACACCTGCCAATAGGCAACCAATTTTGCCTCACCACTCGTAGTGCCGTGTAGCTGGTCGATTTGCAAATCGATACGTCGCTGCCAGTCGTTCTCACCGGCACGAGAAGCACTGATCAATTGCCTGGCGCCGAGAGAAATTTCACGGGCCATAAACACCCGCAGGCTGTCGCGTAAAGGTTCGGCCCATTGGTGATCGCGGGCCGCACGCACTTCACCATGCCTGTTTTCCATCACCAGGGCCAAACCATCAATATAGGGAGCCACAACCACTGCACCCAGCCCCACCCTAGCAACTTGCTTTTCATTCATAAATTCGCTGGGCACATTACTGCGCAACAGATATTGATTGAGAGCCGGCACTGTGCTCGCACACCCAATGAGAAATACGCTTGCTAACCAGATGGGAAACTTCATTTGGCGTGGGCCTCAGGTATCAAATCAGGTTCCGGTGAAACGGGGAAAATAATCGCGTTGGGCTTAATCGCTAATTGTCGAAGTAAAGTATCCAGACTTAGTAGCGTTGCATTCAATGTGCTGACGGAGGAACCAAGGCTCTGCGCCATTTTAGAATTGGGAGAAAGCCCATGCAAAACTGTTCGTAAATCAGACAGTGACACTATGAGTTCTTGCGGCAAGGCCTGGGTGGCGTCATTTGCCAACATGCTGTTTATCGAGTCGGTAGCCGATGTTAATGACACCAGAGTATTATCTGCTTTATTTAAAACCTGATTCACACCAACGACGGTTTCTTCAAGGGGTAAAGCGTTTAGTTTTTCAAGGAAAGTACTCACCTGCTGTTCCAGCCTTGCGATACCTGTCTCTATCGTTGGAATAAGGCTGTATTCATTAAAAGTCCCCAACTGCTTGGGTTCTTCGTCAGGGTAAAAATCAAGGCTAATAATCTGCTTACCCGTTAGCAAGTTGCCGGTTTCCAACGAAGCACGTAGCCCTTTACTGCGCACACCATCGAAAACGACCTGTCTAAAGGCCACAATACCCGCCTCACTATCGCCCACTTCGAGACGCCCCGGCTCGATATAAATTAATACAGGAATCGCCTGCCCATCACCCATCCCGCCCTGAGCAGCGAATTCCCGGGTTAAAATCCGTTCCACTCGCCCTATTTCTATGCCCCGGTATTCCACAGGTGCACCCGCTACCAGACCACGCAGGGACTGAGAAAATGACACGACATAATAAGTTTTGTAACGATAGGGATGTTCAAGCACGTCACTATAAGCATCATAGAGTTTAAATTCTTTGCCACTTTCTACCGGAGGGCCCGACGCTAATCCTGGAATTGCCCCGAAGGCCACGCCGCCTAACAAAATGGTATCCATAGCACCCATTTGTACTTCAAAACCTTCCGCAGAGGCTTTCATGACAATACCACTGGTATCCCAAAACCGGGTAAAGCTGCCTATTAGCTCATGATAAGGGGCGTCAATAAAAATATCGTATTTCACCTGACGCCGCATCGGATCAAACGCCATAGCCTCCACTCGGCCAACCGGATAACCTCTATAGAGCACTGAGTTACCGGCACTAATCGAGCCGGCACGGTCGCTGTACAGGGTCAAACGTAGCCCAGGTGCATCGGCAGGCGTGCGGGGAGGTTCCTCAAGGCCAACATAGGAGCGCTGCTGATTAACACCGCTGCCTGGGTCCATTTCAATATAAGCGCCCGACACAATCGTACTCAACCCCGATATTCCGCGAGTATCGAGACGGGCTCGAACTATCCAGAAGCGGGTATCGTCAACCAGCAAACCCTCGGTTTTCTGATCCAGTTTGATTGTCGCACTGACGCCGGATAAATCATCTTTAATACTGACACTCTCGACCACGCCAACATCGACACTGAGTAATCGAATTTTGGTTTTACCCACTTCGAGACCATCCGCTGTTGAAAAATCGACCGTGATAGTCGGCCCCTCAGTCATTATCGAGTGAACGACTATGACGATACCCACCACTAGTGTGACCAGCGGAAGAATCCAAATGGCAGAAAACGTTCTACGGCGACTCACGGTGGCCTTCATCTCATTCACCATTAATATCCCTTTGATCCCACATCAGCCGCGGGTCAAAACTTTCTGCTGCCAACATAGAAACTATCACCACGGCCGCAAAGGCAATGGCCGCCGTTCCCGCTTGGATAACTATCACATTCGACAAATTAATTAATGCCACTAATATCGCCACCACAAAAACATCAATCATTGACCATTTGCCAATAAACTCGGTGATTCGATAGAGGACGGTGCGTTGGCGAAGGGTTTCGGGTGGGCCCCTGTACACACTCCAGCAGAGATAAAACATCATCAATAGTTTGCTCGAAGGAATCATGACACTGGCAAAAAAAATGACAGCGGCAATGGAGAAAGAGCCCATATTTAGCAATAACACCACCCCACCGATAATAGTACTCGGTGTCGGCTGACCCAGCTGATCGGTCACCATGATAGGTAATATATTCGCTGGAATGTAGAGCACACAGGCGGTAAACAACAACGCCAAGGTGCGATCAATACTGTTAGTTTTACGCAAGTGCAACACTGCACCACAACGCGGGCAATGACGCTGTTCGATCTCTGCCAACTTAAGACAAACATGGCAGGAAGCGAGCCCCTGAGAGGCCGCGGTCATAGGCACTTCAACAGGCGCTTCAACAGGTACTTCAACGGGGCTTTCAGCCGTTTTTTCACTCATCACATAAAGCCTCAATGCGCCGCCAGCACTGAGCACGATCAAACCCTGATAACGACAAAACAAAAAAAACACTGAATACGGCATAAGCCCAAAACGAAAGGCCAATAACGACCGTCGCCATATTCCCCACTTTCACCAGACTAACTAACACTCCAATGAAAAAAACTTCTACCATGCACCAATTTTGCAAACTATAAACCAGTCGCCCCACGGGCCGCAGCCAATGGTAATATCGCTCTTTTAGCAAGACAATATTCAACATTAATAGTAAAATCAGTACCAAAGCGGGAATGAAAATAATAAACGCCGCGATTAAAAAGGCCAAACTCGGCATACCACCACGCCACAAATTAAAAGCCGTTTGCGGCAGAGTCATCAGATTTTCGAGGCCACTGGCTTTGAAAGACATAAAAGGATAGGAGCAAGCTAAAATCAGCAAGATAAGCGCAGAAAAACTATAGGCAATCACCCGACTCGGTGCGTCGCGACGATAAGTCGAAAGAAAATGTCCACACCGCGAACAACTTACAGATTCATTATCTTGCAATATAGAGATATCGAACAGCACATCGCAGGATGGGCAGGCGAGATAGTCGTTATATTGATCACTGGTATCTTGGTTTGGTACTTTCAGGTCACTCTCCACTGCCTATAGCCACCTAGCTCTCCGTTAAAGGCAAAGGCCAACTATACCGCAAACAGCTGTTCACTATTCCAAATAGACACTCTACTCTTCCACCAAGTCATAGAGAGCTATTATTTGCACACACTGCACTTTCGATGGCAAATCAACCCACGGCTAGTCAAACAAAAACTATCCCGAGCTGACACTTTCTTTCTACTATTTTGTAAAATAAATTATGTCCCTCTTTAAAACAGCCCTTCTTTATAGCTTTTTCGTAGTGAGCATCAACGGTAATGTTCACGCAGGGCAACTCACTGCCGCCATTGCCGCCAACTTTGCCGGTACGATTAACGACTTGAAACCCCTATTTGAAAAAGAGACGGGCCATCAATTAGTGACCAGCTTTGCCTCCACTGGCACCCTGTTTGCCCAAATACACAATGGTGCGCCCTTCGATATTTTTCTATCGGCAGATGTACAACGACCCCACCAACTCATTGAAGATCGCCTTGGCGTCGCTGAGAGTTTATTCGTTTATGCCAGTGGCGAGCTCGTCTTGTGGAGTAGCCGGGCTGGACTCATCGACCCCCAGGGTCATATTTTGCGTAATCGCCATTGGTCTGAAAAAGGCCTACGTCACATTGCCCTCGCCAACCCGAAGACTGCACCCTATGGCAAAGCCGCGGTAGAGACATTGCAAACCATGCAGCTCTTCGACGTTACTAAGCCCTACCATATCACAGGGCAAAACATTGCTCAGACCTTTCAATTTGTCGCATCGGGTAATGCACAGTTGGGTTTTATAGCTCTCGCTCAGTTACGCGCCCTGCCTGAAAACGAGCGTGGTACCTATTGGCAGATCCCACAAGAAATGCACAGCCCCATTCAACAAATGGCGGTGCTGTTAAATCGGGGTCGTAATAATAGTGCAGCCGTGGACTTCCTTAAATTTCTGCAAAGCCCTCAAGCACAGTCGATTATTCATGCACGGGGTTATCGTTAATTTACATTTAATGCTTAACAGGCCATATCATTACACTTAAGACTTTTCTTACCCCGCCTATATTGCACGTGATAGAAGGTAGGGCCTTGCTTAAAAACCGGAATACTGCGCGATGGGTCACAAGAGGATAACTGTTCGACTTTAATCGTTTTCGTGCCCATTTCCGCCATCACCCCTTTAACTGTTTGCCCCGCTAAACCCTGAAATACTTGCCTTAAAGAGTGGGTTAGCCGGCAACAAAATTTTTTATTAATTAATTTTCTGCAAACATTTATTTATTGGCGTTATGACTGTAAATGAAAACTTCGGGCTGGGCTATTCACCCAGACTCTCGCGATAACCCGCATATTTGGGGTTGGCAATGGCGAGCTTGTTCTGCAGGCTGGTGCGTACATGACTTATCACTGCCTTTCTTTGGCCATCAAGTTTGCCATTGCGAATACTGTCACAGAGTTCAGCATTGAGATCGTCGAGTTGAGCAGCCTTGTCGCCCCCCCTACCCTCGCGTCCCAACAAGTTTTGTAGCCCTTGTAATTCAGCGCTATCCGCTGTGTCTCCCTGGGCCAATTCGCGCTGCACGATGCTGAGAATATTGGCGGCAACGCGACATTTATAGATACTGGCACCGCTGAGTTGTGGCAGTACATCTTGGCGCAGAAAGGCTTCGACGCCACCCAGTAGTTCTTCGGCACTGGCTCTATCTTGTGGCATAACTAGGCTTCCTCAATAAGTTTTAATAGGTCTATTTCGTTCTCACAGGCGCGCCGGCCAATGGCCATGTGCTCGAAAGAATCAATCAATCCAGACAGGTGTTTGTAGGCCTGAAACATACAAATAATGCCCCACTTTAATGTCCCCAGCACTTCCCAAAAATGTACAACTTTGGGGTCTACCTTGCGGCCGCCGGCATTTTCATAACCGGCAAAAAGGTCTTCGCGCAGGCCAAAGCCACCTACGGGTTTATCGTGTTGACCAAAACGCCAGGCGCGCACACAAAGCCAGCCGAGGTCTTCCATACCATCGCCAACATGGCCTAGCTCCCAATCAAGAACGGCGCGAATGCCCTCCGGGCCTACGACAAAATTGCCGTTGCGAAAGTCACCGTGCACCAGGCCCAATGGTGCATTTTTAGGGATGTTTTGCTCAAGCCAACGAAAGGTCAACTCAAAGGCTGGGTGGTATTCGGGTCGCCCTACTTTGGTGTTATCGCGATAGAAAGCACTGATACCGTCCAGTAATTCCCGGTAGTAGGCTAATAAAGGCTGCACCGGCATTTGCACCAATTGCTTTGGCAGCGATACAGGGTTCACCGCATGTAAACCCGCGAGAATTTCGCCACACTGACGGGCCATGGTTTTACGCGCATCAGCATAGGCTTCATCCCGTAAAATGCGCGGCGCTAACACCTCGCCCTCAATTCTGTCCATCACATAGCAGCCACCGAGAGCGTGATCTTCAGGCAAGTCAAAGTGTACTTTGGCGACCAGACCACCCGCCTCATGCACTGTGCGTTGCAGTTCGGCCTCAGTTGTGCGATCGAGGGAGTAAGTGGTTTTACCACCGCGCCAACCCTCTTCACCCGTGTTACCTGTATTGCCGGGATCGCGACGCAAAATTAAACCCGTACAGCTGCCATCTGCGCCCCGCCAATCGAAAGACCAGGTTTCACGGGAGGCGCCCCCCGACATTTTCTCGATATTTACGGCCTTCCCGGGCGGAAAATAGGCCGCTGCCTCGCGCTCTAGTAAGACAGTCACTTCACTATCACTCAAACCCGGTGCTCTAGCGTCACCGCCTCTGGGGACTTGACTCATGAGACAACACCATTGGGCTTGCCATCGATAATTTGGTCAAGATACTCCGACAAGCCATAACCGACTTGGCCATTGCAACGGTACTCTGTCATGCCCTCGGTAATGCGTGTCATCAACTCAGTGCCGTCGTCGAGTGTGCGGCGATTGCGCAGGGGAATTAAGGACATGACCCGGCCTTCAATACGGTATTCGTCGTAATCGGTTTTCGCCCAGGCCCTTAAGCTTTTCTGGTAATAGTTTTCGTCCCACTCTGTTTCAATGGTGGCTTCGCGAATTAAATCGTAGCGCCCCTCATTGAGCACCATGCCGCCGACCAATTTTGTGCCATCGCCCAGGGTTTTATTGAGGCACATAATGGCGAAGTCTTCACTGAAATTCATCGGCAGCCAACGATAGAATTGCACGTTTTGCCAGTAGCGCGGCCCCCAACTGTGGTCACGCAAACCGAGGCCGTCGATGGTGTAGGTCTTATCGCCGACCACAATTTTGCCAGTGCCGGCAATATGCTGCTCATAATGACCGAGATAAAACCCGGCATTGGGGTTATTGTCCAGCGGTGAACCGTCGCTATTCACCGGCTCACCACCGTACATGGGCGACACCCCGCGATAACTCAACTCCACCGAACACAATAATTTAGGGTTATTTTTAAAAGCTTTACTGGGTTCAATCATCTCATGGGGGTTTTGCATCAACAGCACCTCACCACTGTATTTGACCCGCAATTTTTTGTAGGGCTCATCGACAATAAATTCCATGCCGCCGGCATTGAAGGCATCGTTATTATCAATTTTGGCGCGCTGAAACATAAAGGCGATAGAGCCGTCAGGCAGATAAATGCAGGCGGTCATCTCCGCATTACCTTCATTGGCGCGATTGCCAATGCGGAACCAGCCACCGACTTTCCCCCTCGGGTCATAGACATTGAAATACATACTTTCATTAAAGTTGATTTCGCTACCCAGGGGGTGCATGTATTCGTCTTCGGGGTTGAGTTTTAAATAAGCGCCTTCGGGTAATTTCATTACAGTACTCCACTATTATTATTATTTATCAATAGGTTTTAATTAAGTCTACATCGGGCAGGCTGTTCGCCACATCAAGATAATTTTTTCCAGCCTTTAAAGTTACTACACCCCTCGCCAGTGGCGAGGCTTATTGCCTTGTGAGTCTATGCCAAACCAGACACGTTTTAAGATTAACCGCCGTGCTAGGCATAACGACTACCAGCTGCAGCACCCGCCGGGAAGGCAGTATTTATCTCTGCAAGTTCCGCCGCTGATAACTCAAGATCGACAGCGCCGATATTACTGTCGAGATTTTTTATGCGGCGCGTACCCGGGATGGGTAGTATTTGTTCATCCTGAGCCAGCAGCCAGGCCAGTGCCAATTGCGCAGGGGCACAGTTTTTATTGGCGGCCATGTGTTTAATTTTATCTGTCAGCTTCAAGTTCTGTTCGATATTACCTACCTGAAAACGCGGGTTTGATTTACGAAAATCTTTATCGCTCATTTGCTCTGTGTTGCTAATCGTTCCCGTCAGAAAACCTCTCCCCAACGGGCTATAAGGCACAAAAGCGATATTCAATGCTTTACACACGGGCAGGACTTCGGCCTCGGGGTCGCGGGTCCACAGGGAGTATTCACTCTGTAAAGCGGCAATGGGGTGTACCTTGCTGGCGCGACGTATTAACGCCGTGTCGGGCGAAGCTTCTGACAAACCTAGAAAGCGCACCTTCCCCGCGCGAACTAGCTCGGCCATGGCGCCCACGGTCTCTTCGATGGGTACATTGGGGTCAACGCGATGCTGATAATAGAGGTCGATACAGTCTATACCAAGACGTTTGAGGCTCGCCTCGCAGGCTGACTTCACATAGTCGGGACGGCCATTAATTTTCATCTCCAGCCCACCCTCAGGTTTTAGACGAACACCGGCAATGCCAAACTTTGTGGCGATAAAAGCCTGGTCACGGCGGTCGGCAATGGCCCGGCCAATCAATGTTTCGTTATGACCCTGGCCATAAACATCTGAGGTGTCGAGAAAGTTCAACCCCTCGGCCAGGGCGTGGTGCAAGGTGGCAATAGATTCAGCTTCATCAGCGGGGCCGTAAAAATTTGACATACCCATACAGCCAAGCCCAACGGCTGATACTTTCATGCTGCTGCTACCTAATGTTCTGTATTTCATAAATCATCTCCTTGTCCCCATTTTGAACCGACATTGATCGCCAACCACCCTTTAACCACGCATGAAAAAACCTGAGCAGCATAAATACACCACCCAGGCTATAGCATGAAATTACAAATCGATAGCGGTTTGCTGATCGGCCTTTTTCAAAGCTTCACATTGATCGGCCCAGTCGTACCCAGCGAGAATTCGCGCGAAGCGGTTTTCTACCCAGCTGCGCAGGCTGGGGTCGGTGAAAATATAGGGCTGGTCGTCGATAATCGCCTCTAGCACCTGCTCACCCACCACATCGGGGTTGAGGCCCTTTTTCAACATCGCCACCATTTGCTCCGATTTTTTATCGGTAGAACCGCCATATTCATCGCCACGATTACGGGCAGACGTCCCCAAGTTGGTATTCACCACGCCAGGGCAAAGTACCGACACACCAATATTGTCGTCCGTGTGCTCGGCCATTGCCGTTTCAGACATAGCCACTACCGCGTACTTCGAGGCGTTGTAGGCACTGAGTTCTTTCCAACTAAACATACCCGCCATTGACGCGGTGTTGACGACATGTCCGCCCTCACCATGCTCTTTGATCAATGGCATAAAGGCCTGCAAACCCCAAACCACACCCCACATATTGACGTCGATAGTCCAGCGCCAGTTTTTCTCGCTCGTGTCTTCAGCGCTACCACTGGCACCAACACCCGCGTTATTGATACAAACGTGGACTTTGCCAAAGGTGTCCACTGTCGCCTGAGCTGCGGCAAACACTGAGTCCCGATCCGTGACATCGACAACCACGCCCGCAACATCGCGGCCCTGGGCCTTGAGCTCAGCGACTGCCGTATCGAGTGGCGTTTTTTGAATATCACCGAGCATGACTTTCATACCGGCGGCTGAAAATGCCCGCGCCATACCTAGACCCATACCGCTAGCTGCGCCGGTAATAAAGGCGACTTTACCTTGGACGTCTTTCATGAGTTTCCCCTGTCTTTATAATTTTATGGCGACGTTATAACCCTGTGTCAAAGAATCACAAGCGCAACCGTTTACAATTGATTGTCCGTTGAATATAACGTACTGAGAACCTCCATGGGTAGCTAAAGAGGCCCGAGTGAAAAAGTAAGCCAATAACGCAATGTGATATCGAGTGTCTAAGCCGGTGTTAAAACCACCATGCCTGACACTACTGCATGGCCTAACGTAAACTCGATTTAGCTCACCCCTTTGATTTCAAACACTAAAGTCATGATAAAAACGATGCTTAGCAATAAGAATCAATTGCATTTATCAACGTATTATCATGACAAAATACAAATATTATCCTCATATAAATAATGAGTTATATAGATTATCTAAAATTTATATAAAGATTTTTCATGGGGTTGGGCAATACCTTTTTTCCACTTACCTAATAATATTTCATTTTTCCTTAGACATAAATGCTACCAGTAAAACCTATGCTTACTAAGACAATTCCACTCTCGCCAATCAAAAATCGGCCTCTAGGCTCAGGTGATGAGCTATCCAAATGCATAACACCTTACAACCCTGTCTTATGCATTTGGGTATGTTCAAAAGTGAAAATATCAAACTACCGTACTTGGTACCCGGTCAAGCCCCCCTAGAATATCAAGTTATGGGTTACAACTTATCTGCATCGACACTTATGATCAGGCCAGGCTATCTCGGCACTCGCGTTGATGCCCAGCTTGGTTGAAGTAAAAAATCAGCGGCCAACAAAAAGCGTCTGTCTCCCCCGCCCACGTCTATCTGATTGCTGGCGTTTCTATTTTTCGTTGGTTGCACAAATGTCAAAAAAGCGGCTCCGGGTGCTCCTACAGTGAGCCAAGCTACAACAGCTCTCATAGAAGCGGTGATTAAAGAGCTTCTTTAAGTGTCTTCCTAAAAAACCCCTCACCACCTTAGCTAATGCGGCGCTTGTACTTGCCTTAAAAACCGTGGACTATCGAGTTGCTAACACCCGACTGTTGGCGAACAGTTTTGCGACATCAATCACTCGACTTAGAACGCTATGGACACATTCATTGAGCACGCCGAGTGCGACAGCTTCCCCCGTTATTTACAACAACTCGGCCACGAGCTGCAACGTTTCCTACGCTTCGAGCACGGCGACAATGGATGAGCCCGAGTCTTGGCAAACCGCTCTGCGCGGCCCCCTTCCAGAGGAGGGCGTGGGAATTGGCGCGGTGATGGACGAGATTAATCGCTACCTAATACCCAATGGCTCGAAAATCTCTCACCCGGGCTTCAGCTCTTTTATCACCACCGGTCCCACCACACTTGGCGCGGTGACCAGTTTCGCCGCCAGCATTGCCGCCCCACAAAGGCTGGGCCTAACGGCCTTTCAATTTCTGGAAGAGCAATCCCTTGAATGGTTGGGAGAAATGCTCTCCCTGCCACCATATATGAAAGGTATTTACAGCAGCGGCGGCTCGGTAGCGAATCTCGTAGCTCTGGGCGCTGCGCGGCAGTGGGCCTTTGAGAACATTGGTATCGACCCCGCCCGTGACGGTGTGCTAAAGCCCTGCCGCATTTACGCCACCGCGTCGAGTCACCATACAATTCACCGCTCCGCAGCTGTACTGGGTCTAGGGCGCAATGCCGTCGTCGCCATCAAAGAAGACGGTGAGGGTCGTATGTCTGCCACCGACTTACAGCGCCAACTGACTTCTGACGCCAGCAGCCCCTATCTACCCATCGCCGTGGTAGCCACTGCGGGTACCACCGGTTCTGGCACCATCGATCCACTGCGCCAACTTGCAGATATCGCCGGGGGCCACAAGATTTGGTTTCATGTCGATGGCGCCTATGGCTTGCCCGGTATTCTCGACCCCTCTATCACGGCACTGTATGACGGCCTTGAACTGGCCGACTCGGTGGTCGTCGATCCCCACAAATGGCTTGGGGCACCCATCGGTATTGGTGCGACCTTTGTGCGCGACCGGGAAGTCCTACACCGGGCCTTTACCCAAGGCCCAGCAGACTACCTGGAAGGCACCATTAGCGAAGAGAAAGCACAAAGCTCCCTCGATGGGCTAGGGATCCCCTATGCAGATTTCGGTGTCGAACTATCATCGCCACCACGTGGAGCAGTGGTTTGGGCGCTGATCAAAGAAATTGGCAAGGCCGGAATGCGCGAGCGTATCTGCCGTCACAATGCCATGGCCCGTTTCATTGCCGAGAGAGCACGAGTACACCCGAGTCTTGAAGTATTACGCGAGCCCACCTTGTCAATCTGCTGCTTTCGATATGTCAGCGAAAGAATCCAAGACTTAAATGCCTTTAACCGCAGTATTCATCGCCAGCTATTGCGCAATGGTGAGCATATGCCGAGTACCACGATAATTGATAACGTCCTAGTTATACGCCCCTGCTTTATTGGCGCACGCACCCTGGAACATCAGGCAGAAGAACTAGTCGATGAAGTTATCGCCATTGGCAACACTTTGATTCAGAACCTTTCAGCTCGCTAAACAAATCTTATCTACAAGCACATTTAAAGTAGCAACCCGTAAGGGATTATTGAAATTCGCTGAATAGAGCCAGGAAAAATTCAACGGCTTGTTAAAGCGCCGGTGGCGCCTCAGGACTACGAGGGGCGGCAAACCAGAGCATCACAGGAGCAACGATAGCCAAAGCAGCAGCCACTAGCAGCATCAATAGATAGCCCCCAGACCAGTCGTAAAGCGCCCCGCCCAACCAGGAACCCATGGCACCACCTACGGATGAAAATAGCGATAAGGTGCCAAAAATACTGGGAAAGCGCGGCCCTGCGAATAAGTCTCTAGCCACGGCGGGAATAATCGGCGCATTCACCGAGTAACCGATGCCCACTAAAAAGGCAAACGCAAAGGGCATCAACAATCCTGGTACAACGCCCACCAAGGCCAGGGCAAGCAGTGAAAACAGAATGCAAACCAGCCCACTGGTAAAGGCCAGCTCGCGACCCAGGCGGTCTGACAAGGCACCCCACATCATTTTCCCGGGGATACTAGTGACGCCAATAATGCCGACAATGATCGAACCCATTGTTTTCGCCACGCCGTGATCCACCATAAAGGCGAACTGATGCATGATCAGCAACTGTGACAGGCAACCACCAGCAAAAAAAGCCAGCACAGCAAAGCGGAAACTGCGAGAGCGCACAGCCGTTGCGACCGTCCAATCATGGGCCGGTATTATGCAGTCCTCTTCTACAGAAGTGTTCGTCACTTCTCGGTTCTGCTTGCTACGAACCGCATCACCTGCAACGGGCGGCTCGCGCAAAATAAAGAAAGCGGCGGGCAGGATTATCAGCACCACCAACCCTGCAAGTACCTGAAAAGCAAGACGCCAGTCGTAACTTTCGATCACCATATTACTCAACGGCACAATGGTAAAAATACCCACGCCAATGCCCGCTGTCACAAAGCCGAGTGCCGTGCCGACTTTATCGGGGAACCACTTTTCAGTGAGGATCACCGAGGGCACCCAACCGCAGGCGGCCAAACCGAGGGCGCTGAGCACACCAAATGACAAATACAACTGCCACCACTGATTAACCTGCGACGTTAATAACAACCCTGCGGCCATCACCACCGAACCCGCCATCATCAAGCGCCGTGGCCCGAATACCTCTACCAGTCGCCCCGCAAAAGGGCCAAACAAACCGTGGCTCAGAATAAACACCGACATAGCACCCGCAGTCACCGAGCGTGACCAGCCGAAATGATCAATTAATGCCACCAGAAAAACCGAATAGGAATACCAGATGCCATAGAGCAAGCCCAAGCTTAAAAACAAGGTGACAATAATAATCAAGCCATGACGCGTGGACCGGGATTCGCTCAAGTATGACTCCTAACAAGGCATGGCTTAAAAAAACTACGGCCACTTGTTGAAGTAGCCGTAGGGGGTTTTGTCGCCAGTATACGCTAGCTCAACAGAGGCCGAGGTATAAACTGGCAGAGATGTAGGGATTGTAGGTTGTATGCTATGACCCCCTTGCAGAAATCCACAGGCGCAGGCACAACAATGAGCGGCATATTATTGAGAAAGAGTTGCCACCACCCCTGACAACTACCAACGAAAGAAGGCGCTATACTTGAATCCTAATACCATTGCGCACAGTCAAGTCAAAGAATAAAAGAGGTTCCTCACATGCCAATTCCCAACACTGTGAATTTTCCTTCTTTAAAAGACAAAGTCTCACCCGATGAGTGGCAGGCCCGCGTAACCCTAGCGGCCTGTTATCGCCTAGTCGTCCACTTTGGCTGGGACGATCAAATAGCCAACCATATCTCTCTACGTGTACCCGGCCCTGAAGAACACTTTCTACTCAACCCTTTTGGGCTGATGTTTCACGAAATCACCGCGTCCAGTTTAGTTAAGGTCGATTTGGCGGGGAATATTCTCAGTGAAACTGACTACAAAATTAATTAAGCGGGCTACATCATTCACAGCGCCATACATGAACACCGCCCTGACGCGCTGTGTGTGTTCCATACCCATTCAAGATCGGGTATGGCTGTGTCGGCCCATCGGGACGGCCTGCTGCCATTGGCGCAAACCTCGCTCGTCGCCCTTAGCTCATTGACCTATCACTACTATGAAGGCATCGCCCTCAACCCAGACGAAAAGGCTCGACTCGTTGTTGACCTCGGTGATGAATGGACGATGATATTACGCAACCATGGCTTGCTGACCTGCGGTATTAGCGCCGCAGATGCGTTTTATCGACTCTATTATTTAGAGCGAGCCTGTGATGTACAGGTGAGCGCACTGGCCGGTAATATGCCTCTGATATTGCCCAGTCAGGAGGTACAAGCTATTACCAAAGAACAAGGTGCACGGGCGTTTGGAAAAGGCGCAAATCTCGCCTGGCCCGCCCTGCTGCGTTTAGTTGAGACGGAAAACCACTCTTTTAGAGACTGATAAAAACCTAAGTAATAGCCACATTATTTTTAATCAAAAAGGGAAAAACAATGAAAGCACAAGCCGCCGTATTTCGAGAAGTAGGTGTCGATTTAACGATCGAAGAGGTTGATATCGACGCACCTCGCGCCAATGAGGTTTTAATCAAAACCGCCGCCTGTGGTATTTGCCACAGCGACGTACACTTTGCTAAAGGTGCCATTGCCGGCCCGGTGCCCACCATCCCCGGTCACGAACCCGCCGGCATTGTTGAGGCCGTTGGCGAGGACGTTACAAACGTTGCGGTGGGTGATCATGTGATCGCTTGTACTTCGATGTTTTGCGGTAAGTGCAAACAATGCCTGCAGGGTCGTCCCCATTTGTGTATGGACCGGCGATCGTGCCAACGACCCAAGGGCGACACCCCGCGTATTTCAATTAACGGCGAACACATTACTCAATTTGCCGACCTCTCCGCCTTTTGCGAAAAAATGTTGGTACACGAAACGGCCGTGGTCAAAATAGACAACGAAATCCCCCTCGACCGCGCCGCGCTGGTTGGCTGCGCAGTAACAACGGGCGTCGGGGCAGCGCTCAACACGGCACAGGTAAAACCCGGCTCTAGCGTTGCCGTCTTCGGCGTTGGTGGCATTGGCATCTCCATCATCCAGGGGGCCCGCATCGCCGGTGCCAAACAAATCATCGCCATCGACGTGGTGCCTGGCAAGCTTGAAACAGCCCGCCACTTTGGTGCCACCCACACCGTGCTCGGCGGCCCCGACAGTATTGACGGCGACGCTGTGAAGGCGATTAAAAAACTCAGCAAAGGTGGTGTCGATTACGCCTTTGACGCTGTGGGCATGCCGCAATTATCGCAACAGTGTCTTTATGCCCTCGCCCCCCGTGGACTGGCAGTTATTGTTGGCGCTATTCCCACCGGACAAAAACTCGAACTCGACCCCGGGCATTTTTACCTAGAGAAATCCATTATGGGCTGCTTTATGGGCTCTATCCGTTTCCATATCGATGCTTTGGATTACTTTGAATTCTATAAACAAGGTCGTTTAGATTTAGACGCGATGGTCACAGACCGCTTTGAGCTTGGTGCAATTAATGAAGCCTTCACCCTGCTCGATGGTGGAGAGATTAATCGAGCGGTGATTACTTTTAATTAATTTAAATTTTTATAAGCCATCGATAGACTTCTCATATCCCCCTCATTGGAATGCGTGCAGCCTATCGATGGCAAACATCTCCCTCAATTCGCAGACACAATAACTCGAACCAACGTCAATAAGAACGCGGCAGGCCCATGCCTTTTTCGGCAATAAAGTTCAGCACCATTTCATTATTCAGCGGTGCCGTTTTAAGTAATCGGGCAAAGGGATAGAGGTCAAAAATACCGTACTCTTTGGTAAAGCCATTGCCGCCAAAACACTGCAATGAGGCATCAATGGCATTCACCGCTGCAGTTGAGGCGGCATATTTCGCCATATTCGCCTCTTCACCGCAGACCTGCTGACTATCAAACAAGCGGGCTGCTTTACGGGTCATTAATGAGGCCAGCTCAATATCTGTTTTACCTTTGGCCAGCGGATGCTGAAGTGCTTGATAGGCGCCGATGGGGCCACTAAAAACAACTCGTTCGTTGGCGTAGTCCACTGCCCTATTCATGGCATAACGTCCCATACCACAGCACATAGCGGCGAGTATCATGCGCTCAGGATTGAGAGATTCAAAGAGGATATTAAAGCCTTTACCGAGCTCACCGAGAATGTCCTCCGAGCTAACGCTGACATCATCAAAAAATAGCTGATACTGTTTTTCAGGTAGTGGAATGCTCAATTCAATGGGATGCATTTCAATACCGGGAGCTTTGGTGTCGACAATGACAAGGGTAAAACCATCGGTCTTGCGCTCAACTTCGCTGAGTTGGGCACTGCGCACCACCACCAACATATAGTCCGCACCCACGGCATCGGTAATAAAAGTTTTGCGGCCATTGAGTTTATAACCACCACTGCCATCTTCCGTGAGCAGAGTTGAAGTGCGCATGGTGTTGGTACCGGCATCGGGTTCGGGTTCGGGTTCGGGTTCGGGTTCGGGTTCGGGTTCGGGTTCGGGTTCGGGTTCGGGTTCGGGTTCGGGTTCGGGTTCGGTAAAAGCAAAGCAAAAGCGGATATCGCCAA
>JBFJYH010000036.1:0-29090 GCA_041622675.1 Porticoccaceae bacterium
GGCGGAAAATCACTAAGGCTATCGACTTCAGTCTCAACATCGTCGAGCACTTGGGCGGGGTTGGCAAAGTGCTCCATTTCCACGGTCACCCTGCCGACACCCTCAGTGGCACTGGAGCTAACCCGCTTGACGCCTTCGATACCAATCATGCCCTCCTCAACACGGCGGGTAATACTGTCTTCAATGTCGTAGGGCGTGGCACCCGGATAAGGCGTAACGATAGTGATGGTTTTCGGGTCGATAGCGGGAAACGTTTCGGTAATCATACCCTGCGCGGCTAGAAAGCCTGCCATCACCAAGAACAGCATTACGATATTGGCCGCCACCGGATTCGAGGCAAACCAACCCACTAGGGTTGAATCGGAGGGCACCTCCACATGCCCCGAGGCCGGGGGCTGTGTGGGCGGCCCAGCGGGCCCAGCGCCGTTATCGACTTTCGGTTCAGTCATGTTTGTCGGCCGCCTTTTCTGCAATGTCAGGGCTGGGCGTCAGGCGATCACCCCCCTCATTACTTGCCGCATCCTCGACAACCATCACTTTAGCCCCTTCAATGGCACCCCCTAAACTGCTATCGACCACCCGTGCCTTGTCCAGCGGTGCAGTAACGATCACCCTCTCGGCCATCGTGGCAATAACCTGTGGTTCAATACGGCGTAGGCGGCTATCCTCATCGACCACCCAAATAGTACCCCCAGCCTGCAGTGCCGTCAGCGGCAAGGACCAAGTGTCAGGCACCGGAGTACTTTGCAACACCACACGGGTCAGCATACCTGGTAATAAGTCCCCATCATCGATGGGTTTAATCACCACCTGCTGAAAACGCGTGGTTTCATCGAGACTGGCACCTATACGCAAAATTTTTCCGTCAAGACGATGCTGACGATTGGTCTTCAGCGCGTCAAAAGTAATAGCAACGTCGACCTGCCCTGGCTGGTTGATCCACGGCAAATCACTTTTAGGCAGGGACAGAACAATCTCCAACGCTTGCTGATTATAGAGTTGACCGTAGCTTTGCCCGGCCTGTAAATAGTCACCCAATTCCAGCGAGCTACTGATCACTCGCCCACCAAAGGGCAGCCGAAATTCCGTCCTCGACAGGTTGAGTTCAGCCTGCGCTAAACGCGCGCGGGCCGCTGCCAATTCGGCCCGCACCTGGGCAATTTGAGGTTTGCGACTGACCAAAGGCGGCGCTGGCAACTTTCCATTCAAGCCTCGCCACTCGGCGAGAGCGGCATCGGCCTCAGCCTGCTCCAAGGCTAAGCCGGTTTCTGCCTTCGCCACAGCCGCCTGCTCTTTCGCCCGCTCATTGAGATAATCATTCTGTTCAATGCGAAACAACACGCTATCGGCTTGAAAATAACCCCCGGAATAAAGGCTATCGTCAACCCATACCACGCGCCCAGACACCTGCGGGGTCAACCCTACAGTATTGCGCGGTGCGACCCGCCCAGTCGTGGTAATGGCCACCGCATGCGCCCCTGTTTGCACCGTAATCACACTGACCGGCAAGCGAGACTCTTCTTCGTTAACTCGCAAAACCTGTCGATTATTACTAAATACCTGCGACAGCATCACTGCAGCAACGATGATAAAGAACACCATTAGAAGCTGGCGATTTTCTGATTTCAGATATTTTATGATTCGCTTCACTCAGTCTTTCCTTTCGCTTACTAATTGAGAGCCAGCCCTAAAAGAACATATTTTTGACGCCGCTATTTAGGTTTTTGTACCCAATCGCCACCCAGTGCTAGATGGAGATCAACCCGTGCGCGCCAACTCGCTCGCTGCCCAGAAAGAAGTGAGCGCTCACTATTTTGCCGCCGCCGCTGTGCTTCGAGTAGTTCTAACAACGGGCTTATACCCTGCTGGTATCGTCGTTCCGCCAGAGCCTCCGCTTTGCGCGCAGCGCTTGTGCTGCGCTGTAATAAGGTAAGTTGTTGGCCGAGATAACGTTCCTGAAGCAAGGCCGTTTCGACTTCAGTCAGGGCATTGAGTACCACTTTGGCGTATTGAGCCGCTTGCTCACGCAGCTCCGATTCGCGCAATCGAACCTGTGCCTGCAAGCGCCCCCCAGCAAACAAACGCGATGTAATTTGCCCAGTCAGCGAACCAAGGGCATTGCTATTTTCGAGCAAGCCTCCCCATTGGTCGCCGGCAAAACCGCCGCTAATCGATAGCGTCAAATCAGGAAATAAATCAGCCATTGCCACGCCAATCTGGGCATTGGCCGCCATTAAGCGAAATTCATTACCGCGAATATCGGGCCGTTGGTCAAGGAGTACAGCGGGAATATCGACAGTCACTGCCCCTGCAATCGGTAAGAGAGGGAAGTCCGTTCCTACTTCTTGCAATGTGCCCGGCCGCTGATTGAGCAAGGTATCGAGCACCAACAGATTTTCCGCTAACTGCTGGCTCAAGGCCACCAGTTGCGCCTGCGCCGACGCGACATTTTCCTCGGCGGTATAAACACTCAGCGCTGAAGTGTCTCTCACCCCCAGTTGATACCGCCGCCCCACCGTGTCGAGGGTGCGCTGTCGGCTATCGACGATATCCGTCTGCACAGCGAGTTCGCGCTGGGAAATGGCCACGGATGCCCGCAGCCTAAATAATTCTGCCACCAGAGTGTGCTGTAAAGCTACGTAATCGGCTTCATTGGCTAGACTTTCATATTGCGCCGCCTCGACCGAGCGCCTAATTTTGCCAAATAAATCGGCCTGCCATGAGATGCCAAGCCCGATATTAGCACCAGAGCTATACCTTCGCTCACTGGGCTGTAACAGGTCAGGAGAAAAATTTCGGCTGCCATCTACATTCAAATCCACTGCTGGCCAACGCTGGCCTCCAGCGACAACCACACGTTCGCGAGCCTGAATAACACGCTCGGCGGCGCTGCGTAAATCGAGATTTTCGGTGAGAACACTGTCGACCCACTGATTAAGCAAGGGATCGTTGTAGGCACGCCACCAGCCTAACCGTACTAAGGGTACCGAGCTCGAGTTCTGGTTAGGGGCAGTGCGATAACGCGCACTGACAATATCTGAGCCGCCACCTGCCAAGGTCTCCGGGCGCTGATAATCGGGCCCTAGAGTACAGGACACCTGCACTAAGCTAACGCACAGGACAATAAAGCGGACAGGAGGTAAAATCACCAAACTCCTCGAGGTTGAACCTCAACAACATTAGTTGGAGAAAATCCCGCAACATAGCCACCTAGCACAATGAAAGCAAGCGGCGAATAGCGCAACTATATTACGACACCCACATTATATTAGATCTCTAAAATATAACATTATTTACCCGGAACCGCCGTCACGATAATGACAAAACAAAAAAAAGCGCAGCTCTGCCCTTGCGGCACTGGCCAAATCCTTGCCCAGTGCTGCCAGCCCTTACTCAGCGACAACCAGTCAGCAGCCAGTGCTTTGGCTCTGATGCGCAGTCGCTACAGCGCCTATACACTGGGCAACAAAGAGTATCTACTGCGCACCTGGCACAGCTCTACTCGCCCGAGGCAGTTTAACCTGAGTTATCACCAACAAAATTGGCAGCGTTTAAAAATTATTGCTACCGTTGCCGGTGAGGCTGATGATGACAATGGGGAAGTGGAGTTTATTGCCATCTATAAACTCAATGGTCGCGCCGAACGCCTACACGAACGTAGTCGTTTCCGGCGAGAGGATCAGCAGTGGCGCTACCTTGACGGTACAATCATACCGCCACCGGTATAATGCCACGCCTATTTAAAGCTTAGTAATCTCAACATCTCGTGCTCACAAAGGGTTGTAAAACACCCAATCCCAACTATCTGCCGTTTACACTAAATTAGACTGATCAACGCACAAAAGGACTCTATGAGCACTGTAAAAACAGACATTCTGTTTACGCTTGGCAAAGCCCAACAAGGCACCCGCGACTGGCCGGACTACTTGCAGTATGGCTTTGACAGCAATGACGAATCAGCGTTGATTAAACTCATTGGCGATCAATCTCTGCACGGGGCCGCGGGCGATAGTTTAGAGGTCTGGGTGCCACTCCACGCCTGGCGCACTTTGGGTCAACTGCGCAGCGCACGTGCTGTGAAACCCCTAATCTCACTCTTCGAAGCACTGGTCGAGGATGACTGGGCCCTGCACGAACTACCCAGAGTGATGGGGATGATTGGCAGAGCGGCCATTGAACCCCTAGGGCACTACATCAAACAAAGAGATCACGATGAATTTGCTAGAGCGACGGCGATGGCTGGGCTCTGCGAAATCGCCATACAACACCCAAGTCTGCGCAGCGACATAATCGAGCACTACCGACACTACCTTCATCAGGCCGATAACAGCACACCGATCGCCAATGGTTTACTCGTCTCTTATCTGCTCGACATTGACGCCAAAGAACTGATTGATGAGGTGCGCGATTTATTTAGCCGCCAGTGTGTCGATATTACCTGTTCTGGCGATATCGAAGATGTTGAAATAGCTCTGGGGGTCCGCCTCGAACGCTCAACGGCCAAAGTGATGCCCGTCCAAGACTATAAACTCGATACATTCGACCCTGATGAGCTGAGCCTTAAGGGACTCGATACAACGCCTCTGCCTCGCCCCGATGGCGACGATATTATTGAATGGCTCGATTACTACCTCGACCATCACGGCAGTGAGACCTCTATTTTCGACGTCTCCGAGCTCGATGGTTTTTTCGCCGCCATCGCGTGTGCGCCGCAAACAATCTCGCCCTCCCTATGGCTCCCAGCCCTGTGGGGTGGGGAAGAACACAATCCCGCTTGGGATAGCGCTGGCGACGCTGATGCTTTCACCCAGTACGCCATGAGCTTCTATAATACGGTCATGGCAGACATGCATAATGCCAACTACGAAGCCTTGTATAGGCAGGGGGTCGTCAACGAGCGAACCTATACGCTAGTTGACGACTGGTGCACTGGATTCCTACGCGGCATCAACCTTTGGGGCCCAATTTCCCCAGCTGATACTCGGATGCTGGAAATCACCCTCGAACCCATTCGTCAATTTTCTACTGAGCATGGCTTAGGTGAATTGGCAGAGCTCCAAGACGACGAAGTAGAACAACGCCAGCAGGCCATCGAACCGGCCGTGGACAAACTATTTCGATATTTTTTTGAGCACCGCACACAGGGACAAACCATTACAAAAGTCACCCCTAAATCGGGTAGAAATGACCCTTGCCCCTGTGGCAGTGGTCAAAAATACAAAAAGTGCTGTTTGCACTAGCGTTTGTCCTTGCCAACAGCCATCACCCAAAACCACGAGCGCCGCTTTAGAACTGATAAAAATTTTCAAGCTCTAGGGCAAGTGTTTGTTAAGAGATCGCCTCGCCAACCGGGGCCTCACCTGCTTTCTTTTCAGCGCTGGATTTTGCTATTTTTGCCAATGCGGGTCTTGGTATCAAGGCAACCAAAGTCCAACCCACTGACACATTAAAATCGCTATCGGCTGTAAATGCGTACAACTGTTTTTTAGGATCAATAGCAAGCAACAAGACCGGCTCTTTCCCATAGAGCGCTTCATAATCATCGAAACCAAAGGACTCAGTCAAAGGAGTGACTTTTATTTCTCCCCCTTGGCCCACCATACTATTCAATTTTTGCGCAGTAATATCAGCACCAAAAAGACGCCGAGTACGATAAGTACGCGTTAATCTCGACAAACCAGAGTCATCTTTTTCTTCAGCATTGCGCAAAGTGAATACTTGCTGCTTACTGAGCTCCCCTGCAAATTTTAAGCAAGCGAGAGTATTCAAGGCAGGACGGTGAGACATGGCAAACACGGAGCCAATACCGACCAAGTTCAGGTAACGGTCGGCATGGGCAGACACTGGATTACCGTAATACGTATCCAGCCCATCCATTCTCGCGGTCTGTATCGCAGCCCAACTGGAATCGACGACTTTAACTCGATACTCGAGGCCACTAAGCACTTTACCGACGGCTCGCGAAAAGGCATTGGAGCCAATAATCAATATACCCTTGGCTGATTCTTCCGCCACGCCTAAGGCACGTGCGATAGGTCGAGCCGAAATACTTTGCAATAATACCGTGGTAATAATCACTAAAAATGTCAGAGCAGAAATAATATCGGCATTACCAAAACCGAGTTCACCAAGGCGAATCGCAAACAGAGAAGAGACCGCTGCTGCCACAATACCACGCGGGGCAATCCAGCTAATCACCAATTTTTCACGCCAATTGAGTTCTGAAAAAGCACAAACACACCAAACCACAATGGGTCGTGCCAGCAACACCACCGCGACTACTCCCACACCACTCCAACCTAAGGCTGTAATTTGTGCAATATCCAGTCGTGCCGCAAGCACGATAAACAAGACCGCGATAATTAAAATAGACAGGCTTTCCTTAAAACTCAGAATTTCATCGATATCAATGCCCCGAGTGTTAGCCAGCCATATCCCCATTACGGTTACCGCCAACAAACCCGACTCTTCGGCAATATAATTACTCAGCGCAAACACCGCCACGACAGCACCGAGGGTAACTACGTTTTGTAAATATTCAGGTACCCATAAGCGCCTTAACGCAGCCGCCATTAACGAAGCACCGGCAGCACCAAATGACAGCCCGGTAAGCACATCCCGAGCAAACAGCAACAGTGAGTGTCCCTGTGCATTGGAGACGATAAACTCGTAAACCAAAACCGCTAAAAGCGCGCCTATAGGGTCAATAAGAATGCCCTCCCAGGTGAGGATATTTGATACCGCGGGTGTGGGTCTGACAATCCTCAACAAGGGTGTTACGACGGTCGGCCCGGTAACCACAACTAGAGCTCCAAACAGGCCAGCAAACACTGGGGATAAGTCACTCACCCACCAACAACCCAGACTAATTAGCCCCCAGTTTAAAATCGCGCCCCAGCTCACCAGCCCACTAACGACACGGCCATGGTCACGGATATCCGAGAAGCGCAACGTCAATGCACCCTCGAAAAGGACGATGGCAACCCCGAGGGACACAAACGGAAAAAGTAAGTCCCCAAACAACTGGTCGGGATTAATCACACTAAAGACTGGACCCAAAAGTATGCCCATACCCAATAGAAATAAAATAGAGGGTAACTTCAGCCACCAAGCCAGCCATTGCGCGCTAACACCCAATACTAAAATTAAGGCCAGAGTAATACCAATAGTGTGCTCCACTGCGAGGTTTCCTATGATGTCCTGTCAACGAGTCTCACGACAGAGCCCACCGCCCTGATTTTTCTTATGTGTGAGGCCGTATATATAGTGCTACCTTTATTTTTAATCGCAAACGGCTATCTTCCTATTCTCTGCCTGAGTTCACGTCATGAATCCCGTCACTCTAGCCGATCGACTCATTCCAACGACGTCATTGTATGTGAGTCCGATGTAAATCCCGCCCTTAATCACATAAATTTGCGATCTAAGTCTTATCGGTCTAGCGCCAGCAAGAGATCAGCGCGAGCAATAAGCATTTGAACGCTATCTGTATTGCAATGGACGCACAACTTTATACTCATAGCATCACTCTAACTCCTCTTTCAAGGGGCAACACGCGTGTAGTGCCTTTTCAAGTACACCGCTGGCAAACCACTAACCTGTGAATATTGTTCGCTTTACTTGTTGATATTCAGCGACTTGGCTACTATACCCGCCCCTGTCTACTATTCAGTCTGGTAGCTATATGTCTCTATTTGATTTTGCCGATGGCCGCGAAGGTTACTACGGCGATTACGGTGGTACTTTTCTACCGGAAATTCTTGCCACCACCGTCGAAGAGCTGCGACTCTGCTTTCGCAGCTGTAAGGAAGATCCCACCTTCTGGGCAGAGTTTGTCGAGCTAATGCGCACCTATTCTGGCCGCCCCACGCCAATCTCCTACCTCGAGAATCTGTCTAACAAACTCGGCGGTGCGCGCATTTACGTCAAGCGCGAAGACCTCAATCACACCGGCTCACACAAAATTAACAACGTCATGGGTCAGGGCTTAATCTGTAAACGTCTGGGCAAAAAGCGTGTGATTGCCGAAACGGGTGCAGGCCAACACGGCTTTGCCACCGCGACAATGGCCGCACGCTTTGGCTTTGACTGCAAAATCTATATGGGTGCGGTCGACGTTGCGCGCCAACGCCCCAACGTTTTCTGGATGGAAAATCTCGGCGCTGAAGTCATGGCGGTGCAGGACGGTCAGCGCACGCTAAAGGACGCCATCAACGAATGTCTGCGCGACTGGGTGACCAATATGGCCGACACCCACTACGTGCTGGGCACCGCCTGTGGTCCCCACCCCTTTCCCGAGATGGTCAGCTTCTTCCAGGCTATTATCGGCAAAGAGGCACGCCAGCAGATTATCCAGGAAGCGGGGAAATTACCCGACCGCGTCTTCGCCTGTGTCGGTGGCGGCTCCAATGCGATTGGTATATTTCAGGGCTTTATGGACGATAAAGTCGAGTTAATTGGTGTCGAAGCCGGCGGCCACGGCCCCGAATCGGGCCTACATGCCGCACGACTAGCCTACGACGATGCAACAGTCGGTGTAGCCCAAGGCTTTAAAACCTATTTCCTGCAAAACGATGACGGCAATATGCTCGAAACCCACTCCATCGCCGCTGGGCTCGACTACATTGGTATCAACCCAATTCTTAGTGATCTATGGGAAAAAGATCGGGTGCGCTTTGAGGCAGCTACCGATGAAATGGTGCGCGATACGCTGAAATTGGTGATGCGCACCGAAGGACTAATTCCCGCTTTGGAGAGCACCCACGCCTTCGCTATGGCCGTTGCCGAAGCACCGAAAATGGGCAAGGACGAAGTCATTCTTATCAATCAATCGGGTCGCGGTGACAAAGATATTTTCACCGTCGCCGACACCATCGAAGACGATCATTGGAAGGCATTTATCAAAGACAAGGCGGTAGAATATGGTGCTTGAACAATACCTGCGTGAACGCCTGCAGCAGAAAGATTTACTGCTGATGACTCACGTGGTCTGTGGCTACCCTTCTTTCGATGATAACTGGCGTGAACTCGAAATCATGGCCGAGTTCGGTGTCGACATGGTGGAATTACAGTTCCCTTTTTCTGAACCTTCAGCCGATGGTCCACTATTTGTTAAGGCCAACCAAGAAGCCGTCAACAGTGGCGTACGCCCGGCTGACTGCTTTGCATTTATGAAAAAAGTGAGTGACCACTTCTCCTTTAAAGTATTAATGATGGGCTACTACAACACTGCCTTTAAAATGGGCCACCATGCTTTTATCGATCAGCTCAGTGCTGCCGGGGGATGCGGATACATTTTGCCTGATTTGCCCGTTGAAGAGGCCGGCGAACTACACCGACTCTCTCAGGCTGAAGAACTCGCCCCCATCGTGCTGATGACACCCACCAATACTGATGCTCGCCTAAGCATTCTCGGGGCAGCCGCGGAAGGTTTTATTTACGCAGTGGCACGTAAAGGTGTCACCGGTGGACAAACTGAAATGGGCGATGACCTAAAAGCGTTTATCACCCGCTGTAAGCAACAGACCAATCTGCCTATTGCCGTGGGCTTTGGCGTCAGTCAAAAGGCTGACCTCGACTTCCTCCGGGATAAAGCTGACATTGCTATTATCGGCACGGCTGCTTTAAAAGCCTGGGAAGTTGGCGGCGAAGACAACTTACGAGCCTTCTTTTCAGACTTAATGAGCTAGATTTTATCAATCGTGTTCTGTGCTGAGGCCCAAAGCAGAGAAACATGGTTTCCTTTGTTCAAATATTTGCCCTGTGTCTACAACTGAACTACAGTTATAGCGTTATATGGCATGGTTTATAACCTGTGCCATATAATGAGAACTGGCGGAATATCATCCCCATAGACAGTTACAGGCCTGTTATTGGCCGGGAGTACAGATCTTGGACGTGCAAAATATTGGCGGCGCCACAAATAGAGGTGTCCAACCAGGAGCCACTAGCGCAGCGGGTACTATTGGTGCGGATCACAGGGTTACATCCAACCAACCCTCTACCCGTGACAATCAGGTGACCCTCAGTACGACCAGTCCTGGCGATGCACAAAGAATTCTCAACCAACAACTCCAAGCGGCGTTGAGCAAAGTTCAGGAAACACTAAACCCTTCAAGACTCAACACCTTAGATACTAACAGCAACTCCCCCACTCAAGTTGCCGGGCAAACTCTCAGCACCATACAACGTGGTCTCGCCAGTCTCAGTGATACGGCGAGCAGTGAACAACAAGTCGAGTTTTTAAACCAAGCCGCCCAAGGGCTCAGCAACGGTTTTGCTGAAACCCGAGACCTGTTGTCCAATATCGAAGTTCAAGTGGAGGAAGTTCGCGCTAATATCGACGCCACAGAAGACCTCGTTCAACGCGGGGTAGACAGTATCCGTGACGAGCTTAGTAACGGCTCGGAACCCGCCAACGGCACACCCGCTGACAAACTCGTCAGCTAATATCAGCACTTGCTAAGTGAAGGGCTTGCGCCACGGCCTCGCAGGTAATTTCCCCTTGATGGATATTCAACCCCAGAGCAAAGCCGGGGTCATCATCTAAAGCGGCAATCCCACTGTCCGCCAACTTCAGCACATAGGGCAAGGTCGCCTGGGTCAGCGCCAACGTCGATAGTCGTGGGTAGGCTCCCGGCATATTCGTCACCCCGTAGTGAACAATCCCGTGTTTTACATAAACCGGATCATCGTGCGTGGTCGGATGCATGGTTTCGATACAACCACCCTGGTCGATACTGACATCGACAATCACCGAACCCGGCTGCATTTTTTTTACCATAGCCTCACCGACAAGGCGAGGAGCTCGGGCGCCACGTTGCAATACAGCTCCAATTAACAGGTCTGCATCACCGAGCTCTGCGGCAATATTGTCAGTTGTCGACAACACAAAGTTGAGCTCTGTTGAAACGAAAGTTTTGAATTCAGTCTCCCGTGCGGGGTCAAGACCACACAGGTAAACGTGGGCACCCAGGCTGTCGGCGACGCGTGCGGCATGCAAACCCACGACACCATCACCTACCACCACAACTTTACCAAAACGCCCATCAAACAGTTTGGAAAGCAGCAAGCCTTTGCCACCGTTAAAATGGGCAAGATAATAATTGCCAACGGTCACCGCCATACTGCCAGCCACTGCACTCATGGGGGCCAGTAAGGGCAGTCCACCACTGGCATCTTCAACAGTTTCATAGGCGATAGCGGTAGTCCCACTAGCGAGTAAGGCTTGAGTCAAGGCAGGCGTTGCACCAGCCAAATGAAAGTAAGTAAATAGTATTTGCTGCTTGAGATAGCCATACTCCATTGCCACTGGCTCTTTCACCTTGACGACTATATCGCAGTCCCAAGCCTTGGCCGTTGAAACAATATACCCACCAACCTGGCGATAATCCCTATCGCTAAAACCCGAACCCTGACCTGCGCCCCGTTCAACGTAAACCTGGTGGTGACGCGCCACCAGAGCCGAGGTCCCCTCTGGTGTTAAAGCCACCCTGCTCTCGCGTGCTTTGATCTCTTTTACCACACCGATTCGCATACCTCCCCCTACCCACCAGCCATGCAATGACCTCGTGTGTTAAATCGCACCTAACTCCTCTAATTATCTTAGTGCAAAAACCACACGCTGTTGACGCAGTGCCGCAACGACTGTGCTAGGGTGTATTTAGAGGTTACGACAGGCGGGCAAATCACACTGCGTTTATCGCTCTTAGGCAACAATGATATGAGGCGGAGTATGTACCATGAAAAAGTGGTACAAAGTCTGGTTACTAAGCACACTATTTTTACTTGTCAGCTGTATTAGCAAGCCACAGGCGCAGCCCGCTGACGGGGTAATTATCGACAACAAAGGAGTTAATATGGCGACTTATCATCAGGACCTCCATGAATGCCGAAACTTCGCCGCTCAGATTAATGTCGGGGGAGCGGTTGTCGAAAAAACAGTCATCGGCGCACTCATCGGAGGGGCAGTCGGCGCCATTGCTGGCGATAGCGACACCGCCAAGCGTGCCGCTGGGGCAGGCGGATTACTTGGTGCAGTCGAAGGCTCCAGCCAGGTGAGCAATGAAAAACAGAAAGTACTGAAGAACTGCCTCGCGGGCCGGGGCTATCGGGTATTAAATTAAACACCATGAATTAATGCCAAACGACAGAACTTAGCGAGTACTTACTTCGCTGGCAAAATCTCCCTCACCATCAAGGGCAAGCCCGAGATCACCGTAAACCTCTCCAAAGGTTGATTCAACACGCTCGTGGGGGTGATCAAAAAAGTGCCCATGATCCTTAACATATTCCATATGCTGGCGCCCCTCTTTGTCAAAAGGATGCATCATAGAATCATCACGACCATTAAACCCTAGTGCTTCAATACCGACTTTTTCACATAATTCGTGGTTAAAGGCAGGAGTGGATTTTACCCATTGCCCTTCTAAATACATCTCGACATAGCCGTGGTAAACAAATAGATCATTGCCGGCCATCGCCGCTTTTAGCTTTGGCGAGCAGAGATGATTCCTCACATCAGCATAACCGATACGCGCCGGAATACCTGCAGCGCGAGCACAGGCTGTTAATAAAATGGCCTTGGGAATACAAAAGGCTGATTTTTGCGTAACAATATGGCTGGCGACAAAATTATCGGCTGCCATATCCATTGAATAGGGGTCGTAGCGAAGTCCATCGCGAACCGCATAGTAAAGAACCACAGCCCGCTCTATCGGCGTTGGCTCCACTGTCGCCAGAATTTTGTTGGTAAATGCATTGACAGAAGGGTGGTCTGAATCAATAAACACCCCGGGGCGGAGGTAGTCATCAATTGCCATCGAGCGAGTGTCTTCATCGCTTACAAGAAGACCTTGATTATTGATCATAAATTATCTCAGTAATGGAAATAAATTCAGGCATCATGAAGTTGTGCCTCGATATACACGCAGCCTTAATTATCGAGTTCGGCGCTTTGCTGTTCAAGACGAGCCTTTAAATAAGCAGCCAAACCGACGCTTTCAATTAAGGCGCTAAGACTGCCACGACTCTGTTCGGGCATATTTAGCACTTGGTTAAAATAAGCGATACTGACCTGGGGGTTGAATCGTTCTAACAGCTCAGTCTCATCACCCAAGCGAATCTCTCCAGCCTCAAGAACGCGATAATACCAACCGGTGACGCCTTCTCTGGCAATAAATTCAGTTAAACCCGTTTGTTTGAATTTGGCATTAATTTTCCAGCAGGGCCGTCGTGGTTCAGACACCTGTACCACAACGCCACCGAAACGGTAGATATCGCCAATGCACACGTTCTCCTCTGCCATTTGAGCGACGGTAATATTTTCACCAATGGAACCCGGCACCGCAACACCTCTCAGTTGAACATAAGTGTCACCAAGACGCCTATAGCCGTGTAGAGAGTATTGATGCAGGGCTTTATCAGAGCCGCCATGATAGCGTTTGTCGACCTGTTCATCGCCCTTAATGCCCAGTTCATCAACTCTGACATGACTCAGGGGTGCTTTATAAATACCTGTGTATTCACCTGATGACTGTAGCAGTTGCGACTTTCCGCTATAAAGCCCCTGAATTTTCATCGTCCTGTTCATACCTTGAGTTACGGCCAACAGCTTGTACTGATAATCACCCTGGCACAAGCCCGGTGTTTTTTGGGCAAAAAAAACGAGGCACAAAGCCCCGTTTTTAGCTGCGTTGGCTCAGAAAGTTACTCTGAAGCTGGCGCTGCATCCTCGGTTTTCGGTGGCAAGCCACCTTCAGCTTCGGACACTTCTTTCATCGACAGTTTAATACGGCCACGGGCATCAACATCGAGGACTTTAACCTTGATTTGCTGACCTTCTGACAGATAGTCAGTCACCTTTTCAACGCGCTCCTGGGCAATTTGTGAGATATGCACCAAGCCATCAGTACCGGGCATAATTGTCACAAAGGCACCAAAGTCTACAACGCGAGCAACAGTACCGTCATAAATACGACCAACTTCAGCTTCTGCGGTGATTTCTTCGATGCGGAAAATGGCATCCTTCAAGCCCTCGCGGTCATCACTATAGATACGAATGCTGCCATCGTCTTCAATATCGATCGTCGCACCGGTTTCCTCGGTGAGCATACGAATTGTGGCGCCGCCCTTACCGATAACATCGCGGATTTTGTCCGGATCAATTTTCAGGGTGTGGTAGCGTGGCGCTGATTCGGCAACATCATCACGGCTGACTTCCAGCGTCTTGTTCATTTCACCAAGAATATGCAAACGCGCGGCTAGTGCCTGGGTCAAAGCCTCCTGCATAATTTCTTCAGTGATACCTTCTATCTTGATATCCATTTGCAGAGCGGTAATACCAGCGGCACTACCCGCCACTTTAAAGTCCATGTCGCCGAGGTGGTCTTCATCACCGAGAATATCGGTCAGTACGGCAAAGCCTTGGTCTTCTTTAACCAGCCCCATGGCAATACCGGCAACGGGGGCTTTGATAGGAACACCGGCATCCATTAGAGCTAAGCTAGAGCCACACACTGAAGCCATGGAACTTGATCCGTTAGATTCAGTAATCTCCGAAACCACTCGGATGGTGTAGGGGAAATCTTCATCGTTGGGTAGAACAGCCGCTATACCGCGTCGCGCCAGGCGACCATGACCGGTCTCGCGACGGCTGGTGCCACCCATGCGGCCCGCTTCACCCACCGAGTAGGGAGGGAAATTATAGTGCAGCATAAAGGCATCGCGCTTCATGCCCTCAAGGGCATCGATGTTCTGAGCATCACGCAGCGAGCCCAAGGTCGCTGTAACAATGGCCTGAGTTTCTCCACGAGTAAACAAAGAAGAACCATGTACTTTCGGCAAAATGCCAACATCGACAGCTATGGGCCGGACGGTAGTACTATTGCGCCCATCAATACGCGCTTCACCACGGATAATTCGACCGCGAACGATGTTCTTTTCACATTTTTTAAACGTTTCCCGTACATCTTCTTCAGCAACACCGCTCTCTTCGCTCACTAACTGGGCAATAGCTGTGTCACGGATTTCGTCAAGACGTGCAGTGCGCGCTTGTTTGTCAGTAATTTGATAGGCGGCTTCAACGTCAGCACCTACTGCCGCGTTAAGCGCGGCACTGAGCTCAACGTTTTCGGGAGCCGCCTGCCAATCCCACGCAGGCTTGCCAGCTTCGCGAACCAGCTCCTCGATGGCCTGAATCACTGCCTGCATTTCCTGGTGGGCATAGAGTACGCCGCCCAACATCAAGTCTTCTGATAACTCTTTAGCTTCAGATTCAACCATCAACACGGCGTCTTTGGTACCAGCGACGACCATGTCAAGATCTGAAGTAGCGAGATCTGTATACGTAGGGTTAAGGATATACCCTTCATCGTCACTGTATCCAACACGTGCAGCACCAATTGGGCCGTTGAAGGGGACACCGGAAATAGCCAGTGCTGCAGAGGCACCGATCAATGAGGCGATATCGGGATCAATATCTTTGTTGGCCGACATCACTGTCAGTACGACCTGAACTTCATTTTTAAAACCCGCTGGAAATAAAGGACGAATGGGCCTGTCAATCAAACGACAAGTCAGCGTCTCTTTCTCATTGGGTCGACCTTCACGCTTGAAAAACCCACCCGGGATCTTACCTGCCGCATAGGCTTTTTCTTGATAATTAACCGTCAGAGGAAAAAAGTCCTGACCGGGTTTAGCTTCTTTACGAGCGACAACAGTACACAACACCATGGTGTCGTCCATACTGCACAGCACAGCACCAGTGGCCTGGCGGGCGATACGGCCAGTTTCCAGGGTTATCGTGTGCTTGCCATATTGAAATGATTTACTTACGGGGTTCACTATTTTCACCTATTTATAAATACTAACGGCCCCATCGGGGGCCGTTAGTGGAATGAGTTATCGGCGTAATCCAAGCTTCGCAATCAGCTGGCTATAACGCTCAGCATTTTTACTTTTTAAATAATCAAGCAACTTACGACGCTGATTAACCATACGAATCAAACCACGGCGCGAATGGTGGTCCTTTTTATTGCCGGTAAAGTGGCTTTGTAGTTTGTTAATATTCGCGGTCAACAATGCCACCTGCACTTCGGGAGAACCAGTGTCCCCTTCTGCCTGCGCATTATCCTTTACAATTGCTGCTTTCTCTTCTGCACTTAACGCCATTTTACTTTCTCCAATATGCACATTATTCGGGCTTATCCACGCATATTTATAGATAGCCTAATTACGCTGGATTATTCCAGCAATTCATTGCAAGCTCGCTAATAACCGCTTCGATCGTTATACGACAAATACGGTCTATTGCGCACTTGCCACTAAGCGACGGGGCTTCACTCGCCCGTCGTCCAATACTTCACCGACACCCATAAAATCACCGTCGGTGTGAAAGATACGCACTATATCGCCTTCTTCTGACTGACGATAGACCTCTGGGCTCATCACAGCCTGGCCCTGGCGGAAATACCACGCCATGCTTTCACTCAACTCCACTGAAAGGGCATCGCTAACCGCCGCATCGAGGGGCTTGAGCAAGAAGTCGAGGTCTTCAGCACGCTTACCTTCACGCAGGGCTTCTAATTGAGCCAGCGTAATCGACTCATCTTCGCGAAAGGGCCCCGCCACTGTACGGTGTAGTCGCGTCACATGGGCACCACAGCCGACTGCCTTACCGAGGTCTTCAGCCAAGGTGCGAATATAAGTTCCTTTGCTACAACTGATTTCAACATCAAGTTCAGCTTTTTCACCAGGGCGAAAAGCCATTATTTCATAGTTGTAGATAGTCGCATCCCGTGCTTCACGCTCTACAGTGATGCCCTGACGGGCTAATTTATACAGTGGCTGGCCATTATGTTTCAGTGCTGAATACATCGATGGAATTTGTTTAATCTCACCACGAAAAGCTTCAATAGCCTGCTCCAACTGCGCTTGAGTTAAAGCAGAGGCATCAGTAATGCTGACTGTTTCACCATCGGAATCACCGGTTTCGGTGGCCACACCGAGGCAGAAAGTACTTTGGTAGGTTTTGTCAGCCTCCAGCAGGAACTGGGTAAACTTGGTTGCCTCGCCCAAGCAGATAGGCAATACCCCTGTGGCTAAGGGATCGAGGCTACCCGTATGACCCGCTTTGGCAGCATAAAATAAATACTTAACCTGCTGCAGAGCATCATTAGAGGTCACACCCTGGGGCTTATTAAGTATTAAAATCCCGTCAATGGGTCTACCGCGAGGGCGCTGGCGACGTCGAGCCACTATGTATCACCCGATAGCTTTTCATTTTGTTTATCAGCCGCCAATGCAGTGTCAATTAACGCTGACAGCTCCTGACCACGACGGCCACTGTCGTCGTAAATAAAGGTCAAACTGGGGACAATCCGCAATTGCATACGCTTCGCTAGTTTTGTGCGTAGAAAACCGCAAGCACCATTGAGTACTTTTACACCCGCTGCGCGCTCAGCTAGCTCTCGCGCTTGGACATAGTTGACATGGACTTTCGCGGCAGACAAGTCTCGACTGACATCAACAGCAGTAATATTGACAAAATTAACACGGGGGTCACCCATTTCTTCACGGATCAAACCAGCCAACTCGCGCTGCAAAGCATCGGCAACGCGTTCGGCGCGGGTAAATTCTCTCGGCACTACTCAGTGGCCCCTTTTCATAACTGTGCTATTCATTAACAAGAAATCAATTCGTTGCAATCAACTAAAGACTGCGCTCAATTTCTTTCACATCGAAGACTTCGATCTGATCGCCTGGTTTAACATCGGTGTAGTCTTTAACGCCGATGCCACATTCTGTGCCGCTGCGCACGTCATTAACATCGTCTTTAAAACGACGCAGAGATTCGAGCTCGCCTTCATAAATAACGACATTTTCACGTAAGACACGAATTGGTTTATTGCGATAAACCGTGCCTTCGGTGACGATTGAACCAGCAATTTGACCGTATTTCGGTGAACTGAAGACTTCTTTAACTTCGGCAATACCAACAATTTCTTCACGAATCTCGGGGGCAAGCATACCCGAGAGAGCGTCTTTGATATCGTCGAGAAGATTGTAAATAACGCTGTAGTAGCGAATATCAACACCTTCTGCTTCAGCGATACGACGCCCAGAAACTTCTGCCCGAACGTTAAAACCAACCACGACAGCACCCGAGGTAGCCGCCAAGTTAATATCCGACTCGGTCAAACCTCCGACACCCGAACTCACCACATTGACGGCAACTTCATCGTTACCGATATCAGCGAGAGAGGCGAGGATCGCTTCCAGTGAACCACGGACATCTGTCTTAACGAGCACCGGAAGAATTTTTCTCTCAGTGCCCTCAAATCCGGCGAACATATTTTCAAGTTTATTAGATTTTTGACGTGCAACCCGATCATCGCGTTCTTTTTGCTGTCGAGCTTGAGCGACTTCTTTTGCTTTACGCTCATCACTCACCACAGCAAAATCATCCCCCGCATCGGGGGGCGTATCGAGACCAAGAATTTCAACCGGAATTGAAGGCCCAGCCTCAAGGACTGCCTTGCCCGCTTCATCACTCATAGCACGAATTTTTCCGACGCTACTACCCGCTAACAGGTAGTCGCCTTTACGCAATGTGCCAGACTGTACCAGGGCAGTGGCAACCACGCCGCGACCTTTTGCTATGCGGGACTCAACAATCACACCGCGTGCAACACCATCTGTAGAAGCGCTCAACTCGAGTAGCTCAGCTTGTAACAAGACGGCTTCTAGTAAAGCGTCAATACCTTCGCCGGTATGGGCAGAAACTTTAACGAACTGCGTATCGCCACCCCATTCTTCGGGTATTACGTCTTTCGCAGCCAGTTCGCTAGTCACACGCTCGGGGTCAGCACCCTCTTTGTCCATTTTATTAATGGCGACAATGATCGGTACTCCAGCCGCTTTTGCGTGTAGTATGGCCTCTTCGGTTTGTGGCATCACTCCATCATCTGCAGCAACGATCAAAATCACAACATCAGTCGATTTTGCACCACGTGCGCGCATTGCGGTGAACGCCGCATGTCCTGGTGTATCGAGGAACGTGACCATGCCGTGTGGGGTATCCACATGATAGGCACCGATATGCTGGGTTATACCACCTGCTTCACCCGAGGCAACACGTGACTCGCGAATATAGTCGAGCAAGGATGTTTTGCCGTGATCAACATGGCCCATCACCGTCACTACCGGCGCGCGCGTTTCTTCAGCAGAGGCCTCGACAGCTTGCATCATTTCACGGAGTTCATCTTCAACACCGTCGGACATGGCGACAGGCTTATGGCCCAGCTCTTCAACAATCAAGCTCGCTGTGTCGTGGTCAACACTGTCATTAATAGTGGCCATGGTGCCCATTTTCATCAGTGCTTTGATGACGACGTTAGCCTTAAGCGCCATTTTGGACGCCAACTCAGAAACGACAATTGTCTCGCCAATCTCAACCTCGTGGACGACTTTGTCAGTGGGTTTCTTAAAGACGTGAACATTTTTGACCTTTACAATCGGGCCACCTGAACGCAGCGGACCTTTCTTGCGGTTCTCGGCGAGATCGAGATCTGCTTCTTTAATCAGATCTTCAGGACGTTGCTTGCGAGACCCTTTAACTGCTTTTTTACGACGTGTCTTTTGCTCTTCTTCTTCTGCCACCGGTTTTTCACGCACACGACCCAGACGGGCAAGAGGGCTCTCTGGTTTGGCACCATCAGCGGGCTTAGCTTTAGCCGCACGAGCTGCACGTTCCGCTTCAAGGCGAGCTTTACTTTCTTCTTCTTCACGAGCCTTCTCAAGCTTGCGTTGTTCGAGCTCTTGTTTTGCAATTTTTTCTCGTTCTTTACGCGCTAAAATTGAAGCAATACGTTTAGCCTCAACATCATCAACTAAACGCGAAGGTGTATGCAGAGGTCTCGCTGGAGAGGCTGGTTTGGCTGCCTTTTCCGCTTCTGCTGCCTTTTCCGCTTCTGCTTCCTTTTCCGCTTCTGCTTCCTTTTCCGCTTCTGCTGCTTTTTCCGCTTCTGCTGCTTTTTCCGCTTCTGCCGCTTCTGCCGCTTTTTCCGCTTCTGCCGCTTCTGCCGCTTCTGCCGCCTTTTCTGCTTCTGCTGCCTTTTCCGCTTCTGCTTGTGAGGCCTTTATTTCTGTTTCAGCGACTACGGCCTCAGAGACTATTGTGTCTGGCGTTTGCGACTCTATGTTTGCAGCCCCTTCAGACTGAGCATCGATTGTCTGTGGAGATTCACCCGCAGCTTCTTGCTCAGAGACGACTTCCTCTGTGTCTTTCTTGATATAGGTACGCTTCTTGCGAACTTCAACATTCACAGATTTGCGACCGGCGCCAGTTTTTAGCGTACCGATACTTTTACGTCGTAGAGTGATTTTCTTTGGAGCACTACCCTTCTCACCGTGCAGGCCTTTCAAATACACCAACAACGCTTGTTTTTCTTCGTCTGAAACGCTGGCATCAGCCGACGTTTGCGGGAGCCCCGCCTCTTTCATCTGTGTCAACAAACGCTCAACGGATGCGCCTACTACACCGGCGAGTTCACTTACAGTAACTTCAGCCATTGCCTTTCCTCAGTGTTTTGTCTTGAGCCATTGCAGGTCTTTATCAACCCGCATCTTCCTCAAACCACGGCGCTCGGGCCGTCATAATTAGTGCTGCAGCGCGTTCGGCATCAACGCCCAAATCTAGTAGCTCATCAACCGCCTGTTCAGCCAGATCTTCCATCGTAATAATGCCATTTGTAGCTAGCGTACACGCTAGAGTTTGATCCATCCCTTCCATGGTCAGCAGATCTTCTGCCGGTGCCGCAGTAGCCAACTCCTCTTCGTGAACCAGCGCATTAGTCAACAATGCATCTTTGGCTCGCGCCCGCAACTCCTCGGCAATTTCATCATCAAAACCGTCAATTGCCAGTAGTTCTTCCAACGGCACATAAGCGACTTCTTCGACAGAGGTAAAACCTTCTTCGACAAGAATAGCCGCGACGTCCTCTTCAACATCCAGCTTAGTCATGAAGTTTTCGATGAAATTACCGGCTTCGTCATGCTGCTTAGCTTCGATTTCCTCAGTGGTCATCACGTTGATATCCCACCCTGTCAGCTCTGACGCTAGGCGTACATTTTGACCGCCGCGACCAATGGCCTGAGCTAGATTTTCTTCACCGACTGCAACATCCATGGTATTTGTTTCTTCATAGACAATAATCGACTCAACTTCAGCTGGTGCCATCGCATTAATAACCAACTGAGCGGGATTGTCATCCCAAAGTACGATATCAACTCGCTCGCCACCGAGTTCGTTTGATACCGCCTGGACACGAGCACCGCGCATGCCCACGCAGGCACCTATGGGGTCCATTCGGCCATCGTTGGTCTTAACTGCTATTTTTGCTCTGGCACCATTGGTATCACGTGAAGCCGCACGGATTTCAATGACCTGCTCTGATATTTCCGGGACTTCAATCTGGAAAAGTTTAATCAACATTTCTTTGCAGGAGCGGCTGAGTAACAATTGCGGACCACGACCTTCAGAACGAATGGCAAACAGAATCGCACGAACCCGATCATTAATACGGAATACTTCTCGACCCACCAACTCTTCACGAGACAACAACCCTTCAGCATTGTTGCCCAAATCGACAATAATATGCTCGCGGGTCACTTTCTTCACGGTGCCACTTACTAGCTCACCCACTCGCCCTTCATAGCGTGCAGCAACTAACTCCCGCTCAGCATCTCGTACTTTCTGTACAATAACTTGTTTCGCAGCTTGAGCCGCAATGCGACCAAACTTGACATTTTCAACCTGTTCTTCGAAGGTATCACCGGCGACAAGACTGGCATCTTTTTCGTGAGCTTCTTCTAGAGTGAACTGTGTGCCGAGCTCTGCCAGCGTGTCATCATCGACCACATCCCACCAGCGGAAGGTCTCGTAATCGCCACTCTCTCGGTCAATGACCACACGAATATTCGACTCCTCGTCGTAGCGTTTTTTGGCTGCCATCGCCAGGGCTTCTTCCATCGCCTCGAAGATAACCTCTTTCGAGACACCCTTTTCATTTGATACCGCTTCAGCGACTAGAAATATTTCTTTATTCATCCGCAAGCCTCTCCTGCCCCTAGTTTAGAATTGGGGCACAACCTTCGCTTTCTCGATACTTTCAAACGGAAACATATATTCTTGCTCACCGACCACAAGAACCACATCCTCAGCTTCCACACCTTTTAATAAACCTTTAAATTTACGCTGTCCTTCAAAGGGAAAACGCAATTGTAAATCAACATACTCACCCGCAAGCTTTTCATACTGTGCCAGCGTGTATAGAGGACGGTCGAGACCGGGAGAAGATACTTCAAGTGTATATTCGCCACCTATTGGATCTTCGACATCAAATACACTGCCAAGCTGACGACTGACACGCTGGCAATCATCGATATCAACGCCCTCAACCTTGTCGATATAAACCCGTAATACACTGCGTTGACCTGCCCGGAAGTATTCTATACCCCACAGTTCACAACCCAAAGCCTGTACCACCGGCTCAATCAGTGCTTGTAAAGCGTTTTGCCCTAGGGCCATTTACCTTACCTTATGCTTGCAAGCCAAATCCCCACCGGGGGTTTTGACAACTCCAATAACAAAAAGCCCCTGTAAACAGGGGCTTCGCGCGCTACGCCGCAACGGCGTAGAATTTGGTAGCGGGGGCAGGATTCGAACCTACGACCTTCGGGTTATGAGCCCGACGAGCTACCAGACTGCTCCACCCCGCAACAAAAACTTTACATCAAACTAACACTTTCAGCCCTTCAGACGCCAATCTTGCGATTCTGGTAAATCGCTCGTTTCAGGGGCGCGAATTATATGGCTCTGCCCTATAAGCGTCAAGGCTTTTTCAGCCTATTGATAAATTCAAAACTTTAATTCTAATCTCCTTGATACATCAGCTGTACCGAAGGCTTAAAAATGGTGCCCAAGGCCGGACTTGAACCGGCACGGCTTACGCCACTACCCCCTCAAGATAGCGTGTCTACCAATTCCACCACTTGGGCAAAAACTTTTTACTCAACTTTAAAGATCCGATAAATGAGACGAAACAAACACCGTCCCTTTATTAATTCAAACCCATCAATTTCAGTCAGTCGACTGTTCCGGAGGCAAGACCAAATCGCCTGTGGAATCTTCAAGTTCTGGCAGCTCCAAGCTCCCACCATCGCTTGACTGACTCTCAAGCACAGGGATAGCACTATCCTCTTCGAGAACAGGTGCTTGAGCCTCTAATAGCTCAATAGCAGGCAACACCTCTTTATCAATACCCGCCGAGTTCTTTGCAATCACCGCCAAGGCAAAGCTTGTCGTAAAAAACAATGTCGCCAGTATTGCTGTCGCCTTACTAAAAAAGTTCCAAGTACCCCCACTACCAAACAAGGTTTGCGAAGCACCTGCACCAAATGACGCACCAGCATCAGCACCCTTGCCCTGCTGCACTAAAATCATGCCGATAATAGCCAAAGCTGTTAGCAAGTGGACAACGAGCACCACCTTTTCCATTACGCCTCCGCCATTTGACAAATTGCCATAAATTGTTCCGCGTGTAGTGATGCGCCGCCCACCAGAGCACCATCGATATCTTGCTGCCTAAATAACTGAACAGCATTTTCCACACTAACACTACCACCGTATAGCAGGCGCATAGCATTGGCTGTTTTGCCCAGTCTGGCCCGAATAAAAGCCAGAGCTTCTTGCGCTTCTCCCGGACTTGCCACCTCGCCAGTCCCAATAGCCCAGACAGGCTCATAGGCAATAACAGCTGTCGCGAGAGCCTCCACACCTGCAATCTCAACTACCGCATCCAGCTGTTTAGCAATAATGTCAAAAGCCCTACCTTGCTGTCGCTCCTCAAGGCTCTCACCAACACAAAGTATCGGCACCAAACCTCCCGCTTGCGCAGCTATAAACTTCTCAGCCACCTGCTGGACAGTTTCACCAAAGTAGATGCGGCGTTCAGAATGCCCAACCAACACATAGCCACAACCCAATCCCGCCAGCATACTCGCCGACACTTCACCCGTGTAGGCACCCCTTTCATACTGGCTAACATTCTGCGCTCCGAGGCTAACACCACTGCCACCAAGCATTGCAGCGACATCAGCGAGAAACACATTGGGCGGGCAGACTGCACAATCATAGGAGGCTTCACTGACACTAAAATTATCCGCAATACTCCTCGACAATTCAATCGATCCTGACCGCGAGCCATTCATTTTCCAGTTGCCAACTACCAAAGGCCTACGCATCATTCTCCGCACACCTCTTTCATCGACTGCGCCCCTCTGAAAACGGCCGCCATGTTAACCAAGTTGCAACACTTATACAAGATATCTTGAAACATTATATCTCAAAGCAATTACGCAACCTGGTCGCTAACCGTATCGGCGATTTGCCGCACCAACTCGCCGACAAGAGAGGCATCATCGCCCTCAACCATTACCCTTATTACCGGCTCAGTGCCTGAGGGGCGCAAAAGTACACGACCATTACCCGCCAATTTTTTTTCGGCGTTCAAAATAGCTTTTTTTACATCATTATTCGAATGCAGATCAACTGACTTTTTTACTGCAACGTTGATCATTGTTTGTGGCAACTTGTGGTAATTATCGCACAGCTCAGCCAGAGGCTTCCCATCTGCAATCATAGCCCGCACTACTTGCAACGCCGCAACCACACCATCACCCGTGGTCGTAATATCACCACATACAATATGTCCTGAGTTCTCACCACCCAGTTCCCACTGATTTTTTTTCATGGTTTCAATGACATGCCGATCACCAACTTTTGCCCGTGCAAAAGGGACATTCAGCTCAGCCAACGCTTTTTCCAGACCGAAGTTACTCATTAAAGTACCCGCGACACCTGAACACGGCAGGTCATTTGCCCGACGAAACACAGCAATAACATAGAGTAGCTCGTCGCCATCAACAATCTCACCATTAGCATCGACAAAAAGAACCCTGTCGCCATCACCATCAAAAGCAATACCAATATCCGCACCTAGCTCTAACACTTCTCTCGATAATTGCTGGGGGCTAGTAGAGCCACACTGATGATTGATATTCAGGCCATCCGGCTCGGTGCCCACCTCTACCACCTCAGCACCGAGCTCCCGAAAGACATCGGGAGCAACGTGATAAGTAGCACCATTGGCGCAATCAACGACTATTTTAAGACCCGCAAAACTAACACCGCTGGGTAGCGTGCCCTTACAAAATTCGATATATCGTCCAGCCGCATCGCCAATCCGTGAGGCACGACCCAGCTCGTTAGAGCCACAGGTCACAATGCCCTGCTGCAAATAGCTCTCTATTTCTAGCTCTATATCATCTGACAATTTATAACCGTCGCTGCCGAAAAATTTAATGCCATTATCCTGGTAAGCATTGTGGGATGCACTGATCACTATGCCTGCTTGAGCGCGAAAGGTACGACTTAAGTAAGCAATAGCCGGGGTTGGCATTGGGCCCAGCAAACCGACATCAACACCCGCTGCGATAATTCCAGCCTCCAACGCCGACTCGAACATATAACCAGAGACTCGGGTATCTTTGCCGACAAGAATCAGGTTGCGCCCCTTACTCGACTTTGCAAACACCTTACCTGCCGCCCAGCCCAGCTTGAGCACAAAGTCTACCGTTATTGGGTGCTCACCCACACAACCACGAATCCCATCGGTACCAAAAAACTGCTTTTTCATGACCTTTCTTACTCCATTTCCACTTGCTAACAACTCAAAGTCAGGCTCACACAACAACTCTACCCCTGTACAGCCCTCAAGACCTTCAAACTGTCTACTGTCGCAGCAACATCATGGACTCGCAAAATAGCGACCCCTGCCTGCGCAGCCAAAACAGCTAACGCAGCACTTCCAAAAACGCGCTGTTTAACGGGTTTATCGAGCATGACGCCAACCATTGACTTGCGTGAAACGCCAACCATTACGGGGATGCCCTCCGCAACAAAGTCCGGCAGCGCTCTAAATAAAGCCACGTTTTGCTCAAAGGTTTTGCCAAAGCCAAAGCCAGGATCGAGCACCAAACGAGAACTAACAATACCCGCCTGCTCACAAGCACGAATACGCTGGCGCAAATAGAGAAGAACCTCTTCGACAACATCCCCATACTGTGGGTCATTCTGCATGACCTGTGGCTCACCAAGGCTATGCATTAAACAAATCACAAGACTACTCGCTGCCGCAGACTCAATGGCATGCTCACGGCCCAGAGCCCGGACATCGTTAAGCAGCACAGCTCCTCTACTCGCCGCTTCGGCGATCAGCACAGGACTACTCGTGTCAATCGATAAGGGAATGTCAAAGCGACTACGAAGAGCCTCTATCACCGGCAATACTCTATTCAACTCAGCACTCAATGGCACTGCATCGGCACCAGGACGGGTTGACTCACCACCAATATCTAATAAGTCTGCCCCCTCATCGATGCAGTCTTGCGCACGGCGCAAGACTGCATCCAAATCAACCTTATCGTTATGAAATAAATTGCCGCCATCAGAAAAAGAATCCGGCGTCAGATTTAGAATAGCCATCACCAAAGGACGTTTTCGCTGCGTGATGCGCTCCATAAAGGACATCATAGTGAGTAACCCCGCGAATTAAAAAAGCCACCGGATAGAACCTATCCGGTGGCTCGCCAGCAAATAACAGCGTGTCAGTTATCTTCGACAGCGCCACCAATACCAGCACCTGGCTTATCACTAGAGACTGACTCGGCATCAGCCTCAGCATCACCTGCTGGGTGGTCAAAATCATGCCAGTCACGCGGAGGACGAACCTTCCGACGGGCCATCAGGTCATCGACCTGCTCTGAATCAAGGGTTTCGTATTCCATCAACGCCTCCTTCATGGCGTGAAGAATATCAATATTCTCTTTAAGTAATGTCTCAGCACGACCATAAGTTGAGTCGACAATATTTCGAACCTCTTCATCAATTTGCTGGGAAATCGTACCGGAAAAATTCTTGCCAGCCTGCCCTGGTATTGCCGATTCTTCGTCACCGTATAAAATAGGGCCCAGTTTTTCAGTCAACCCCCAACGCGTCACCATACTACGTGCCAATTGGCTAGCACGCTCGATGTCATTGGATGCGCCCGTAGTCACGCCATCTAAGCCGTGTATCAACTCTTCGGCTATACGCCCACCATACAGACTACACAACTGCCCCTCTAACTTTCGCTTACTATAGCTGTACTGGTCTTCCTGAGGCAGAAACTGCGTGACACCGAGAGCTCGACCGCGTGGAATAATACTAACCTTATGCACAGGGTCATGCTCAGGCACCAAGCGCCCCACGATGGCGTGCCCCGCCTCATGATAGGCCGTATTCGCCTTCTCTTCTTCCGACATCACCATGGAACGGCGTTCAGCACCCATCAAAATCTTATCGCGGGCGTGTTCAAATTCTTCCATTGTCAATAAACGACGATTGGCCCGTGCAGCAAAGAGAGCAGCTTCATTAATCAAATTTGCCAAGTCGGCCCCGGAAAATCCCGGTGTACCCCGCGCAATAATACCCAAGTCTATCTTATCATCGAGCGGGACCTTGCGAACATGCACTTTTAATATTTGCTCACGACCGCGAATGTCTGGCAAGCCAACGTAAACCTGCCGATCAAAACGACCGGGGCGTAGCAATGCCTTATCTAGTACATCAGGACGGTTAGAAGCTGCGATAACAATCACACCGTCATTGGCTTCAAAGCCGTCCATCTCAACCAATAGCTGGTTAAGTGTTTGCTCTCGCTCGTCATTGCCGCCACCTACGCCTCCGCCACGCGTGCGACCAACCGCGTCAATCTCATCAATAAAAATAATACACGGCGCCTGTTTCTTTGCTTGCTCAAACATATCGCGCACACGCGACGCACCGACACCGACGAACATTTCGACAAAATCAGACCCCGAGATAGAAAAGAAAGGGACCTTGGCCTCCCCTGCAATTGCCTTGGCAAGTAGGGTTTTGCCCGTCCCAGGGGGACCCGACATCAAAACACCGCGGGGTATACGCCCCCCAAGGCTTTGAAACTTGGAGGGGTCACGGAGAAATTCAACTAATTCTCCTACCTCTTCCTTCGCCTCATCAACACCAGCGACATCAGCAAACGTCGTTTTAACCTGATCCTCACTCAATAATTTTGCCTTACTTTTGCCAAAGGACATGGGTCCACCACGGCCGGCACCACCCGCACCGCCTTGCATCTGGCGCATAAAAAACATAAAAATAAGTACAATCAGCAAAATTGGGAAAGCCGCCATCAATAACTGCATCCAGATGCTGGGCTTTTGAGGCTCCCGACCCTCCACGTTCACGTTATGATTGAGAGGATCATTCATCATCCCACCATCATAGACATCGGGCCGCACGGTGCGAAAGCGCGCACCATCATGGTATTCGCCCTCAATAACCTGCCCCTCGATAACAACGCTACGCACACGATCGCCCTGCACTTCATCGACAAAATTCGTATAGCTGATACTATTTGGCGTTGGTCCCTCTTTAAAATTTTGGAATATTGACAGCAATATTGCTGCAATAATCACCCATAAAATTAGATTTTTGGCCATTTCGTTCAAGATACTACCCCCGCACCAGCTATCTGCCAGTTTTAATACGCATTCATTTCATCAAGCAATGTTCTCAGCTGAGTATAACCCTTTTTCGCGAACACGCTGTAAACCATCACAATTTCGTTCGAAATCCTCGCGCGAGAAAATAGACTTCGCTAGACCGTGCTCTCGAGGCAGCCGGTTTTTTTATAGAAACACTCGTAAAATCGACACGCAATTCTCGAACCAGTGTGTCGAAGCCCTCACCCTGAAAAACCTTTGCGAGAAACGCACCATCGCGAGCCAACACCTGACGCGCAAAGTCCAACGCCAGTTCCACCAAATACATTGCCCTAGGCTGATCCACTGCCTTGACACCACTCATATTAGGCGCCATATCAGAAATCACAAGATCGACAGAGCGCTCACCCAAGCTGCCAAGAATGGCATTAAAGACCTCGTCCTCA
>JBFJYH010000037.1:0-28726 GCA_041622675.1 Porticoccaceae bacterium
AAATGAGCGAAATCACCGCCAACCCCCTATCGTGGCCACCACAGCACCCGCGCACACCAACCGACCAAAAAGTTTACGGGCGCTTTGGGCAAAAAAGCAGCTATAGCGTTAAAAGCCTTACCGTAGCCCAGGGTGCAAGGCGTGTTATGGGGCAAATCGAAAGCTATACACAGGCCGGGCACAAATACCGCATCGACCCCAGCAGTGTAATTATTAGCAGCAATCTTGCGCTTCGCGCCGACGGCTTGCCGCGGTCCGGGCAGAAAACACCCGCTGACACCGGCGTAGCTGTGTACTTCACCCTCGACAATAAAGAACGCTGCATCCCGCCGAGCTGCAGCAAACCATCAAAGCCACCGGCAAACTAATTGCAAAAATATATGAGGCAGGTGCTACATCATGAACACCGAAAACGACTACATAACCATCGGCACCTCAATGGCCCAGGCACTACAAGACATCATCGACGAAGCCTGCGCCGCCGAAAACTGCCAGACCACAACACAACCCTGCAAAACCCACGCACCAGACCTCGCCGAACTCGTCAATGAATGGGAAATTATCTACAGCAACGCCAACATCGGCTGGCAAAAAGAAATCATCAACACCAAAGCCGACGACGACCGATTTATCGACACCCTCGGCCTCACACACCTAACCCCCCAGGCTGGATAACTGAAACCAAGAGGGAAAACCCATGAACCCAACCCTAAAATATACCTGCGGCGAGTGCGGTTACCTGCACGACCACCACGACGAAGCACTCGAGTGCTGCCCTCATCTAGTAGGTGAAGAGTACCTCTGCGGGCACTGCCAGGCAGCCTACGGCTGCGACGAAGAACTAGCCAAAAACTGCTGCGATGACGTTGACCAAAACGCCCTCCCAATCATAAGTCAACAAGAACTCGAAGCTGCCGGCCAAATTAGACTTTGCCTATAACACTTTAGCTAACTGGACCGCCCTTTTTGCCGCGACCAAAGCACAACAACAGAGACTAGCGACCCATGAACACCTCAACAGATATCCAAGCCCTCACCGACGCCATTGCCAAGCTGGGTACATCCCGGTTTCCCCTCGCAATCGACCTGTGGGACGCGGGGAAAGTCGCCGATTATCTCAACATCAGCAAATCACGATTTAACAACTACTACGCCACACTGCCCAGTTTCCCCGCCCCTGGCCGCCTACCCTCAACAAAAGGCGTTGGCCGCCCTGTGTGGCGCGCGGCCGATGTAGTAGAATGGGTCAACTCCAACGTATTTGAATCCGAAAAAATCGAAAACCCGCGCCGACAAAGGCGCGCCTAAGACTCGCAAGCCGTTGATTTTTATATAAATATCGCCGCCTCTCCGGGGCACCAATCAAACATCCAATACAATCCTATAAAGCCCTACAAGCCCAGTAAACACTGGGCTTTTTATTGCCTTGTTATCCAGCACAGTCCTATAATGTACCCCCTAATCCGGACCTAAAGCGGGGTACTTTTGGGGGTACTCCAGAAAATTAAAAACACGTACCCCCAAATATCAGCCATGACACTGACAGACGCAAAGATAAAAACAGCGAAGCCAGCCACCAAGAACCAAAAACTCTCAGATGGCCAGGGGTTGTTCCTGTTAATCAAACCCAGTGGCGGTAAGTATTGGCGCATGAAGTACCGGTTCAGCAACAAAGAAAAACTACTGGCTATTGGTGTATATCCCGATGTCTCTCTAGCCAATGCTAGAAAGGCTAAAGAACAAGCCCGCTCTTTGCTGGCCGAAGGCATTGACCCCATGGCGAAGAAAAAAGCCCTTAAGCTGGCAAAAGGGGAAGCCGCTGCCAATAGCTTTAAGGTTGTCGCCATGGAGTGGCTGGAGCAACGGGGCAAGAAGTCCGAGTCCGGGGACGCGCGATTAATGAGAATTCTTGAGAAAGACCTTTTCCCCAGCCTGGGGAATACGGCGATTAGCGAGATAAAAGCCCCCGATGTATTGCACGCCCTACGCAAAATAGAAAGTAGAGGCGCTTTAGACGTTGTGCGCAAAGCACGGCAAACAGCCGGGCAAATATTCCGCTACGCAGTCAGTACTGGTCGTGCCGAAAGAGACCCCACCCCCGACCTTAAAGACGCACTAAAAACCGGCGCCACCAAACACTACGCTTCGATCACCGAACCAAAAGAAGTGGGCAAGCTCATGCTGGCTATTCACGCCTACCAGGCTGGCCCCATTGTTATGTCAGCCCTACGCCTTGCGCCTTTGATATTTTGCCGACCAGGTGAACTGAGAAGGCTCGAATGGCAAGAAGTCAATCTGGAAGAAATGCGCATAGACCTACCCGCAGAAAAAATAAAAATGAAGGAACCTCTTATTATCCCGCTAAGCAGCCAAGCTATCGAGATATTAAAAGAGATTCGGCTTCACTCCGGTAACGGTCGTTTTGTTTTCCCCAATGCTAGAAGCTTGTCACGGCCAATGTCAGACAACGGTCTGCGCATGGCGTTACGAACAATGGGTTACACCAACGAAGATATGACCGTCCACGGCTTTAGAGCAATGGCGCGCACCCTGCTAGATGAGCAACTGAACTTCCCTGTGGACTGGATAGAGCACCAGCTTGCCCACGCCGTCAAAGATGTCAACGGGCGAGCTTACAACCGAACAAAGCACCTCAGCCAGCGCAAAGAGATGATGCAAACCTGGGCTGATTATCTGGATAGCTTAAGACTTGGACTGAATAATGTAGTGCCGTTTCGAGCAGTTAACTAAGTGATAACCTACACCCCCCTTAAAACAGGTGGGAACAGTGGGAACAACGGGAACAAAACCCGCAACCTATTGATTTTATTATATTAAAATGTTCCCTTTTCCGGATTTTGATGTGTTCTTAGCTTTGGGAACATTCGAAAAATGGGAACAGAGAAATAAGTCTATGCTATCCTGCTTTAAATAAGGATGGACGGCACTGGACTTACTTTTAGCTCGGTAGCGATAGCACCAAATGACTGATAACTTCGAGAAAGAATCCGCAATACTTGCAGAACATGATTTCGACTATCCCAGGATAGGCGAATCCCTCTTCCCGCCAAAGAATTACCCTCCGCTCCTGCTAACTGCACTCCGTCGCCTGGCAACCTGCTTCAAGACCGAGAGCTGCTGGCATCCAAAAGAAGCAACAGCCGCAGAAAGGCTTTTCAATAGTGCTGAGTTGAAGCCTGTATGGGGCCACCTGTCCTCACTTATCGGAACTGATGGTCAATGGTTTGAGCTAATTGTTAGTGTTTTTTTAAAGCCATACGCTTTCCCAGAGCACCGAAATGAAGACCGGCAAAGCAGTTTAGAAAAGATTAACGTTTACACTAAAATCGCCGAAAAAGCTTACGAGCTACAAATGTTGCTGAGTAAGGCTGATGGCGACTGGCACGGTTGCCCAGATGACTTGTCTGAAATCATCGAAGAAGGATTGCTGGACAGGTTATTACTAAAAACGCTCGCCTCTACTACTTCCTGCCAATGGCCTAAGCTGGAGTATGCCAATCAATACAGCGAGCGTGCCAGCGACACAAAACAGGCTGAGCGCTACGCAGTTTTCCGGGAGTCAAAAAGTAAAAACCCCGAAAATGTCATTTTTTCTGAAAATGGCAATCACCTCTTTATAAAATATATTTTCAGAAGAAACGATAGGTATCAGAACAGGTACAAAGACGGCTTGAGCTATGACTTCCAGGCAGACCATGAAAAAAGTCGAGACTTAAAGAAAGGCGACCCAGTGCCTTCAACATTCGAGAAAATCGACACAGATAAGATAGCTCCACCGAAAGAAACATCTATAAAGCCACACCTAAAATACCTCAAGCAAATCATTTATGGCATGGATGAGCTTTCGGATAAATGGGGGCGACCGCCTCGCAAACATGGCAATAGAACCCGTAACGACAAAACCTATTCCGCCCCTATCTGGCTGGAAGACGAACACCTACTGATGATTGTCGAAGCCTTATTCCCTGGTAAATACCTCGAAGTATCACAAGTAGAGCGCGAACGTAGAACCACTGTGTTTCAAGACAGGTTTAAAAAATAACCCCTCTTCCTTGCTTGTGCTAGGCGGCAACCCTTCATAGCACCTACTGCTTAAAAGCTGGTAAATCGAAGCAAGGAAGCATTTGATATACAAAAAACATGGAATTCGGAAAATTTCCAGATTCCGTGTTTTTACAGCCCCTAGCAACCTTCATAAGATGTCCTCCCACCAATAAAGAGCAGGACACACACTATGACCCAACTCCCAGAAACCGGCTTTCTTCGAATTCGCCAGATCGTAGGCGACCCCAAAGCATCACCCCCAATTCCCGCCATTATTCCCGTGTCACGCTCAACCTGGTGGGCTGGATGCCGGTCGGGCAGATTTCCTAAACCTGTAAAACTTGGCGAGCGCGTTACTGTCTGGCGCGTCGAAGATATTCGCAAGCTCGCTAACCAGGGAGCGGCATAAACCATGAATAAAAAAATAGGCCAGCCAATGGCCAGCCCTGAATGTTTTATGCGCCCATATTATACAAGCAGCAGCCCGCAGAAAGTGACTTTAACCTGGCTTTTTATAGGGGGTAAAAATGAGCATTAAACTTTTCAGTTTTGATTATTTAATTCCCTGCCATGAAGGCGTTCTTGTTTACGCCGAAAGCCCGGAGGAAGCACGTTTCAAACAACAGCGCCACGCAAGCTCGAACGCCAATCGCACTACAAATAGCGGTGTAATCCTAAAACCCCTTCGGGTTGCCGGAGACGCAGCTGCGCTTGAATACAGAAGCGCGATACCAGGAACCACCGAAGAAAAAAAACTGCTAAGAAGCGAATTAATTGTGCTGAATTCACACTTTGAAACCGGCTACCAGAAGGTGAGCATCAATGGTTAATTTTAATCAATTTCAAAACCTTAGAGAACCGGTAACCGGGGATAGTGAAACTCCAAAAATTGCCCGAGTATTATTTTATTTATGCTGCGGGGGCAGCCTGACCCGCTTTGAAGCAGAGCGAGAGGTTCACGATCACGCTTTAAATAGCACAATTAGCACATTGGCGAACGATTACGGCATTGTTTTTTTAAGAGAGCGTGTATCTGTTCCAAACTGGCTAGGGCAGCAGACCGACTGTAAGCGCTACGCCATTGGCGCCGCACAAGATAACCTAGACAGGTGCTACTGGTTGTTGCGGCGTACCTGGGGGTTTATTCCCCGAGGTACAACGCCGCCTTGCTCGCCAGAACCAGAGGCCGCTTAACCTATGAAAAATAACAGACCATCTAGCAATAAAAACCCACGGAACGCATTGTATGCAGTGGTATACCTTGAAAACTCAACCGACACGATAACGAGAATTCGCAATCTCGAACCTCTGTATAAAAAAACACCTATGGACAAGGAGACCCTACTCACGTTTGTTCAGGTAGTCCGCAATCACCCACCTTCTAGCACGAAAATGCAGATGGCAATAGAGAGAATACAGCCACCACCGCTGCGAAAAAAAAACAGAGCTGACTACAGGATGCAACGGGCCTTGCAGCAGTTAGCCTGTGGGGAAATCGTTCGCATTACAGAGGCCATGATGAAACACCTACCCACCGGGTTAGCTAAACGGCTTAACCTACTTGAAGATTCAGGGGGCAGGTACACAATGACACTGACCCACGGCAATATGCTGGCGGTATTTAGGGCTTTGCTGCTATTCGGTTGGGGCTTTCCACCTGTTGGAGAAACAGATTTTAAAGGGTGGCCGCGCATCTTCAATACACCTTACGGGGGCTGGGGTGAAGATGAAGGAAGCGAATTTTATGACCATTAATAAACTGGATTTTAAGTACGTCGCCTCAATCGCCCTGGATAACATCGAGGCCGTTCTTTCTGCCTGGATCAGTGATGGAAAGCACCAGGGCCATGAGTATGTCGTGCTAAACCCTACGCGCTCAGATCAGAGTAGTGGCAGCTTTTCAGTCAACACCAACACCGGGAAATGGTCGGACTTTGCTACTGGTGACAAAGGTGGCGATCTTGTTTCGCTGGTCGCTTATATTGATGGGATTAATCAAGGTGAAGCCTGTACAAGTCTCGCTGGTTTTCTAGGCATTAGCGAAACAAGGGGTTCCGGCTCGCCAGAGTCAGCACTAAACTCAACGGCGAACAATCCGCCACGCTCTAAAGCCAGGGTTGCGCCTCGCCCTCAGTCCATGCTGAACAAGCCACGACGCCATAGCATAGCCAGCGAATGGCAATCTATTTTCCCTGTGCCGGGTTCAGCCTTGAGTGATTGCCCGACCGAGCACCCCAGGCTAAAGCAGCCCACCCATGCATGGGAATACCTCGACGCTTCCGGCCAGCTTTTACTTAAAGTCCTTCGCTTTGATGTTGAAAGGAAAGGTGGGCGAAAGAAGGAATATCGACCTCTCACCTATGGCTCAATAAACGACAAGCCACCGGCCTGGAGCTGGAAACAACCGACACAAAAAGGCCCGCTCTACCGGCTTAATTGCCTAGCTGCGGGGGTGGCAGCAGCCCCCGTTATTTTGACCGAAGGTGAGAAAGCCGCCGATGCCGCACAAGCGCTGTTCCCCAGTGCCATAGCAATGACCTGGCTCAGTGGCTCAAAGGCCATCAGCAAGGCTGACTTTTCACCCTTGCGCGGGCGTACGGTGTGGTACTGGCCAGACAACGACAAGCCGGGGCGGGATAGCGTAGAAGTTTTGAGAGAACACCTTCAAAAACAGAACGTAAAAAGCCTGTCTATTATAAATACTGCTTTATTTCAGCAACATTCACCAGGCACCAAAGGCAGTGAAGCCCACTTAAACGAAGGGGCAAGCACCACACCCGACTGGCCCGAGAAAGCCGACGCAGCTGACGCACTGGCTATGGGTTGGACAGCCGATCACATTGAGCTACTGCTTAGTAAGGGACTGGTAGGCGAACCCCTGCCCAACGACAAACAGGGCAAAGATACACACCATAAACCCTCACAACAGATTGCAACCGGACAGGACGTTGACAGGTTTAAGTCTACAAAGGAAGGCTTATTCTATTTTGATGCAAAAGCAGACGCCTATCGGCGCATAGGCGGGCGTTTAGACGTGTTAGGCCGTTCGAGAAATCAGGACGGCAATTCCTGGGGCTTGTTAGTTTCTTTTAACGATTTCGATGGCCAGGCAAAAAAATGGAACATTCCATCTATATTGTTTGCCACCGAGCAAGGCTCTGAACTACTTCGCGGCTTGCTCGACAAAGGCTACAGCCTACTTGCAGGGCGAGAACCAAAAAAGCAATTAATGATTTACCTCACTGACCATGGCACAGCTCAACGGATACGCCTGGTAGAGCATCTAGGCTGGCATGGCGACGCTTTTATGACACCTGGGCAAGTCATTGGCGAGCCTACTGAAATCTTGCAGTATTACAGCGACTCCCCGTCCCACTGCAAAATCAGCCAAAGCGGCACCCTTGCACAATGGCGCGACAACGTGGCGCTTCATTGTATTGATAACAGCCGGATTACGTTCGCCGTTTGCGCCGCCTTTGCTGCGCCATTTCTTAATATTATCGGCTCAGAGACCTGCGGATTTCATTTTGTTGGCCCCTCTGGCAGGGGCAAGTCAATCGCTGCCAAGGTGGCCTCCTCTGTATGCGGTAACCCAGAAGAATACAAAAAAAGCTGGCGAACAACTGACAACGCCTTGGAGGGCATAGCAGCCGAGCACAACGACATTCTATTGGTGCTCGATGAGATTGGCGAGATAAACGCGGCTATTGCAGGAGAAGCCGTCTACATGATCGGTAATGGCCAGGGCAAAACCCGGTCTCAAGAAACCGGAGCCGCTAGCAAAATCAAGCACCGATGGCGGCTGGTGCTTCTATCATCAGGAGAACTTACATTGGCCGAGCACATGGGCGAAGCCAAGAAAAAACCAAAGGCTGGCATGGAAGCACGGTTACTCTCAATCCCGGCGGTACCTCATAAGGATACCACCACGGCGGAGCACTTGGGCATACATGAAACAAGCAAAGGCTTTGCCGGGGGTGCTGCGCTTGGCAACCACCTAGACTCCTCAGCCAGTAAGTATTACGGCACTGCTTTTATAGCGCTTATCGAGCACATAGCCGGTAAGGGTAAACGTGGCGATATTCTGAAATATATTACCGAGTTTAAAGAAGCATTTAAAATACAGGTGGGAATAGAATCCGGCGGGCAAGCCGATAGAGCTACCGACAAGTTCGCCCTGCTTGCGGCTGCGGGTGAATATGCCACCGAGGCAGGTATTACTGGCTGGCCTAAAGGCTGGGCTACCAGCGCGGTAAAGACCTGCTTTTACTCCTGGGCCGAACTCCGTGGCGGGACTGGGGGCCTTGAAAACAAGCAAATTCTTGACCATATTCGGCTACAGTTTACCAAGTATGGGGAATCCAAGTTCACGCGATGGCCTGGTTCTGACGCTAGCACCGACGATCACGCGCCCCGCACCATGGACAGGCTAGGCTTTCGAAAGACAGAGACAGGGCAGTCTAGCGACGTAAAAACCGGTAAAACTACCGACTCTATTTTTTACCTCAATAGCGTAGGCTTTAAAGAGCTTTGCGAAGGTGTCAATCATCGAGCAGCCGTACAGTTGCTTAATGAAATGGGGGCGCTCGAAACAGACAAAGGCCCGCGGCTCACGAAAAAGGTTAGACTACCTGGCAGTGGTGACAAGCCAGTAAATTGCTATGTTGTAAGGCTGTCGGTACTAATGGGAGGCAAAGACACTGCCACGCCTCCCATAACAAAAGAAGTAGACCTGGATAAAACAGAGGCTTTTTGAACAGATCAAGTATGGCACGGCCAGCCAGAGTTCTACTTAGCGGGCCGTGCTTGTTTATCACCGGGGCTAGATTAGCCCTCGAGCTGCAAAACTAACGTGAGACACCCCGCCAACAACAATATGATCGAGTACCCGGACGTCGATTAACAATAAAGCGCTCTGGAGGCTCCTCGTTATTGCCTCATCATCACCACTAGGCTCAGGTATGCCGGACGGGTGGTTGTGGGTAAAAATAACTGCCGCCGCATTTAGCTTTAGAGCGCGTTTAACCACCTCCCGAGGGTAAACAGTAGCCGCGTCAATAGTCCCCGAAAACAACCGCTCAAACGCTATTAACCGGTGCTTTGCATCAAGAAACAACGCGCCGAAGATTTCCCGCTCCTCCTCAGCTAGCATTAGCTTCGCCATAGCTATAGCGGAAGGAGGGTTGCTAATCGCTGTCTTGCCAGGCTTGCGCAACCGCGCTCCGATAATGCTTAGCGCCTGATTGATGACCTCTTCCTCTTGAAGATATTTTTTACCATGCTTCTGAGCCGGGGCAATGTATTCTGCGGGCATTTCTCTCATAGTCATGCTCAAGCTCCTGCTATGAGGGCTGTTTGTTTGATAAACGCCTTAGGATTGGTTTGCCTTACCAGGGTCAGCATGTCTTCGGCTTCCTGCCTGGCGCTGAATACCTGGCTGAGAAGCTGAATATTACAGCTCTTTGTTCTCCAGCCGGAGACTACATCAGTGTGGATAGTGAATTGTACGGCGGGGGTGGCTGCCTCTGCCTGTAGCGCTTCAATGCTGGGCTTGTCCGCGCCCTGGTGGATATGGTCGCAAAAAGCCCTAAACAGCGTGGTCATTGCCTCTGAGCTTCCAGCAATTGCCGTTAACTGAGCGTAAGAGGCCCTTCCTGCGCGTGAGATCGTAGCATCATCGCTGTAGCTGTAGTACCAGTCGTGAGACTCCAGCATAGTGAGATATTCAGCGGGGGTGATGGTAGTATTTGTAGTAGCCATATTCCGTACTCCTTAATCCATGTCGGTTTGTGGTTAGGGCCTTTCAGGTGTTGCAGCACTTGCAAGGCCCGTATTGGTTTGCCTGTAAACCAATATAGACTATATTACTCCTTTCAGAATCAATAACAACCTTTTAATTGTCTATTTTAGCCCATACGTGTAACATATTTGTTTATCAACAACAGTCTCCAGGATTTCCAATGAATGTAATTAGCGGCGCTCAATGCCGGATGGCTCGAGGCCTTTTGAATTGGTCGGCTAGCGAGCTGGCATCACTTGCGGGCCTAGGCGTCTCCACGGTTAAGCGGATAGAGAAACAAGACGGGGTACTTGCTGAGGCGCAAGTATCAACCTTAGAGGCAGTTCGCCAGGCGTTCACTGGCACCGGTAAAGTCGAGTTTTTAGACCTGAACGGCGTAGTATTTACCGGCGACTAGCCATCACCAGCCTATTCCCTTCTACTTGTCCAGCAAGGCCCGTCCCTGTCTTGTGCCGTACAATGCCAACCTAACTTCTTGTTCCCACTTTCCGAATGTTCCCAAAGCCGGTAACACCTCAAAAATCTGAAAAGGGAACAATTTAATACAATAAAATCAATAGGTTAAAAGATTTGTTCCCGTTGTTCCCACTGTTCCCACCTGTTTTAAAGGGGGGTGTAGACTAGTACCCGTAACCCCGCCCCAAACTGTTTAAAAAAGACTGCGCCAGAGAAGTCATTTACTTGCTAAACAAGCCCTGGGCAGACCGACCCTTGAGTACAGTTCCCCGCCAAAAGCTGTCCACCCCCCTATAGGTTCTTCTGAGCTTTATTGAGGTGCGGGTAATTCGAAGCCCGTCTTTTTTGCAGACCAGGAGAATGCATGGACTTCCTTCCTGACCCCTGGAGGGGGTAGTCCAAAGTCTCCACCTTTCATACCTATACACCGCAGCATAGGGACATTCTTTTTTGCGCTGAATTGAATAGAGATTCACCAGGTAGGGGGGTATGCAAAGCCTGGGGGCTGTAACCCTATACACCGCATCCTAATTTACATTTTATGAGCACTAATTTTATAGGGGGGGGGTATAATTACACCTAGACATGAGCAGATAGAACGCCCCCAATCGCTCGATCTAGGTAGGCACAACGCAAGCCTGGGGGTACTTTTGGGGGTACTTATGAAAAAACAATTTAAAATATCACCTTATATCAACAACTTAAACTAACTATTCGCAGCCTCTCCGGGGCGCCACTTACTGTTTAACTCACTAATCACACAACCTATTTTCCGGGCTATCACGCAACACCATGAACCTCTTACTCCTTTTGCCCGATGATTTTATTAGTACCGACCGTGTAAAAATATGTGACCGGCGCCTGCAACATTTAAATAAAGTCCTTAACGCAAAACCGGGGGATTTCTTAAAGGCGGGCCTACTCAATGGCGATATTGGCAGGGCTGAAATTCTTACCATAAACGATCATGTCGTCGAGCTGTATGTTGAGTTTAGCGATACCCCGCCACCGCCACTCGCACTCAATTTAATACTCGCCCTTCCCCGGCCGAAAATGTTACGCCGTATTTTGCAGGCGACGACCAGCTTAGGCATTAAAAATATACATTTAATTGGCAGCTGGCGTGTCGAAAAAAGCTACTGGCAAAGCCCCTTTCTAGCAGTTAATCAAATTCACCAACAGCTAATTCTAGGACTCGAGCAAGCAGTTGACACAAAATTGCCAGAAGTTCACCTGCACCCCTATTTCAAGCCATTTATTGAGGATGAGTTAAATAATATTGCTAGGAATTCCACACGACTAGTGGCCCACCCCAGCGCTAGCACTGCAATACCCTCGCAAGCACAACAATCCATCACCCTCGCTATTGGCCCAGAAGGTGGCTTCATTCCCTATGAAATAGAAAAATTTGCAGAACTTGGCTTTACTGCTGCATCACTGGGGCCGAGAATTCTCACCGTTGAAGTGGCCGTGAGCTGCCTCATCAGTCGCCTTGCCGTCAACCTATAATCTGACAGACGTCCCGCGTATCTTGAAAGACTTTAAACAGCGACCAAAAACCAAATATCAGGACTCGAAATGAAATACCCAACACCCAACCACATCGACGGAGCAGACATGCCGCTACCGCCGGCTATTTTCCCTTTGATTTGTGTCGGTGGTAGCTACTTTCTCAACAAATACCTGCCGCTTAGCCCGCCATCGTTTCTTACAACGGAGCCAACCTTCAGCGGCAAACTTGCAGTGGTACTGGTAATCATAGCGCTGCTGCTTATTGCCTGGTCTATCAGCACTTTGAGAGCTAACAAAACCACCCTGCTACCTCACAAGGCTGTCGCTGCTCTGGTGACCAGCGGGCCTTTTTCTTATTCCCGCAACCCCATCTATCTGAGCTTCAACCTACTATTGCTGGCGATGTTTTTTTCCAGTTTAAACTTATGGTTGCTGATCTTACTACCCTTGAATATTGGTCTGTTACAGCATTACGTTATCTTGCCAGAAGAAAAATATCTCAATGAATCTTTTTCAAGCTGCTATAAAAATTACCGGTTAAACGTTAGACGTTGGCTTTGAATCTTAAGATGCGACCTCTTCGTTCATTATGATATATCAAGGAGAGCTTGCTTTAATTTGGTGCGCAGCTTAAAATCAACTAAACGTTCGTTAAGTTAAATTTCAGCTAGAGTCAGCCCATGTCTAATCACTCACGCAAGTCTCGAGAAGATATTCTCGATTTGGCTATACCTTTGTTTGCTAAAGCTGGATTCGATGGAGTCTCTATACGCAGTGTAGCCAGTCAGAGTGAACTCACCCCTGCCGCCCTGTATTATCACTTCAAAGACAAAGAAGCCCTGTACTTTGAGACTGTAAAGCACGCCTTTGAAACGAAAACAAACGCAGCTAAAGATCTCATCAATAATACTGACGATACTATTGTCAATTTAGAAAAATTCATCGACTGGTTTGTCAAAACCCTCAACAAAGATAACAATTTCCAAAAACTGTTGCAGTGGGTCCTACTCGATAGCAACCCCAAGCGCATGCAGAGTCTGGTCAAAGAAGTCTTTTCCGATTTATTTTTAACAACAAGAAAACTTGCTGAAAGTTTCAGTCCCCGGTATGACCCCCAAATGCTCTCCATATCGATTATCGGCCTAGTGCTCTGCCATTTTCAAAGCGAAGAAGGGCGAAAATTTTTGCCTGGTAGACAAGCCCAGCATGATAAGCCTCAAGTCATTAGCAAGCACATTATCAATCTATTAAAAAACGGCTTAAGCCCTACTCGTTAAAGCCAGCTCAGGTTGAGCACAATAAGTATATTGTTTCACACATTTGGAAAACGCTTCTCATGTCAACGCCTAGAAGAACAATTGCCAGTCTCCTCTTTTTAACTCTCGCTCTACAGGGCTGCAATGAAACACCTGAAGAGCTCACACGAAGCAGCAATGAATGGTCCTTGCCAGTCATGACCCTCAGTGAGACAACACTGGCCAATCAGTACACGGTGATTGGTTCGGTGATCTCCGACCAGCGAATTGATATCAGCTCGAAGATTATTGGCTATATAAAGACCCTGGTTGTACGCGAAGGTGACTTGGTAAAACGGGGGCAATTACTCCTCAATCTCGATGGCGTTGGGATTGAAAATGCCATTCTACAAGCTCAGGCAGGTGTCGATTCTGCCAGCGCTCTGGCCAAAGACCTTTATTCCGACGTTCAACGCTTTGAACAACTCTTTAAAGAGGGCAGTATTTCAGAAGTAAAATTACGTAAAACTCGCCTGCAATATAATACGGCTCAAGAACAGTTGGCCAGTGCTAAAGCCGCCCTCGCTACCGCTCGTTCCCAGCGTCAATACAGCCATATTGAAAGCCCCGCAGATGGTATTATTGCGGCACGCTACAAGCAGGCCGGCGATCTAGCCTCTCCTGGTGTCCCCTTGCTGACCCTTGAATCTCGCGATCAACTACTATTTGAAACCTATGTTGCCGAGTCCCAACTCACCCATATTGATATTGGTGACACCGTCCTCTTATCCATTGACAATGCAACTAAAGACATTACTGGTCACGTGGCACAAATTGTTCACGCTGGCGACCCCATTTCTCGTACCTACAAAGTCAAAATTAAGCTGCCCCATATTATCGGGCTGCATTCGGGCATGTTTGGCCGTGCCCATTTCAGAGTTGGTGAAACACGCAATATTGTCGTGCCTCGCAGCGCTATTATTGTTAAAGGCGGCCTAGAGGGCGTCTATGTGGTAGATGAGACCCAGCGTATACAATTTCGTTGGGTGAGGCCCAAGCGCCAATGGCCCGACATGGTAGAAATAGCCTCCGGGCTCGCCGCAGGAGACCGCATTGTGGTTACAGCTACAGCCGGCCTAAGCGTAGATGATTTGGTCATCGCCGAGGTTGCCCAAGGTGAGTAAGCCTCGCCTCAATCCAGCCGGACTTCTGGCCAGCCTTTTTGTCCAGTCCAAAATCACCTCCCTATTCGTTATCGGCTGCCTGTTATTAGGCCTCATCGCCATTATCTACACGCCCCGTGAAGAAAACCCCCAAATTATCGTCCCCGGCGCACACGTTATAGTCACATTACCAGGTGCGTCCCCCGGTGAGATTGAACACTTGGTAGTTCAACCACTGGAGAATATTGTTAAACAAATCACCGGCGTTGACCACGTCATGTCGACCTCCATGAACTCAGTCGGCATTTTAATGGTGCAGTTTGAAGTAGGCGAGGACAAACAGCTTTCACTGGTAAAGCTTTATGACCACATACTGGGTCAACGTGACAAACTACCTGCGGGCACTTCCATGCCCCTCATCAAAAGCATTGATGTTGATACCGTCCCTATCGTCACAGTGACACTGGCCTCAAAAACCTACAGCGACTATGAACTTAAGCGTGTTGCCGACCGCGTTCTCGAAGGCTTACACAGTTTAAAAACGGTTTCTGCCACCGCAGTACGCGGAGGTCGCGACCGGCAAATCACCATTGAAATTGATCCCGGTAAGGTCATGGCTTTCAATGTTTCTCTTGAGCAAGTAAAGCAAGCCCTCGTCGCTGCCAATCTATCCACGCCTCTTGGCGACAAGGTCGACCACAACAATCTGTCAAAAGTCTTGTTTAAAGGCGAGTTTTCGACTCTCGACGACCTGAAAAAACTGATCATCGGCACCCATCGCCAACGCCCAGTCTATTTATCCGATATCGCCACTATTGTCGATGGGCCAGCCACCGAGCGCACTGAGCTCAGCCGACTTGCCTTTGGTCAGGCGGACCCGCGCTTTGATCGCTATGCTGACCCCGAACTAGCGTCCGTTACTCTCACGGTAGCAAAAATTACCGGTAGCAATGCCGTCTTAATGGCCGACGAAGTATTGGAACGTATTGAGATTATGAAACGCACCATTATCCCCCCAGGGATTGAGGTGGTGATTACTCGCAATGATGGTAAAAAAGCCAACGACGCCGTCAACCTGTTAATCGAGAATCTTGGCATTGCCCTCATTTCTGTCTTCGTAGTTACCGTCTTTTTCCTCGGCTGGAAAGAAGCTGCCATTGTTGGTCTTGCGGTGCCCTTAATTCTCGCTTTGACACTAGGCGCTGATTATCTCTTTGGCCCAACCATAAACCGAGTGACACTATTTGCCCTAATTTTGGCCTTGGGCATGTTGGTCGATGGCGCCATCGTGGTGGTTGAGAATATTCACCGCCATTACTCATCCCTCAACGATGGGGATAAAGCCAAAGCAGCAATAATCGCGACCAATGAAATTGGCAATCCCACCAACCTGGCCACGTTTGCGGTGATGTTGGTTTTTGCCTCTCAATTTATTCTCGGTGGCATGGTTGGGCAGTACTTTTATCCGCTTGCCTTCAATGTGCCTATTGCTATGTTTGCCTCGGTCCTTATCGCCTATATTGTGACACCGTGGGCCTGCTGCCGTTGGATTAAAACTGGCCACGCGGGTAAAGAAAATACTGATATTAATGAATACGACACCAGCTCTAGGCTGACGCGTATTTACGAAAGGATTCTCAAACCTTTACTCGACAACCGCACTCTACGATTGCAAGTCTTTGCACTCATTATCGTTGCTATCGGCTTAGCTCTATTGCAACCGGCATGGCAGTTTTTGCGCCCCGCTGGTATCAACGGACCGCAATCTTTTCTCGGTGTAGAATTGGCCATGCTACCCAAAGACAGTAAGAACACCTTCAATATCACCATTGATATGCCGGAGAATACTGCCATTGAAGTCACTGACCAAATCGCCCGTGAAATTGGCAATGTCCTGCGCGATCAACCTTACATTACCAACTATCAAAGCTGGATAGGTCAGTCCGGTGTCATCGACTTTAATGGTCTATTGCGCGGAGCTGATAACAAAAAAGGTCCCCACGTCGCTGAAATACGCGTTAACCTCAGTGACAAAAGCGAAAGAAAAATAACGTCTATCGATATCGTGCGAGAACTGCGGCCTCTTTTAACACCTATTCAAGCACGTTATCCCGGTAGCCTGGTACAACTGGTTGAGGATCCCCCCGGGCCACCTATGCAGGCAACCGTGTTGGCAGAAATTTATGGCCGCGACCTTGATGTGATGGAGGATATTGCTGCCCAGGTCAGTACCGCGTTCAACAACACCTACGACGTCGTCGAAGTTCACGACTCCCTGCCCGATAGTATTGAGCAGTACCATATTGTCGTTGACAGAGAGAAAGCTACGCTGGCCGGCATCAATCCTGCTCAGGTCGCAATCCTTCTCCGCCGCATTACCTCGGGTGAAGAAATAGGTCGCATCCACCTTAACGATGAACGCCAAGCCGTCGCGATTAAGATGATGGTACCCCGGCGCTTCAATATTGAACCCGAGGGGCTGTCCATGTACTACGTTGGCAATCCCCAGGGCAAGGCTATTCCACTCTCCGAGCTAACTCGAATAGAAAAAGTCATTGCCGAAAAACCCATTTTTCGCAAAGATTTTGAGCGCGTTGTCTATGTCCTCGGTGAACTCACCCAGTCGGCCCCACTCTATGCCATCTTGCATATTAACAAACAGCTGGAAAACATTACTGCTAGTGACAATCTATCTATCACTACTGGCTTGAACTTTAATCGAGTGAGCCCGAACACGCTCGAGGGTTATCGTATTCTCTGGGATGGTGAGATCCGCCTCACTCTCGACACCTATAACGACATGATGAAGGCTTTTGCTCTCGCTGTATTGTTTATTTATATTTTACTCGTGGCTTATTATCAGTCTTTTAAAATCCCCTTGATTGCTATGTCTGCCATTCCCCTTGGCCTGATCGGAGTGTTCCCTGGTCACTGGATAATGGGACAGTCCTTCACCGCCACCTCAATAATTGGCATTATCGCTCTCGCTGGCATCGTGGTACGGAACTCTCTGTTAATTATCGACTTCGTCATAGACCTACGTAAAGAGGGTAAATCACTGCGCGATGCCATTCTCACCGGCACTTTATTGCGGTTGCGTCCCATACTTCTCACTGCACTATCTACTATTCTCGGTAGCGGTATTATGATTAGCGACCCTATTTTTGGTGGTCTGGCCATTTCCTTAATTTACGGTACCGTGGTCTCGACAATACTCACAGTTATTGTCGTGCCACTACTGTTTTATCAGTTCTTACTCAATGAAAATAAGCGAGCAGAGAAGGGCTGATAACCGGGCGCACGCAGTAATCAACCTTCATTCGAATGAAAGACAATGGTCAAATATGTATTTGAGAACTATTTTGGAGTTTTTTGTGGCAATTTTTTCATCCAACCAGATGCCCTATAAAAGGCTGTCACTCGCTTTTATCCTTGCAGCCGCAGGTGGTTTAAGCAGTCACCGTGCGATGTCTGAAAACCTCGGCGATGCCTGGCAAATGGCCTTAAGTCACAATAAGCAGGTTGCGTCCGCCCAACAGAGTCAGCTAGCTGCTCTTAAACAGGTGGACATTGCCAAGGCTGCCCGTCTGCCCACCTTGGCCCTCACTGCTGAATACCTCAAACTAGACAGCCCCCCCACTCTCAACGGCAACTCTCTGGCAATGCTGCCCAATGCCCCTGCGGGGCAGGGCTTGGTTAGCGTGCCTTTCGAAATGCAAGTTGCAGAAGAGCAAGCCATGCTCTACGGTGCTGTGGCCACTGTGCCTCTGTACACTAGCGGCAGAATTAGTGCCGGCATTAACGCCGCCGAAGCCCAAGCCTCAGCCAGTCTTGACAATACACAGCAGGCGACACTAGATATAAAACTCGCTGTTGCCGAAGCCTATATTCAAGTATTGAAAATCACCGAACTCAACACTATTGCCCGTGCCCATATCACGGCTTTAAGCAGTTATAAAAACGACGTTGATAATTTGCACTTGCAGGGTCTAGTGTCTCGTAATGACCAACTCATGGCCAGCGTGGCATTAAGCAATGCTACGCAAGGAGCTATTCGCGTCAAAAACCAGCTAGCCATCGCTAGTGCCCAGTACAACCAATTACTTAATCGCCCTTTGAGCACGCCCTTCACTCTCGAGGCCTTGCCACTTCACCCCGTCTGCGAGCATAGCATTCAAACACCGACCACCCTCTGCGGTTCCGACCTCAATAAACTGATCAACCGAGCCATGGCCTTACGGCCCGAATTATCAGCTCTCAAACACAAAATAGCGGCCCTTGGCTTTACCGCGAAAACGATTAAAGCCGTAACACTGCCTCAGGTTTACCTCAGTGGCACCTACCACGACTTCGACAACGACCTTCTAGTAGACGATCAAGTCATTACTTATGGAGTCAATCTTGTTTGGCCCATCTACGACGGTGGTATTACCCACCACAGGAGTGGTGAACTTAAGCGCAAAGCAGCGGCTCTGCAGGCTCAGATCGACGACTACCAACAATTAATTGAACTGCAAGTCACCCAAGCCTGGTTAAATACCGACGAAACTCAACAGCGAATTAAAGCCCTTGGGGAAGTCCTGGAACAATCGGCAGAAAATTTAAAAATGACCCAAAACCGTTACCGGGAAGGTCTGGTCAGTAGCAGTGAAGTGTTGGAGGCTCAAAATTTGCGGCAGCAAAGTCTAGGCAATCACACGAATGCCACCTATGACTCAGCCCTAGCATGGATTCGCCTGCAGCGCATGACGGGCGAACTTTAAAAAGACCAAAAAATACGCCAGACTAAATTTTCAACAACCGTATATTTACTAATCAATGTTAAGTTGGATTAACATTGATTAGTAAATATCACATGTCCCCAGGTTAAAACGATATTATTTTTCGATTAGTGCCAACTGATCAAAACGTATGCCCTGCCAGCCGTGACGCATGAAAGTGCGAATATTGGCATGGTCGCTACCCTCCGGATGGCCGATAACGTCCTCACGAAAATACTTGCCAAAACAAACCAGTGTTTCCGATGGATTGAGACCATTGAGTTTCGCGAACGTAAAAATTCGACACGAACCTGCATTTTCACCCGCTGCATTATCGATCCGGTCATCTCCAATACCATTACTGAATGCGCTTTCTGTATAGTCGTAGCAAGTATCAATCACTGCCATAACCTGATCGAACTCGACCGTATTGGGCCGGTTTTTTATTTGTTGAATAAGCTCATCGAGACTCACGGAACATCCTCTTTTCGAATTTTGTTGTGTTTTTATGCTGGACAAAATTGACACCAGCCAACTGCAAAATAAAACGTATATTCGATTTTATTTTGCTCTCTCCCACGGAGATCTGTCGTTTACAAATGTCAATCCGCTCAGAAATTTATCGAGTGGCTAACAAACTACTCAGAGCCGTTACAAAAGGCTTCATAAAGAAATTGTTCTCGGGCATAAAATCGACCCGCACCCCTTCTTTAATCAAGTAATCGGACATTACAGGGCCAATAGCGCCAATTATAGTGACGTCTAAACCCGCCTTTAACAGTGCTTCAAGGCCAGTTTTTTTAGCCACATTGGCTAGATGTCTATACTGTGGCTGACTGGTAAAGAGTATTGCGTCGACAAGCCCTTCTGCGAGCTGGTGAATCAATGCCACCACCTGTTCTTGCTCCGACTCGCTGGCATAAATGTAAGGCGCTACGGTACTCACCATTGCGCCCTTATCCTGCAAAAAGTTAATGAGCTTTTCGTTGGGATCACTGCCATAGAGCTGCACGGCAACGCGTTGCCCTGACAAGTCAGTATTGCGCAACGATTCAATAATACCATCGGTCGTCGGTGCCGCTCCCGCCAAATCAGCATGCATTTTTAATTTGCGCAATTCGCGAACCGGCTTGGGCCCGCGAACGATTTTACGCACCGAGGCCAACGCACCATGCCAGTCCTGCTGATAGCCAAAGCGCTCGGCGAAGCCTTCCAGACGACGCATACCCTCACCGGTGAGAATAATAAAATCGTCAAACTTACCCGCTATCATGGCTGTCATCCATTGCTCCACAGCTTCGGCATCAGGACTATCTTTAATTGCAACAAGGGGGCAGCGCAGTACCTTCGCGCCACGACGAACCAGCAAGTCCGCCAACACGTCCTGCTGACGGGATTCTGGAATCGCAATCGTTCTATGGCGTAAGGTAGCCTCGGGTTCTGACATCGGTGACATTTATCCTCTGGTAATATCTATCAAGCAAGCATTTGACAAGCTAGTAAAAGGTAATTTTCGCACAAGCACCGAAGACCCACCACCTCCCTGATCATTCCCCACACATAGTTTAATGAGGAGCAGTTCCCACCTATTCCCGTAATTGAAAAAAACTATTACTGGTCGGTCTGTTTATGCCGTAATTGACCATGCTTTATCTGGCCTGGTCAATTTTGGGGGCCAGCCACGACTAACCACTGATGGCCATGCTAGACGGCACCCAGGGCCGTCGATATTTATCGCACAGCCGGATAGAATGCCATCTTGTTTCCACCATGTTTTAGCTGTACTTCAATGATCACCGACCCTTTTTTTTACCTTTGTGCAGTCCCAGCTGTGCTTATCTTCGCCATGGTCAAAGGGGGCTTCGGCGGCGGTATTGCCATGATCTCTGTGCCATTAATGTCTCTGGCTGTCCCCCCGGTACAAGCCGCTGCAATTTTACTGCCCTTGTTAATTGTGATGGATGGTGTGGCTATATGGAGCTTTCGCGGACAATGGAGTCAAAAAAACATCAACCGTACTCTACCCGGTGCCATACTTGGTATTATCGCTGGGGCTTTAACCTTCCATTATTTATCAGAGGCCGCCATACTCCTGTTGATTGGTTTTATTTGCGTGATCTTCTGTCTTAGTTATTGGCTACGACAAGACCTTGATACTAAAACTGAAGCCGGCATAATAGCTGGTGGTTTTTGGGGTACCGTGGCTGGATTCACCAGTTTTGGCATCCACGCTGGCGGACCGCCTATCAGTATTTATCTCCTCCCACAGCGTCTGGATAAAGTCGTCCTAATGGGCACCTTCGCTCTCTTCTTTGGCGTCGTCAATATCGTTAAACTCATTCCCTATTCTTGGCTCGGCCAATTTGATAGCACCAACTTACTGACTTCAGCAGTGTTAATCCCCCTAGCACCCATCGGGGTTCGTCTCGGCTATTTTTTACTGCATAAAATCAGCGAGCAGGTGGTCTATCGGGTTTGCTATTTTTTTCTGATGCTGATCGGTCTTAAGCTATGCTATGAAGGTGGCCAGAGCCTGTTCAATTTCTAATGGCCACTAGCAAACATTTTAGCGAGTTAATAACACAGCGTTCATTCTGCCGACACTATATAATGGGATTATCCGCAGCAGCCCTTTATTGATACTGGTCACCCCATGAAATTACTTGTTCGCAATCTCCCCCGCAGCATCACCGAAGCCGAACTACAGGCTTTATTCGAGCCCCTCGGGCTGGTGCAATCTTGCTCACTAGTAATGGACGGAGAAAGCGGCCAGTCTAAAGGTTTTGGTTTTGTTGAAATGCCCAAGCCCGGCAATGGCAAAGCGGCGATGAAGCAACTCAATGCTAAAGTTATCGATGGCAACAAAATTCGCGTCAAAAAAGCCGAATCAAAAGCTGATGATAAAATAGAGCCCGCCCAATAAAAGCCATGAATCAAGATCCCCTCCACGGTATTACTCTAAAAGAGATACTGACAAAACTGGTCGAACACTACGGCTGGCAAGAATTGGGGCAACGTATCACTATTCGATGCTTCACCAATGACCCCAGCATGAACTCTAGCCTGAAGTTTCTACGCAAGACACCTTGGGCACGCGCAAAAGTGGAAGCCCTTTATGTCCAAACTGACTGGGTTCAAAGTTCGAGCAAGAAAACTATTTGGTCAGTTGAACGCAGTGGCCACGAGGGTTAGTTTCTGCATTTAAAAACCCTTAGCTTTTATTTTAATAGATCTAGAGCTAGAGCCTCTGCGACTTTAATACCATCAATACCCGCTGAAAGAATACCCCCCGCGTATCCAGCACCTTCACCCGCCGGATATAAACCCGCAGTATTGATACTTTGATAATCTTTACCGCGACGAATACAAATGGGCGATGAGGTGCGGGTTTCGACGCCGGTTAATAGGGCATCGGCCATGGCAAAGCCCTTAATTTTTTTATCAAAGGCGGGGATCGCCTCACGGATGGCGGCCACGGCAAAATCTGGCAGGGCCTTCGATAAATCACCAAGGCTCACCCCCGGTTGATAGGAAGGCTGCACACTACCCAATTGAGTCGATGCTGTATTCTGTAAAAAATCACCCACCAATTGCGCGGGCGCACAGTAATTTTCACCACCCAGTTGATAGGCCAGGCTTTCGAGGTCGCGTTGTAAATCAATACCGGCCAGCACATCTCCCGGATAATCTTGCTCCGGTGTAATGCCGACCACTATCGCGGCATTGGCGTTACGCTCGTTGCGTGAATACTGCGACATACCATTTGTCACCACCCGCCCCTCTTCCGAGGTCGCCGCCACCACTGTGCCCCCGGGGCACATGCAAAAGCTGTAAACACTACGGCCATTGGCGCAGTGGTGCACCAGTTTATAATCCGCCGCACCGAGAATGGGGTGGCCCGCCTGTTCACCGAAGCGCGCTTGATCAATAACGGGTTGGGGATGCTCAATACGAAAACCAATGGAAAAGGGTTTCGCTTCAATATAAACGCCCTTGGCCAGCAACATTTCAAAACTGTCTCGTGCACTGTGGCCAACAGCGAGCACAACATGGCGACTGTGCAGAGTTTCGCCATTACTCAAACTCACCGCCGTCACTCGCCCACCACCGGTGCTGGCCTCTGAACCATCATCACTGCCAGCTTCACGGTGGAGTGTCTCAACTTTGGCACCGAAACGAATCTCACCACCGAGGCGAAGTATTTCACCGCGCATGGTTTCAACCATTTTTACCAGTTTGAAGGTACCAATATGGGGTTTACTGAGAAAGAGTATTTCTTCCGGCGCACCGGCTTTGACAAACTCCTCTAATACTTTGCGGCCGAGATGGCGTTTGTCTTTGACCTGACTGTAGAGCTTGCCGTCAGAAAACGTCCCCGCGCCTCCCTCACCAAATTGCACATTTGATTCAGTATTCAACTTACCCTTGCGCCACAAATCCCAGGTATCTTTCGTACGCTGGCGCACCTCTTCACCCCGCTCGAGAACAATCGGCCTTAAGCCCATCTGCGCCAGTAGTAAAGCCGCTAAAAGGCCACAGGGGCCAAAACCAATAATAATTGGCCGTTGCTGCCCTAGTAAGGGGAAATCAGGTTGAGCCTGAGCGACAAACTGGTAACGCATATCAGGCGCCTTGCGCACCGAGGAATGGGTCACAAATTTTTCCAGCACTTGCTTCTCAAGCCCTTCGCCGAGTTCAACATCGAGTTGATAAATGAGTAAAATATTATTCTTTTTACGGGCATCATAACTGCGTTTAATCACAGTTAGTGCCAGCAAATCCTGCTCCACAAGCCCCAGATGATCGGCAGCGGCCTTGTAGAGAGCGGCCTCGTTATGGTCGAGGGGAAGCTTAATTTCAGAGAGTCGCAGCATATCGGGCAGGCGCTAAGGTAGCGTTAACAAGAATAAGAGGAGGGGATTTTAGCACGCTGGATAATCGTCCTAAACGAATTGCCCCGCACTATAACCGGACGACCAGGCCCACTGAAAATTATAGCCCCCCAGGTGGCCGCTAACATCCAGTACCTCTCCTACAAAGTAGAGACTGGCTTGCTGTTTTACCTCCATCGTTTTAGAGCTGATACTTTGGGTATCGACTCCACCGAGCGTAACTTCCGCCGTCCGGTAGCCCTCACTGGCAGAGGGTTTCAAACACCAATTATTTAGCTGTTGGCCGATCCTCTCCAATTCTTTATTACTAAATTCTGCCAACGGGCTAACGGCCAGCTGTGGCCACCACAACGTCTGTAACTCATGCACTAATGCTTTTGCCAAGTACTTATTGAGCAGTGTATTTAAGCGACTCTTGCCATGCTGTTGCTTGGCTGCCAACAACCATTGAGTGGCGTCAAGTTCAGGTAGTAGGTTGATGTTGATTGCATCACCGGGCTGCCAGTAATTGGAAATTTGCAATATCACGGGGCCACTCAGTCCACGATGGGTGAACAGTAGACTTTCTGTAAAGGTCTGTCCCCCGGCACTTACTGAAACCTCCAGTGCCAGGCCAGCAAGCCGCTCACAAATTGGCTTCATAAAATCGCTGAACATAAAGGGCACCAAACCCGCTCGACACTCAGTGACCCGCAGGCCAAACTGGCGAGCGATGTCGTAGCCGATACCGCTGCCACCCAGGGTTGGAATGGACAGTGCCCCGCTAGCAACGACCAGTGACTGGCAGTACAAACTCTGGCTTTGGCCATCAATATCCAGTTGATAGTTGAGGTCTCTACCTTCCAGAGCAACGTAGGCGTCTATTTTCAAGGCCTTAACAGCAGTCACGCAACAGCGCGTTTTAATGTCTACACCCGCTTGTTCACATTCACTTAGCAACATTGCCAAAATGTCTTTTGCCGAATGCTGACAAAATAGCTGGCCGTGCTTGCGTTCTTCATAGGCAACACCATAGCGCTCGACCAATGCAATAAAGTCCCATTGGGTATAACGGCTTAAGGCCGATTTGCAAAAGTGAGGGTTATTGGAAATATAGTTCTCTGGCTCGATACTGTAGTTCGTAAAATTACAGCGCCCACCTCCAGACATTAATATTTTCTTGCCGACTTTATTGGCTTTCTCCAACACCAATACGCGGCGACCCCGTGCAGCAGCCGTTGCCGCACACAGTAAACCGGCAGCACCGCCCCCTAAGATAATGACATCGTAATTGTCTATTGTGTCTTGCGCTATGTTCAACCGCTATACTCTAAGAAATGAATGCGAAAATGATAGTGTGGGAATGAAATAAGGCGGTATTTTATGACCTATAGCGTACAGAACAAGCTTTATTACTCTATACCGGTGTGCTGTATCTCTTTCGATAAAATTCTGAGTAAGTCATGCCTACGTTAAAACTGCGCCGCGTTGCCATCGACACCTATAAAGAGAACATCGTTTATCTACACCGCAACTCCGTCTACTATCGTAGCGAGGGCTTTCAAGCCCTGAGTAAAATAGAGATTCTTCAGGAAGAAAATGGCCACCACATTATCGCCGTACTCAACGTCGTCGATGATGAATACATTATTCAGCCCGGCCAACTGGGCCTTAGCGAGCAAGCCTACGGGCAACTGAATTTGGCTGAGGGCACGGCCGTGCGCGTCGCCCACGCCACTCCGCCCCAGTCTCTACATGCAGTGCATCGCAAGATTGCCGGTGAACGCCTGTCTTTCGATGACTACTTGGGCATTACCCGGGATGTTGTCGAAAACCGCTATTCAAAAATCGAAATTACCGCCTTTCTCGTGGCCTGCTCAGACAATGGCATGGATCGCGATGAAGTCTTAAGCCTCACCGAAACCATGGTAAAAACGGGTGAGCGACTCAATTGGGGCGAACCCTTGGTCGTCGACAAGCATAGTATTGGCGGCATACCCGGCAACCGCACGACGATGTTGATGGTGCCCATTATTGCCGCCCACGGCATGCTGATTCCGAAAACATCCAGCCGCGCCATTACCTCGCCAGCGGGGACTTCCGACACCATGGCGGTGTTGGCAGAGGTTGAGCTAAGCCCGCAAAATCTGCTCCACATCGTCCGGCGCCAGCGGGGCTGTCTGGCCTGGGGGGGGGGGCACCGCAACACTAGCGCCGGTGGGCGATATATTGATCGCCGTAGAACGCCCTTTGTCGATGGACTCGCCTGGGCAGTTGGTCGCATTCATCCTGGCAAAGAAAGTGGCTGCCGGTGCCACTCATTTGCTCATTGATATTCCCCTCGGCCCGACCGCCAAAATGCACGACCAGACCAGACCAGTCCATGCGCCTGCGCAAATTATTTGAATACGTCGGTGATCACATGGGCCTAGATGTAGTTGTCATTACTGATGGTCGCCAACCCATCGGCCGGGGTGTTTGCCCGGTGCTTGAAGTACGGGATGTCATGCAAGTGCTCAATAATAATCCACTCGCGCCCAGTGACCTGCGTGAGAAAGCCCTATAATTGGCCGGGCGCATCCTCGAATTCGATGCCGATGTGCGCGGTGGTCAAGGTTATATTATTGCACGGGATATTCTTGAATCCGGTCGAGCACTAACCAAGATGAAGGCCATCATTAGAGCCCAAGGGCAAAATAATGTTAGTCTTAACCGGGTCACTTACAACGCCCTCTATTGGCTGTCTTAGATGGCGTTGTGGCAAGCATCGACAATCTGCAAATTCCCCGCATCGCACGTCTTACCGGCGCACCCATGGATAGAGGCGCGGGGGTTGACCTGCATTGTAAAGTCAACGACCGAGTAGAAAAGGACCACCCCCTGTAAACAATTTACGCTGAGTTTAATGCCGACTATACTTTTGCCTGCCAGGCAGCAGAAAACGACAATGGCTTTTCGATTAGCAAGCCGCAAGACAAAGCATACTACCGCGCCTAAATAGCCAGTTTGCACGGCAACCTAGGTTTCACAATAATAATGAGAGAATACTCAATGAGCGATATTTATCATCCCGGCAACCGCGAACTGCAGGATGCCTTCGGCACCCGCCCGTTGGCGGACCGGGTTAACGAACTCATTATTCAGCCAGAAATTGGTAACGAAGAGCGAGAATTCATCACTTCGCGCAATATGTTTTTTATCAGCACTGTCGATCCCGATGGCCAGCCAACTGTGTCGTACAAGGGCGGAGAAACGGGTTTTGTTCGCGTGCTCGATAGTAAAACCATTGCCTTTCCTCTCTACGATGGCAACGGCATGTTTCTCAGCGCTGGCAACATGACAGCCAGCCCCAATGTCGGGCTGTTGTTTATCGACTTTGAAAACCCCCATCGTTTGCGCCTGCACGGGACGGCCACCCTCAGCGCTAACGATGAATTAATGGAGAGTTATCACGAGGCGCAACTGATCGTCAGAGTTAAGGTCACGAACACCTTTATTAATTGCCCACGATATATTCACCCCGCAACCAGTGATGAACAATCTATTTACGTACCTGTCGAGGGTAAAGAAACCCCCGACCCTGAATGGAAGTCCTGGGAAGTTGTCGCCGATGTCTTGCCCAATAAAAAGCCCTAGCTGAACAGCTACAGCCTTTAAACAACAGAGGTACTCGCGCCCATGAGACAAGCAAAAGTGATCGGCAGTATCGACGCCCTATGGCGCTACCCGGTGAAAAGTATGCGAGGGCAGTCCATTGAGCAAGCCTTTATCGGCTACACTGGCATTTATGGCGATAGGCTTTTCGCCTTTAAAACCAGTGCCGGAGCGAGCTTTTTCCCCTATTTAACTGGCCGCGACACCCAACAGATGTTGCTCTACACGCCGCTTTTTCGCCATCCCGAAAAGGCTGAGCAGCCAGTCAACTGGGCAGAAGCCGAAGCCCTAAGTGTCGGTATTACTCCCGTGTTTAGTAGCACTAATGAACTGGCAATGGATGTTGTCACACCCAACGGTGAAATCTATGCCATCGACGATCCCGCCCTCGCTGAAGAACTCGAGGCAAGTGCGGGTACAGGCCATGAAGTGTCGCTCACCCACTCCCAACGCGCCATGACTGACTGTCGCCCCCTGTCATTAATCTCGTTACAAACGGGTCAGCAACTGGCCGAAGAAACTGGCATCGACATTGATCATAGACGCTTTCGCGCCAATATTCATCTCAATTTAAACAGTAATAAGGGCTTTGATGAAGACAACCTAGTCGGTCGTCAATTAAAGCTCGGCGATAAAGTGGTGATCACCATTGTCGAACGCGATCCGCGCTGCGCGATGATTACCTACGATCCTGACACCGGCGAGGCCACACCGGAAATCTTGCGCCAGGTCACTCAACACCACGAGCGCAACGCCGGAATTTATGCCGCCGTGGTGGTTGAAGGCATGGTCAAGGCCGGCGATAGCGTCGAGTTAATGGCTTAACCTGACACCCCAGCTGACACAGCGCTATCGATATCAGTGGCAGTTGTCACATTAATTGTCTTAAGTGAAAGTCTCGAGTCAACACCTCACGGTAAAACCTTCAAAATAAATCTGCTAAAAATTTTTATTTTAAATAACAGTTTCACAATGCCAGTGACACTGTTATATTTTGTATAACTCTCGGGGAGCCTTAAAAAAATAAGGCTGAGATGCTACTAGCTTTTTATTTAACACTTTTGAATTAATACTGCGTAGCGAACCCGTTGAACCTGAACCGTCTAGTACCGGCGTAGGAAAGAGCAATGTTTTTAGTGCCATCATCAGTGTTATTTTCTATAGCACCATTAAAAATACCCTGCCTTATGCAGCTCTCCGCCCGGCCCTT
>JBFJYH010000038.1:0-27007 GCA_041622675.1 Porticoccaceae bacterium
AAAAAATAAATATTACTGCGGCAATATGTCGCAGTAATATTTATTTGTTGTTTTTTTATATGCGGTATTTTGTCGCAGGTAGTGTTTCTTTCGGTGATGTTGCTCGTTTGGTTTGTTGTTTTTTATTTGCAATAAAAAATTTTCTATCCATATGATATTAAAGTCTTTATTTGTTAATTTTCTGTTTTTTTAGTCGTGGTTTTTTTAAATAAAAAAAGACATTGTCACTTTTTGACCTGCTGATGTCATTTTTAGAGTGTTGATGTTATCTCTGTCTACCCCTAGGTTTGTTAGCAAGAGTTGATCGAAAATCAGTTCTTTTATTTCTTATTACAGGGGACAGAAATGAATATTCATCAAAACAAAGTGATTGAATCCGCCGTCAGTGCCTCCGTGCAAAAAGCCGTCGATGCTGTTCCGCTTGACGAGATTAACGTGTCTGACCCAGCGCTGTTTCAAAGTAATAGCATCTGGGCTTACTTTGAACGTCTGCGCAATGAAGATCCGGTACATTACTGCAAAGAGAGTGATTTTGGCCCCTTTTGGTCGATTACAAAATATAAAGACATCATGGAAGTGGAAACCAAGCCTGAAGTGTTTTCATCGGCCACTGAAAATGGTGGTATTACCATCATTGATGACAATCTGGGACTTGGTGTCGAAATGTTTATCGCTATGGACAACCCTAAACATGAGGGCCAGCGCAAGGCGGTAAACCCCATGCTTTCTGCAGCCACCCTTGGGCGTCTTGAAGATATCATTCGAGAACGCACCTGCAATGTGCTTGATGGGCTGCCGATTGGTGAAACATTCAATTGGGTTGAGCGAGTTTCTATTGAACTCACAACCTTGATGCTGGCGACCCTGTTTGACTTCCCTTTGCAAGATCGAAAGCTGCTTACCCATTGGTCAGAAGTGGCCACCGCAATGCCGGGTTCTGCCAATTTTGTGTCTGATGACTATAAAATGCAGGAGCTTGGTAAGTGCTTGGAATACTTTACCCGCCTGTGGAATGAGCGTGCAAAATTGCCACCGGCGCCCGATTTTATTTCGATGATGGCTCATTCTGAGGCCACTAATAAAATGACGCCGAATCAGTTTCTCGGCAACTTGATACTTTTAATTGTCGGCGGCAATGACACTACGCGCAATAGTATGACCGGCAGTGTGCTTGCCATGAGTCAAAACCCGGATCAGTACAAAAAGCTTTGCGCTAACCCCGCGCTAGTTGAGTCGATGGTGCCAGAGATGATTCGCTGGCAGACCCCGCTGGCCTCTATGCGCCGCACGGCGGTTGCCGACTATCAACTGGGCGGTAAACACATTAAAAAAGGTGACAAAGTGATGATGTGGTATGCCTCGGCCAATAGAGACGAGGAAGCTATTGAGACGCCGGAGGAATTTATTATCGACCGGCGGCGACCACGTCAACATTTGGCTTTTGGTTTTGGCATACATCGCTGTCTGGGTAATCGTCTGGCAGAAATGCAAATACGCGTACTCTGGGAAGAAATTCTTAAGCGCTGGCCCGAGCCAAGTATTGATGTAGTCGGTGAGCCAAAACGTGTCTACTCCTGTATTTTGCGTGGCTATGAAGCTCTACCCGTGCGCATTAATCCTCAATAGGAGTTTTTGATGATGACAGAAACGGCAGTAATTATTGGTGGTGGTCAGGCGGGTGCGCAAGTCGCAGTCAGTTTGCGCCAGGAGGGCTTTACCGGGCGCGTTGTGCTGATTGGCGATGAGCCCGTGTTGCCCTACCAACGACCGCCCTTGTCAAAAACGTTTCTCGCCGGCGAGCAGGCGAAAGAGCGTCTATTCATTAAGCCCGCTGCATTTTATGAAAAGATAAATGTGGAACACATTTTAGGAGAAGTGGTTAGCGAGATTAATTCAAAGCATCAAGAAATTTCTCTTAGCAGCGGGCAAAGATTGCCTTATGACCATCTGATTCTCGCTACCGGCGGGCGTGTGCGGCGGCTTGACTGCCCGGGCGAGAGCCACCCACAAGTACACTATTTGCGCACTCTGGCAGATGTTGAAGCCATGCAAGATAAGTTCACCACAGGCGCCCGACTAGTGGTGATAGGTGGTGGCTACGTTGGCCTCGAAACCGCAGCGGTAGCTGTTGAGAACGGTTTGAAGGTCACGGTGCTGGTGGCGAGACCGACCCCCCTGGGTCGTGTGACAAGCCCTGACGTCGGCAATTTTTTCAAGGGTGTACATCGAGAGGCTGGCGTGACCCTGTGTTGTAGCACGGGTGTTGAGTCGATTGAGGATACAGCTGGTGACGGTCAGGTTGCCGCTGTCGTTACCGACAGCGGTTATCGGGTGTTGGCCGATATCGTCGTGGTGGGCATTGGTCTGTTACCCAATGTCGAGCTAGCTGGATCTGCAGGTGTCGTTTGCGATGACGGTATTGTCGTTGATGAATACGGGCGCACCTCGGTGAACAATATTTATGCGGCAGGAGATTGTGCCAATCACCCCAACCCTATTTATCAGCGCCGTCTGCGACTTGAGTCGGTTCAGAATGCGCTTGATCAAGGTAAAGCCGTCGCCGCGACAATTTGTGGTAAAGATAAGCCTTACGCTCAGGTGCCTTGGTTTTGGTCTGATCAATACGATCTAAAACTGCAAACCGCCGGCATTAATTGTGGTTACGACCAAACAGTTGTGCGCGGCGAGATGGCCAGTCGTTCTTTTGCCGTGTTTTATTTACGCCAGGGTCGTCTGTTGGCAGTTGACGCTATTAATCGCCCTGCAGAGTTTGTCGTGGCGCGCAATATTTTGAGCAAGGGCCTTGCCGTCAGCGCTGAGCGATTGCGGGATGAGAATATTCCCGCAAAAGCCTTGGCCAACGAGGACACTGAAAAGGCCATTGACAAGACGGCGCTGTCCCAGCAACAAGTCGCGTGAAGCTAACACTGCATTGCAGTATTTATTGTTGAGAAATAAAGCACAGGAATTACACATGATCAAAGTAACTTACATCGAGAGCGACGGTACCCGTAGAGACGTAAAGGTAGAAGAGGGCGCAAATTTAATGGATGCAGCGCTCGACAACTTAGTGCCAGGTATCGACGGCGACTGTGGTGGTGTTTGCGCCTGTGCAACCTGTCATGTACATGTTGAGCCATCGTGGATTGACAAACTTGTGCCTATGGATGCGACCGAAGATGCCATGCTCGAGCTAACGGACGATCGCGACGAGAGTTCTCGTCTTGGTTGTCAGATAAAAGCCACCCCTGAACTGGACGGCCTTGTTGTTCATACCCCCGAGGGTCAGCACTAATGATTTGTATGGGAGCCGTAGCTATTTCACTCTGTGGTAGATTGAAATAGCGCTGGCAGAGCACGGTGTAATAGACCATAAAGTAAGTGGAGAATGTTATGGCGCGAACAGTAGAGCGTATGACGATAGAGAGTTTTAAGCCGGATATGCATAACAAGCAAACACTTTCACAAGGTCTTATTCGTGTGCTCCTGCTGGGGGTGGGTAGTCTTTCCGTTGTGCTAGGTGTTGTGGGTATTTTTCTGCCATTACTGCCCACCACGCCTTTTCTTCTGCTGGCCGCCGCCTGCTATGTGCGTAGCTCAGATAAATTTTATACTTGGTTGGTCTCCCACCCGGTGTTAAGCAAATATATTCTCGCTTACTTGAATGGCCAGGGTATTCCGCGCAAGGCCAAGTACTACACCCTCAGTGTGATGTGGTTAACGATGGGTATCTCTGCCGCTATTGTTCCTTTGTGGCAGGTGAGCGTGCTGTTGCTTTGTATTGGTCTATGCGTATCGGCCTATATCTGGCAACTTCCTGAGCCGAGTTTATAAGTGACGTTTCCCCACGAGCTTGAAACAGCCTGACGCCTCTTTCGGTGCAGCCTATATCACTTCTAAGCACACTCCGACGATGTCCTTGCACTGCCATCGTCGGCTAGGCGTTATCTGCTCATGGAAAGCTCTGCGCTTTTCAATAAGCAAAACAGGCTCTGTTGATACCTGCCCCTGACACCCACCAGAGTTGATGGGCTCAAGGCTCAACCCTAGGCCAGGATCAGTTCTGGCGTTATCACCCCTTCTGTTTCTGCGACAAAACCCTTCCAGCTCGACATATACTCGACAAAGGTGTCACTAAGTCCCTCTGCGCGTAAGTGATCAGCTGAAACCGGGTTTGCCACCGGGGTGAAACCACTATCTTGTGCGGTTTGATTGGGAAAGTCGTGGTGCAAAATAGCCGCACGGCCCAACAGCACAAAATCAACCCCGCTATCGATACAGCGCTTGGCATCCTCGGGTGTGCGGATTTTACCCGCGACACCCAAGCGTACATTACCGCGTTCGAGGGCCGCGAAGTGTTCTATCAGCGCTTTACCTTTATAAGCCTCTTCTGTGGGCTCTTTAAACACATCCCATAAAGACATATCCAGATAATCAATTTGCGCTTCGTCGAATAGGCGTTGGGCAACGTCGATGGCTTCATCGAGTTTAATGCCGAAACGCTCAGGGGTTAAACGCACACCGAGACTAAAGTCTTTTTTACAGCGCTGGCGAATACCGGCAATGATGTCAAACAGAGGGCGGGCGCGATTTTCAAGCGAGCCGCCATACTGGTCGTCGCGACGATTGGTGTCGCTACTGAGAAATTGGCAAAGAATATACCCGTGGGCACCGTGAATCTCGACGCCATCAAAGCCCGCTTTTTCGGCGCGCTCGGCTGCGGCAATAAAATCTTCGATCAGCTGTTCGACCTCTGCGGTTGACAGGGCGCGGGCACCCGACTCGGCTTCATCAGAGGGGGCAACAGGCGTGGTGCCAATCAACTCTGCCGGTGAACGGTGGCCGGCATGGTGCAGTTGTACAACCGATAGACTGTCATGTTTGTTAATGCCAGTGGCTAAACGTGTCAGCCCTTCGAGGTGGTCGTCAGAAAAGATACCAAGCTGCCCGGGAAAGCCCTGACCAATAGCCTGCACGTGAGCGGCGCAGGTCATGGTTGCGCTAAAACCACCTTCGGCACGCATCGTCAGCCACTTGTACTCGTCATCAGACAGCGTGCCATCGACATGGCTTTGTAAGTTGGTTAGCGGTGCTAGGACAAAACGATTTTTAATGGCGGGGCCGCGTAGAAAAGTTAAAGGCTCGAATAACGACTGCATAGTAATAAGTCCGGGTTTATAAAGGGAAATACCGGGCCGGATAGTAAGGCTTTAGTTGTAGGAGGGTCAATTCGGATAGAGAGCACATACATGATCACATCATTTGCACTTTCACCGTCACCCGGCTGCGACAATAAACCGCAGCTAAGTGCGACAATTCGTCACACAACAAAAGCCACTCTGCCACCTAGAATCCCCATCAAATAAAACATTGAGGGATAGTCTGCGTGCGAACAAAAAAAAATATCGGTGGTGCTGGTAAACAATACACTGCAGTTGCTCCACTAATGGGTGCTCTGTTGGCCTGTGTCTTGTCACCTGGCGTTGCTGCGCAAACCTTAACTGAAGAGCAGGCTTCTGCTGCCCCTATGTCTGCCACTCCCATGTTAGAAACCATTGTCATTACCGCCAGTGGTAGCGCCAATGCCCTGTCCGATACGGCGGCGAGTATGGGCGTTCTTTCCGACCTCGATGTCAAAGAGGTCAACCCTACCCACGCAGCTGAACTGATGAACCGCATTCCCGGCGTCAATATTGTGCAGCTCGGTTCGAGTGGTGCTGGAGTAATGGCAGCTATTCGTCAACCGGTGTCGAGCAGCCCAGTGTACTTATACCTTGAAAATGGCGTGCCCACGCGGGCGGCGGGATTTTTTAACCACAATGCTTTGTACGAAGTGAACTTGAGTGGCGCTCACGGTGTGGAGATTATTAAAGGCCCGGGTTCTGCTCTGTACGGTAGCGACGCTATAGGCGCGGTGGTGAACACACTGAGTGGTCGACCACCCAAAGAGGACCTGTTGAGCGTCAATGTCGAAGGGGGGGAAGACGGCTATCAGCGAGTACAGATGAAGGGCGCTAAACTGACCGCTAATCATGGTTTCACCGGCAATCTCTCTGTGTCAGACAACGACGGCTGGCGCGAGCAGACAGCCAGTGAGAGTCAGGCTTTTACCGGCTCGTGGAATATGATGATTAATGATAACTGGCACGTTAACAGCGTGTTTACCGGCACACTTCTCGACTTTGAATCGGGTGGCAGCGGCCTGAGCTACGATGACTACAAAGATGATCCCGAGCAATTCGGCAATTTAGTGGGTTATAGAGAGGTGCAAACCTTTCGTTTTTCATCTGCCTTTGAGCGAGATTTTGCCGCCAGCACATTAAGTATCACCCCCTTTTTACGCAGTAACGACTTAGAATATGTGGCCACCTGGGCATTGAATACGGGTCGGGTCAGTCCGCCGCCATCCTGGTGCCCCAGTTGTGCTGCGTCTCTCGACTCCCAGGATGCCCATATCAATAAAAGCGGGCACGATTCCATTGGCGCTCTGCTCAAATGGGACTACAGCGTGAATGACGACAGCTTTGTGGTGACCGGCTTAGACATCGACTACAGCGAAGGCTATCAAAAACAAACTTATATTGAACGTACTGATACTGACTCGGGTGACTACTGGATCGCCTATACACCAGCGGGCTTGCTTTACGACTACGATGTCGATGTCTTATCTCTCTCGCCTTTTGTGCATTATGAAAACCAGCTGACCTCCACACTGCGTGTCAATGCCGGCTTGCGTTACGACTACTCCCACTACGATTACCAGGACAATATGGAGAGTGGTGTCGTGGACCCACTGCACCTTCGTCCTGAAGACCAGTCGGTCGATTTTCGTCACCTCAGTCCTAAGCTTGGCTTAACTTACCAGTTTAGTGACGAGGTTAACGGCTATGCCTCCTATCGTCATGCCTTTCGCGTGCCCTCCAGTGGTCAGCTTTTTCGCTCCGGTAGCACGGCAGATTCCACCGACCTTGACCCGGTAAAAGTTGATAGCTTTGATATTGGCTTGCGTGGCAATTTGACCGAGGGCATCGCCTTCGATAGCAGTATTTATTACATGCTCAAGGAAGACGATATTCTCAGTGTGCTCGACAGCAGCACAGGTGCGCGCCGCAATACCAATGCCGGGGAAACTGAACATTACGGCATAGAGCTGGGTCTCGATTTTATACTCACCGAAACAGTCGATCTGTATATTGCCTACACCCAAACAGAGCATAAATATAAAGACTGGAAAGACAGTAGTGGTGACTACTCGGGTAATGATATGCCCAATGCCCCTGAGAGCTTTGCCAATGTACGCCTACGCTATGGCCCAATGTGGCTCAACGGCGGGCGTTGTGAGTTGGAGTGGATACATCAGGGGGAGCATTGGATTGACGAAAACAATGCCGGTGATGGCCGCCCCAATGATCGGGACACCTATGATGGCCACGATTTACTTAATTTGAGAGCTAATTATGTGCTCAGCCCCAAGCTCGAGGTCTCTCTTCGCGTTCTCAACCTCAGCGATGAACTCTATGCCGAAACCACCGGCAAGTGGGGACCAACCTTTACCCCAGGGCGGCCTCGAACAGCCTTTGTCGGGGCCAAATATACCTTTTAAATCTTAAGCGTGGGCCCGCTGAAGGTAGGCGGGCGCTACGCTGATAAAACGTCCTATTTATCAGCGTATTAAAAATGCAATTAATCAGTTCTATATTGAGAATAACTATGGCTAGCACGACCTTGTATCGCTGGCATCGGCGCATTGGCTTGGCGGTATTTGTCGCCATTATTGCTTGGGCGCTGAGCGGCTTGAGCCACCCCATTATGTCGCGTATTAACCCTCGGCCAGTGGCGATGGTGCCACCGGAGTCGGTTGCCGCCATTGCAGAGCTAGCGCCACTAGCGGCAACCTTATTGGCCAACGGCATTACAGAGTTTCAACAAGCGCAATTACTCAATATTGATGACGACAGCTTTTATCGGATTGAGCACGGTAAAAACACGACCTACATCAATGCTCGCAGTGGCCAACGAGCCGCGCTTACTGACAAGGCTTATGCCCAGCAGTTGGCGAGATATTATTTGGGTGATGAAACCAATAAAGTGGCTTCCGTTAAGCGGATTACCGCTTTCGATGAAGAATATCTTTATATCAATCGCTTTTTGCCGGTTTATAAAGTGACCTTTGATCGGCCCGATAATATGCGCGCTTATGTCGAGGTCAGCACCGGGCGGCTGGCAACGCTGCTCGATGACCGTAAGGCATTTTTTGGCTGGGTATTTCGCCAGCTCCACTCCTGGGTGTTTATTGAAAATCCCTGGGTGAGAATCACGGGGATGAGCGCCATGCTGCTGGCCGGTATGGGCTTAAGCTTTGTAGGTTTATGGATGGCCTGTCGGGGTAGAGCAAAAAGTCTCAGCGAAAAGAATAGTGCTCGTGCGACCAGCGTCTGGCATCGCCGTTTGGGTATTGGCTTTGGTGTATTGATGCTGACCTTTTGTTTTTCTGGCCTCTATCACCTGCTCAATAAGCCGGTCATTGCCCAGCCCGAGTTGCCCGTAACCCAGACATTATTTGATGCGCGAACCTTGACTTTGAACTGGTCAGACGTGGCGCAATACAGCGATGGCAGTTTTTTTCGACGGGGTAACCTGGTTGAAGTCGATGGCCTGCCCTATTTGCGTTTGGCGCTAGCGGCACCGACGCTGATAGAAAAAAACCATCAACCTGCGGTGGTAGAGCATCACTCCAATAAACCGGTGCAACAGACCGATAGTCTTGTGTATATCAATGCACAGACCTCGCAGCCCTGCGCCAATTGCGAGCGCCAACATGCATTGAATCTTGCCGCCTACTATGAAGGTATGGCAGAGGGTGAAAGGCTTGATAGCCCGGTCGAAAAAATCACCCGTTTTAGCAGCGATTATGGCTTTATTAATAAGCGTATGCCGGTACAAGCGGTGCATTTAGGTGGCGATGGTGCAAAATCAGAGACAGCGCAACGCACAGTTTTTGTTGAAACCGCAACGGGAGCACTGGCAAGTCGCAGTAGTTCTGCTAGCAAGCTCGAGTCCTGGTCATTTAGCTATTTGCACAAGTGGCATTTTCTCGACCCCCTGAGTAAAACGCTGCGTGATATTTTATTGATTACCACGACTCTAGCAATCACAATACTTTGTCTATTGGGCGTATGGATATCGTTTAAACCGCGTACCTAGGGGGCGCTTTTATGCCCCTTTCACTTGCGTGCTTAAGGCGCGTGAGCGATTAAGTCGTTTCACGCTACGAGAATTTTCCAGCGTGGCATTATTGACATACTTTGTGTTTGGCAAAACACGACTCGCCAATAACTGGCTGTAGTAGCGCTTGCATAAATACTGTGATTATTGACGAGAGGCAGAATAGTAATGGCAATCACCTCCCTGATTGTGGCCGTGGCTGATAACGGCGTTATCGGCAGTAACAACCAGTTACCCTGGCGTATTTCTGCCGACCTTAAATACTTTAAGCAGGTGACCCTGGGAAAACCCATTGTTATGGGTCGCCTGACCTACGAATCTATTGGTAAACCGCTGCCGGGGCGCCACAATATTGTTGTGACCCGCGACATTACATGGCAAGCGGAAGGGGTTGATAGGGCGGGTAGTTTAAGCGAAGCCCTGACGCTGGCCAAAAAAATTGCCGACGATGCCGGCCATGAAGAGGTCATGATTATCGGTGGTGCGACAATTTACCAGGAGGCCTTGCCCCAGGTTGACAGGCTTTATTTAACACGAGTACACACTGAGGTTGAAGGCGATGCTTTCTTCCCCGAGCTGGATTTGAACGAGTGGCTTGAAACCCCTGTTGCAAAGTTAGAGGGTGAGGGGCAAACACCGGCCTGCAGTTTTGTGCGCCTCGATAGAAAGTAACTATAGATAGTCATTCATGAGATAGTCATTAATGACAGACACAACAGGGTAAACCCTATTAGGGACAGCGACGTGAAAGAGCAGCTATGAAGAATAACGCGCAAAAACAGCATAACAGCAGAGCGAAGGTGCTTTTGCTACTTGCTTTGCTATTGGTCGCCGGACTGCAAACCAAGGTGGTTTATGGGGCTGAGCTCGACAGTGTGATTAAGACCGGCGCCGAAAAAACTGCGGCCGCTCAGGCGTCGCAGCAGCGTATCGACAACACCGTCGCGCAAAGTGACAAACTGTTGCGTCAGTTTCAGCGGGTGAATAAACAAATCGACGGCTTACAGGTCTATAACGCTCAGCTCGAACGTCAAATAGAGAGTCAGCGCCAGACCATGGCCGACATTGGCGAGTCGATTGAAAATGCGGCGTTGATTGAGCGGCAAATTATCCCGCTGTCGCTGAATATGCTCAACGCCCTTGATCAATTTATTCGCCTCGACCTACCCTTTAAATTAGAGGAGCGGCAAACGAGCGTGCAGCAAGTACGAGAAAATATGGATTCGTCCCGTTTTAGTGCCTCCGAAAAAACCCGCCAGGTACTGGAACTCTACGCCATTGAAAGTGAATACAGCGCCACTCTCGAGCAGTTTGACGGCGTACTGACAATAGATGGACAGCAACGCCAGGGGACGTTCTTACGCATAGGTCGCATTGCCTTTTTGTTTCAAACCGCCGACCAAAGCCTTACCCAAGTGTGGAGTAAAACTGAGAAACAGTGGCACACGGTGGCGGCGGGGGATTACCGCCGCGCCGTGGCGGATACTATTCGCATGGCGAAGAAACAGGCGCCGCTGGATATGATCACGTTACCTCTTGGTGCGCCCAGTGTTGCCGTTAGTCAAGGCAAAACGGAGTTGGCCCCATGAGCGTTTTAAGCAAAGCTCTGCGCACTGGCTTAAGCAGTGTTTTATTAATAGGCGCATTCAGCACTTTACCTGTTATCGCCGAGGTCGAAACGGATGCTAAACAGCCAGCAGGCCGTGAAGTTGAGTCCCTCGACGCCCTCTTGCATCTGATCAAAACGGCTAAAGTGCAAGAGTCAAAGGAACACCGTCAACGAGAGCAAGCGTTTAAGGCTGACAAGGATCGACAGGCTCAGTTACTGCACAAAGCCCAACAACAAAAAGCCAAGGAAGAAGCGCGCAGCGCTGAATTAGAGCGCACGTTTTCCGAGAATGAGCGCAAACTTGATGTGCTACAGGCGCAAATGGAAAACCGTCTAGGTACTTTAAAAGAGTTATTTGGTCATATTACCGCGACCGCTGGCGATACGGTCACACGGTTGGAAAAATCACTGGTCAGTGCCCAGTACCCGGATCGCATAGAGCAGGTCAGTGAACTGATCGAAAAAATGAGTAGCAACAGCCGCTTGCCCTCCCTTGAAGAGATCGAAAACCTGGCCTATGAAATGAGTCGTGAGATGGTCGAATCGGGCCGTATCAGCCGCTTTCATCACACCGTTCTCAGTACCGACGGCACACAAAGTGAGCAGGAGATCATCCGTATTGGTTTGTTTAACCTGGTCTCCAATGGGCGTTATTTAAGTTATAACCCTGGCAGTGGAGTGTTGGCTGAATTGGCTCGCCAGCCTCGCGGCCTGAGTAAAGGGGCGCTCGCGCTGCAAGCAGCATCGACAGGCTTTACGCCTGTTGCTATAGATCCCAGCGGCCCGTCGGGTGGCGGTTTGTTGCGAGCCTTGGTCGATAGGCCCGGGCCGCTTGAAAAATGGCATCAAGGGGGGCTGGTAGGTTATGTGATTACCGGGCTTGGTGGATTAGCGTTGGTATTGGCTTCGTGGCGGGCGTTGGTCTTACGAGGTGTCTTTGCGGGTGTGCGTGGACAATTACAGCAAGAAGACTATTCGGCCAACAACCCTCTCGGGCGAGTGCTCAGTGTGGCCGATGCCCATGCCGGGCTCGACCCGGAGTCGATGGAGTTAAAACTGCACGAGGCAATACTCAAAGAGCGCCCCAGTATAGAGTTGGCGCTAAATCTGCTGAAAATTATCGCCATGATTGCCCCGCTCATGGGCTTGCTCGGCACGGTTACCGGCATGATTGTGGTATTCCAGCAAATTACGATTTTTGGCGCCGGTGACCCTAAATTGATGGCCGGTGGTATTTCTCAGGCGCTGGTAACAACGGTGTTGGGTTTGTTGGTAGCCATACCTACCCTGCTGTTACACACCTGGGTTAACGGTTATGCGCGGCGTATTTTGCATGTGCTTGAAGAGCAGAGCGCCGGCATTGTGGCGCTTAAAGCCGAGTCCCGCGCACCCCAAATTTCGCCCTCAGGGCAGCCTTAACGGTTTAGGCTAACGACTGATGATAGAGCCAAATAGCGCATGAACGCGGTGCTCGATATGTTGAACCACCTGCAGGATCTGGCCGATATGGGCGGGCCGGTGTTGTTGTTCATTGCCGGGCTAATATTACTCCTATGGCTGCTGTTGGTGGAGCGTATTATTTACTACCGCACTAGGCTGCGCAGGGATGTGGCCCAGTGTATTGATGTTTGGCAGCAGCGTGTCGACCGCCATTCGCGGCGTGCCCGGCAAGTGAGAGTGGCGCTATTGGCCGAAGTGAATGCTCGCATCGATCGCTTTGTTCCGATGATCAAAACGCTGGTGGCACTGGCACCGCTTTTTGGTTTGCTGGGCACAGTGACCGGCATGATTGGTGTGTTTGAGGCCATGGGGCTGGCCGAAGGAGGTGGTGCGCGAGCGATGTCGAGCGGTGTCTCTCGGGCGACGATTCCCACCATGGCGGGAATGGTGGCAGCACTTTCTGGTCTTATTGGTCTTACCGCTATCGACAGGCTGGGGCGGCGCGCCAAAGCGCGACTGGAAAACAGCTTATTGATGGATGACGAGCAGTTTGTCAGCTCATCGATAAGAGGGGGCAAAAAATGAATCGGCGCATTATCAGTGCAGCAAGCCGCGCCGAGAGCGGAGACGATTCACCGGTACAGGCCATTGACTTAACCCCAATGCTCGACGTGGTTTTCATCCTGTTGATTTTCTTCATTGTCACCGCCTCTTTTGTGAAGCTACCGGGGCCAGAGGTTGAGCGCACCGAGACGCTGAGTGGCGTGGCGAAAAAGCCCGCGATTATAGTGGCCATTGATCAGCACGATGTTATCTGGATGGATAAGTCCCCTCTCACGGACAATCAGATTAAATTTACACTCGCGCGCCTGCAAGCTGAAAACCCGCGGGGCAGTTTGGTGATACAGGTCGATAATCGCGCCAGTATCGGTCGTTTGGGTTTGGTTTCAGATGTGGCCGGACAGTTGGGGATTAACGATATTTCCGTCTCTACTTTGAATGATTAAGGCCAATGACTAGATTTTTGCAAGGCGGGGACGAATCTGGCAGCAGCATGCTTGCTCGGTTTGCCGGTGCTTTTCTCGGCGCGTTGTTGGTCACTAGCGCGCTACTGATAGTTATGGTGTTAATGGTTGTCGACCGAAGCGAGGCTCCAGATACTCAGGCAAGCTATAAAATAGCCGACATATGGCAGCCCGAGCGCAGCGTGAATGAATTTATAAAACCGCCAAAGCCCAAGCGTCCCCCTGAGGCGATGCTTATGCAGCCGAGTATGCCCACCCAACGCTTGAGTTTTGACACGCCAGCGCCACGAATTAATTTACAGGCCGCACCGCGACCGACGGCAAATTTACAGGCCGGGTTGGGTGGAGATTTTGCCCGCGATACTGACTATGTCCCCGTCTATGTGCCTCAGCCCTTGTACCCACGCCGCGCGCTGGCCCGCGCCCGTGAGGGCTATGCCGTGGTAGAGGTCATCATCACAACAGCGGGTGGCGTGCGTGGCGTTAAGCTGGTTGAAGAGTCACCGGCTAACTATGGCTTTGGTAGTGCCGCGTTAAAAGCCGCGATTAAACTTAAGTACAAACCTCGGGTTATCGATGGCCGCGTGGTAGAGGTACCGGGAGTGATGTATAAATTTAGCTTCCGGTTGGAGTAGTGTTGTAATGTCTGGTCGTAAGCTTTCTACACCCCTCTTCTTTCTGTTCACGCTATTCTTTGTCGGTGCCCCCACACCTAGCCTGGCGGCTTCTGAAGAAAAGGCCGCTAAGCAAGATCAATACGCCAATGCCGTCACCCGGCGACGCCAAGCCGTGGGCCAGCGTTGTGCCAGAGAGTTGGAGGGTGCACAGCGCGCTATTGAAGCTGACCGCTGGTTACAAGCCGAGCAAATACTGACTTCAGCGGGTGATAAATACTGTATCAGTAGCTTTGAGAAATCTCAGGTATGGAATTATTTGGGGTACACCCACTTCTCCCAGCGGCACTATCATCGCGCTTTAGAGGCATATTTAAAATTACTGGATGAGCCCGCTGCCGAAATAAAAATGAAAGTGAGTACTTACAACACGGTGGCCCAGTTGTACTTTCAACTTGAAGACTACGCCAGTGCAGCACAATTTCTTGAGCGCCTGCTCAAAGCCTCTGCCGCGCTTGGTCGCCAGTCTGTAGGTGGGCAGGCGGATGGTGCTCAAGCCGTCGCACAAACCAAGGCTCTACTCGCTCAAGCTTACTACCAGCTGGAAAGAAAAACAGACGCTCTGGACTACATTGAACAGGCGATTGAGGATTACCAACAAAGAGACAAATTGCCACCAGAAGCCTGGTGGTCGTTGCAAAGCTTATTGTATTTTGAGCAGCAACAATACGGCCAAGCTTTGCCGATTTTGAAACAATTAATTAAACACTATCCCCGTTATAGCTATTGGCATCAGCTCGGTGGCTTGTACGGGCAGTTGAACAAAGATGTGGAGCGTTTGGTGGCGACAGAAGTTGTTTACTTGGCAGGCGCCTTAAAGAAAGAACGCGAGTTAGTTTCCCTCGCTTATCTCTACCTCGGCGCCAATACCCCCTATCGGGCAGCCGTGACCCTCGAAACGGCTATTAGTAAACAGCAGGTTAAAGCGACAGCCAAGCATTTGGAGCTACTAGGCCAGGCCTGGCAGCAGGCGGGTGAGGGCAAAAGGGCTCGCCCCGTGCTGGAAAGAGCAGCGGCCCTATCGGGTGAGGGTAAAATCTATGCGCTACTGGCCGGTGTTTATCTCGATATTGGCGACAATGCAAAGGCGGTAGCCGCCGCAAAAAATGCCCTGCAAAAGGGACAGCTCAAACGTCCCGGTGCAGTACACCTAGTGCTGGGTAACGCCCAACTGAACCTGAATTGTTACGACAAAGCTGTGGCGGCTTTTGAACAGGCGGGCAAGTACAAGGCGTCTGCGGTTAATGCGAAACAGTGGTTGAATTATGCTCGCTCCGAGGGCGCGCGAGTTGAAGGCCTACGTGAAGCGGGGGCAAAGCTCGGGGGGTGTAGGGCCTAGGTTCAGGCTCTACTATCTGTTTTGATACTTTCGATTATGGTTGGAATAATTCACCCATTTGTACGAACCCCAATGAGAGGCTACCTACACCTTACCTGGAATTTTGTCGGAGCCGTATCTTGTAGCGTTCATCCAGAGTCGTTTTACGTAGACGTTCAGAATTTTTAAAAATTACAAATCAATAGGCGATATAATGGGCGAACAGGCAGCCAAAGAATCACACGCAAAGCAGTCAAAAAAACCAGATGACCAGAACCCGGTAAAAGCGTCAAACCCTTTTCCAAATCAGATATACGCCTGGTATATCGTTATTATTTTGATGCTGGCCTACACCGTCTCTTTTATTGACCGCCAGATACTCAGTCTACTGGTTGATCCGATCCGCAGCGATCTTGATATCAGTGATACTGAGATGAGCCTTCTGCAAGGTTTGTCCTTCGCCGTGTTTTACACCCTGATGGGCTTACCCCTCGGCCGCCTCGCTGATCAGCGCAGTCGTAGAGGGATCATCACTGTGGGCGTTTTTTTCTGGAGCGCTATGACCGCAGCCTGTGGCTTCGCAAAAGATTATTGGCAGCTTTTTCTTGCGCGAATGGGCGTAGGTGTTGGCGAAGCGGCATTGTCACCGTCAGCTTATTCAATGATCGCCGATATTATTCCACCTAAACGGTTGTCATTGGCGCTTGGCGTTTATGGTATTGGCGTGTTTCTGGGTGCCGGATTGGCGATGATTATTGGCGGTACCATTGTTGGCATGGTTGGCGAGACAGGGTCAATTGAATTTTTCCTGATCGGTGAAATTAGATCCTGGCAGGCAGTTTTTATTCTTGTCGCGCTGCCGGGTCTTGTAATCGTCGCCTTGATGGCAACCGTAAAAGAGCCGAAGCGCCGGGGTACAATTCGCACCAGTGTCGTTAAGGGTGTAGAAAAAATTCAAGGCGTCCCCGTCCGCGAAGTTTTGGCTTATTTGCGGGCGAATGTACGCACTGTAGCCCTGCATAACCTGGCCGTAGCCTCGCTAGTTGTCGCACTGTATGGCGGCATGGCCTGGATCCCCACTTTCTTCAAGCGAATCCATGATTTTGGGCCGGCAGAAATTGGTCTGAAGTACGGATTTATTATTTTGATCTTCGGAACGGTGGGTGTGATTTTTGGTAGCTGGAGCTCCGACAGAATGCTTGTGAAAGGTGTCCTGGACGCAAAAATTCGTACCGGGATGTATTCGGCTATCGGGGTTATTCTGCCATCCATCGCCTTTCCGCTTATCGATGATCCAAACTATGCACTGGCCTTGATCGCAGTAGCAACATTTTTCATGACATTTGCCTTTGGTGCAGCCCCTGCGGCCTTACAGGAAATAATGCCAAACCAGATGCGCGGCCAGGCATCGGCGATTTATCTCTGTGTTATCAGCCTTATTGGTCTCAGCATTGGACCGACCGCCATCGCCCTGATTACCGATTATGTCTATGGTTATGATGAAGCGATTCGTTATGCACTAGCTATCGTACCTGCAGTAGCAATGGGCTGCGCCGCCATCTTGTTCGCCTTGTGCCTGAAGCCCTACAGGAAAAGTCTCGACTACTTGAGTGAGTGGTCAAAAGATAATTGATAATTTGGCAAGACCATATTCCTGCGGGTAGGCTTGCTCTTATCCCAATTGGCTTGGCGGGCAGCGTGCGCAGGTATATGGCGCCTCCTACTAAGCCGATCGTGTCATACGAGAAACCGTCAGTCAGCGCTACGCAAGGTGATCACGGGCGGCCTTTTTACAGGGACATCTCGTAGAGCGCAACCCCAACCTGCACGCCATTGGCTTTAATATCAATTACTCTGACCCCCTTGAATACTTCGTACTCGATGGATCTGTGTGGCTGTGCTTGTTAGCATTTTTCATGATTTACCGTCATTGGAATTGCACTTATTAACACGTTTTGCAATTTTCGGATATTTTGCTTCCTACGATTCTCAGGAGTGATGAGTACGCACATAAAAATAAAATTTGGAAATACAATAAAGCCGGTACATTCAATAACAGGGCATCCAAGACTTGTTGCTACACAAAGCAATACTTCCGCGTCATTACGCTTGATTGTTTGCAAAAACTCAATTTTTGTCTTTGGATCTTCAGCTAACAAATTTTTCTTGTGAGATTTTAGAACATGCTCTTTGGTAGTTTTTAATAGATCATAGTAGTTTATGTACATAAACTCTTTGTTTTCTACTGCTTGCTCCATTCTCAAGCCTCTTTGGTACAAGGTAGCAATGAATGGATCATGCTTACTTCCATCGGCTACCCAGCCGAAAGGAGAACTAATAACCGTGCCATAATTTCCAGAATAAGGAATTGCACACTCACCCTGGAAATCCTTAAATTGATCAAAATTTAATATATCTAGCTCGATCTGGCCTGGCCCAAAGTGTGCGCGGTTGTATGCTGCTTTTGAAAACCCTTTTGTCGACACCATATATTGCTTTAGAAGCTTCAACATCTTCAAGCATTCCTAAACAACTTTCTACAGTTTTTACATTTATCTTTTTATTGAAATACTTTGCTTCAAAAATAATACGAATTCTATTACCAGCAACATACGCTTCAATTAGTACGTCTATTTGTCGGATTACTTTTGAATAGACTCCTTTTATCTTTGCGTTCAAAGTGATTTCCGCATTGGGATAATCTTCTTTTAGTCTGGAAAACACCTCGCCCTCATAATCCTTCCAATCCACTTGATGCTTCTCCAAGTTTTGTAATACTAACGCCGCCAATCAATGGGGTCAGAGTAATTGATATTGACTTTTTGCTCGATATTCCTCTGATCCTGTGAGATGTACACTACGCCTACTGGCACGAAACCTTTTTATATTGACGCCGGTCTAAAAACGTTATTCTAACAGCGCTTCGATGTCCATGCTTTCGTGGAGCACCCGAATAATTTATACGCTATCTTCGGTTGCGAAATAAATAATAAGGTGGCTTGCATGGTGGTGGATGCGAACAGGTGGGGTAAATTCCTGGGGTATGTGAGAGATCATGGGAGCGTTGCCCAATAGTTCAGTGTTGTTGCTGAGTTGATGGAATAATGGTCGGCCTGTGCCTCACCCCAGTCTTGGAAAGAATACAGCCAGATATTGTTTAGATCTTACTCGGCTAAGGGGCGTAAGTGGATTGAGCTCATTTTAGCTGACGCTTTATTAAGGAATAAGTCCAGCTTGTTGTTTTGCGTTTTGCTTGATGGCCTGCATGTCGAGTTTTAGCGGTTTGCCACTAGCAAAACCCTGAGGAATAGCTTCTTGCAGGGACTTTGACTTTTCGGTGTTGCGCGGGTCTTTGCGAATGAGGTTGCGTAGGTAATCGCTATTATTGGCGTATTGCTCTGTTTTTATTTGCGCTTCTACTCAGTCGCGCATGGGGTCGGGCAGTGAAATACTCATCGTTGCCATTGTGAGAATCCACTAATTGGTTTGTTGGATGGAGTGGTATATTTTGGCAAGGTTTGCCAATTTCAAGATAGCTGCAAGGACGTAGCTGACATTAAAAATGTGGTGTTGAATAGGCTGTCTAACGCGTCGTCAACACAATATCTTCAACACCCGCCGCCCGTGCCTGGTCGGCAATGCGAATATACGTGTCAGTGCGGGCATTGGCGTCGGTGCTGATAAGTACTTTTGCATCACGATTACTGGCGCGCAGTCTTTCGACATTGGCGCGCACAGAGCGTATATCCACCCGGCGGCCGTCGAGGGTGATGTCGTTATTGGCGCTGACCTGAAAGGTTATGTTGTTATTTTTTTCTACTGTCGCGCTGGTTGAGGGGGGTGTGTGTTGTAGATCGATGGCGGTCTCATCGACAAAAGCAGCGGTGACGACAAAGAAAATCAACAAAATAAACACCACGTCGAGCATGGGTGTGAGGTCGATTTGCGTGTCGTCTTCCAGTCTGCTTTTGCCGAGACTCATACTTCGTTTCCCTTAACGCTGCATTTAGCTTTCGAGTTTTGATAAATCGCGCACTGCGCCTTTGTCGGCACTGGTGGCGAGCAGGGCATAGGCCTTGAGAGCCGCGGTGACCTTGCGGGGGCGATCTTCGACGGGCTTCCAGCCCTTCGCATCTTGGGCAGCGCGGCGGTGGGCGAGTTCTTCATCGCTGAGCTTGACGTTGATGGTGCGCTGGGGGATGTCGATATGGATCAAGTCACCCTGTTGAACCAGGCCAATGGTGCCGCCCGCAGCCGCTTCGGGCGAGCAGTGGCCGATTGACAGGCCCGATGTGCCACCGGAAAAACGCCCGTCGGTAATCAGTGCGCAGGCTTTGCCGAGACCGCGAGACTTCAGGTAGCTGGTGGGGTAGAGCATTTCTTGCATGCCGGGGCCGCCCCTGGGGCCTTCGTAGCGAATTACTACCACGTCGCCGGGTTTAACCTTGTCGGCGAGAATGTCGGCAACGGCAGCGTCCTGACTTTCGCAAACGTGGGCCGGGCCTTCAAACACGAGGATGGATTCATCGACACCGGCGGTTTTTACCACACAGCCGTCGAGGGCAATATTGCCGTAGAGTACGGCGAGGCCGCCGTCTTCACTATAGGCATTGTCGATACTGCGAATACAACCCTCGGCTCGATCGTCATCGACACTGGGCCAGCGGGTGTCTTGGCTAAAGGCGGTTTGGGTGGGTATGCCCGCCGGGCCAGCCTGGAAGAATTTAAGCACTTCGGCTGAAGGGTTGCGTTTGATGTCCCAGGTATCCAGCGCCTCTCTCATGCTCGGGGCGTAAATGGTGGGGATGTCGGCGTGCAGCAGCCCTGCGCGGTCGAGTTCGCCGAGCAGCCCGAGTACACCGCCGGCGCGATGCACATCTTCCATATGGTAGAGGGGCGTGCTGGGTGCGACCTTGCTGAGCTGGGGTACTTTGTGGGACAGACGGTCGATATCGGCCATGGTGAAGTCGAGCTCGGCCTCTTGGGCGGCGGCGAGCAAGTGCAAAATGGTGTTGGTAGAGCCACCCATGGCGATGTCGAGGCTCATGGCATTTTCGAAGGCTTCAAAACAGGCGACTGAGCGCGGTAGCACGCTGAAATCGTCTTTTTCATAGTGCTGTTTGGCGATATCGACAATCATTGCCCCGGCGCGCAAAAACAGCTGCTCGCGGTCGGCGTGAGTCGCCAGCATGGAACCGTTGCCGGGCAGTGACAGGCCCAAGGCCTCGGTGAGGCAGTTCATTGAGTTGGCGGTAAACATGCCCGAGCAGGAACCGCAGGTGGGGCAGGCCGAGCGCTCGTATTCTTCAACCTTGGCGTCAGAGGCCGTTTCGTCAACGGCGATAATCATCGCATCGACCAGGTCGAGCTTGGCGTCAGCTAGCTTGGTTTTCCCGGCTTCCATTGGTCCGCCAGAGACAAATACGGTGGGTATGTTCAGGCGCAGTGCGGCCATCAACATCCCGGGGGTGATTTTGTCACAGTTGGATATGCACACCAGCGCATCGGCGCAGTGGGCGTTGACCATGTATTCAACAGAGTCGGCGATGATGTCTCGCGAGGGCAGAGAGTAAAGCATACCGTCGTGGCCCATGGCGATGCCGTCGTCGACGGCGATGGTGTTAAATTCTTTACCGACACCACCGGCTTTTTCGATTTCCCCAATCACCAACTGGCCCATGTCTTTTAAATGCACATGGCCAGGCACAAATTGGGTGAAGGAGTTGGCGACGGCAATAATCGGCTTATCAAAGTCGTCATCTTTCATGCCGGTGGCGCGCCACAGTGAGCGGGCACCGGCCATATTGCGGCCTTTGGTGGTAGTGTGTGAGCGATAAGTCGGCATGTCTCTAACCTTTGTTGTCTGCTGATTGAAGTGTCTGCATGTAGAGGTGCAAAAATAAGAGGTAAAGAATAACAGACCCGGAGACTTTGCCGAAGTAGTTAGGGGGTATTCGTGGCTGGTGAGTACTCGTAGTGAGCTGGCGACAGAGCGTATAGAGTTGGGACGGGTGGATCATTCTTTTGCTAGATGGGGTTTGCTTGTTGTAGGATGGCCTGAAATATAAGATTAAATGAATACACGGAGACCATCATGGGACTGTACGACAAATATTTTCTTGCCCCTTTCATCAATTGCGCCTGTGGCACCAAGCCCATCACTTACCAGCGTAAAAAGGTAGTGCCTCTGGCAGAGGGTCGAGTACTTGAGGTCGGTATGGGCTCAGCATTGAATTTACCTTATTACGACCGCAACAAAGTGGAGTTTATCTGGGGGCTGGAACCCTCTGTCGATATGCGTGAAAAGGCCAAGTCGAATATTGATAAATCGGGTCTGGAGGTGAAGTTGATTGACCTGCCGGGCGAAGAGATCCCCCTTGACGATAATAGCGTCGACAGCATCTTGCTGACCTATACCCTGTGTACCATCCCCGACTGGCATTCGGCGCTCGAGCAAATGCGTCGTGTACTCAAACCCGGCGGCAAGCTAATTTTTACCGAACATGGAAACGCGCCCGATGCGAGTGTTGAAAAATGGCAAAAACGCATTAATCCAGTGTGGAAAAAACTGGCCGGTGGTTGCAATTTGAATCGCCCAATTCCTGAGCTCATTACTCAGACTGGTTTCAATATAGTCGATCTGGACAGCCGCTATCTGCCCTCGACACCAAAACTGTTCGCCTACAACTACTGGGGCGTGGCAGAAATCGCATAGACCTTGATAGAGGTTTGTAGGGGCGTTGGTAATTTGACGAGCCATCGCCTATTATTTTCGGCTCAATAACAAATAGAGATAGGAGCAAAATTATGACCTGTACCGTATTGCTGGAATTAAACTTAAAACCTGAGTGCGTTGATGCCGCTATTGCTGGCCTTGGTGAACTCTTACCAAGCACGCGAACTTACGAAGGTTGTGTTGAAGTGTATGCCCACCAAAATCAGGACGACCCTTGCAACATCGTTGCTATTGAAGTGTGGGATAGCCGTGAGGCCTATGAAAAGTATTTTGCCTGGCGCACCGAAACTGGCGTCATTGGTCAGTTGGCCGAGTGGGTGAGTGCAGAGCCCTCCATTCGCTACTTTGATAAAAAGGCTTAGTCACTACCGGTTTTATTAATGGTGGCTAGTAAATAGCGAGAAAAAATTGTAAAAAAAGGCGGATAATTTCCGCCTTTTTTTTTATTTTTAGAAGATTGGTTCTCGTGAAGAAATTACTTTTTAACACAAGCCATCTAACAGTAGGCACTTAACAGCAAGAGCTGGTTTGCTGGCATTCGGTTTGTGTATCGAAAGGCATACTCAAACCGTAAACGTCAAATAAACCACGATGGTGGCTGAAGTCACCGATAAACTCAAAGTGCTTGGCGAAGCGACTGTTTTGTAGCATACGCCAGGTATTGCCGCACACCGAGCTAGGTTTGCCGGTTTCAAATTGTTGCTGCTTATCGAAAATAAATGCCTTGGGTAAATGACCCACTGTGCCACGATAAATGACCTGTTGGCCAAAGTCTTCGCGGGTGCTTTCCAGTGTGTCGAGTTTGAACAGGCGATAGGTGGCTGAGAAAAAGCTGAGGTCACCAGTTTGTGCGGCAAGGGCGCGGTCGGTAATTTCAAGGGGTCTGTCTTCCACCAGGCGGGGGTCGGCAAACCCGGCCTTGTTGGCAATACGCAAAAAATCGTTCCAGTACAGGGCGCCACCCAGGCACTCACCGTACAGCACTGAGTCGTTGCGCACAGCGTCGGGCACGCGGCGGTCAGCGTAGACGTCGGAGAAGTAAAATTCGCCACCGGGTTTTAATAAGTCTTGAATGCCTTTTAGCACGGCATCTTTATCGGTACACAAATTGATAACACAGTTGGAAACAATGACATCAAAGCTAGCAGCTTCGAGATCGAGCTCGTGCAGGCGCTCAATATCACCTTTGATGAAACGCACATTGTCGAAGCCGAACTTTTCACCGTGCCAGTCTCGGTATTGCTCGGCAACGGCCAGTTGCTCATCTGTCATATCGACACCAACTACTTCGCCATTGGCCCCGACCAGTTGTGCTAGGGCGTAAACATCGCGCCCAGAACCACTGCCCAAGTCTAAAACTTTACAGCCCTCTAACGCGTCGGGACAGACGAGGCCGCAACCGTAATAACGCGAGAGCACCTCGGGGTGAATGTTGTCGATAAGTGGCTTGAGCCAGTTGGGTAGCGCGCTGATATCACAACAGGCACTGGTTTTTAAATCGTCGCTGCTTTGTAGTTGCTTGCCGTAATAGTCTTGCACGATGTCACGCATGGCGGCTTTCCTGTTAATCGGTGTCGTTATGTTTGTAGTTTATATCCCCCCACGGGGCGGGTGTCTAGTGACGCCTTAGCCTCTACGCCAGCGGTGATAACGCTGCAGCCAGCGCAATACACTTTGTGGTGCGTGGGCGCGTTTCCACTCACCGGCGGCATATTTATTGGCCTCGGCCCAGGTGGGGTACGCGTGGATAGTACCAAGTATTTTATTCAGCCCAAGACCGTGTTTCATCGCCAGTACAAATTCGGCGAGTAGTTCTCCGGCGTGCTCACCGACCAGGGTGACGCCGAGAATGCGGTCTTTACCGGGCGCGGTGAGCACTTTAACAAAGCCTTCGGTAGCACTTTCTGTAATGGCTCGATCGAGTTCTTTGAACTCGAAGCGAGTGATCTCATAGGCTATAGCCTGCGCTTTGGCCTCCCTTTCATTGAGGCCGACACGGGCAACTTCGGGGTCGACAAAAGTCGTTGAGGGAATAACGCGGTAATCGACCTTGAATTTTTTTAGGTGGCCAAAGAGGGCGTTTACTGAGGCATACCAAGCCTGGTGGGAGGCCGTGTGGGTAAATTGATAGGGACCAGCGACGTCACCCGCGGCCAAAATGTTGGGGTAGAGGGTTTGCAGGTAGTCGTTGGTGAGTACCGTGCCTTGGGTTTCAATGCCGAGTTCTTCTAGCCCATAGCCCTCGAGTCGAGGTTGACGGCCAACGGCGATAAGTAACTGGTCGAAGCCAACACGCTGTTCGCCAGTTTTATTGGCAATCACCAGGTATTTATTCTCTCCTTCGCGTTCACAGCGTAGAGCGTTACACCCGGTTAGCACGGTCACGCCGTCTGCCTCGAGGTGACTTTGAACCAATGCGCTGACTTCTTCGTCTTCGCGGGGCATAAGCCGTGGGCCGCGCTGAATGTGCGTCACCTGAGAGCCCAAGCGGGCAAAGCTTTGGGCGAGCTCGCAGCCAATCGGCCCGCCACCCAGTATCACGAGTCGCTCGGGGGCGGTGTCGAGTTTGGCAAAGGCATCCCACAGCGTATCACTGGTGACATAGCCAACAGTATCTAGGCCTGGCAGGGCTGGCACAGCGGGATGGGCACCGGCAGCGACAATAATACTGCGGGTAGTGAGTTGCGTAACAGCGCCATCGGGCTGGCGAATTTCCACCGTCCAGGGGTCGACGATGCGGGCGTGGCCTTGCATCACATCGACGCCCAGCTCGGTATAGCGTTCGATACTGTCGTGGGGTTCTATTGCCTTAATGACGGCCTGCACGCGAGTCATTATGTGGCGAAAACTCAAAGCAGGCTCGGCATTGCTGAGGCCGTAGCGGCTGCCTTGGCGTATCTGGTGAGCGAGTTTTGCACTTTTTATTAAGGCTTTACTGGGAACGCAACCTGTATTGAGGCAGTCACCGCCCATTTTATTGGCTTCGACTAGGGTCACTTTGGCTTTAACGGTAGCGGCGATATAGCTGGAGACCAGGCCGCCAGCACCGGCGCCAATGACAATCAGGTTGCGGTCAAATGTTGCCGGGCGCTGCCACCTTTTGTAGGCGCGACGGTTTTGAATAATCGCGACCAGTTTTTTTGCCAATAAGGGGAAAATACCCAGTAGCATAAAGGAGGCTAGAAGGGCGGGAGACAGCACGTCCGATAAGCTGTCAAGCTGGGCTAGCTGAGTGCCGGCATTAATATAAACCACCGTGGCAGCCAGCATGCCAATTTGGCTGACAACATAAAATGTGACCGTGCGAAGGGGCGTTAAACCCATCAACAGGTTAATAAGAAAGAAAGGGAATACGGGCACTAAACGCAGGGTCAATAAATAAAAGGCACCGTTTTTTTCTATGCCTTCGTTAATGGCTTTGAGACGGTCAGCAAAGCGAGTTTGCACCATATCGCGCAACACAAAGCGAGACACCAGAAAGGCGAGAGTAGCGCCAATGCTACTGGCGAAGGAGACAATAATTGTGCCCCAGAGCAAACCGAAGAGCGCGCCACCGGCAAGAGACATCACTGCGGCGCCGGGCAGGGATAGACCGGTGACTATAACGTAGGCAATGAAGAAGCTCCCACCGACTAACAGGGGCTTGTCGGCCAGCTGGGCCTGTGCCTGTTCGAGACTTTCCTTGAGGCCTGCAAGGGTTAAGGTGTGATGCAGGTCAAAGCTGAAGAACATCCCGATCAGGGCTGCGATCAATAAAATCAGCAGGCTTTTCTTCATGCCTATATCTCTGTATTAGCGCTTATCCATGGTGGTTTTTTTGTGCATGGACAAGCGACGCTGCGGGTGATTTGTTGTATTACCGATTGGGTGAATCTCAGCTTCTAAACTAAAGGCTTATAAAAAATCTTCGATTTGCGTTGGTAATTGTAGAGTTCGGCTTTTTCTTGCGGTAACTGCTCTAGGCTGATGGCAACAAATCCGTTTTCCTGAAACCAGTGGGCAGCCTGTGTGGTGAGCACAAATAATGCGTCGAATTTGAGCTCGTTTTTGGCCTTGTCCTGCAAGTGTTCAAGTAGGCGAGTGGCGAGACCTTGGTTGTGAAAATCGGGGTGAGTTACCACGCAGGCCAGCTCCGCCGTATTGCCGTCGTCAAAAGGATAGAGGGCGGCGCAGGCAATGAGCATACCCTCGGGATGGGCGATAACATAAAAACGAGAAATTTCTGTTTCGAGCAGCTCGCGGGAGCGCTTGACCAACACCCCTTGTTCTTCCAGCGGGCTTATTAAATCGAGAATGCCGGTAATGTCGTCAATGCTCGCCTGGCGGATAACTTCTTCACCGTGTTGCAAGACCAGCGTGCCGACACCCTCACGGGTAAATAGCTCGCCAAGTAGAGCGCCATCGGCTTTGTAACTGATTAAATGGCAACGTGGCACACCGCTCAGGCAGGCCTGATAGGCCCCCTGTAAAGGGCCGAACAGTGCGGGTTCTTTCAGTTCTTCGAGCAGACCCTGGGCCTGGCTCAAATTAATGCTTTTCAACAAGGCGCCCTGGCTATCACTTAAGCCCACATCAGCACCAAGAAAAATAAGTTTTTCAGCCCCGAGAGTAATGGCTGCCTGAGTGGCGACATCTTCATAGCTGAGGTTAAAGGCTTCTCCCGTCGGTGAATAACCGATAGAGGGCAGCAGTACGATGGCCGCGTCGTCGAGTTGGCTTTGTATGCCGGGGCGGTCAATTTTGCGCACCTCCCCACTGTATTGATAATCGATGCCCGCGCGAATACCAAAGGGTTTGGCGGTGATAAAGTTGCCACCAACCACCCGTATTCGCGCGCCGTGCATAGGAGAGTTCGCCAGCCCCATCGACAATAGCGACTCAATGCTAATGCGCACGCTGCCGACGGCATCTTTTACACACTCCATGGCCTGGCTGTCGGTAATAGGCGTTTTAGCGGCATATTCAAGCGTGAGTTGTTGC
>JBFJYH010000039.1:0-24231 GCA_041622675.1 Porticoccaceae bacterium
CATTAATATCGCCGCCCGCGAGAAGCTCGACAATTTGGTGCTAGTCATCAACTGTAACTTGCAGCGCCTCGACGGCCCCGTGCGTGGCAATGGCAAAATCATTCAAGAGCTGGAGCGCAGCTTTCGCGGTGCCGACTGGAATGTACTGAAAGTCATTTGGGGATCAGGTTGGGACGGCCTGCTAGCCCAGGACAGCGAAGGCATTTTACGCCACCGCATGGAAGAGGCCGTCGATGGCGACTACCAATACTACTCCGTATCAAAAGGTGATATTCAGCGCGAGCACTGGGTGGAAAACAGCCCCGAGCTTGAACAGATGATGAACTCGCTGACCGATGAAGAAATCCGTGAAATTAAGCGCGGCGGTCAAGACCCGAAAAAGATTTTCGCCGCCTATCAACGGGCCGCCAATACCGAGGGTCGGCCCAGCGTTATTCTGGTGAAAACGGTGAAGGGCGAAGGCATGGGTGACGCTGGCCAGGGGCGCAACACCTCTCACCAAAAGAAAACCATGAGTGCCGAAGAGCGTATGTTCTGCGCCGAAGAATTTGGCATCCCCCTTAGCCAACAAGACATTGAAGCAGCCGCCTTCTACCGCCCCGACGAAAACAGCCCCGAATTATGCTACCTGCGCGAACACCGCGAAGCACTGGGTGGCTACCTGCCAGAACGACGCGTCGACTGCCCCGCCCTTAAAGCCCCACCTCTTTCACGCTTTAAGGCCTTACTCGATGGCAGCGGCGATAGAGAGCAATCATCTACCACCGCCATGGTGCGCATTCTCGCCACGCTGATGAAAGACAAAGACATTGGCCGCTATATTGTGCCAATTGTGCCCGACGAAGCCCGCACCTTTGGCATGGACGGGCTCTTCAATGTGGCGGGCATTTATTCACCCGAAGGGCAAAACTACACGCCGGTCGATGCCAACACCCTGGTGCCCTATAAAGAAGCCGTCGACGGGCAAATATTGCAAGAGGGCATTTGTGAAACCGGTGCCATGGCCTCGTTTTTATCGGCGGGCACCGCCTACGCCATGCACGGTGTGCCGACCATTCCTTTTTATATTTTTTACTCCATGTTTGGCTTTCAACGGGTCGGGGATATGATTTGGACCTGCGGCGACATGCTCTGCCGTGGCTTTTTACTCGGCGGCACCGCCGGGCGCACCACGCTTAATGGCGAGGGCCTGCAACACCAGGACGGCCACAGCCAAATCATCGCCAGCACCGTGCCCAACTTAAAAAGCTACGACCCCGCCTTCGGCTACGAAATCGCCGTGATCGTGCGCGAAGGCATCAAGCGCATGTACCAGCAACAGGAGAATATTTTCTACTACCTCACCTTGTATAACGAAAACCACACCATGCCAGCTATGCCGCACTTTGATAGTGGTGGTGATAATAACGAAGGCGACACAACAGCCATTGAAGCCGGTATTTTGCAGGGTGCCTATTGCTTTAAACGCAGTAGCTCGACAGCCAATACACAGGGCAGCGACGCGGCTATTCACCTTCTCGCCAGCGGCGCCATTATGCAGCAAGCCTTGAGTGCCGCCGCACAGCTTGAAGCCCTGGGTTACTGCGTGACGATTTACAGCGTCACCAGTTACAACGAGCTGTATCGCGAAGCGGTGGCCGTTGACCGCTGGAACCGCCTGCACCCAGAGGCCGAGCCTAAATGTAGCTATATCGAGCAGTTATTTGCCGACGAGAGCGGTGTCTTTATTGCCGCCAGCGACTATATGACCTCGCTAACCAACAGCATCGCCCCGTGGATGCCCGAGCACTTCACCGCACTGGGCACCGACGGCTACGGCTTGAGCGAATCCCGCGCGGCCCTGCGCGATTATTTCGAAGTTAGCAACACTTTCATTATTCAGGCCGCCCTGCACCAGCTATACAGCAGTAAGGCCATCGACCGTAAAACACTGCGCAAGCAGCTTAAGCCACTCGCCATTGATAGCGACAAATTCTACGCAGCCGAGCGTTAATTCAAAGACCCCGACGAGAACACTATGACCAGTACTTTTAAAATTCCTGAGCTCGGTGACGGCGATATTAGCGGCATCGTCGTCGCGCTAGCAGTCAAGGTCGGCGACACCGTGCACTGCGGCGACAGCTTGGTAGAAGTAGAAACCGAAAAAGCCGTCCTCGAAATACCCGCCGAAATTGACGGCGTGGTCGAAGGCTTCATGGTGAGCCTGGAACAGGAAGTAAAACAGGGTGAAGACTTTATCAGCATAAAACCGCTGACTAAGAGCGATGGGAAGACCGCAACAGACAAAGGGGCAGATAAAGGAAAAGACACTGAAGTCAGCGCTGAATTAAAAACTGAAGGCACAACGAAAAGTACCGAAAACCCAGCACCGCAAGCAGCGCCGCCAGCGCCAAAAGCGAGCGAGCCCGGTACTGCCAACCTTAGCCAGTCACAAAACACAGCGACAACACCACACAGCAAGAATCGCCAGTGCCTACCCGCCGGCCCAGCCACCCGGCGCCTAGCCAGAGAGCTCGGTGTTGACCTCGCTAACATCAGTGGCAGCGGCCACCGGGGCCGTATCGACAAAGCCGCCGTCAAAGCCTTTGCCAAACAAGCCCTGCAACAGCAAGCGACTCAGAGTAGCGGCAACCCGATACAGCTGCCCCCCCTACCCGATCTCAACGCCTTTGGGCCAAATACTCGCCAGCCCATGAGCGGCATTCAAAAAGCCACCAGCCGCAATATGCGCCACGCGGCAACGCGCATACCCCACGCCTACCTGCAGCGGCGCATCGACATTACTCAGCTCGAGCAAGGCCGCCAACAACATAAAGCCCACTTAAAAAGCGAGGGCTGCAACCTCACCCTCACCGCCCTGCTGTGCAAAATTATCGGCCTGGCCAATGCCCAGCACCCCATTTTTAACAGCTGCCTTGACGAACACAGCGAAGAAATTATTTATCGCGAGCAAATCAATGTCGGCATCGCCGTCGATACACCCCGCGGTTTACTGGTGCCGGTAATTAACGACATCGCCAGCCAATCCGTCAAAGAGATTGCCGGGGCAATTACCCAGCTCAGTGAAAAGGCCCGCGCCGGCAAACTGCAACCCGCCGACATGAAAGGCGGTAGCGTCACCCTGTCAAACCTCGGCGGCCTCGGTGCCTCTGCCGTGTTCCCCATCGTCAACTGGCCCGAAGTGGCGATACTCGGCGTTGGCGCCGGAGAATGGACACCCACCTATACCGACGGTGATATTAGTAAAGTGCCAGAACCCCGCTTAATCATGCCGCTTACTTTAGCGTTTGATCACCGCGTGATTAACGGTGCCGATGGCGCACGCTATTTAGACTCCATCGCCGAGTTGTGTGAAAACCCGTTTTTGGTGATGGTGGGTTAAAAAGCTAGCTACGTTCGGTAGTTACATAGCACCTGCTATTCGTCAATGATGCACTGAGATGAATCTCATATTCGCAATCACTTACCACTGTTCATATTTGCCTACTGGCGAACTTCTCGCTGCGCGGTGTGGTAATTTATTATCAGGAATTAGCGCTAAAACTGGCATAGCGCTAGCCGTCAAATACTTAGCAATAATAAATTTATAAGTCCAAGCCCGCCCCGTTCTTTCTCAACCACTCTTTCCTTTCTCGGTAATCCGGCATGACCTTATCCACCTCGTTCCAAAATGCATCCGAGTGATTACGATGATGAATATGGCAAAGCTCGTGTACCACGATGTAATCAATAATTTTTGAAGGTGCCATCATGCACTTCCAGTGAAATGACAACACATTGTCTTTCGTACAACTGGCCCAGCGGTAACTCATATCTTTTACTTTTAAAGTGCTTGGCTCAACCCCGACTTTCGGGGCGTAATACTCTATTCTCCCCCTGATACGTAGCAAACCCTTGGCCGTATAATAAGTTTCAAATACTTTTTTAGCAGCTTCATTACCGCCGCGTTCAATCAGTGCACGATTGAGGCAAAAATGCCCATCCTTCAACTTCAGATCAGCAGTTTGATCAGCCACTAAAGATAAGCGATAAGAGCGGCCCAAATATAGAAACGTTTCACCGTTTACCCATTCACGAACAACCGCAACAGCATTAAGGTCACGCCACTCGGCAAGATTACGATAGATCCACATTCTCTTGCTTTCAACAACGGCATCGACCTGTTCTTCACTAAAGGTTTTCGGGGGCCGCACGACCACAACGCCATTGCGCTCAATAACGATATCCGTCGTAGCACGATTGGTACCGGGCATTAACTGATAATCGATATCCCTTACTCTTCTAGCGTTCACCCTACATCACCTCCACCAGCATTTTTTATAAGCTCTTCATGTCTATTTTTTGCCAGCTTCATAATTTCAACGGCAACTCGTTCTCTGTTCCTTTTCAACTCCGTAATACCCGTCAAGGTAAGTGCCTTTTTTACTTTGCTGCGAGTTTGTTTTTGCTTGTCTGCGTTGCTCCAAAAATCGATGCTGCCAATGCTATCTTGCAAAGTGTCAACAATTGACTCCATCAGAACCTTCATCTTGTCTTTTGCTTCTGCGGATATACTGCCGTCGCCAAAGGCTTCATAAGCGATGTGTTCGTAGAAAGTTGCGGCTTCTTTGCTCATGCCATCTTCGCCTTTTTTTCTTCCTTTTAATGCTTCTCCCCGAAGTTTTTCAAGTTCTTCCGCAAGCTTCACCCAGTCATCCTGGTGCTTATCAATCAGGTTTTCGACCTTCTCAGAGAGGCTTCTATAAAAAGCTGGGTCTTCATCATTGTGTACAGTGCAATGCTTTCTAATCGCATGCTCCATTTCACTGGCTTTCGCTTCTTCATTACCACCTGCGTGTTTATTCAAGTTTTCGATAAAATCATCAGATAACAGTTCTACCGGTGGCACTTTAGGGTTAATGCCCAGGCTAATCAGGTGCTCATTGATCAAGCCCTTAACCTTTTCACCAGCGTCGCCTAGACTCAAGCTATCGTCCTTATAGCGCTCTTTGGCAACACGTAAAATATAGCCAAAGCGCTTTGCCGGTATGCGGTACGGTTGCGCGGCTTGATGAGGCAGAATAATATCCATGTTCATTAGAAACTTCTTCAGATAAACATCAAAATCAGCACGAATTTTCTCGTCTTTAAGTAAGTTAACCGCCTTATGTACCACTGCTGCATCCGCTTCAACATTGGATAAACGTCCCACAACAAAGTCTTCAAGCTGCTCAACTTTATGTTCGGAAAACAATTGCAATAACCGTCGATAGCGCTCTTCAAGCACCGGCATTTCAGAACTAATGCTCTTCATGCCCTGAACTAATTCCTCTTGCTCGTCGGCAGCAGCGTACATCGTCAGCGCTTCGGTCAGGTTTTCTGTCAGCCCGATATAATCGACAATATAGCCACGTTTTTTGCCCTTCTTAATACGGTTGGTTCGCGCTATGGCTTGTAGCAGAGTGTGCTCTTTAATCTTCTTATCGATATACATGACTTGTTCTATGGGCGCGTCAAAACCGGTCAGCAACATATCGCAGACCACTAAAAAAGCAATGCCGGTATAAATCTTATCGGGATCTTCGTAATCAAAGGCGCGACAAAAATTATCGACAGTATTCCAGGCCTTCGCCTGTTTGCGAGATTCGGTGATATAAGCGGCCTCGTTAGTGCCATCACCCGAAATCACCACAGCGGCCTTTAAAAAACCCACTTTTTTTATCAGCTCCCGATTCGGCTCGGCTTCTAATTTTAGAGCCTCCACTCGATTTTCTAGCTCATCCATAATCGCTTTTTGATAGCGGACCGCCGCCAACTTAGAGTGGCAAACCACCTGGGCTTTAAAACCATTGGGAAATATCTGCTCCAAATAATGATTCACCATATCCTTGGCGATGGCCTTAATACGCGCTTCTGCTTCAAGAATATCGCCAGTGGCACCGTACTTTTTCTTGATCGCTAAGAGCTCCTCTTCGGAGCGCTCTTTAAACAGGTTTTCAAACTCAGTTTCAAAGCCGTGTTTGTCATTCAGGGCGGCATCGGCGGTACGGCCTTCATAGAGAATTTGCAGTGTTGCACCATCGTTAACTGCATCCATTAATCGGTAAGTATCAATATATTCACCAAAGCGCTTATGGGTCAGCTTTTCGCCGTGGTGCTCGGTAATCAAGGGTGTGCCGGTAAAGGCAATGCGCGCCGCATTGGGAAAAGCTTCAAAAATATTGTCACCCAGATCAGAGCCTTGAGTACGGTGCGCTTCGTCAATCATTAACACAATGCGAGAGGAATCATTGACCACCCCAAAGGTTTGACCTATTGGTATCGCCTGATAAGTGCCCAGCACTTCGGCCACTTTCAGCGGCAGACTTTGCTCACGCTGCTGAAACTTATGCACCATCACCATATTGATGTCGGAGTTATCGCTAGCCAGATCGCGGCGTAAAGCGAGAGTGCTTGCAATAGTGTTAACGCGTCCACCAATCAGGGTGGCCGTTTTGGCTAGCTGGTCCTCCAAATCCACCCGGTCATTGATCAGCAGTATTTTATAGTCATTCAAATCTTTAGAGGCCCGTAACATCCGCGCCACAAATACCATGGTCAAACTTTTTCCCGAACCCTGGGTGTGCCATACCACACCACTTTTATCGGCTGCCGTCTCACCACGACGTAGTCGTTCTATAATTTTATTGGCTGCCCGAAACTGCTGGTAGCGCGACACCACTTTGATGCGAGGGCCTCCATCGGTGTCCATGAATACCGTCGAGGTACGCAGAATACTCAGCAAGTTACTCTTGTTAAGTACGCCACTAATCAACTGCTCTTGCTGGTTCATGCCTTGCGCAGTGGAATCGTCATTGGGCCACTGGGTAAGCCAGGGGAAGAAGTGCTCAATACCTGAGGTAAACGTGCCGTAATCGGCCTTTAATCCACAGGTACGGATCAGCATCATCGAAGTATGAAATAACCGGGGTTCGCCTTCCTTAAGCCCCTGCTCCCGAGTCGCCTTGCGCTGATTCATATAGCGCTGCAATTGCTCGAAGGCGTCCTCCATCGGATTAGCACAAGTAGGCCCGCCTTTTTTACACTCCACCACAATCAGCGGAATACCATTCACAAACAAAACAATATCAGGAATGATAAATTGCTTTACACAGCCCGGCGTATCGATACGGAACTGATTAATCGCGTGAAAGGTATTGTTCGCCGGGTTGGCAAAGTCAATTAACTTAACCACCGGGTCTTGCTCACCGGTGATTTCGTTAACATCTACCTGCGCCTTAAATAACAGCTTTTGAATCGCCTCGTTGGCTTCCAGCAAAGTGCGATTGGGCTGGCGCAAGATTTGGTCATGCAGGTCTTGCAGCTGTTTCGAGCTGAGCCACGCTTCGCCGCCAGAAGTACGGTTAATGCTGGAAACAGCAGCGTTAAATACTTCGGGCAAAAGCCATTGACGAAAGTTTTGCCGCAAACTAAGGCCGGGGGCATGGGGAATATCCGGGCCCTGGTCAATACTTGTCCATCCCAGATCGGCAAGCTGCTGAAGAAAGGGTTGTTCTACTTCCGTGTATTCAGACATATCACGGAACAGTTTGCTGCAACTGCTCCAGTGCTATAGAAATAGCCCGCGAGTCAAACAGTTGGGCTTTTCTAGCCGCCCATTTTTGCCCTGCGGGCCAATTCTGTATTCCCGACTCAATAGCAGTGAGGGAAGGTTCACAGCCCTCTTTTTCTATAAGCCAGTCAACAGTAGCCAACAACTCCATACCGAAAGGCGACTCAAAACCGTCAATAATCTCGGAGGTTAATTCCAGGGCGGGAAGATAGTCTTTCGCCTCAGAATGTAAATAGGCATTAAGCCGCTCGCGCTTTTTATCGTTAAACCAAATAACATCCAAGGGGTCGGCGTCGGCAATGCGCTTGTCACTTTGCAAATAACTACCGTCCAGTGCATCGAGCACATGCCGTAGCTTATCGGCATAAGGCCCGTAGTTATTCGACTCGAATTGCAGCTGCAAAGGGTTATCAATATTCTGCTTTTCTATCACCCGCTCCATAAACCAGGCCAGTTTCTGTATTTCAAGCAAACTGCATTCCATGCCCAGCACCCAGTAACGACGCACCAGTTCGGCAATCAGCGCACGTGCAATTGTGAGCTTTTCAACGCCCTTCTTTTTGGCTACATTTTGATATTGACTGCTTGGCTCATAGACCAGAATAGTCACGTCATCCAAATCTGCGAGGGCAAGCTCCACTTGTTCACGTACAACGGGCCAGTCGAGGCCGCCATTACCTGCACCCAGCGGGGGCAGGGCAATAGACCTCACCTGATTTTCAAGAATAAAACGTTTTAAATCCGCCAGGCCCTCAACAATCCACTCCAATTGAGAAGGACTGCGCCAGTGTTGTTTGGTGGGAAAATTAACCACCCATTTAGGCCCCATCAGCTCGTGGGTTTCAGTGACAAACATCTTGCCAGTTTGCACCTGTTTGGCCTTACAGGCCCTGGCATATTCTTTCATGTTTTGGTCAAAGCGCTCTTTGAACATCAGCGCAATGCCCTTACCCATGACCCCTACGGTATTAACGGTATTGACCAGGGCTTCTACATCCGCCTCTAATAGATTGCCCTCTGTGTATTCAATCATTAGAAATACCACCCTTTGCGCGCATGGACACTCAGGCCCAGACCATGGTTGTTAACCAGTTGTTTTATAGAGGTTTCAAGCTTTTCGGTATAACACACTATACCCAACAAGCCGCTAACCGGGCAATGCTGATGAACCAGGGCTTCAGCCTGATAGCGCTCAAATTTGGCCGGGTCATTCGGGTCGCGTTTAAAGTCGCGAGCCTGCAATATCGGCCAATCTATTTTGTCCAGGTCAGCGAGGTCACTATAGAACTCAGCCCACTGGTAATAGGCATGGCTATTGCTGAACAAAAACGGGGTTCCCTGTTTCTTAAGGTGGGGCAAACTACTAACCAGTATGATGATTTCGTCATTTGGGCGATGCTTCACTCCTCCCCAGCCGGTATTAATATTTCTCATCATCACCGAGAATGGCGTGAAATAAAAAGGTACATAGTCATTAAGCACGCCACCGGGCGGGATGGGCACAGAGTGGTTGGCCCGCTTGGTAATCAACTCATCGTTACCGATATTTATCCATGCCGGGGATTGGCTTGACCCGTTACCGCAATGCAAACCATTCGCTAAAATCCAGGGTAAATTATCGCGATGCACAATACGCCATATCAGTGCTTTGTCAGCATTCAGGTTTGGGTAATGATTAGTCATTTGACTGACCGTTATTCGACAGACGGCTTAAGCAGACACTTTTATCCCGAGAAAAAACATACTCGTTAAACAGCCCATCTGCTGCTGCGCGACGGGGGCATTCATATCCTGATTGCGCGGCGCACATACTAGACATGAGCCACCTCGGGTTCTGAGACTTTTACGGGGACTTCGCCGGTTAGGAGATCATGCATTAGACCGGATTTTTGTTTGAGCAATTTTTCTCTATCTGCTTCTAAAGTATAAATATACGTATCGAATGTTTTTAAGCGTTGTCCAATCAATTCTTGCTCTTTCAGCTTTTTTGGGCAAAGTACTTTTAAACTTTTGAAATAAGGCAAACCAATTGTGACGATCGTGCTTCCCATTGCGATATTCTCAAAATTTCTTTTGTTATGCTGAAGCCAATAGTACAAAAAGTGGTTATCCATCTGTTCACCACATATCCATGCCATAAAATGTTGGCTAACCGCCATTGACTCTGTTGTTATCGCACTTTTCCCAACACCTGCATCTCTTGACATGACAACCACACCAGCAGGCAACATTACTGCTGACGAATTAAGAATTCCTAACTGGCTAATCTCATAATCAGTATCACTTACGTAAAGCCGATCTAACCTCTTAGAGTCAGCCAAAGAAATCCATTTAACTCCTCCATTCCAAAAGTCAGAGCGGTCACGATTTGGAGTGTGGCCACTCTTTCTCTCGGTCAGTCTGTCCAACAACTTATATTGCCACTCCTTCGGAATCCACCCAATCGGTGTTTCTTGATAAAGCTCAGGCGCCTGCTCTCGGGTGGGGCGGAGTTTTCCGTCGGCGGTAACGCCACGGGTAAACAGGTCGTGCATTAAACCCGCTTTGATTTGTTGGTATTTTTCGATTAGGGATTCGGTAAGCTCGATGGTTTGGTCGATTGTTTGGAGGATTCGAGCAACCCCTCTCTGTACAACAACATTTCTGGGGATAGATACTGGATGTTTTTGAAAATCTGCCCGAATAATGCCGTTTATGCTGGTACCTTGATTTAGTTTTTTAAGATTCTCTAATTCCCGCTGGAGTAAATAGTAAACAAATAACGTATCAGCAATTTTGCCATTTATATATACACCAGTTATGTCCTGGCTTATAGCTATCGGCTCCTTTGCGACGGCAAGTTTTCCTACACCAGTCCTAGTAACCACTAGGAGATTACCTGGCATAACTACTGATGCTGAACTCGCCCTTATGCCTTGACCTGTAATATATCTCCTGATTTCGCCAATTCCTTTAGTGGTGAAATCTGCGCCAGTCACCCAAGGAATTTTACCACCCCAATAACTCGCGATATTGGTACTTGGAGTTCCTCCATTAACGAGCTTGGTACAAATATTTCCTAGCGTTGTATCGTAAAAGTTTGTAAGGCACCTACTCATAACCCAACTCCACCATAAACGCCCGCAACCGCTCAGATGCCGCATCACGCTCGGCTTCAAGGGTTTTAGCCGTTACGGCATACTTGCTCCACAGGTTTTCGATGGCTTTAATACAAGCCCGTTGGTCTGCGCGCAAATAAGCTTGGTAAGTGTTGAGCAGGGTTTGTTTTAGCCGCGCGATAATGACCTCGCGGGCCTCGTCGTTAGTGATTTTTTCGCGGGCGCTTTCCACCAGTTCATCCCGCTTGTTTTCAGTGCCTTTAATGGTGGCTTTCAGGGCTTTAACCTCGTCCTCCAGCACCTTGTGGCGCTCCAGGCTTTGAGTGATAGATTGAGCACGTTCAAGGCTTAGCTTGCCCTGGCTTATGGCGGCCCTCAGTGGCGCGGCGTACTCTGAAGCAAGGCCCACTTCGGCGGCCAGGTCTAAAATACGTTGGCCGTTTTCAAACAGAGGCTCTTTTTGCGTTAGCCCTTCACTGCAATAAAAGCCTTTACTCTTTTTATCAGCGCCTTTAGGTAATAAGGCCGCGACTTTTATTTCGCTAAATATATTACCGGCCAAATCTTTTAGGGCTTTAAGGTGGGCTTTCCAATCGGCATTGGCGGTTTTGAGTTCGTCCTTTTTACTTTTAACGGCATCGCCGGGTAGTACGCCGGTGTCTTCGCTATCTTCAAAGTCTTCTTCGCTGGCGGCGGCGAACAGGGCTTGCAGCTCTACCAGGCGCGCCTGGGCCTGTTCCAGCTCTTTCAGTACTTCGGGGTATTGGCTGAACAGAATATCGTTATCGGGGATTAGCTCAGGCCCCCAACCGCTGGCGGCAATGGATTTAAAGTCTGCCTTCAGCAGCGCCATATAATTGGCAAACGCACCGCGCACCTGGGAGGCGGTTAGCAGGCTTTGCCCTGCGAGTTCTTTTTCAATGCTGTTGAGCATGGCCCTGCGCATTTGGTACACGTTGCCTGCATTGCCGTGTTGGCTTTCTGGGTCAGCCGCAACGGCTTCGACTAGTGGCAGGCTACTTTGCCACCAGTTTTCAAGTTGCTGCATTAGCTCGGCATGGCGAGTAGTGACACTTTGGTGGCTAGCAACAAAATCGGCAATGTCACGTTTTGTGCTAATGGCTGGGCTTAGATCAGTATAGGTTTCGTCTCTTGCTATAAAGCAGTCTTCGCGTAGCTGTGGGTAGTTAGACCAGTAATGCTCAAGGCTATCGACTTCAACAATCGGCACACCACCGTGCAGGTGGGCGCGCACATCATGGGGCTCGGGCGGCGGTGCGTTATCGACGTAACGGCGAATATTGCAGTTGTAATCTTCTGCGGCTATTTCAGTACTGAGCACTTTTCTGGCGTACATGGGAACTGCGCCTGCGTTCCCAGCACTTCCGACCTCCATGTCAGTTGTAGCGGAAATATTCTCACCCGAGCGGTAGGCGTGGATAATTTTGTCGATATCTTCGGGACGCAGATGATTTTGCGCTTTGCCTTCGCGGTATTCGCGGTCGGCATTGATAAACAGCACATGGTCGCGGTCGGCTGCTCCGGCTTTGTTCATCACCAGTATGCAAGCGGGAATACCAGTGCCATAAAACAGATTGCTGGGCAGACCAATAATGGCTTCTAAATAGCCGTGTTCGATAAAGTGTTTACGGGCTTCACGTTCTTCACCACCACGGAATAGCACCCCGTGGGGCATCACGGTGGCGAGGCGGCCATCATGTTTTAGTACAGACAGCATGTGCTGGACAAACATTAGGTCGGCCTTTTTGCCTTTCTCGGGCATCATCACCGGGAACCGGCCCGGGAATTTCAGATCTTTTTTTATGTAGTTTTGACTAAAGGGCGGATTGGCAAGCACCCGGTCAAAACGTTTAAGTTCATTATCTTCGCCGAGGTGTTGCGGTTCTCTAATAGTATCTTGCTGACGAATATTGGCATGGGAAATACCGTGCAGCAGCATATTCATTTTACAAATAGACCAGGTGGTGCCGATTTTTTCCTGGCCATTAAGTGACAACTCGCTGGCATCGCCACCATTTTCACGCAGGTAATCACGAGTTTGAATCAGCATGCCGCCTGAGCCCACGGTGGGGTCGTAGATGCTCATACCTTCCTGCGGGTCACAGATCTCCACACAAATGCGTACCACTTCTTCCGGGGTATAGAACTCACCTGCTTTTTTACCGGCTGAGTCGGCGAAGTATTTGATCAACCATTCGTAGGCGGCACCCAGTAGATCGGGGAATTCAAAATCTTCGTCCCTGAGGGGAATTTTCTCAAAGTTTTGCACGAAGTCGGCGAGGGTGTCGTCATCCAGCGTACGCTGGCCAATCTTGCGGTTGAAATTGATGCCTTTGAGCACGTCTTGCAGGGCATCGGGGTTTGCGTCTTCTATCTCGCCAAGCGCTTTATTTAAGGATGACCCTACATTTACCTTTATATGCTTTAAAGCTGGGTGGTGGATGATTTTAGTTTCACCCTCGTCAATTGTTTCTTCGTTCCAACTCTCGTTCCAGCGCGCATGTTTTGGCACATAGAAATACTTGCCGGAATAATTGTCTTGGTCATCCAGCTCAATTTTGATGTCTTCCTCAGACATACCCTGATCGGTAAGCTCTGCTTTCAATTCCTCGCGGCGTTGATCAAACAAATCGCTGGCGCGTTTAAGAAACAACATACCAAAGATATATTCCTTGTATTCGGTGGCATCCATACTGCCACGAAGGTCGTTGCAGGCGGTGAGTAATAGGTTTTCCAATTTGGCGAGGGTTAGTTTAAAGCTCATTGAGTTTCCTGAGTTTATTCAGCCAGCAGCACAAAGTACTACACCAGCCAGATCATTAATTCTTTTTGTTCCGGTTTGCTTTCTGCCACCAATAGGGCGAGTGCCACCAAGGTGTTGTCGTTAATCAGTTGCTCTACCGGCTTGGCCAGAAGGTGTTGATTGAGACGTAAATACCATAAAAACAGAAATGAGCCAGTGCGTTTATTGCCGTCGGCCAGCTGGTGGTTTTTTATAACGAAGTAGAGCAGGTTAGCGGCACGGCTGGCCACATTAGGGTAGAACAGCTCATCACCAAAGCCCTGTTCTATGGTGGCAATGGCGGAGGCGAGGCCATCACCGCGTAATTGGCCGAACAGTTCGCTGGCCTCATGCTTGTTGATTAGCGTTTGTTTGAGCTGGTCGATGGCGTCGAGCGCCTCGGGTAGGGCTAAAGACTGCATGCTTGCCTGTTTCGCTCTTTGTTCCCCGAGGCTTTGTTCGTCATAACCCTGTAATAAGCTCCAACTGCGAGCGTAGTCGTGAATCACGCCAATCACCACCTGGCCTTGTTCATTGATCAGCTGCTGGTTACTCAGTGTCTGGGACAGCAACTCCAACGCTTGTTCAAACTCGATACCGCGTTCCTGTAGGCGGTGCTTGTTGAGTGTGTAGCCTGCCACGAGGTGTTGTTTGAGAGTTTGGGTGGCCCAGATGCGAAACTGGGTGGCACGGCTGGAATTAACACGATAACCAACAGAGATAACGGCATCGAGATTGTAGGTTTTGCGCTGGCGTTTAACCTGCCGAGTGCCCTCCATTTGAACTTGTAAGGATTCCTTACAAGTTGCCACTTCAGCCAATTCACCTTCTGCGTAGACGTTTTGAAGGTGCATGGTGATATTTTGCGGATTGACCTCGAAAAGGTCGGCAATTTGCGCCTGAGTAAGCCACAAGGTCTCTTGCTCAAATTGAATCTCAAGCTGAACCTGGCCATCTTCTGAGGTATAAAGCTGAATTTGTTGCTTATTCATCTTTTAGCATTCCTTGCTGTATTTGCTGGGCGATAAACAGCTCCAGTTGTTTCTTTGCCAATTTCGAGGGCTGGGTTTTGCCGTTCTCCCAGCGGTTCACCGTGGCAAAGCTCACACCCAGTTCTTTTGCCAGGTCTTCTTGGGACATGCGCAGTGTTGCCCTAAGGCTTTTTACACTTGCTATAAACTCGCGTGACGCCGATGCCATGGGCTTTCCATGTAACGAGAGGATTGTGAATATTGACTAGCGATGAATATAACATTTGCTATGACGAGTGTTAATCATTTGACCGTGGGTTAAGCACCGCTAGAAAGTGCTTTGAAACCTTTGAAAAGTGCAAGAAGTACTTTTACGACCCTTAGTGCGGTCTACATGATTGAGCCGAAAAGATGACTTATTCAACTCATAATGTGAGCCGAACAGCACAAGCTATTCGGCTCAAAGGCCATCAACCCCTATTACATTTCCATCGGCAGTTTAAAGTGACTGGCCATAATACGGTCGCGGTGGGCGATTAAAAGAGGGTCCACTGCGTCTCGCACCTCATCAGCCATATTGGTGAACATGGGACGGGCCTGTACGGGCATGGGGCATTTTTCGGGGGGCAATAGGTCGAAGAGATTGGAAAAGGCGGCCCAGTAAAAGTCGACGGCTGTGAGGCTGTTGCCGACAAAGTATTCACTACCGGCGTCTTGCTGGGCTTGCAACCGCGCCGTGAGGGCATTGAGGGTGGCAATTTGGCGAGCGTCGGCGCAGCTGACATCGCTTGGCGCGGAGCCGTACCTTTTTGCCATCTCCACGAAGTCTTCAAGTGCCTGCCCGGAGGCGACGATGGGCGCGAACATGCTCAGGCGGCGGTTCCAGGCGAGGCCCAATTGTCCGCAAATCTCGTGGCTCAGTCCAAGTACCAGCGCGCGTTCGGCGCGGTCTTCGGGCAGTAAGCTAGCTTCGGGGGCGAGGCGTTCAAGCAGAAAGAGAATATCGTCCCAGCGGTGAACGGGCGCTTCGTCGTTCCACGCGACGATGGGGGCACCGTGGTTACCGGCCCAGGCAATCAGTTCGGGGTTGTCACTGCCGCCCTCCCAGGCTGCGGCGCTAAAGGGCAGGCCTTTATATTCGATCATTGCCTTGGCCGCTTGCCCCCAGGGGCTGGGCATGTAGTGGACGAGGACTAGGCGTAGACCATCGGCATTGATAATGTCATTTGCGCTGAGGTATTCCATAGTTTGGCTCCAGTTTTTGTTAAGGTTAACAAACACTGTTTTCTATTACAGCCCTTCTACTCAGCCACTGAAAACACTTTTTTAAGCAGATCGCTGGTTCTTGCCAGAGGGTTTTCGCGAATACGTTGCTCTTCAATGGCAATCATTTCAAAAACCCCATTCATCGCTTGCTGGGTGACATAGCTGTCGAGGTCGACAGCACCGGCGTCGAGCGCTTTGCCTAGAAACCCGGCCTTGCTAAACATGTTTTTATAGGCACTGGTAACACCGACTTTATCAGTGGCCTCTTTAACCATGGGTTTCATTAACTCATAAAGTTGCGAGCCACTATGTTCGCGCAGATATTGTGTGGCGGCATCGCCGGACCCTTTAAGAACGGCGTGCGCATCTTCAAGAGACATATTGCTGATACTATCAACGAACAAATCAGCGGCTTGGGGTACGGCCTGCTCAGCCGCGTGGTTCATGGAGGTGACAAAGTTATCGGCCACAGCGCCTTTGCCAATAGCTCGCAAGCCCGCCTCAAGAGTTTGCAATTCTTCTGGCAGGGAAATTCGCACTTTCGGGTTACCGAGAAAACCATCCTCCTTACCCAAGGTCTCGATAGCGGCTCGAGAACCCTGTATTAAAGCTTCTTTCAGGCCACCAACCATATCGCTGTTCGATAGCGTATCCACCTTGGTGTCGATAACGTCGGCTTGCTGCTCACCAGTAACTACTTCCTTCGCTTTATCCAGAAAGTTTCTCCAGTCGGCATTACTAGCAGCGGATACCAGTAATGCTGCACAAATGACGACCAAGGGTGGGGAAAATCTACCTGCCTGTAACATAGCGACTCCCAATATGACTTCCCTACAGTATATTTAGCTTAGTCGACAAGTTCCTTCGCGGCCACGGGCGTTAACGCGTTAAGGTGACGCGCAAAGATGGCTTTTAGCGTTCCGCTACGCTGTTGCTGTGCCAACCACATATCAACATATTGTTTTAGCGCAATATCCTGTGGCATCAAATAGGCTTTTTCAACGTGGGTAAAAAGCTCACCGGGCATGGTGGCGCACAACTGTGGATGTAGGCGGTGCTGTAGTTTTACCTCGATAGCATCGGTAATCATCACATCGGCGTGCCCGTTAATCAGTTGATCAAAAATCCGTGTATTGTCGGGATAAACCGTGATGTGGGCGTGGTGAATATGTTCGCGCACGAACTTCTCGTTGGTACCCCCCGGGTTAACAATGACCCGCACCGAGCTTTGATCAATTTTGGCCAAACTATTCAAGTCACTGGCAGCATCACAGCGCGCAATGGGGGTTTTACCGCCGCTGGAATAGGCGCTGGAAAAAAAGGCCGTGCGCTGGCGCAACAATGTGCGGCTAATACCACTCATACCCACATCGTATTTATTCGCCGCCAGATCAGTCATTAAATGCGGCCACGATGTGGAGACCAGTTGTAGTTCTACGCCAAGACTGGCGGCAAGATGGCGGGCCAGGTCGATGTCGATACCCGAGTACTCGCCACTGGCCTGGTCAATAAAACTAAAGGGTGGGTAGTCGCCAGTCGTGCCAACGCGCAGTACACCGCTTTGTAAAATTTTCGCAAGCACACTCATGTCACGGGGTGCAAGCTGGCGAATTTGTAACAGGGATTGCAAAAGCTCGCGCTGCATTTGAGGCGTGACAAAGGGCACCGTCAACGTGGCTTCAACTTTTTCTAACGCTTGAGTAAAACTATCAAGCGTCTTTAACTCGAGTAAGGCGAGGGGTAGTTGCTCTACCATCTGCGCCCCGAGCGCTAGTAACGCGGGTCTAATTTGTGTTTTCAAATCTGCGCGCAGTGTTTGATTAGCCGGAGCAATACCTTGCGCTTGCCAGCTTGCTATCCAACTTTTTTGTATTTTTTTGGCCATTTCAATTTGCAGGCGAAAAAAGGGTTCGAGCGTTGCGGGGTCGAGTGGCAATTGCCGGGCACTGGCCATAGCACTGGCCAGCACTACTGTTTCTCGTTGCCGGTTTTCAATCGCTATTTGATTGACATATTTGTAGGCGGCGACGTCTTCCATAAGTTGCAAGCGCTGATCAACCAGGCTTAATAACCGTTCAAATTGCGGTGTCTTCACTGGTTCACTGGCGGCACCTGCTGGCGACGTCAAAAGGCAAGCCACCAGTAAAAGATAAGTGCTGGTGCTGGTAGCTTTTAGACCCTTGAAGAAGAGACCCTTGAAGAGGCGACGCTTAAACATAGACTTCCTTCTTGTTGTCGAAAAGTTTCTTCAATAGCGTTTTTATCAATGGCGCACTTACTGACTTAGCCGCTTGAAGAGCATTTTTCGAAGCATACCTGAAATCACCGCCAGAAAAGATAACCCGCCTGCCACTTTGTCTCGCAACGGTGATTGCGCTAACCTATGGGCTGGCGTGGGCTGTTTCGGGCACGCCGTCTTTTCAAGCCCCTCTATCGGCATAAGCGACGGTAATCATGAAAGTCCTTCACACCTCTGACTGGCATCTTGGGCGCTCGCTCTATGGTCAAAAACGCTATGCAGAATTTGGCCAATTTCTCGATTGGTTAAGCGCAACCATCGTCTCTGAACAGGTCGATATACTCCTCGTCGCCGGCGATATTTTTGATACCAGCACACCCAGCAATCGTGCACAGAGCCTTTACTACCAGTTCCTTTGCCAAGTTAGTGCTTCACCTTGCCGACATATTATTGTGATTGCCGGCAACCACGATTCGCCGACATTTCTCGATGCTCCCAAAGCATTGCTGCGCAGCCTCAACGTTCACGTGATCGGCGCCGCTACGGAAAATATCGACGAAGAGGTACTACTGCTGGAAGATGCCCAGGGTCGCGCCGAGCTACTGGTTTGTGCCGTACCCTATTTACGCGACCGCGACATTCGCCAGGTGCAGGCGGGCGAGAGCCTGGCCGACAAAGATCACAACCTGCTCGAAGGTATTCGCGAGCACTACGCCAGAGTAACTGCCCTCGCCGTTGCCAAGCGCCAGGACTTGGGCTTAAACATTCCCATTATCGCCATGGGCCACCTGTTCACAGCCGGCGGAAAAACCATCGATGGCGACGGTGTGCGCGAACTCTATGTCGGCTCGCTCGCCCATGTACACGGGAGTATTTTCCCGTCCACTATCGACTATGTCGCGCTCGGCCATCTCCATGTGCCGCAAAAAATTGGCGGGGCCGAGCACATGCGTTATAGCGGCTCCCCCGTGGCCATGGGCTTTGGTGAGGCCACCCAGCAAAAAAGTGTCTGCCTTATTGAGTTCAGCGCTGAGGCTAATAATCTGGGGACTAACAATCTGGCGGCTAATAATCTGGCGACTACGGGCGCGGTAAAGCCTGACGTAACATTACTCAATGTGCCGGTATTTCAGCCGCTTCGACAAGTGAGTGGCAACTGGGCGAGTATAGCCAGTGAGTTACGCAGCCTTGTCGATTCTAACGAACCCGTGTGGCTTGAAGTCATTTACCAAGGTGATGAGATTGTCAGCGATTTACGCGAGCGTCTTGAAACATTAACCGAAGGCAGTGAATTACTGATTTTGCGGATTCAAAATACGCGGCTGATAGAGCGCGTACTCAACGCCAGTGACACCGACGAAAGCCTTGAAGACCTCGATGTAAACGATGTGTTTGCGCGCTGCCTCGCAGCCCATGATGTACCCGAAGACCAGCAGGCCGATTTACTGCACACTTATCAACAAACCTTAAGCGCGATTCACCATGACGACACCCAGGCTGAGTAGCCAGTGAAAATATTGCAGCTACGCTTTCTTAACCTCAACTCGCTACTGGGTGAGTGGCAAATAGACCTCACCGACCCCGCTTTTAGCAACGACGGTATTTTTGCCATTACCGGCCCCACGGGAGCGGGTAAATCGACCATTCTCGATGTCATTTGTCTGGCTCTTTATGGGCGCACCCCGCGGCTGAATAAAATTACAAAAAGCAGTAACGAAATTATGTCTCGCCACAGCGGCGAGTGTTTTGCTGAGATTACTTTTGCGACCGCCGCCGGGCAATTTCGCTGCCACTGGAGCCAACACCGCGCCCGCAAGAAACCAGATGGTGACTTACAATCCCCCAAGCATGAAATTGCCGATGCCCTGTCGGGAAAAATTATCGAGGCAAAAATGCGCAACGTGGCTGAGCGTATAGAAGCCATTACCGGCATGGACTTCGAACGTTTCACACTTTCAATGCTCCTCGCTCAAGGCAGCTTTGCCGCCTTCCTACAAGCTGCCCCCGACCAGCGTGCGCCGATACTCGAGCAAATAACCGGTAGCGCTATTTACAGTCAGATTTCGACCCGGGTACACGAACTACGCGCCATCGAAAACAACAAACTCAACACCTTACAAGCCGAGTTGGCGGGCATGACGCTGTTAAGCACAGAGGATGAGTCACAACTCAAGGCCTTGCTAGAACAACACAAAGAGCGCGAAATCGAGCTCAGCACACAGAGTGAAAACTATGGCCAGGGCATTAACTGGCTCAATACCATCAATAACCTAGAAAAAGAGTTGCAAGACCTCGACCAACAAAATCAAGCTTTAGACCAGCGGCGCGAGGCCTTTAAAGCGGATGCAAAAAAATTGGAGGCTGGCAAACGCGCCCTGCCACTGGCTGCGGACTACGCCAGCCTGAAGGCATTACGCGAGGCACAACATAGCGAGCAAAAAAAAGAACAGCAATATCGCGACCAACTGCCTGGGAAAGAAATCACACTCGCTGACGCCAAAGAAAAACGACTCAAACATCAACATGCGCTTGCAGAAAGCCGTGATGCACAAAGTGTAGTGCTACCCATTATTCGCCAGACCCAGACTTTAGATCTGCAATCAAAGGAGCAGCAAGCACCTATCGACAAAGCCGATGCCGGCATTAAAGCTTTGAAGCGTGCTATTACTCAGCTGCAAGATCAGCAGAAAATAAACCAGCAAAGCCTTGCTGAACATAAAGCCCAACACAGTGACCTTTTAAAAGAGATCGCCAACAGCCGGGCTGACGAAGTTTTAGTTGAGCAACTCAGCGGGCTACAAGGACGGTTCTCCAACCTTCGCGTATTATCAGCCAACTATCACGAAAAAATTGCCGAGCATAAACAGGCTAAAACCGAATGCCATAACGCCCTTGTTCAATGGCACAAGCAAGCGAGTGAACTCACCGCTCAGAGCAAAATTCGGCAAGAATTAGACAACGCCTTAACACTGGCACAGGAGCAACGATTACAAACATTAGATGGGCAAGACCTGGCTCACTGGCGCAACTATCAGACGAGCCTGCTAGAAAAAAAACAGCTGCTTCACACTTTACATATTCAAGTCACTACCCTTGTCGAGTTACAAGACTTACAGGCAGAACTGGCCAAGCGTGATGCATCGATCGCTGACACTCTGGCCGAAGACGAGCGGCAACTTTTGACTCACACAGAAAAACACGCCGCTCTTGAGCGAGAATTAAGCTTACTCGATACACAAATTTCACTACTCCATAAAATCCATAGTTTAGATGAGGCTCGCCAGCAGCTGGAGGATGGCAAGCCCTGCCCCCTGTGTGGCGCCAATCAGCACCCCTACGCCGAGGGTAATGTTCCTCAAATCGATAGCACCAGCCATAGACGCAACAAGGTAAAAACCCAGCTGGATGAAAATCAACAGCAGCTTGTCAGGCTTAAAGTACATCTTGCCGAGCACAACAAAGAGCATGAACAAATCACAAGCAAGCAGCAGGAAACCGCTGTAGACATCGCCAAACATCAAGCGCTGCATGGACAAACCCTGCAACAGTTACACGACCTAGGGGTGCCACTGAACAACTGTGCAGCACTCGTAGACTCTCTGCCCCAATTGATAAAAGACAATCAAGCTTGCCTCGACACAACAACGCAACTGGTCACGACAATCGAGCAACAAGACCAGGCTCTGGCTGTCTTACGCACACAATGTGATACCGCAAATAAAGTGGCCAATCAGTTAGAGCAGCAACATCTAACAGCGGGCCACCAGAAAGACACAGCCGCAAAAAATCTCGCGCGTTCAGAAAAAGAAGAAACAACACTAGCCGCGCAATTAAAGCACGAGGAGGAGGCACTACTCAGGGAACTGCCACATTTCGGTATCACCAGCCTGCCAGAAGATCATTTTATCGCTATTGAAACAAATCTCATTCAACGCCGCGAACAATGGCTCGCCAAACAGCTTAATAAAAGTCAGATCGAGCAGAGTATTGAAAATTTCAACCTACAAATAAAGCACCGACAGCAACAACTCGAAGAAAGACACAGTGAGTTGAAAGAGCAGCACGCGGAACACACGGCCTTATTAGCTAAGCAAGAACAACTCAAGCACAAGCGTCAGGCACTGTTCGCCAATAAAGACCCAGCACTTGAGGAGGCACGTCTAGAAGACGCTGTCACTACAGCGCAACAGCAATTTGATAACGCTAACCAAGCCTTGCAAAATGCTTCTCAAGACCTTGCTCAACTGAATCATCAAATAAAAGCCCTGGTCGATAGCCAGAAAAAAAGGAGCGCTCAATTAAGTATTAGCGAAGAAAAATTCCAACAACGTTTAAGGGAATATTCCTTTATTAGCGAAGCGGATTTCAAAATGGCCTGTATCAGTGATGACACAAGAGACAAATTGTCGCGACAGGCAGAGCTACTCGATTCAGAACAACATGGCATTAGCGCCCGCCAAAAGGATAGAAAAGAACAGCTAGATAAAGAGCGTAATAAACAGCTTACCGAACGCTCTATTGACAAGCTTACCCAAGATCTTCAAGACGTGACCAAGCAACTCAAGATTACTCAGCAAGAGCTTGGCGCCTGCCAGCAAAAGCTCGACGACAATCAAAAGCTCAGAGACAACCAGCGGCAACGGGCAAGCGCCATTGATGCACAAAAACTGGAATGCGAGCGCTGGAACAATCTCCACTTTTTGATTGGCTCGGCCGACGGTAAGAAATACCGCAATTTCGCCCAGGGCTTAACATTTGAACGTTTAGTCGGCCTCGCCAACCGTCAACTGCAAAAAATGAGCGATCGTTATTTATTAGTGAGAGATAAAAGCGAGCCACTGGCGCTTAATGTCGTCGATAATTATCAGGCCGGGGAAATACGCTCGACCAAGAATTTATCGGGTGGTGAAAGCTTTCTTGTTAGCCTCGCCCTGGCACTGGGCTTATCGCAAATGGCTAGTCAGAATGTCCGCGTCGATTCATTGTTTTTGGATGAGGGTTTTGGCACCCTCGATGAAGAGGCCTTGGATACCGCTCTGGAAGCTCTTTCAAGTTTGCAGCAAAACGGCAAGTTAATCGGCGTTATCTCCCACGTTTCAAGTCTCAAGGAACGCATCGGCACACAAATTCTCGTTATGCCGCAAACGGGTGGACGCAGCCTTATCAGGGGCCCAGGATGCCAGCGGCTTATTTAAAAACTCAAGACCTTATTTAAAAAAATAATGGTAACTTAATGAAAATTCGCTATCGGTATAATTATTGTACCAACGCCGTGTACTTTTAAAGCGCAAGGCGTGATTAATCGACAATACTATATCTTGTTCAAAGCCCAGCTCAACACGTCGCTCACTACCCGTAAATTCCAGCCATTGACTTCTCAGCGCCCCCACCCCCAGCGCATTTTTATAAACCCAGCCTAGCTCGGGGCCGATCGCTACATCGATGGTTTGCTTAAAGACTTTATTATTTTCTATACGCCCACCCAGCAACCCATAGAAAGTACTCTCGCCCAGGGCATGGGCATAGCCGCCACCACCACTGACGTGGGTCACAAGGGGGCGCTCATCTTTTGTATTCACCCGCTCTAGGCCGCCATAAACCCGCCACGAAAGACTGTCAAAAATCTCATCATTGGGTGTTAGGGAAAAAACATCGGCGACGTCAAAGCGCTCTAATTTTAAAGAATTGTCGTCATAGACCCGCATGCCCACAGCGCCCATGTTAATTTGCGCACCATCCAGGAAGCCATAGGGATTGTCGAGCAGGCTGTGGTAAGCCATGCGAAAACCGAGCTCACTGTAATTACCACTGTCATCATGACCTCGACTCAAGGTCAAACGCTTACTTTGGTGGGCTTTTTCTGGTGATACCGGCACGGGGAGCACTTCTTCAGTGCGCGCGGGATAAGTACTCAGCGCAGTCAATAATGCCAGACTGAGTTTGGCCGATATCGGGTCACGACCCTTTTTCGCCTGACGATAGCGCACAATGTGATAAGCGGCTTGTACTACACGATATTGCTGGGACTGCGACAATGCCAGAAAGTCTGGGTTTTGCAGCACAGCTTTATCTTTCGCAAGCCGGAGTAGTAATGGCTTAAGGTTTTTAGGCAGTGTCGATAACTGATGATGTAACTGAGTGGCGATGGATGGGCGATAGGCAGAGCCTGTAATAAACCCTGCCCGCTCAACAGTACGCACAGTATCAATAGGGATTGCTGCCAAGACAAACTCATCGGTTAATTCAGCCGAGGGGCGCGCGAC
>JBFJYH010000040.1:0-22303 GCA_041622675.1 Porticoccaceae bacterium
CCTCAGGGTGGCACCGGCTGTACACCGGGCTATTACAATCTGGAGGGCCAGCACGACCCTCGCGCTCGGCACAACCAACCCTTTGGCGGCATGATGGGTGCCAACAGTTATTTCGAAAGGTTGGAGCAGTTCAGGGAAGGGGATCTCATGCCAGGATTGGAGCTTTCCTGAGTAGATTGCCTTTTAAAATGTAGTCGTTTATGCCCGATTTGATGGTTACTACTTTGTTGTCGGTGGCTATCAGGTCTGGGCTTCTAGCATTACCAAACTGTTTTCAGCCTACAAACATCCTGTAATGATCTTCTGCAATTTACGCCTAAAATTGGCTCCTTATGTATTTTGATGCTTGATGAAATGCTGCCATAATCGATCGAAACGGTTGTGGGGCTTAGATGTCAATCATGGTAAATATGCGATATTACAAGTTGTTATCACTGATTATGGCTTCAGCGCTAGCCCTTGGAAGCCTGTCCATGGTGGACACGGCGAGAGCTGAAGACGCTCCCCTAGCCGTACTCGTCCCCGGTAGCGGCACCTATAGCCGCCCAATTTCTACCGACTCAAAACAGGCACAGGCATTTTTTGACCAGGGTTTGCGGCTGGCCTGGAGCTTCTATTTTCCAGAATCCATCGCCTCTTATCAGCAAGCTGCTCGCCTGGACCCTAAAAGCCCCATGCCATATTTTGGTATTGCCCACGCTGCTGGCCCCAATCCCAATAGTCGTTACCGTCAAATGCCTGATGACCCAAAAGGTGCTGGCCTTGCCGCCATCCTCAAAGCTCGGGAATTGGCAGATAACGGAACACCACAAGAGCGCGACCTTATTAACGCCCTGTTTGTTCTCTACAACAAAGAGGCAACCCCTGACAATAGGGCGCGTGATTTCGCTTTTTTGCAGGCTATGCGCGAGCTCCACCAGCAATACCCTGAAGACGCCGACATAGCGACCTTGTTCGGTGAGGCCTACATGAATACGACGCGCTGGGATTATTGGAAACCGGACGGCTCGGCAAAATCCGGCACTGCTGAAGCCAAAGCTGCTTTTGAAGCGGCGATGGCAGCGGAGCACGATCACCCCGGGGCCAATCATTTGTATATTCATTTAATGGAGGGGTCGACCCAGCCTGAACTCGCGCTGCCCTCGGCGCAAAAGCTTGAAGCTATAGCACCCATTGCCGGGCACATGGTGCATATGCCCGGGCATATTTATCTGCGAGTGGGCGAATATGAAAAGGCGGCACGAACCAATGTCCGTTCGCAAATAGTTGACCAGCAGTTTGCAGAAATTTGGGGCGATACCCAGCTCCCCCTCATTGGCACCTACCCACTTTCACATAAAATTCACAAGCCCCATGCGCTTGATTTTGTCCGCTTCGCGAATACTTTGCAGGGCAACTACGCGGCCGCTTCACAAGCGGCTCGCCAAGGTGCCGACAGCATAGGTGCGGATCCCGCGATGATCAACCGCGGCCAGAAGCGTATTGTCCAAAGCTGGATGGTGGATAAAATATTTGGCCAATGGCAGCATATTCTTGCCACTAAACCGCCCCAAACGACAACCCCCTACCTGGTTGGTATGTGGAGCTATGTCAAAGGCAGTGCGCTGGTGGCCACGGGTAAGCTTGTTGAGGCCGAAGCCGAGCTAAACAACCTTTACGAGCAAATCAATACCGATGGTGTCAATGATACGGGTGTCGATCCAACCCCCGCGTCCCATCTACTCACTCTAGCGGCTAACGGTCTATTGGGAGAGCTGCGCGAAGCGCAAGGCGATCTCGACGGCGCCATTAATGCCTTTACCACTGCCGTGCAGCTGGAAGACGCAAACAGCTATATCGAACCACCAGACTGGCCCCAGTCTATGCGCCTGTACCTGGGTGCCGCTTTGCTAGCCAAAGGGCAAGCTAAAGAAGCTGAGGCTGTTTATCGAAAAGACCTTGAGTGGAACCAGCAGTCCGGCTGGGCAACGTTCGGGCTGTATCAGGCGGTAGCGGCTCAAGGTCGGACAGAAGAAGCTAAACTCATCGAGCGGCGGTTTAAATCCTATTGGCGAAATGCTGATACCACACTACAACGCTCCCACCTGTAATACATACAAATGTCGCAAATTACTTGCCTCAACGACATTATTTAGAGAGGGCAATTTAAAAGCTTGAGGAGGCTGTGGTGCTCAAAACGGCGCCAGTTCATTTCGATACACTGGTGAAGCCCGCAATGGGCACATCTTGATTATCCCATCGAGACTTTAAACAAGGGTGCAAGCCGGTTAGTTTCACGGCAACTGGCCGGCTCATACGTATGAGGATTTTTAGCACTAGAATTTTGAAAAAAGGAGTTCGCGCCCTCGCTTGTAGTTGTGACATGGGTGATTTGTTGGGCACTTAATTAAAATAAATTCGTGCGATAGACAGTCTTTAGTATGTCTAGCCCCATGACACATTGTCGTCTTGCTAAGGAACAATAATCAGGAGTAGATATGAGGTTTGAAGCGGATGTTGGAACGTTCGATATTTTAGGTCATTTAATACTTTGGTTTATTTTAATAGTAATCACATTCGGCATAGGTGCCTTTTTCTTTCCGTATTCATTTTCCAAGTTTATACTTAACCGTTCACAGTTAATTGATGAAGGTGGTAAAGCTAGAAAAATGGTGTGCCACACAGATATGTTTGGCAACATTGCTCATGTGATTCTTTGGGTTATTATTTCTATCATCACTTTTGGTTTGGGCTATGGGTTTTATTTTTACAAAGTCTGGAATTATTCTATTAATAATACAACTATTGAATAATTCGTTAGCTCGTTATGGCGGGCGGTGCTTGAAGTGAGCCGGCTTCCTGTCTGATAAAGCTTAAGCGTTGCAATTATGATAAAAAGTTGGTCCATAATAAATCTTGGTGACGTCATGCTGGCCTATGAGCAGCAAGATCTCATTAAGCAGCGCCTCCTTTTAGCCTATGATAATGCAGGTGGGCCAAAAGAGATGGCTGCATTTATTCGACACAAAGCAGAGGGTCGACTTCATTGTGAGGTTAAAATTTATTTTTCCCCATCGTTGCTTCATGTGGCCAGAGAAGTGAAAGCTGAGCCGTGTCAAAAGCCATCGCCAGAGGGTTTGAGTTTGTTTGTTGGCGCTAAAGATTCTTGGCTATGTCTTTTCCCTGAGTCTGCGCTTTAGTGGCATGTTGTTTATATTAAGTTTATCAAGACCATGCCTCGCCACTGTCTAACCCTAGAGATTGCTTTGTAAAGCGAGTTGAATGTGGGTGTCTAAAGTTTTTTGGGTTTTGAGTCTTCAGTTTTGGGGGAAATGTTCTAGCGCTAATTCGGGTTTCTACCCTTGTCAAAGTGTGCTTAAATCTGAAGTTGGTTTTGTTCAGTATGCCGATCAATGGTGGGGAAGTGTCTAGTCCTGCGACAATTTTTTCACGACGTTACTTTAATAAAAAGAAATATTGCCATGTGCCTTACTGATTTATGTATTGTTCCTTGAGTCAGCCATCAAGTGATGATAGTTGAAAAACTGTGCTCGGCGAGTAGAGCTTACAGGGTAATATTGTCTGCTTGCTTCTTATCGGTGCCTTCATTTGCTTGTCAATAGAAGGACCCATATTGCGCTTTCTAGGATCGATGGGCTGCAATATAGCTGTGCCGATTATTGAGAATTATATCTATCTAACTATTAGGAGAATAAAATGTTAAATAAAGTCCTGCTCTATGTTACTGGAGTTTCTTTTGTAGGCTATGGTTTGCTATGTTTTTTTATTCCTGAATTACCTGCTCGCTATATTGGGTATTCACTAACAAATGCAGATTCGTACATCGAAATGGCTGCAATGTACGGGGGGCTACAAACGGGGATGGGTCTCTTCTGTCTTCTTGGGGCTATAAAGACAGAGTACACCAAGGCGAGTTTACTGTTCATTATATTTACCCTCGGAGGACTCGCTGTAGCGCGTAGTTTCTCATTTGCGTTTAACGATGACCCGCTGACTTTTTATACGTATGGTGCTATTTTCTTTGAAATAATGACAACATTCGTTGCGGCCGTAGCTTTCTTCAAAAGTAAGTCATAGTCATGTGTAGCAGAAGTTAAATCCTTGTTTGTGTGGCTCCCTGCTTTCGTGTTAAGTCGCGCAGCCTGATTGTTGGTGATGTGGTATGGGCTGCAATGCATAAATCGATGCAGAGTTTTTTAGATGCCCTTTTCGTAATAAGTCATGATTCGCATTACACACCATAAGGCTGTCTCCACGAGTCTGATTTATGGTCGCGTTTCTCGCTCTTCAATCGTAAGAGTGCATATGTAAACAAAGGTGCCCACTGTTTTTGACCTTAGAAATTAATAATTGGAGAAATATAAACATGCTCTGTCGTAACTTCCTGGCTTTTATTCCATTAGCACTATTGCTGTCTGGGTGCTCTGTCATTGATTTAAAGTTTACCGATGAAAAAGAAAACTATAAGAATGCATTGCTCGATGCGGCTGTCATCGAATCATCCGAGGTAATGTCGCTGCCGGTTATTGGTGAAGGACGGGTTAAAGTTGTCACTTGGACTGCATATCCCGATAGCTATAAAGAAGGTCAGGAGAGTATTCTCCAATGGGGTGATGTATGGGTAACTCTAGACAATGACGTTAAGTCGAGGTGTAAGAATTTCGATCAAGAACAACTTCCAGGAGACATCCAGAAATTGCTGGGTCTGCCACTGGATAAGACTCAAAAACGTAGCTTTGTTACATTGGAAGTTGATTCAAGCTCTTTATTCAGACCTTGCGCTGATCCAAGTATAAAAGCTGATAAATGCACGTCGGATTTCCCTGAAGAGGTATCTTTGCAGCATTCAGCTTGGTTTGCTGCACAAACTGCAATGTCTTATCAGGTTGAATCCGGTTATCCCTGGACTCGCTTAGGGTATACCTACAACTGGAAGTCTGGTGAAAGTGAAGTGGGCCCTGCAGAATTTGTCATAAAAAAAGGGTCAAAAGCAACGACCGTTTCTGTTGTTGATACAAACAATTATTGCGCCAATTAGTAGAGGGGTTCTTTTTTTCTCCTAGTGCTTTGTGGGGTTCTTTACGTATGAGCTTGATGCCTACAAAGTTATTTATAGGACTTTAGTTGGTGTTTTCTGTATCACTACTAGTCTCATGGGCAAGCTAGATTCGCAAAAATTTCCATGAATTGGGAGTGCAACATTCAGGGTGTGGCTTTATTTCATAATAAATAAAACACATTTGGAAAGTTAGAGTGTTATTTTGTGAGCTGGCAGTATCATCAATGGATCAAAGGTGGGGTTGTCGAATTAATAGGGCCAGATTGCTTAATTGTAACTTCTAGCGAAACATACCTGTGCAATATAAAGGCTGATGTGTTTAATTCGATAACCCCACTATTGTCTAGAGCATATTATTTTTTAAAGTAGCAGCAGGGGTTTTTTACCATTAAGGTATTTATTTTTTCTTCACTGACGCCGGCCTCACGCATAGCCGGTAGTATGTTACGTGAAATATGGGTGCTGTCCCAGTTGGGTGAAGAGGCAATCATGCTATTTAATGTCCCGGTATCGCGACCACGCCAGCACTGTATGGAGTCGTGAGAGAGCATAATACGGTCGTGACCAACGCTGAGTAAACCTAAAAGGGATGCCAGTCGCATCTTGTCTGAGGCGATGGATTCGATGCCAAAGCGGTCGAATCCCAGCCATGCACCACGTTCGAGAATATCAAAATAGTAGCGCATATCGCCAACGCCACAGGCATGTCCAATGAGGACTTTGTTAAAGTCGACGTTTTCCTCTTCAAAAATATCCAGCGTTTCACGTCCAAGAGGTTCCATTTCATCGTTGTGGCAGAGAATTGGGGTACCGGTTGAATTACTGGCTCGTGCGGCGGCGCGCAAACATTTTATTTCACTTTCCTGAATGCCTCGCCCGGCTTCTGTTATACCGTGGATGCCGCCAACTGCTGTTTTGATGATGCCGGGTTTAATCCCTGTTTTACCGATGCCTCTTTCAATTTCACTGACGTAGTGTTCGGCGATACCGTCAATATCCATCAATCGAAAGTGGGGAGGGATGCCTAGGGCATCGTTATATAGGCCGGTGGCAATGACGATTTGCATGCCCGATTTAACAGAGACTTCAGCGGCAAATTCAGGATCGCGACCCAATTCCATAGGGCAGGGGTCGACAAAGCTGCGGATGCCCAAATGATATAACTCTTTTAATTTTTCGGAAGCTTTGTCACAGGCTTTTTTGCGATCAAAGTCTTTGCTGTCTAATTCCCAGCCCGTCCAACCTATACCTAGGTGCTCATGTATTAAGGTTGCCCCTAGGTTTTCAACATTGATTGGGCCTAACACTGAATTGACTTTCATAATGCGTCTCTTTCTTAATAATCGTTATGCTTGGTGTGACATGGTTACAATATGTTGCACGAGAATGCAGTTAAGTACCAGTTTTGATTTCCTGACATAAGTCGCTATCTCGTACTCAAGCTAGTGCTCAAACTGAATATGCCAATGGCGCTATTGGGATGACTTTACTTCGTTGTTGATGTCATTGTCGATGATCTAAAACACTCGTTAAAATGATTGCGATTAAGCTTGTCTCTCTAATTTTATCAAAGCGCGAGAGTGACAATAGGTAACATGAGGCAGAATCTTTACTCTAGATATACTTTATTCAAAAAAAGGAATCGAAACCTATCCTATAGCGTTCGTGACACCGGTTTGTGTCACGAATTTATTAAAAGCTTACGAGTTTAACTTGGCTTTTACGATGTTATTTTGTGAAGTGATCGGTGGGAGGCGTGTAGCTGAGTGCTACCTCATCAGTTTAAACTGATTGATCCTATCGCTAGGTGAATTTCTATTCTGGGTTAATCATCGATGTCATCAGTATCGACCTGGCCGCTGAGCCTGCGACGCACATGGGACCATGACATGCCGATGGCAAGTATCAAACAGAGTGCTAATTGCACGACATATGTCATTGCTTTGGCGTTATCGGGGGCAATAATGCCCCAGTCGAGTATCATCCAGAAAACGCTACCGAAGAGTGCTGCGACCAATGCTATACCGATAGGCCCGAGCGAGCGCAGAGTGGCGCGAATGAAAATCACCCAAACGATGATGAGTAGTAAACCGGTAAAGGCTTTAACCGAGGTGATGTCGGGCAGCTGTGCGACACACCAGTGGTAGAAAGAGTATCCCTCGGCATTGTAAGTGGCGAAAACCAGTATCAATGCAGCGGCCAAGCGTAGAAAAAAGCCTTGCCATGAAAAGCTAGATGATGGCACAGGGCCTCCTATTGTTTTGTTAGCTGGGCATTATCGCTTAAATTGGTTTAATCGCAACCTACTTGGTAGGGAGACGGTAAAGCAAATGGTATGGGCTACATTAACGTGTAACGTACTTTATTTTCATTGTTTTTTTGATCATCGGGTAGCGTGTAATGACAACGGTTAAATATTCGCCAGACTTTTTAGCTTGGCACAGTGAGTTGCGCCAATTAGCACTAAAGGGAGGCTGCTCATGGTTGATATCGACAACGCCAGAAGCACACTTAGCCGCATATGAACAAGGTCTTAGCCCCGAGGAGGAGCTCGCAGAGCTCGTCGATTTGGCGCAATGGCGAGGCTGCGGCTGTGGTGGTTCTTGATGTTCGCTGTTTTAGGCGCTGGCCTTGTTTTAGGAACTCAGCTTATTTTAGAAACCCATTTTAGTCGTAAATTCAGGCGTTAATGTTAAGTTAGGCGTTTTAAACGTTAAGATTCCCACGCTTGAGTATAAAGCGCTGCCATTTCTTCAACAGTCGGTATGCGTGGGTTGTTGTTAGGCGAGCCTGAGGCCAATGCTTGTTCGGCCATGGTGTTTAATAGCGAAAAATACTTTTGTTTATCAATACCGTACTCTTTTGGTGATGGCACCTTTAAATCGATATTGAGTTGACGTAATTCGGTGAGTAAACTTTTTACAGATCCTTCCGTGTCACTGCCACGTTCCACTAGTCCCATGGCTTGAGCGCACTCTGCATAGCGCTCCATCGCAGCCTCGGCGGAATAAGCGGTGACAACAGGTAATAACATGGCATTGCTAAGCCCGTGGGCAACGTGAAAGAAAGCGCCAATCGGGCGGCTCATACCGTGAACCAGACAGACTGAGGCATTGGAGAAGGCCATGCCGGCTTGTGTAGCGGCTAGCATCATAGCCTCACGTGCAGCTTTGTTGTCGGGCTCGTTACAGGCACTGCGAATATTTCGGGCGATTAATCCCATGGCTGATAGGGCGAGGGTGTCGGTGTATGGGTTGTGTTTGGTGCTAACATAGGCCTCGATGGCGTGGGTCAAACTGTCAATGCCGGTGTCTGCGGTGGTGCGGTAGGGCACACTATAGGTCAGTTCGTAATCGACAATGGCCGCTGCGGGCAGGCAACCCAAGCCCATAATTAACATTTTCTCATCGCTGGCTTTATCGGTAATGACCGTGACTTTCGTGACTTCTGAGCCGGTGCCAGCAGTGGTGGGTATGGCAATAATGGGCAGGCCACTTTCATTGGCTTGGTACGGCACCTTATAGTCGCGAATACTACCGCCACCGTGAGCCAGCAGGGTCATGGCCTTGGCGGTGTCGATGGGGCTGCCACCGCCGAGAGCGATGACGCAATCGAAATCGCCCTGACGAATCATCTCAGCACCATGAATCACCACATCGTCGGTGGGTTCGGGCACGGTGTCGGCGAACAGTTGCCAGGCAATATTTGCCGTATCCAGAACGTCGGTAATATGGCTGGTTTTGCCGCTATCACGCATATAGGGGTCGGTGACGAGCAAAGGTTTAGTGCAGGCCAATTTGGCCATCACATCGGCGATTTCGGCGACAGCGCCACCGCCGATCAACATAATGCGTGGTGTGGTTATGCTTGCTGGCATGTCTACCTTCCCTCTTCTTGACTCAGTATATTGAAAATTTGTCAGCCTAAAAACCTGTTGAAACTGCTTGCTATTTTACGCCCGCGACATAAATTTTCCCGTCATCGTATTGACCTTAACGATCTCTCCCGGCTCGAGATATTCAGGCACCTGAATTTCCAGCCCGGTTGTCAGTGTGGCGGGTTTGGTACGCCCGGCGGCAGTGGCCCCTTTAATGCCGGGAGCCGTGTCGAGCACCGCCATGGTGACTGATTGAGGGAGTTCAATGGCGAGCAGTGCGCCATCCATGATTAACCCGGTAATGTCTTCAAGGCCGTCACTAAGGTAGGCGATCTGGTCGGTTATCTCTTCACTATTTAAGCCGTACTGGCTGTAGTCCTCGGCGTTCATAAACATGTAGGTGTCGCCATCGAGATAGGAGTACTGCAGGGGGACACGAATGCAATCGGCCTCTTTGAGGAAGTCGTCACCCTTGTATGATTCGTCCAGTTTTTGGCCCGTTTTTAAGTTGGTGAAACGTATCTTATACAGTGTTGCGGCACCGCGAGAGGACGGGCTTTTGGCCTCGACCTGTTTAACGGCATGAGGCGCATCATTGATTTCAACGATGTGGCCTTTTTTTAATTCACTGGCTTTTGGCACTGCAATGTTCCTATGTGATTGGTCAATACAATTGAAATTTATTCGCCGTTAAAGGCGGGCGGTTTTCTGTCTTTAAACGCCGCTACACCACCGAGGCCATCGCGGGTTCTTGCCATGGCGATAATGCCGGCTTCTTCAGCCACGAGTTGTTGCTTAAAGTTATTGTCGAAGCTTTCCATTAACAGCTGACGGGTGCGGCCAAAGGCGATAGTCGGGCCGCTGGCAAGTTTTTCAGCTAACTCTTGCACGGTATTTGTGAGAGCCTCGGCGTCAACGCATTGGTTAATTAAACCCCATTCTAGGGCCTCAGTTGCACTGAGACGGCGATTAGTGACCATTAATTCCTCTGCGCGGCGCAGGCCAATTTGGCGGGGCAGATAGTAAGTGGCACTGCCGTCGGGGGTCATGCCGATGCCGGTATAGGCCATGGTAAAGCTGGCCTTTTCACTGGCGATCACAAAACTGCAGGAGCTCAGCAGTGACAAGCCGGCACCCGCGGCCACACCTTGCACACTGGCGATAAGGGGGGCATTCATACTGGAAAAAGTTTCAACAGCAGGGTGAAAGGACTCGAGTAGGCGGCGCAGTGTGGCGGGTAGTTCATCACCGGCCTCGGCAAACGTTAGCACATCGCCACCGGCACAGAAGATTTTACCTTCGGCATCGAGAATTACCGCGCGGATGCTGGTTTCAGCGGCACAAATTTTGGCGACCTCGTACAGCTCCTCACCCATTGTGAAATTCAGTGCATTAGCCGCGTCGGGGCGGGCGAGGGTAATGCGGGCAATGCTGCCTTCACGGTTAAACTTAATGGTCTCGTAAGACATGGGTGCCTCATTTGTTATTTTATGGGGGGTAAATAGTACGCGTTGAGCTCCGTGCTAGCTAGCATAGGCTGCTAGAATAGCAGGACGATTAAGCGGGAGGCCCAATGTCATATTTTAAACAACACGTTTTTATCTGCACCAATCAGCGTAGCGATGGTCGCGCCAGTTGCGAAGATCACGGGGCTAGCGAATTGCGGGCCTATCTGAAAAATCGGGTCAAAGAAGAAGGTCTGAATGGCCCCGGTGGGCTACGAGTGAACAGCGCCGGTTGTCTCGACCGCTGCGCCCTGGGGCCAGTGATGGTGGTCTATCCTAACGAGACCTGGTATCGCTACCACTCGAAAGAAGATATCGATGAGATATTCGAAAACCATTTGAAAAATGGCGAGAAAGTACAGCACCTGCGTATCTCTCCCAAATACGATTAGGCTGAGCCACTGTAAGTTTTTGATACTTTGTTAAAACGTGATACCCAACACGGCGCTTAAATCTTTAATCGCCTGGTCTTGCGACAGCACTTTAATGGTCGTCATCCCCAGTTGACGTGCAGGCTTGAGATTAATACCCAAATCATCGAGATACACCACATTCGCTGGGTCTACGCCCATCCGTTCACAGGCCAATAAGTAAATTTCGGGCTGGGGCTTGCGCATGCCTTCTTTGCTCGACTCGATAACGAAATCGAACAAGCTCATGGCCGAACTTACTTCGGCGGCGTTTTCAGGTGAGCGGGACATTCCCGGGCCTTTACCAGCGCGCACGTTATTGGTCAGACAGGAGATTTTATAGTCCTGCTTGCAGCGTTTTAGCACTTCTATCATTCGTGGGCGCACATTCCCGGCGAGCAGTTTGATGACCTCGTTGCCGCGGATGCTATGACCCGCGGCGCGGGATTCTTTTTCAAAGGCAAGGTCAAATTCTTCGACCGACATTTGACTGGATTCAAATTGGGCCCAGGCATTGGTTTCGGGGTTAGTGGCGTTAATACCGCGAATAAAGTCTTTCGGGTAGCCGTTTTGTGCTTCAAAACGATTAAAGGATGCGAAGGGGGAGGAGGTGATAACACCGCCGAAGTCCCAAAGTACTGCTTCTATGGCCATGGCTCGATTGTCTCCCAGCAGGGCTCGTATGGGCTCCCTCAATGGAAAAAGGGAAGTGGGTATAACTAAGGTGGTATAACTTGGGATCGCTATCATAGAGTGTGGGGCAATGCGCTGCAAATTCAGCGAAGTAGGACGTTCTGTACACTGAGCCCGGGCCTGGTTTCGCAGGTGAGGATTCGCTGCTAAGGATAAGGCATAGCATAGACACGCAGCCTAGAGGCGAATATCCTTGCCGCCCGATGTTAGAGATGGTTACCTATAATCAAGGTTTCCAGCGTTTGACCAGCACATCATTTTTATTAGCGACGTTGTCGCTTTGCGCTATTGTCTTAAGTTATTGAAGGTGTATTGCATGAAACTGGAAGGTATTAAAGTTCTCGATTTGTCGCTGTTTTTACCGGGGCCACTGTTGACGCAAATGATGGCTGATCACGGCGCTGAGGTGATTAAACTCGAACCTATTAATGGTGGCGAGCCCAACCGCGAAATTGGTCCCAAAATTGATGGCATGACGGTGTATTTTTCCAATACCCACCGCGGCAAAAAAAGCATTCAGCTCAACCTGAAAACTGACGAAGGCAAAGAAATGGCCCTCAAATTGGCCGAATCGGCGGATGTCGTGGTTGAGGCCTTCCGCCCCGGTGTCGCCGCACGTTTGGGTGTCGACTACGAATCTATTAAGGCCCGCAACCCGGGTATTGTTTACGCGTCTTTGTCGGCCTTTGGGCAAACTGGCCCGTACATTAAAAAACCTGCTCACGATCTGGCGACCGAAGCCTATGCTGGTATTCTCAGTGTCAATTTGGGGTTTGATGGCAAACCAGCGATTCCAGCCATTCCCAATGCCGACATGCTCTGTTCGATGATGGGCTTGTCGGGCGTGTTGATGGCTCTGTTGCGTCGAAAAGAGACAGGCGAGGGTGACTATATCGATCTGGCAATGATGGACTCGCTGATAGCCTGTGTGCCCAATAATATGGGTACGGTGTTTAGCGAGAAAAAACCGCCAGTGGTGAAAGAGGAGCGCACCTGGGGTGGCTACGCGATGTATAACATCTACGAGACCAAGGACAATAAATACGTGGTGCTGGGTGCGTCCGAAATGCATTTTGCGATAGAAGTATTGAATAAAATGGAACGTCCCGATTTAATTCCCTTCTGTGAGCCGCCCCCCGGGCCCAATCAAAATCCTGTGAAAGAATTTCTGACCGAAACCTTTTTGACAAAAACACAGGCGGAGTGGGTTGAGTGGTTTGATGGTGTCGAAGCCGCTTTTGCGCCGGTTAATAATTTGCGTGAGGGGGCCGATGACCCACAGATTCGCGCCCGGGAAATGATTATTGAAGATGAGAAGGGACGTGAGCATATCGGCATCCCGATTAAATTTAAAAATGAACCAGGTAAGGTGAATTTTGCCGCCCCTGAATTGGGTGCTGACAACGAACGTGTCGCTCTGGAGCTGGGTTTTACGACAGAACAAATTCAGGCGATGAAGGCGAAGGGTGTTTTCGGTGCTTAGTTGTCGATAACAGAATCGATGGGCCGCTATTTAATCAGGGCCCATTTAACTAAGCCCCAGCTAAATAAGGGCCCAACCGATCCCCGTTTATTCTTGTCGTGTCTGAAAAAAGCCGCCCAATGAGAGCGGCAATGGCTGAAACATTGCCCTTGCTATTGGCTAGGGCGAGCCGCTAGCGGGGACATCAACAGTGGCTATTTCTACTCTCGACGCCGCCTTGCCCCTGCCCATATCCGCAATTGAGCCCTGATAGGTTAAGCCAAACAAGGTGCAGCCATCGGGGCCACCCAAGGTGCAGGCGACGGGGGAGCGTTTGACGACTTTAACCCGATGCGTGATTTCACCACCTTCGAGTACGCGAATAAAGTGATCCTGATTAAAGGCCGCCAGCCACACGGCGCCTTCGGCATCGAGGCAAATGCCATCCGGGGCAGCATCGCCAAGGTCGGCAAATACACGGCGATCACACAGCGAACCATCGTCATTAATGCTAAAGGCGGTGAGCCGGTTCGCCCACGATTCGGCGACAATTAAGGTTTTTCCGTCGGGTGTAATCACTGGCCCATTGGGTACATGGAGATCTGTTGCCACTTCGCGTACGTCACCGGCGGCGGTCACTAGCACAAAATTGGTCGGCTTGAATTTTTCTTTTTTAAAGATATCAAAACCGATATTTCCCACATAGGCATTGCCCTTTTTATCGACCACCATGTCGTTGATTTCATAGGGGCAAAGGCTGGACAGGTCTGCGTGTAATTCTAGCTTGCCATTGACCAGTTTCATTAATTTGCGGTCGTGCATCGACACAATTAACGGTGTGCCGTCGGGTAAAAAGCCAATGCCCGAGGGCTTGGCCGGTACGTCGATGACTTTACTGCGTTGGCCATCCATGCTCAGTGTATAGACTGCATGGCCGTGCATATCTGATAGCCAGAGTTTGTCACCCCGCCAGCGTGGGCCTTCAAGAAAAACAAAACCGTCGGCCAATACTGTGGTTGATGATTCTTGCATGATCACTCCCAAGTGCTAATTTATTTTTTTAATAAGTTTGTCGGTAAATAAGCGTATTGTAAAATAGTATCTATGCCTATAACGTAAAGTGTCAGAAAATAATAACGATAAAAAAGGAGTTGGCACTGATGCTCGATATTGGCATTCTGTTTATGTTCCGCAATCCGCCCTTTAATAGCACCGACTGGACAAGCGTTTACCGCAATGAGTTAGATCACGCCGTCGCTGCTGAGACCTTGGGCTACGATCATGTTTGGCTCAGTGAACACCATTTTGTCGAGGACGGGTACTCGCCCTCTGTATTACCTATCGCAGCGGCTATTGCCGCCCGTACTGAAAAAGTGCGCATTGGTACCTATGTGCTGTTGTTACCATTGCATAACCCGGTGCGGGTGGCTGAGGATGCGGCAACGGTCGATGTGATTTCCGGCGGACGCTTCGATTTGGGCATGGGTTTAGGTTATCGCCCCGGTGAATTTACGGGCATGGGTATTAGCTCGACAGAGAGAGGGGCACGACTGGCCGAGGGCTTGCCGCTCGTGCAGTCTCTGCTCAATGGCGAAAAGGTCAGCCACGATGGCCGTTTTAATCACTACACCGATATCCAATTGTTTCCGCCGTCAGTGCAGAAACCCTTCCCCATTTGGGTGGGCGCGCGGGGCGATAAAGCCTTAGACAGGGCCGCACGACTGGGTTGTCATCTAGCGTCGACGGGTGCGGTGGAGCATCGCTTGAAATATATCGACGCCCTGCGTCGTCACGGGCACAACCCGGATAATTTCAATATTGCCCACCTGTTGATTTGCTATGTCGCTGACAGTGACGAACAAGCTTGGGATGACTGTGCTGAGCCCCTGCACCATGTGATGCGTGAATATCAAGCCTGGGCTGAGGAGTCGGGTGATGTCACGGGTGATGGTGTTGCAGAAAACAAAGTGCCCTCACCCGAGGTGCTGAAGAAAACGCGCTACTGTGAAAGCTTTGGTCGCTCGGCTATTATTGGCAGCCCCGAAACCGTGTTGGCGCAGTTATTAGCGGCACATGAAGAGTCACCGGGCACGCACCTGACCTTAATGATGTCGCTGCCCGGAGCAGAGCCGAGCAGGACGCGACACAGTATGGCCTTGTTTGCCAGTGAGGTGATGCCAAGGCTTAAAGCGCGAAGTTAACCAATCAGTTCTAAGGTTACTTTTGGCCTTGTTTCAAGGGTACACAATATTATTAACAAACACGCTTATACCCTTGATTTCGGGGGTAGTTAAAGCATAGATGAAGGTGGTGAGTAGTGAGTAGTACAGACAAAAAACCGGTCATAGCAATTCTCGGCGGCAGCGGTGATCTCGGTGGTGGCCTCGCGCTGCGTTGGGCAACGGCGGGCTATGAGGTGATTATTGGTTCGCGTACCGAAGAAAAGGCCGCAGCCGCAGCCGCAACATTAAATGCCCGTGACCTCGCTATTCCCGCACGGGCGATGAGCAACGAGGCGGCAGCGGCGGCCGGTGAAGTCGTGGCCATGACGGTGCCCTTTGCCAATCATCAAGCGACCCTCGAGGGGATTCGCGAAGCCGTCCAGGGTAAGGTTTTTATTGACGTTACTGTGCCCCTTATGCCGCCTAAGGTCGGTACTGTTCAAATGCCCGAGGGGGGTTCTGCTTGCATACAAGCTCAAGCTTTTTTGGGTGATGAGGTGAAAGTTGTCTCCGCTTATCAAAATGTGGCAGCGGCGCATTTAAACGACCTCGATCATGCCCCGGACTGTGACGTGCTGGTTTGCGGCAATGACAAAGAGGCCTGTGCACTGGTGGTTTCGCTCACCGAAGCGGCGGGTATGAAGGGTTGGCATGCCGGGCCGATCGCTAATTCCGTGGTTGCCGAGGCTATGACTTCAGTATTAATTACTCTCAACCGCCGTTACAAAATTCCGGGTGCCGGCTTTAGTATTACCGGCAAACCTGGGGTCTAAATGCTCTGTGAATGTTCTATAGCGCCGCTTGAGGTCGTGCAGGGTCATAGCGTTCGCCGGTGTCTGTGTCGATGACAGCAGCGCAGTTACAACTCTTTGCTCTGAGTGACTTTCCCTTGGTTGAGCCGGGTGATGTCCTCGCCCGGTTGATTAACGAGAGCTTACGCACCAACGACCTCACTTTGGCCGATGGTGATGTACTGGTGTTGGCGCAAAAAATCGTCTCCAAGGCTGAAGACCGCTATGTCGATTTAAAAAAGGTCGAGCCCACGGCCGAGGCGCTAGCCTTGGCTGCTGCGGTCGATAAAGACCCGCGTATTGTTAAGGTGATTCTCGATGAATCAAACGCAGTGGTGCGCCACTGTCCGGGCGTATTGATCGTCGAGCACCGCCTCGGTTATGTGATGGCCAATGCCGGCATTGATGCCTCGAATATTGAACATGCCAATAGTCAGCGCGGCGAGGAACTTGTCGAGCGGGTGTTATTGTTACCCCATAATCCTGACCAATTTGCCGCCGATCTTGCACAACACTTCCTGCAAGCCCATGGTGTTAAAGTCGCGGTTATTATCAACGATAGTGTCGGTCGTGCCTGGCGCAATGGCACCACTGGGCTCGCCTTGGGTGCTGCGGGTTTGGCCGCTCTCGACGACAGACGTGGCGATAAGGATTTGTACGGGCGCACATTACAAGTGACCGAAGTTGCGGTTGCCGATCAGCTGGCCAGCGCTGCCGCTCTATTACAGGGCGAAGGAGGCGAAGGTAAGCCGGTGGTGCTTATTCGTGGCTACAATTTTGACAGTGCCGCTGAACAGTGCAATGGGGTTAGCGCCTTGTTGCGGGATAAAGAGCGGGACTTATTTAGATAAGGAAAGTTCAGATAAGGAAAGTTTAGATAAGGAAAGTTCAGATAAGGAAAGTTCAGGTAAGGAAAGCTCGGGTAAAGAAGTTCAAGCAAAGAGGTTCAGGTAAGAAAAGCTTTGGTAAAAAGTTTCGATAAAAAAGCAAGGTTGGATAGGGTGCCGATGACAAGTGTGACGATGAAAGGAAGTGCCGGTGGGTAGCAAGCGCAAAGTACTCGCCCTGTGTGGTGGCGTTGGGGGTGCGAAATTAGCGCTTGGCCTAAGCCGTGTGCTGGGTGATGACGAGTTATGCATTGTGGTGAACACTGGCGATGACTTCACACATCTCGGCCTGCGTATCTGCCCCGATCTCGATACCGTCACCTACACACTGGCGGGCTGTGTCGATACCAATACCGGTTGGGGCAGGGCCGGGGAAACTGGTGAGTTTATGGCCTCGCTCAGCGCCCTAGGTGGTGAAGACTGGTTTTACCTGGGCGACAAAGACCTCGCTATGCATGTCGAGCGCACTCGCCGTTTGGCCGCGGGTGAGAAGCTTGGCAGCGTCACCCAGGCCTTGAGTCGCAAGCTTGGTGTCTCTGTGCCGCTAATCCCTATGACGGACGACTCACTGGCAACACAAGTCGAGGTGGAGGGGAGTGGCAAGTCGATAACCCTGTCTTTTCAAGATTATTTCGTGCGTCAGCGCTGCGAACCTAAACTGAAAGGGATTCACTTTCTTGGCAGCGAAAACGCCCAGCCCCACCCGCGATTTCTCGCTAACCTCCAAGACCCAGATCTTGATTTGATTGTGATTTGCCCCTCTAATCCCTTTCTGAGCATCGATCCGATTTTAGCCCTGCCCGGTATTCGAGGCATCTTGCAAAAGACGGAGGTGCCAGTGGTGGCGATATCACCCATTATCAGTGGTGCAGCGGTGAAGGGCCCAACGGCGAAAATAATGGCTGAGCTGGGTTTGAAAATGCATGCAATGACTGTGGCCGATTACTATCAGGATATTGTCAGTGGCTTTATCCTCGATCGCCGTGATGGCGCAGAGGCCGAAGCCATCCGCGAGATTATTCCCCGGGTAGGTGTTGCCCAAACTTTGATGCAGACCTTAGACGACAAAATTGAACTGGCTCGTGAAACGCTGGATTTTGTTGGACTGGATGTTTAATGATAAATACGGTTGCGAAGGTAGAATAGAATAACACGCACTCAGGCGCAGTTGCTCGGAACATACATATGCAAGTAGTAGTCCCCGTAAAGAGTTTCAATCATGCAAAAAACCGTCTGGCGATTGTGCTCACGGCGCAGCAACGGCGTGAGTTAATAACGCATATGTTGGATGATGTCCTCCGGGCTGTTGTTGCAACACCTGAGGTTGAAGGTGTTACTGTCGTTAGCAGTGATCTAGAGGTCGTGCAGTGGGTGCATCAGTACGCCCAGGCTATAAAAACACCGCTACGAGCTTTTGATCCAGGCTCAGATGGCATCGGCTCAATCAATACCTTAGCGGAAGCCGGTTTGTGCCATGCCTACAGCGCCGTGGCCGCCGACCTGCTGAAGCGAGGCGCTAGCACCATGTTGCTCTTGCCTGCCGACATTCCCCTTGTCAGCCAGAAAGATATTCAAGCCTTGCTTGCCGTGCATACCCGCCCTGGAGTGAGTGTGGCGGCGGCCGGCTCCGACGGTGGCACTAATGGCCTGCTGGTGTCTCCGCCGGATATTATTGCCCCGGCCTTTGGCGAAAACAGTTGTCTGCGCCATTGCGATTATGCCCGTGAACAAGGGTTAGAGGCCATAATAGTGAACACAGCTGGGCTGAGTTTAGATATAGACACATTGGAAGATATACAGACGCTGTTGGCCACTGATAGAGAATGTGCCACTCTGTGCTATCTGCGCGATAGCGGTCTTGCCACCGAATTACAAAAAAACGCAAAGGCCGGACAGTTAAAAAGGGCAACATTTCAACAGAATGATCCGCAACACCAAATAAACAGGCAGGTTGGATGAACAGTATTGTGAAGCCCGAACAGGCACTCATGCCAAGCCGCTCGGCGGCTTTGGCTCTGGCCGACGAAACTGATCTCGTGGCTTTAATGAGCCGCGCGGCTGCGTTGCGTGATGAGGCCCACGGTCCGCGGATATCCTATTCACGGAAGATCTTTATTCCTCTCACCCAATTGTGTCGCAACGTTTGCCATTACTGCACCTTCGCGCAAACGCCGAAAAAAATTGGGCAACCCTATATGCTGCCCGAGCAGGTGCTCAATGTGGCTCGCCAGGGTGCAGCGGCGGGTTGCCACGAGGCACTGTTCACTTTGGGTGACAAACCTGAAATGCGCTATGAAACAGCCCGTAAAGCTCTTGCCGATTTAGGCTATGCGACCACCATGGATTACGTCCTGGCTATGGCCAAGCTGGTATTTGAAGAAACGGGTCTCTTGCCCCACCTCAATCCGGGGGTGATGAACGAAGCTGAGCTGCGGGCCAGTCGCGATGTCTCTGTTTCTCAGGGCATGATGCTGGAAAGTGTTTCTAAGCGCCTTTGCGAAAAGGGTGGCCCGCACTATGGTTCACCCGATAAATTACCTGAAATTCGACTTGAGACATTAGCGCTTGCCGGACAATTAAATATTCCCTACACCAGTGGTATTTTGATTGGCATCGGTGAAACAAGACTCGAACGGGTTGAATCGTTACTTGCTCTGCGCGACTTGCACCTGCGATATGGCCATATTCAGGAAATTATTATTCAGAATTTTTGTGCTAAAAAAGGCACATTGATGGCCGACGTGCCCGATGCCCCCCTCGACGAATTACTCTGGACCATTGCCGTGGCGCGGATTATTTTTGGTGGTGCGATGAATCTTCAAACACCCCCCAATTTAAATGAGGGTGTACTGGCGCAACTTATCGATGCTGGTATCAACGACTGGGGAGGGGTGTCGCCCGTTACCCCCGATTTTGTTAACCCTGAAAAACCCTGGCCGGGTCTGGAGAATCTCGCTCGCTTGACGGCGGCCAGCAATAAGCTATTGGTCGAGCGCTTGCCCGTGTACCCCAGTTTTGCCCACGATTCACGGCGTTGGCAGACGCCTGCGATGGCGAGCGCACTGATTAAACCCATGGACAGTGACGGTTATGCTCGTCGCGAGAGCTGGACACCAGGTAGTGCGCAAACGCCGCCAAGCCAGGTTGAATGCGAGGGCTGGTCGTTTGTGCCGCCGGCCAGCACATCATCGTCGAGGGCTACCCAGGCGATCATTTCCCGAGCTTTACGGGGTGAGCGCCTCGATGAAAAAGCCATCGTGCAATTATTTCAGGCTCGGGGCAGTGACTACCAAACCATTTGCGATGCAGCAGACGGCCTGCGACGTGAAGTGATTGGCGACACGGTCACCTACGCGGTTAATCGCAATATTAATTACACCAATGTCTGTTATTTATCCTGTAAATTTTGCGCCTTTTCGAAGGGTAAAACGACCGAGGCGCTGAGGGGTAAAGCGTATGTGCTCGATAGCGCAGAGGTGACCCAGCGGGCTACAGAAGCTTGGCAAAAAGGCGCGACCGAAGTGTGTTTACAGGGTGGTATTCACCCGAGCTATACCGGCGATACTTATTTAGAAATTTGTGGTGATATCCGCAAAGCACTACCGAATATGCATATTCATGCCTTCTCCCCGCTGGAGGTGAGTCAGGGTGCCGAGACTCTGGGTTTAAGTATTGAAGATTATTTATCGCGGCTCAAAGCAGCGGGCTTGAATAGCTTGCCGGGCACAGCGGCTGAAATTTTGGACGATGAAGTGCGGGCCGTTATTTGTCCCGATAAAATCAATACCCAGCAGTGGCTAAATGTTCTGGAGACCGCCCATAAGGTCGGCATAAAAACCACCTCGACCATCATGTTTGGCCACGTTGACCGCCCTGTCCACTGGGCGCGCCACCTTTTGCATTTACGTGACCTACAACAGCGCACTGGAGGGATTACTGAATTTGTTCCCCTGCCTTTTGTGCCCATGGAGGCACCGATGTTCCGCCGAGGCCTGTCCCGACAGGGGCCAACCATGCGCGAGTCAGTATTAATGCACGCCGTATCGCGGCTGGTATTGCACTCGCTGATCGACAATATACAGGTGTCGTGGGTGAAGATGGGTGAACCGGGTGTCGTGGCTTGTCTCAATGCCGGTGCCAACGATATGGGTGGCACTCTTATGAACGAGAGTATTTCTCGTGCCGCAGGGGCAACTCACGGCCAGGAAATGACAGTCGCCACCATGACGGCGCTGTTACAGGGTATCGGCCGTCCGGCACGGCAGAGAAGCACTTTTTACGGTGAAGTCAGCGCATATCCTGACCAGTTGATTCCCTTGCATTCAAGCTCTTAGCCCTGCTAGCTGGCCTCAAATGTAATGCTTGTTAACCCTCGACTCTTAATTGGGTTGACAGCAGGTTTGCGGGCATTATGATTGCTGCCTGATAAAGGCTTATCAAGCCAATGCATTGAATCAGCTACAAGGGTGAATTTATGACTACTGCCGTGCGCCACGACTGGAGTGAAGAAGAAGTACTGGGCCTGTTTAATCAGCCCTTCAGCGATTTGATGTTTGCGGCGCAAACTGTGCATCGCCAGCACTTCGACCCCAATCAGGTGCAGGTCAGCACACTGTTGTCCATCAAAACCGGCACTTGCCCCGAAGACTGTAAATACTGTCCGCAAAGCGCCCATTACAACACTGGGCTAGAGAAAGAAAAGCTACTGGAAATTGAGCGCGTAATTGCCGAGGCGAAAGTGGCGAAGGCCAATGGTACCAGCCGTTTTTGCATGGGCGCTGCCTGGCGTTCGCCGAGCAAAAAAGACATGCCCTATGTGCTCGACATGGTCAAAGAGGTGAAGGCTCTGGGTCTGGAAACTTGCATGACCTTGGGTATGCTCAGTGATGAGCAGGCCAGTGATTTAGCCGAGGCCGGACTTGATTATTACAATCACAATCTCGATACCTCGCCCGAGCACTACGGCGAAATTATTACTACGCGCACCTATCAAGACAGACTCGATACGCTGGCGAATGTACGCTCTGCGGGTATGAAAGTGTGCTGTGGAGGCATTGTTGGCATGGGCGAAGGGTTAAAAGATCGCGCCGGCCTGTTGGTGCAGTTGGCCAATCTCGAAGAGCAACCGGAATCCGTCCCCATCAATATGCTGGTTAAAGTGGAAGGTACACCGCTCGAAAATGAGGCCGATCTCGAACCTTTCGATTTTCTACGCACCATCGCTGTCGCTCGTATCTTGATGCCCAAATCACATGTTCGGCTCTCTGCCGGGCGTGAACAAATGAACGAGCAAATGCAGGCGCTGGCCTTCCTCGCGGGTGCAAATTCAATTTTTTACGGTGAAAAGCTTCTCACCACACCCAACCCTTCTGCCAATAAAGATATGCAATTGTTCGA
>JBFJYH010000041.1:0-22115 GCA_041622675.1 Porticoccaceae bacterium
CTGGTGTTGTTATCGATATAGACAAGGACTGGGTGACCGTCCATGCTGGTTTAAAATCGGAAGGCGTTATCGCCGTAGAAGAGTTTTTCGATGACAATGGTGAATTAGCTGTAGCTATTGGCGATGAAGTTCAGGTGTCGCTGGAGACTGTAGAAGATGGTTTTGGTGCCACTAAACTGTCTCGCGAGAAAGCACGTCGTGCTGAATCCTGGATTGCATTGGAGGCGGCGCAAGCAGCTGACGAAGTAGTCATCGGTGTTATCAACGGTAAGGTAAAGGGTGGCTTTACCGTCGATCTCAACGGTTTGCGAGCCTTCCTACCTGGTTCACTGGTTGATGTTCGCCCCATGCGCGAAACATCCCACCTTGAAGATAAACCACTAGAATTTAAAGTTATCAAGCTTGATCAAAAGCGTAATAACGTTGTTGTTTCTCGCCGTGCGGTGATGGAAGCGATAAATTCCTCCGAGCGAGAAGAGTTGCTCAACAATCTTGAAGAAGGCGTTACGCTTAAAGGTGTGGTTAAAAATCTCACCGACTACGGCGCCTTTGTTGACCTCGGTGGTATCGATGGTCTATTGCACATCACCGATATGTCTTGGAAGCGCATTAAGCATCCTTCGGAAGTCGTTAATGTTGGTGATGATATTGACGTTAAAGTACTCAAGTTTGACCGTGAGCGCAATCGCGTTTCCCTCGGTATGAAGCAAATGGGTGAAGATCCCTGGAGCGATATCAAGGGCCGTTACCCTGAGAAAGTCAAAGTCAAAGCCACTGTTACTAACCTTACAGACTACGGTTGTTTTGCCGAGCTTGAAGATGGTGTTGAAGGTTTGGTTCACGTCTCTGAGATGGACTGGACTAACAAAAATGTTCATCCTTCTAAAGTTGTTCAAGTCGGTGAAGAGATTGAAGTAATGGTGCTCGATATTGATGAAGAGCGTCGTCGAATTTCTCTGGGCATGAAACAGTGCTTTACTAATCCTTGGGATGACTTTGGTGGCCAGCACGCCAAAGGCGACAAGATTTCTGGTACGATCAAATCGATTACTGACTTTGGTATTTTTATTGGTTTGGATGGCGGTATTGATGGTTTGGTCCATCTCTCCGATATCTCTTGGAATGAAACCGGTGAAGACGTCGTTAGGAATTACAAGAAAGGCGATGAGCTAGAGACGGTTATTCTGGCCATTGATTCTGAGCGTGAGCGTATTTCCCTTGGTATTAAGCAACTTGCCGATGACCCCTTCTCAAACTTTATTGCCGAAAATGAAAAAGGCGGCTTGATCAAAGGTGTTGTAAAAGAGGTCGAAGTCAAGTTCGCAAAGATTACCTTAGGTGAAGACATTGAAGGTATGTTGAAAGCCTCTGAAGTTTCTCAAGACAAAGTTGAAGATGTTCGATCTGTCTTGAAAGTGGGCGATGAAATTGAAGCTCGCGTTATTGGTACCGATAGAAAAAACCGCGTGATTAATTTGTCTATCAAAGCTAAGGATATGGCTGAAGAGAAAGCAGCAGTTCAGGATCACAAGAAACAAGAGTCTGATAATGCCGCTTCTCCGACCACCATTGGTGATCTTATCAAGGCTCAAATGGAGAGCAACGACAGATAAGCGTCGACTGATAATAGAATGACATTGGTGCAAAAAAATGACCAAATCTGAATTGATCGATAGGATTTCAAAATTTCAAGATCAGCTTCCGCCAAAAGATGTTGAATTGGCAGTTAAAATGATCCTGGAGGAAATGGCCCAAGCGCTGGCAAATAACCAGCGTATCGAGATAAGAGGGTTTGGGAGTTTTTGCTTGCATTATCGTAATCCGCGAACCGGCCGGAATCCAAAAACCGGCGAAAAAGTTGAATTACCCGGTAAGCATGTGCCCTATTTTAAGCCTGGAAAAGAACTGCGGGAGAGGGTTAACGCGGGTATTGGTAAGTAAAGTTGCTCAACTGCTAGTATAATGAAAAACGGTAAAGTGAAAGCTTTACCGTTTTTTTTCGGAGATAGAAATGATCAAAGTAAAGCGTTGGCTGGGCCTGTTGTTAGTGCTGATTTGTGTGTTGATAGGTATTTGGGTTGTTCAGGATAACCCTCTTGAGGTGCCAGTCAAACTTCTTGGCTTCCCGTTGCAAGAGTTACCACTAGGTATCTGGTTATTGGCTGCATTTCTTGCCGGCAGTGCGCTCTGTTATGTCGCCGGTTTCCCAAATACTTTGAAGAACCGCTCACAGGTGCGACGCCTGCAGCGCCAGCTTATGCTTGCTGAAGATGAAATAAAAACAGCAGAGTCGAACCTTGTTGAAAAGTAAACCCACTGTTAAAAGTACTACAAATGACCCGATCCAGCATTGATCAGCGTATTATTGTCGCTTTAGATTACCCAGATAAATCCTCGGTTCTCGCTTTCGCTGACAGTGTTAGCCCCGAGCTTTGCCGTTTAAAAGTGGGCAAAGAAGTGTTCACCCACTCCGGGCCTGAGCTGGTGAAAGCTCTGGTTAACCGCGGTTTTGATATTTTCCTCGATCTGAAATTTCACGATATCCCAAGTACAGTTGCGAAGGCTGTAAGCGCTGCGCTAGACCTTGGCGTGTGGATGCTCAATGTACACGCCTTGGGTGGTTCTAGGATGATGGCAGCGGCACACGAAGCGCGCGATCACCATGGTCGAGATGCGCGCTTGATTGCGGTGACAGTACTGACCAGTATGCAAGATACTGATGTCAATGATCTGGGCTTCAATATGCCCGCAGCAAAGCTCGCCATACATTTGGCAGGGCTGGCTCAACAATGCGGTATGGATGGTGTGGTATGTTCAGCACGAGAAGCGGGTACTATTGCGAGTCAATATGGCTCATCTTTTTCGCGCATCACCCCAGGTATTCGACCTGCCCAAGCACTTTTAGTTGATGATCAGCGCCGTACTATGACGCCTCGCCAGGCTATTGAAGGAGGTAGTAGTTACCTAGTCATTGGAAGGCCCGTCACACAGTCCAAAGACCCGGTGGCCACGCTACTTGCGATAAAAAAGGAAATTGGAGAAGATGTCTGAGGGGGAGTGACCCCCTGATATTTCATTTACATGGAGCACTTCGGTGCAGGGAGTAAAGTATGAAATCTATAAGGATGCTGTTGGTGTGTTTTTGTGCGCTTCTCTTACTGGGCGTAGGTACTACAAGTCCGGCTTTTGCTGACGTGAAGGCTGGGGCAGAAAAAAGTGATGTTATAACAGTCAATATTAATAAAGCGGATGCCAAGGAGCTGGCTGCGGTATTACATAATATTGGCGAAGCTAAAGCTGAGGCAATTGTTAAGTACCGTGATAAGCACGGGGCGTTTTCAAGTAAAGAGCAATTGTCTAAGGTAAAAGGTATTGGTGCGCGTACCGTTCAGAAAAATGCGGCGTTAATGATCTTGTAATATCGCCGTACTACTAACAAAATGGCCACGTTATGTGGCCATTTTGTTATTGATACTTTTGTTTGCGGTTAATAGTGAGTCTACATGGGTAAGCACCATAGCAGTACGGTTTCGGGTTCTAATACTCTTGCGATCATCGTCGACATTGCGCTAATAATTTTCACTGGCTATTTTAGCTATTTTCTACGTTTCGGCGAATTGAACTTACCGCCTTATTATCATTTGTTTATCTTTTCTGCGAGTTTAATGACAGGTATGACTTTTATCGTTGCAAACGCTTACCCTCAGGCAAGCTCAACGTTTAGGAGCATGTTTTTCTATTTCTTTAACCGCGTCATTTTAGGTTTTAGCATCTTTATGCTGCTGGTGGTGTTTCTTAAGGTTACTCAGCTGTATTCACGACTTTGGCTGGGTTGGTGGATTGTCCTAACGATATTGCTCCTGTTTCTGTCTCATGTGGGTTATTTTAGATTGATCGCAGCACTACAGGCGAGGGGGCGGATGCAGAGTAAAGTTCTGATCATTTATAGCAATGAACAGGGCTGTGAGACCTTGAAAAACATGGAAACGCCAGGTCACCGTATCTGTGGAGATTTGGATTTACACAATAATCGTTTTGCTTATAAGGGCTTGGCTGAGCTTGTCCGCCAGACAGGGGCACAGGAGGTCTGGATTAGCATGCCCTTTAACGCTTGTTCTAGCATAGACGATATTAGCTACGAACTTCGCCATACCCTGGTTAATATTCGTTTTATCCCGCAGATTGATGACGCCAAATTACTCAAGCATAGAATTAGTTACGTGGGCTCTCAGTGTGCAATTGATCTCAGCTATACCCCGCTAGATGGCTTTAACCACGGCGTAAAGCGACTTGAAGATTTGATTTTAGGGACCTTAATCGGAGTGTCAGTGATTCCTGTGTGTCTCATTATCGCCCTGGCTATAAAGATGACTTCAAAGGGACCCGTACTCTTCAGGCAAAAGCGCCATGGAATGGGCGGGGAAAAAATCCATGTATATAAGTTTCGTAGCATGGAGGTACACAGTGAGGAGGAGGGTGTGTTAAGTCAGGCACAGATTAACGATCCTCGAATACCCCCTCTTGGGCATTTTTTACGAAGGACAAGCCTTGACGAATTGCCACAATTTTTTAATGTGCTTCAAGGGCGAATGTCTATCGTTGGCCCTCGTCCACATGCCCTAGTTCACAATGAGTATTATAAAGATCTTGTGCAATCTTATATGTGGCGTCACAAAGTTAAGCCGGGTATCACGGGTTGGGCTCAAATTAATGGCTATCGAGGGCGCACAGATACACTGGAAAAAATGAGTCAAAGGGTCGAGCATGACCTCTGGTACATCAATAATTGGAGTCTATGGCTAGACCTGAAAATTATTCTAAAAAGTTGCTATAAAGGTTTTTTTCATAAAAATGCTTACTGATAAGGGTGGGAAGCGTGTACTTCCTTAGTTAGAAATAAAGCGTTGTGTTGATTGAGGCTTTTGGGCGAAAATTTTTATTCAAGGCAGTCTGCTACTTACATCGTGGGCAATAAGTCCGCCGATATCAAAGCTTTCAACTTTACTTACACCTTTGGCGAGCCACTGCTCTGCGAGTGCAGGCTTATCAATTTCGTAGACGACGAGTTCAAAATTGAGTTTATCGAGATCGATTTTCGTTGGTATTTTGCGGTAATCAATAAATACTGTATCAGGTTTAATCGCCTGAATTTGCGCTGAGGTCAAATCCCTCCAGCGCTTAATGACAACACCACAATATAGCCAGTCCTGTGAACGCACAAATGCGATAAAGTCGTGGTTAAAACTAATGATGAAGCACTGATTGGCAATGGGTGCCAGGCAGTCGCTGATGACAGCATATGTTTCATCGAAGCCGGCAAATGCCAGCGCCTCTTTTTTGATTTCAATATAGGCAGTGACTTGAGGGTGAGCTTTGAGTAGCTCAACTAGACTGCTGAGGGGGGTAATACACTGATCTTGAAATTGCCGTCCCAGCCGGCGGGGTTCAAAAGCAGGGGTGCGAAGAAGCTCTTCTAGAGTCAGGTCCTTAACGCGCCCCTTACAGCCGCTAACGCGTTGCAGTGTTGGGTCATGATAGAGGATGGGGCGTTTATCGGCGCTTAGTAAAATGTCTGTCTCGATGAAAAGTGCACCCGCAGCGATGGCTTGTTGATAGGCCAATAAGGTGTTTTCAGGGTATTTCTTTTGGAAACCTCGGTGGGCGACAAGCCGATTGCGGTAGTGAGCACTATCTTGAGATTTGGTGCGCATGGTGAAGTAAGCTACATTTCATCGGGTAGGGCATGGCCTTTTTTTCGCTTAGAGCGAAGGTAGCGTACATTGTGTTCACAGACGCCTGACACTAGGGACACTGTTGCTGAGACTGTTTGCCCTCCTTGCTCTAGATGAGCACGCTTATGGGGATTGTTGGAGAGCAGACGTATTGGGCGTTGTGACAGTAAATAGCGCAGCACTACGGCGGCATCGGTAAAGTCGCGAGAATCTTCCGGTAGGCCGAGCGAAACATTGGCTTCGAAAGTATCTTGCCCGTCATCCTGTAGCAAGTAAGTAACTGCTTTCGCCCAGAGGCCGATACCTCGACCCTCGTGCCCCGACATATAAATCACCGCACCGTTATTTTCTTCCAGCATTTGTTCAAAGGCGGCGCTTAATTGTGGCCCACAATCACAGCGTCGCGAGCCAAAAATATCGCCGGTTAAACAGCAGGAGTGAACGCGCACGAGAGGGTTAGCTTCGTCTCGAAAGCCGGGGAGGGCAAACACTGAATTGACGGACATATTGGTTTGTAATAGCTCGCGCAGGGCCTCGTCACCGCCGTCTTTCACTTCACAGGCAGAGGCTTGTACATGGGCTAACTCAACACGGCGTACAAAGGGGTACCACTCGAGAGGGACTTCTTGGCCGGCAATAATACGGGGAATGGTGACCGGTCCCAAAATCGAAATATAAGGCTGTCCGTCGCCGCCATGAATTTCTTCGCCATTGCGATCGAGGTCGACCAACTGGTGTTTGTCGACTAGCTGCTGGCGAATTTTAGAATCAACATAGCTGAACAAGGGCTGTACTCCATCACTGCACTAAGTGCAGTCAAGTGATAACGATTTTCAAATGTGTTTAGACTGAGTGTTGTGTGTAAATGTTCCGTCTAGTACTAGTTTATTGGGCCTCGGCGGCTTCCAATGTTTGTAAAATTAGTGTGTTAATTGTCATCGGCCCAACGCCACCGGGGACGGGGGTATAGGCACTAGCGCGTTGATCGAGCCCGTTGAGGTCAATATCGCCAACGCCACCGGGGTGGAAGCCAGCGTCAATCACGACTGCTCCATCTTTAATCCATGCGCTTTTAATAAATTCGGGTCGGCCTACGGCGCCGACAATAATATCGGCACGGCTAACAATATCCGCCAGGTTTTTGGTCTGAGAATGACAAATTGTCACCGTTGCGTTCTGGTTAAGTAGCATAAGAGCCATCGGTTTGCCAAGAATGGGGCTGCGACCAATGACTACTGCATCCTTGCCAGCGAGTGGAATTTCATAAGCGGCCAGTAAGCGCATGATACCTTGGGGGGTGGCAGAGCCAAAGGCCGATTCGGACATCGCCATGCGTCCAAAGCCCTGGCAGGTGACACCGTCAACATCTTTACTTAGGGCTATTTGGTCGAAACACAAGCGTTCATCAATTTGCGGCGGCACAGGGTGCTGAAGCAATATGCCGTGGCAGTTAGGGTTGTCGTTGAGCTCAGTGATCTTTGCCAACAGTTCTTGCGTAGTCGTGTTTTCGCCCATCTCAATGGCTATGGACTCCATACCCACCCGCTGGCAGGCGTTTTGCTTCATGCGCACATAAGTTGCAGAAGCGGGGTCATCACCCACGAGTATGGTTGCCAGTATAGGTGCCTGACCGTCGTTGCGGGCCTTGAGTGCAGCGACGCGTTGGCTAATTTCAGCTTCGCTTTGCTGGGCGAGTGATTTACCGTCGAGAAGGATACTAGACATGGGGCTCCGGTATTGCTGTGAATGTGGCTCAAAAACGAGGAGATAAATCGAGACCGCTATTTTGTCATGCCTCGCAGGTAATGAGAAGAATAGAGCTTAGAGATAAACAGTATTTATACCCTCTCATGACAATTAAAGTGCGTGGATTGATTGACCGGATCACAGCTGACGGGTATTATGCGCGCCTTCTGAGGAAGCCAGTTCATCGGGGAATAGCGCAGTCTGGTAGCGCGCCTGCTTTGGGAGCAGGATGTCGGGGGTTCGAATCCCTCTTCCCCGACCACTTTTTATGGGTTGGCTGTTCAGGGGCTTTAAATCCAGTGTTTGGCAGTAGTTTGGCGTTGATTTTGCCATACTGTGGTAGTTTCATGCGCCCGTAGCTCAGCTGGATAGAGCAACGGCCTTCTAAGCCGTGGGTCGCAGGTTCGAATCCTGCCGGGCGCGCCACAAAAAAGGCGCGAGCCGGTAGACAAGTAAAGGCACTTCGCCCGATGTTGCGAATGTATAACATCGGTGCATCAGTTAATGGTGGCTGTAGCTCAGTTGGTAGAGCCCAGGATTGTGATTCCTGTGGTCGCGGGTTCAATCCCCGTCAGCCACCCCATTTTCTTCCCAAATTCTACTGAAGTACCAAGCCAACCCTAACTTGGGGTTTCTGCTTGTCTTTTTGTATATCTACGACACCGCGCTCTCTAGCCGGGGTATGAGCTATAAGTCGAGGGGTGTACTCCCGCATACTGCAAGTCCTCCGCCTAAAATATCATGAGTTGAGACGATTGGTGGTAGACTAAGCGCCGTTTTTTACTTAGATCAACTGAAGAGGAATGACATGAAAACAATGAAGGCCGTTGTGGCTCACGATCTCAACAAATACGCTGTTGAAGAAGTAACAATTGATGCCCCAAAAGCTGGTGAAGTACTGGTTAAAATCAAGGCGACCGGCATCTGCCACTCTGACTTATCAGTGATTAATGGCACCATTCCTGTTCCTTTTCCCATGGTGTTGGGCCATGAAGGCGCTGGTGTTGTCGAAGCATTGGGCGAAGGCGTCACCAATGTTGAGGTGGGCGACCACGTAACACTTTCTTTCGTGCCAAATTGTGGCGAGTGCTACCACTGTCTGCGTAGCGAGCCCTACTTATGCATGAAGAGCACGCCCGACGGTAAAATGATGGACGGCACTGCGCGCGTTAAACTCGACGGAAAAGATATTAATGTGATGCAGTTCCTCGGCAACATGGCCGAATACTCCGTTGTGCCTTCCATGTGCTTGGTTAAGATTGACAAAGACATTGATATGAAAGCTGCTGCCTTAGTTGGCTGCGGTGTAACCACTGGTGTAGGTGCCGCGCTGAAAACGGCTGAAGTTAAGCCTGGTAGCACCGTTGCGGTCTTCGGTGCTGGGGGTGTTGGCCTGTCGATTATTCAGGGTGCGCGCATTGCCGGTGCTGTGAAAATTATCGCTGTTGATTTGTCCGATGAAAAACTGGCCACCGCGAAAACCCTTGGCGCAACCGATGTGGTCAATGCTGGCGGCGATGTGATGAAAGAAATCATGGCTATGACCGGCGGTATCGGTGTTGACTATGGTTTTGAAGCTATTGGTATTCCCGCGGTTGTCGACCAGGCGCAAAAAGTGACGCGTCGTGGTGGTACTATGACAGTCGTCGGTGTGGGCAAATTGAGCCAGAAACTAGAACTCAATGCCTTGATGTTCCCCATGACCTCGAAAACTTTTAAAGGCTCTATGTACGGTAGTGCTGAATTCAAAGTCGACTTTCCCAAGTACCTCGATTTGTACAAACAGGGCAAGTTAGACCTCGATAGCATGGTGACTCAGACGTATTCTATTGATGATGTAGGTCAGGCTTTTGCAGATATGGAAGCGGGTAAAAATGCACGTGGTGTTATTGTTTACGATTAATCGTCGACTTTGCGTCATTGATTAGCCAATGGCGTCTAAAAATCACGTAGCAATAAAGGGGGCGGGTTCTCGGTTAACAACCGAGTCTTGTCCCCTTTGTTTTTCAGCACAAAGTGACTTTTTTCATCGCGATAAACAACGAGAATATTTACGTTGTCGACAATGTGCCCTGGTTTTTGTGCCGGTTCAAAGCCATTTGAGCAAAGTCGATGAAAAATCCTATTACGACCTCCATCAAAACTCTCCTCTCGATACGGGCTATTGCGCATTTTTAGAGCGCCTTTCTAAACCGCTACTCAAACAGCTGAAACCCGGCAGTCATGGTCTAGACTTTGGCAGTGGCCCCGGGCCAACACTGTCGTTAATACTGGAAGCGTCAGGTCATCATGTGGCGCTCTACGACCCCTTTTATGCACCCAATCAAAGAGCGCTCACTCGTCAATATGACTTTATTACTTGTAGTGAAGTCGTTGAGCACTTGCGGGTGCCCGGTCGTGAACTGGAGTGTTTGTGGACTCTTCTTAAACCCGGCGGTCTGCTGGGCATTATGACCAAACGAGTGATAGATCAAAACGCATTTTCCCGTTGGCACTATAAAAATGATCCAACACATATCGTTTTTTTTAGTGAGCAAACGTTTAATTGGTTGGGTAAAGTGTGGCAGGTGGAACCCGTGTATTGTGGTGGCGATGTGGTTTTTTTTAAAAAAAGTGAGTTGCCGCGCTGATTTCTTTATTCCTTAGGGCTATAGATTTTTCTACTATGTGAGTATTATTGGGTTATCGTCTGTATTGAAAAAAATTGATTTATATGAGCGAGGAGGCACTATATGCCCTGCAATACGTTAGTAAAGCGTCGTTCTGGCTGTAAAATATGTAGTCATTTTTACTCACCACACCAATTTCTGCTTGTTGTAATCGCGACACTTTATCTATCGGCTTGTGAGAAAGCTTCTGCGCCAGCACCTGTAATTGGAGCTGTTGAGGTGGCAGTGGTAGAAATTAAAGCTGCTGATATACAGCTCAGCGATGAATTGCCGGGCCGCACTCTGGCCTATCGTACTGCCGAAGTAAGGCCTCAGGTTGGTGGTATTCTTGCCGAGCGTCTTTTTGTTGAAGGCAGCGAAGTGAAAGCGGGTGAAGGTCTCTATCAAATAGCGCCCGAGTTGTTTCTTGCTGAGGTGAACCGTGCGGCAGCGGCTCAATTACGGGCAGAAGCGACGCTGTCGGCAGCGCTATTGAAAACCAATCGTTACGAAGACCTGATTGGCAAGAAAATGATCAGCCAAGAAAATTACGACGATGCACAGGCGGCCTTGCGAGAGGCTAAAGCCAATGTTGCCGTCGCTAAAGCAGAGCGGGAAATAGCCACGATTAACCTGCAATACTCACTGATTAAGGCGCCGATCACTGGTCGTATTGGCCGGTCATTCGTCAGTGATGGCGCATTGGTTGAGGCCGAACAGGACGAAGTTTTGGCGGTCATTCACCAACTAGATCCACTGTATGTCGATATTACACAGTCGAGTAATGAGCTGTTAGCCATCAAGCGTCAGATGGCCTCGGGCCACTTGGTACAGTCTGCAGTTGGTGATGCAGTTATCCGGTTGATACTCGATGACGGCAGTGAATATGCTCACCCAGGTAGCCTACAGTTTTCTGAAGTCAGCGTTGATCAAAGCACTGCTGCGATCACTCTACGAGCGACGGTGCCAAACCCCGACAATTTATTATTACCCGGTATGTTTGTACGTGCTCGGCTTGAACAGGGTATTAAAAAGTCCGCAATTTTGGCCCCGCAACAAGCGATTACCTTTGAGTATTCCGGCAGTGCTGTGGCCATGGTGGTGGGTGATGATAATAAAGTAGAGCGCCGACTCGTTAAAACCGGCCGCACTATTGGTGATCAATGGTTGATACTTGAAGGTCTGCAAGTGGGGGAGAAAATTATTATCGGTGGCCTGCAAAAAGTGCGACACGGGGTAGAGGTAACATCGGTCGCTTACAACGCTGCATCTGAAAAAGGTGCACATTAATGCCGAATTTCTTTATTGATCGCCCTATTTTTGCTTGGGTACTTGCCATCATCGTCATGCTGGGTGGCATCCTATCTATTACTCAGCTGCCGATTGAGCAATACCCTGAAGTCGCGCCACCAGCAGTGTCGATCAGAGCAACCAATCCGGGTGCCTCGGCAGAAACCGTACAAAATACCGTGGTGCAAATTATTGAGCAGAATATGGTCGGTATCGACAATATGCTCTATATGTCATCGAAGAGTGACTCGGCAGGTGTCGGTGAAATTCAGCTGACTTTTCAGCCGGGCACCGACCCCGATATAGCTCAGGTTCAGGTTCAGAACAAACTTCAGATTGCAATGCCGCTATTGCCCCAAGCAGTGATTGAGCAAGGTGTCAAAGTGACGAAGTCGGCGACCGGGGTAATGATGGTGATTGCTTTTTATTCCCCAGATGGCCGTTATAACCTTTATGACATTGCTGATTATGTCGCTGCTAATATCGTGGAGCCCATTGGGCGAATTAATGGTGTGGGTGAAGCTATGCTGTTTGGTTCGCAGTATGCGATGCGGATCTGGCCCGATGCCGACAAACTTGTTAGCTTTAGTCTGACGACACAGGATGTGGTGGAGGCTATTCGCGCTGAAAATGTACAAGTGCGTGCCGGGGAACTCGGGGCTGGCCCCGCTCTGCCCGGCCAGCAGTTAAACGCCACTATTGTCGCGCAAACCTTACTGAAAAATGCTGACGAGTTCGGCGATATCCTGCTGCGTGTGAACCGTGACGGTTCGAGTATTTATCTGCGGGATGTGGCTCGAATTGAGCTGGGCGGGGAGAACTACCAGTTTTTAAATCATTTTAAAGGTGTGCCTGCTAGTGGCATTGTGGTGCGTCAGGCCTCCGGTGCTAATGCGCTGGAAACTGCGCGTGATGTGAAAGCTAAACTGGCTGAGCTCACGGCTTCCATGCCAGAAGGTATTGAAGTTGATCTCGGTTACGACACCACGCCTTTTGTGGAAGTGTCGATTATGGGGGTGGTAAAAACGCTCTTTGAAGCCATTATCCTTGTCTTTTTTGTCATGTACCTGTTTCTGCAGAATTTTCGTGCCACGCTTATCCCGACTATTGCTGTACCCGTTGTCTTGCTCGGCACCTTCGGTATTTTGTACGCCTTTGACTTTTCGATTAACACACTCACGATGTTTGGCATGGTGCTAGCCATTGGTTTGTTGGTTGATGATGCCATTGTGGTAGTTGAAAACGTTGAACGTTTGATGGTCGAGGAAAACTTGTCGCCGCGCGATGCAACCCGCAAATCCATGTCGCAAATCACGGGTGCTTTGGTGGGTATTGGCCTGGTACTGTCGGCAGTATTCGTGCCTATGGCTTTCTTTCCTGGCACTACCGGGGCTATTTATCGACAGTTCTCAATCACCATTGCCTCGGCGATGGTGCTATCGGTATTTGTGGCTTTAATTCTTACCCCCGCCCTGTGTGCAACGTTATTAAAGCCCGCTGTAGAAGGTCACCATATCAGTAAGGGTGGTTTTTTTGGCTGGTTTAATAGAGGTTTCGATAGAGCTTCTCACTGGTACCAAAATGTCGTCGCCGGCATTATTCGCAAAACTTTGCGCTATTTGCTCATTTACGGGGTGATAGTCGTTGCCGTCGGTGTGCTATTTGCGCGTATGCCGACCTCCTTTCTGCCTTCTGACGATCCGGGTTTGATGTTCACCCTGGTGCAATTGCCGGTGGGTGCCACCATGGAGCGCACCCGTGGTGTGATGGAGGAAATTGAGCACTATTATGCTGAGGAAGAGGCCGATACTATTTCTACTGTTTATTGTGTGGTCGGTTTTAATTTCAGTGGCCGAGGGCAGAACAATGGTCAGTGTTATATCAAAATGCACGATTGGTCTGAGCGTACCAATGATTCACAAAGTGTGCAGGCGGTGTCACAGCGGGCTATGGGCGCACTGTCACAGATAAAAGATGCACGTGCCTTTGCCTTTTATCCACCGCCGATACGCGCCTTGGGTAACTCCTCAGGCTTTGACTTTCAGCTCAAAGATAACGCCGGTAATGGCCACGGTGCCTTGATGGCGGCACGCAATCAAATTTTAGGGGGCGCGGCCCAAGACCCGCGCTTGGCAAAGGTCCGGCCCAATGGGCAGAACGACAGCCCTCAGTTTAAACTCAGCATTGACCGACAAAAAGCCCGTGCTCTAGGTGTGTCGATGACGGAAATTAACAATACGCTGTCGACTGCCTGGGCCTCCACCTACGTCAATGACTTTATCGACAAAGGCCGGGTAAAAAAGGTCTATGTACAGGGTGAGGCGCAGTATCGGATGTCACCAGAGCATTTGAAAGACTGGTATGTGCGCAATGACGAGGGCGGTATGGTGTCCTTTGCAGCGTTTGCCACGGGACAGTGGACTCAGGGCTCACCCCGCTTAGAACGCTACAACGGGGTGGCCTCAATGGAAATTCTCGGTGAGGCGGCGCCAGGCTACAGCTCAGGTGATGCCATTGCCGCCATGGAAGAGTTGGCCAGCCGGCTACCACCGGGCTTCGGTTTTGAATGGACTGGTGCTTCCCTGCAGGAAACTCAGTCGGGCGCTCAGGCGCCGCTGCTGTACGCACTGTCGCTAGCGGTTGTTTTTCTCTGCCTTGCTGCCCTCTATGAAAGTTGGTCCATTCCCTTTGCGGTTATGTTAGTGGTACCGCTTGGTGTTATTGGCGCCCTGCTGGCGAGCTACGCACGGGGCTTGCCGAACGATATTTTCTTTCAGGTGGGCGTGTTAACGACGATTGGTTTGTCGGCTAAAAACGCTATTCTCATTGTTGAGTTTGCCCTTGATTTACAGTCTCAGGGCTTAAAGCTTCGCGAGGCCATTTTGGAGGCAGTGCGTCTACGCCTACGGCCTATCTTAATGACTTCATTCGCTTTTATGCTCGGTGTTATGCCCTTGGCCATAAGTTCGGGAGCTGGTTCGGTGGGTCAAAATGCTATCGGTACAGGTGTCTTGGGGGGTATGTTTACGGCTACAGTATTGGCAGTTTTCTTTGTACCGGTATTTTTTTTGGTGGTGCGTAAAGCCTTTACGGATGAGAGTCGCGATGCGCAGCTTGAAGGCGCCGCCACAAAAGATTAAAGAAGCTGTAGACGCAGTAAATTTTAGCCAGCTCAACTGGTTTTTTAAGCCTAACTCCCCACAGCCTATGGCTGTGTATAATCCCGCTTTAATATATGCCCCGGAGCTGGGATGGACCAATTTCAAAATATCGGTGTCGTCGCACGACTTGAACACCCTGAGGTTATCGATAGTCTCAAGCGCTTAGTGGCCTTTTTACGTGCCGATGGCCGCAAGGTGATGGCTGAATCGAAGACCGCTGAGTTGTTGAACGACCCGGCCATTGAGACCATTTCCCGCCGCTCAATTGAAGGCATTGTCGATCTGGTGATTGTGGTGGGTGGCGATGGCAGTATGCTGGGTGCCGCTCGCGCTTTGGTCGATCTCAATGTACCCCTGCTGGGTCTCAATCGTGGTCGACTCGGCTTCTTGGCCGATATTCACCCCGATGCCATGGAAGAAGGTATTGGCCGTGTGCTGGCGGGCGAATATAAAAGTACCGAACGCTATCTACTTGAAATGCGCGTCGAGCGCGATGGTGAAACCATTGGCAAGGGCTTGGCCCTCAATGACCTAGTGTTACATCCAGGGCGCTCGGTGCGGATGATGGAGTTCGAACTCTACATTGATCAGCAATTTGTCTACAGCCAGCGCTCAGATGGCTTGATTATCTCCACGCCAACGGGTTCAACAGCCTACGCTTTGTCGGCAGGGGGGCCGATTATGCACCCCAAGCTTGACGCCATTGTTATTGTGCCTATGAATCCCCACACCTTGGCAAGTCGCCCGATTGTCATCAGTGGTGATAGCCAGCTGGAAGTATTGGTGGGTACGCGCAACGAATTGCACCCGTTGATTTCCTGTGATGGTCAAGTCGATATCAGCACAGAGCCTGGGGATATTATTAAAATTCACCGTAAAGCGACTCCTCTACGATTAATCCATCCCACCGAACATAACTTTTATGAAACGTGTCGCGACAAACTGGGCTGGGGGCGACGCCTCGATTCTTTGCGACCTGGTGAGAAGGTACATCGTTAATGGCAGAGGGTGACGAATGGGTACTGGCTTTTAATCTGGAGGCAGGTTTTGACTTGGACTTACTGGTATTGGCCCTCAATCGTAGCCATATTGTCTATCGAATTGTCGAAAAGGGCCAGGGGCATGAGTTGTGGCTCGCGAGTAGTCAATCTCAGGTCGATGTGCACGCGTTGATCAGTCAAATTCAAAAAATATCGGTGGATGAGCAAGCGCTCAATAGTGACAGGCCCAAAGGGCTTGATTCGCTGTATTTATATTTTACCCGGGTGCCAGTAACGCTGATAACGTTGCTGTTAGGTGTATTGGGTTTTTTCTTGGTGAGCTACTGGCCAGACAATGTACACCTTTTGACCTTTGTCAATTTCACCTTGTCCGATGATGGGCTGCAGTTTGTTCCCGTTGAAAAGACCTTTGCGACGGGGGAGTATTGGCGTTTTATCACCCCGGCCTTTTTGCACTTCGGGATTTTTCACCTCGTCTTTAATGTTTTATGGTTGTGGGAGTTTGGCCGCCGGGTTGAGCTGCTTAGTGGTCGCTTAGCGTATTTAGTACTGATGCTGGCACTGGCATCGGGCTCTAATGCGGGTCAATATGTATGGGACGGCCCCGTACTGTTTGGAGGCTTGTCGGGTGTGGTTTACGGCTTAGTGGGCTATGTTTGGATCCGCAATCGCATTGCCCCCAATCCGCTACTAAATGTCCAGCCGGGTATTATTTATATGCTTATTGCTTGGTTGTTAATCTGCCTATTTGGCGTTGTCGATTTATTGATGAGTGGGGGCGTGGCCAACGGAGCCCATGTCTGTGGTCTGTTAATTGGCATGTTGGCGGGGGTGATGGCCGGAAGGCAGAAAGCACAACAATGATAGATAAGACGACAAAGGTATAAAAGTGGATAAGGTATAAGCGTGGATATTGAACAAGTTCTACAGGCTGTGACACCCGATGTTTACAAAAAACTAAAGCTCGCTGTCGAGATTGGTAAGTGGCCGGACGGAAGTAAATTGAGTACTGAGCAAAGGGCGACCTGCCTCCAAGCTGTGATTGCCTACGACAGCCAACATAAGCCAGAGTCAGAGCGGGTGGGTTTTATCGCGCCAAAAAAACACCAGCACTGTGGCAGTAGTAAGGGTGACGTTGCAGACGAAGTAGAGGCTGATAAACCTCTTAAATGGCAACATTAATCGGTTCTCAGTGCTCGTGCCTGAGAGGATAAGAGATAGCGTATGACGAAAAATGTATCAGGCCACCTGAGTAAAATGGTGGTTGAGCTGGCGACGCCGGTAAACTATTACCTGCCTTTGGATGATGAGCGCGTTTTGCTGAACGACTACCTGGGCCAGCGTATTAGCTTGAACTACGCCGGAGAAATTCATTGCTGTCACTGTGGTCGAAAAACCAAAAAAAGCTTTAATCAGGGTTTTTGCTTTCCCTGTTTAAAAAAGTTGGCGCGCTGTGATAGCTGTATTGTTAGCCCGGAAAAATGTCACTACGAGCAGGGCACTTGCCGTGAACCAGAGTGGGGCGAAGCGTTTTGCCTGACCGACCATGTGGTTTATTTAGCCAACTCATCGGGTATCAAGGTGGGCATTACCCGCGCCACCCAGCTACCGACACGCTGGATTGACCAGGGTGCAGTACAGGCTTTACCCATTATGCGCGTTGCCACCCGCTTGCAGTCGGGGCTGGTTGAGGATGCTTTGCGCCAGCATGTCGCCGATAAAACCAATTGGCGAAAAATGCTCAAAGGTGAGATTGAAGCGGTTGAACTAGCGAGCACCCGCGACGACTTATTTGAACGTTGCCAGTCAGAGCTGACAGCGTTGAACGAGCGCTTTGGTGTGCAAGCCCTACAGCCGGTGACGGATGCAGAATGTGTCGATATCGAATACCCCGTACTCGAATACCCGACAAAAGTTAGCAGCCAAAACTTTGATAAAACGCCACTGGTTGAAGGTACTTTAATGGGCATTAAAGGCCAGTACCTGATCCTCGATACGGGGGTGATTAATATGCGCAAATTTACCGCCTATAACATCAGCTTTGCGGCCTAAATTTTTTATTAATACACAATGGTGGTTGGACAATGAGGGCCACCGTTTAATTGACAAGCGGAGTTGTACCCATGGCACTGAGAGATTCCCAACCTAAAACCATTCGTCTGGAAGATTATCAAGCGCCGCTTTTTTTGATCGATAAAACCGAACTGCGTTTTGAGCTGGGTGAAGACGAAACACTGGTGATGGCGGCCTTACAATTTCGTCGCAACCCAAAGGTTGCATCGAATCCTGCCGACAACACCCTGTGCCTCCACGGTGAGGAACTGGACTTTCGCTCGCTGGCTATTGATGGTCAGACAGTGAACCCAGAGCAATACCAGGTGGGCGCGCAAGAGCTCACTATTAATAATGTGCCCGAGCAGTTTTTGCTGGAATCGGTGGTGGCCATAAAACCTCAGGCAAATACTTCTCTGGAGGGCCTCTATAAATCGCGCACCATGTACTGCACCCAATGCGAGGCCGAGGGCTTTCGCAAAATCACCTGGTACCTCGACCGGCCCGATGTGATGTCGGAGTTCACCACGACGATTGAGGCTGACAAACGACTTTACCCCTTGCTGCTGTCCAACGGTAACCCTGTCGATAGTGGAGAAACGCCCGATGGACGCCATTGGGTCACCTGGCACGACCCCTTTAAAAAGCCCGCTTACTTATTTGCCCTCGTTGCCGGTACCCTGAGTTGCATTGAAGACAGCTTCACGACCATGAGTGGCCGTAACATCGCGCTGCGCATTTATGTCGAGGAAAAAGATCTCGATAAATGCGACCACGCCATGCAATCGCTGAAAAATGCCATGACATGGGATGAAGAGGTGTATGGCCGCGAATACGATTTAGATATTTTTATGATCGTCGCCGTCGACGATTTCAATATGGGGGCCATGGAAAATAAAGGCCTCAATATTTTTAACACTTCCTGCGTGCTAGCAAAACCAGAAACGACCACCGATACAGGTTTTCAACGAGTAGAGGCCGTCGTTGCCCACGAATACTTTCACAATTGGTCGGGTAATCGGGTGACCTGCCGGGATTGGTTTCAACTCAGTTTAAAAGAGGGCTTTACCGTCTTTCGCGATGCGGAATTTTCCGCAGATATGGGATCGCGCACCGTCAAGCGGGTGGAAGATGTTAATTTTTTGCGCACCCTGCAATTTGCCGAAGATGGCGGCCCGACGGCCCATCCGGTGCAGCCTGCCGCGTATATGGAAATTTCCAATTTCTACACCCTGACCATTTATGAAAAGGGTGCCGAAGTGGTGCGTATGATCCACACCTTGTTGGGGCCCGAGTTGTTTCGTGCTGGCAGTGACTTATATTTCGAGCGCCATGACGGCGAGGCGGCGACCATCGACGATTTTATTGCGGCAATGAAAGACGTCAGCGGCCGTGATTTCACGGCGTTTATGCACTGGTATCACCAGGGTGGCACACCCCGCCTTGCCGTCAGTGGTGAATACGACAGTCAGGCACAAACCTATAGCCTGAAATTAAATCAGAGCTGCCCGGCGACGCCAGATTCCTCTAAGAAACAGCCTTTCCATGTGCCAATCCGTTTGGGTCTTGTGGGTGCCACGGGCGATTTACCCCTACATCTGCAAGACCATGCGACTGGCGAGACTGAAATTATTGTCGAATTGAAAGAGGCCAACAAAACTCTGGTCTTTGAAAATGTCACCGAAGAGCCCATCCCCTCTTTACTGCGTGGCTTTTCAGCGCCAGTAAAGCTTGATTTTCCCTATAGCCGCGACCAGCTTTTGCATTTGATGCGCCACGATAGCGATAGCTTTAATCGCTGGGAAGCCTGCAACAAACTGGCGCTGGGTATATTGCAGGGTTTGATTGACGATGTGCTAGCCGGGCAAGAGCTGGTGCTCGATGAGCGTTTGATCGAAGCTTATCGCGCCCTACTTGCGGATAAAAAGGCCGATCCAGCCATGGTCGCTTTAATGTTGGCGCTGCCCAGCGAAGCCTACCTCAGTGAAGTGGCCGAAGTGATACATGTTAACGCTATTCACAGCGCTCGACAGTTTGCCCGCCGTACCTTGGCCAGTGCTCTAAAGGCCGAGTTGACGGCTATTTATAAAGCCAATAATACACGTGAAAGCTATGCCGCGACCGGCAGTCAAATCGCACAACGCAGTTTGAAAAATACAGCCCTGGCCTATTTATTACAGACGGGTGAGGACGCTGCCTGTCAATTGGCCTTTGCGCAATTTCATAATGCAGACAATATGACAGACACCAGTTCGGCACTCGCTGCACTGGTTAACTGCCCGACACCCGCCGCACAAAAACTGGCTAAGCAGGCCCTGACGACGTTTTATTCACTGTGGTTAGATGAAAGCCTGGTGGTCAACCAATGGTTTCAAATTCAGGCCTTGAGCACAGTGCCGGGCGGTTTAGAGCGTGTCAAAGGCTTAATGCAACACCCGGCCTTTGATATTAAAAACCCCAATAAAGTGCGCTCAGTGATTGGCGCTTTTTGCTCGGGTAATGCGATTAATTTTCATGCTGGTGAGGGTGAAGCCTATAGCTTCCTTGCCGATCAAGTACTGGTTATCGATGCCTTAAACCCACAAGTTGCCTCTCGTTTAATGACCCCTCTCACTAAGTGGCGCAAATACCCAGAGCCAGCGCGTGGCCGTATGCAGGCCCAGTTAGAACGGGTACTGGCGCAACCCGGGCTGTCTAAAGACGTCTATGAAATCGTCGATAAAAGCTTGAGTTAATGACAAGCGTCAAGCGACAAGCGGTTTGTCGATCAATCACCGCTTGATTTAACCGCGCTTAGTACCCATCTTGTAACAGATAGGAGACTAAGGGCGGTAAGCCAACGATGGAATTTAGAGATTATTACGAAACCTTAGGCGTTGCTCGGGACGCCACTCAGGATGAAATTAAGCGCGCCTACCGCAAGTTGGCGCGAAAATATCACCCCGATGTCAGTAAAGAAGAAAATGCCGAGCTACAATTTAAGGCGTTGGGCGAAGCCTACGAGGTGCTCAAAGACCCCGAAAAGCGTGCCGCCTACGACCAACTGGGTGCCAATTGGCAAGGAGGCCAAGACTTTAACGCACCACCTGACTGGGACGCCGGCTTTGAATTTAGCGGTGGTGGTTTCACTCAGGGCAACGGACAGGCCTACAGTGATTTTTTCGAATCGCTATTTGGCCAAAGTTTCCGCGATGCGGGTCGACAACACCACGGTCCTACACAGCAAGGGGGTGACCGTCATGCTCGGGTGGTTATTGATCTTGAAGACTCCCTTAACGGAGCAACACGCAAAATCACTTTTCATGTACCCGAAGTTGACCCCCAGGGCCATGTAAAAACCCGCGAGCGTGTGTTGAATATTAAAATACCCAAGGGCATTACGCCCGGGCAAAGTATCCGCCTGGCAGGGCAGGGCGACCCCAGTGTTGGTGGTGGAAAAGCCGGCGATTTATACCTCGATGTGGAATTTAAAAAACACCCTCTGTATCGTCTTGACGGTGCAGATATTTCCATCGACGTGCCTATCGCCCCCTGGGAAGCGGCACTGGGTGCTACTGTTAAGGTACCCACACCCAGTGGCAAGGTGGATGTGAAAATTCCCGCCGGTTCGGCCCATGGCAAAAAACTGCGTTTTAAAGACAAGGGCTTGCCGGGTAAAACACCGGGCCATTTTTATGTGGTGCTACAAATCGTACTACCACCGGCCGATAGTCCCGAGGCAGAAAAAATCTATCAAATGATGGCTAAGGAACTGGCTTTTAATCCACGCGCTGGCCTGGGGGTGTAATATTATGACAAGCAAAGACTATCAAGTTCATGTCGGCGTCATGATTGATGCCGACTCCGGCCTCACACTGTCCCAGCTCTGCCGCCTTTGTGCGGTCCATGCGGATTATGTTGTTGAACTTGTTGAAGAGGGCGTTGTTCAGCCCGCTGGTGAGGAAATTACCCAGTGGAACTTCCCCGGCATCAGCATACAGCGCATTCGCAAGGCCCGCCGCCTACAGACTGACCTGGGAATAAATCTGGCGGGGGTAGCCGTTATTTTAGAATTGTTGGATGAGGTCGACTACCTTCGCAACCGTCTAAAGGACATCGAACGATGACAGACTTAGTACATATCGTCTGCCCCCAGTGTGCAGGCGTTAACCGCCTACCCAATGACAAACTGACTAGCGGGCCGAAATGCGGCAAGTGCCAGCAGCCTTTATTTGGCCATTCCCCTCAAGAATTAAATGCTGCCACTTACCAGAAAGTCACCACCCGCAATGATATTCCTGTGGTTGTCGATTTTTGGGCGCCCTGGTGCGGCCCGTGTAAAGCGATGGCGCCCGCCTATGAACAGGCCGCAAAACAGCTTGAACCCAGGGTGCGTTTTGCCAAGCTCAACACCGAACAAGAACCTTCAATTGGCAGCGCCCTGAATATCCGGGGTATTCCCACCCTTATCGTTTTTGCCGGAGGCAAAGAAATTGCCAGACAATC
>JBFJYH010000042.1:0-21013 GCA_041622675.1 Porticoccaceae bacterium
CGGTTTGCTCGGCAAAGGTGCTGTGAATTTGCGGTGAGCGACTGTGCTCAATGGGGTTGCCAAAAACGGCGTACTGGTCTGTCATCGTCAAAAAGCTGCCTAGCTGTTAATCCAGTCACGGTGGGGGAGGAAGGTGTCGTAGAGCTCGGCTTCTTCACTGCCGGGTTCGGGATGCCAGTCGTACTGCCAGCTAACTTGGGGGGGCAGTGACATTAAAATAGATTCAGTGCGGCCCCCCGACTGCAGGCCAAAGAGTGTGCCGCGATCAAACACTAGGTTGAACTCAACGTAGCGGCCGCGTCGATAGAGCTGAAATTGTCTTTGTTGCTCTGTATAAGGCCGGTTGGCGTGTTTTTTAACGATGGGTGTATAGGCTTGGGTAAAACTGTCACCGATGGCGCGCATCAAAGCGAAGCTGTCAGTAAAGCCAAGTTCGTTAAAGTCATCGAAAAACAAGCCGCCGACGCCGCGAGCTTCATTGCGGTGCTTGAGATGGAAATAGCGGTCGCACCATTCTTTAAAGCGTGGGTAAAGATCTTTGCCAAAGGGGTCGCAGGTGGCTTTGGCCGTGCTGTGCCAGTGCTTGCAGTCGGCTATATCGCCGTAATAGGGGGTGAGATCGTAACCGCCGCCAAACCACCAAACCGGTTCTTTACCCTCTTGTTCGGCAATAAAAAAGCGCACATTGGCGTGAGATGTCGGTACTAGTGGATTAAGGGGGTGAATCACCAGCGAGACACCCATGGCTTCAAACGAGCGCCCGGCCAGCTCGGGCCGAGCAGCGGTAGCCGAGGGTGGTAGTTGTGTGCCGTAGACGTGGGAGAAATTGACGCCGCCCTTTTCAAAGACCGAGCCCTTTTCGATAACGCGGGTGCGACCACCGCCGCCGCCCTCTCTGTCCCATGCGTCTTCACGAAATTGGACGCTGGGCTCCAGGGCTTGCAGTTGCTGGCAAATGCGATCCTGTAAATCGAGCAGGTATTGTTTAACAGTGCTGCTGTCGACCATGGAGTCTTCCTCGTAATGGGCTAGCGTTGGCTTAGCTGGCGGCGCGAATGACTTTGTCAGTCAGCAGATGGCGGATTTCGCTCGGTTTGGCGGCGTTGCCGATACTACCGGGTGTGTAAGCGTCCAGGGTATTGCCGAAATACGCTTTGACCTTCATCAATGACTTTGCCGGTAGCAGGCCCTGAGGGTTGGCCGATGTCGACACCAGTGGGCCGCCAAAAGCGCGACTCAGCGCAGCAGCCACGGGGTGTGCGGTAACGCGCAAGGCTAAGGTGTCCTGGCCACCGCTGATCCAGGGGGAGGCATGGTGATTATTGGGGATTAGCCAAGTGATGGCTCCGGGCCAGCTATTTTCCAATTTGGCGACGAGAGAGGGGCTGACAGTGCGTAAATAGGGGGCAAGCATAGCGATATCGGCGGCAATTAAAATCAGGCCTTTTCGCGGGTCGCGCCTTTTCAGGGCGAGCAGGTGCTGTACTGCTTGTGGGTTTTCAGGGTCGCAGCCCAAGCCCCATACCGCCTCTGTGGGATAGGCGACAACGCCGCCGTCGCGCAGGTTGGCTGCGGCCAAGCGTATGCCCGGTCGCAGCGCAAGATTGGTCACCGCTTAAGCCTACGTTCGGGCCTGTAGCTTATCTTGTAAGGCCTGGTCTTTTTCGATAACGGCCTGCGCATTGGCCGCGCGCTCGTCGATTAGACGTTGATGCAGCGCGGGGTCAGCACCGGCGATAATTTGCGCGGCCAGGTAGGCGGCATTTTTTGCACCGGCCTTGCCAATAGCGACGGTGGCGACGGGAATGCCGCCGGGCATTTGCACGGTCGACAGCAGAGCGTCGAGGCCGTCGAGGGAGCCGTTAATGGGCACGCCGATAACGGGGCGCAAGGTCAGTGCAGACACTGCACCAGCCAAGTGAGCGGCCATGCCTGCGGCGCAAATAAAAGCGGCGCAACCCCGTGCATCGGCATCAGTCACATAATCGTGAGTCACTGCAGGCGTGCGGTGTGCTGAAGTCACTTTAGCCTCGAAAGGTACACCGAGCTTGGTGAGTACATCAAAACTAGCTTCCATGATAGGTAAGTCGGAGTCTGAGCCCATTAAAATGGCGACAAAGGGTTTGCTCATGTTGGTGGAGCCTCACTTGCTATAAAAAACGCAAAGGCTACCGGAAGACGATGCTGAGGGCAATCGGGAGAGGGTTATTTCAGACGGTTGTACATGCCCGCCCGTTGTTCGACCCAGCCCTCTAGTTCGAGTTGAACTAATCGTCCACTGAGTACGGCCGGTGGGAGTTGGGTGCGTGTGATTAGGGTATCTAGATCGGTGGGGTCAAAGCCGAGCTGGCTGAGTATACGGCTTGCGGTGTCCTCAGGCCTATTCGTGTTGTTGGGCTTCACTATTTGCGCGGACTCTTGTGCTTTGTAAGCCAGTAGACTGCCGAGTTCGCTAATAATATCATTGGCTGTTTCAACCAGTGTTGCGCCCTGGCGAATAAGTTGATGGCAACCCTTGGCGCTGGGGTTGTGGATGGAGCCAGGTATGCTAAACACTTCCCGCCCTTGTTCCATAGCAAGGCGGGCGGTAATCAGCGAGCCACTTTTCAGTGCCGCTTCGACAACCAATACGCCAAGACTGAGGCCGCTGATAATGCGGTTGCGCTGGGGGAAGTGGCCCGCGCGAACCGATGTGCCAGGTGGAAATTCGGAAACGATGGCGCCACCTTTGGCGATAATCTCCGTATACAGCGCCTGATGGCGACGAGGATAGATAATATCAACGCCGGTGCCGAGTACGGCAATGGTACTACCTGTTTCCATGGCGCCTTGATGGGCCGCACCGTCAATACCCAGAGCCATGCCACTGGTAATCGTAAAGCCGTTTCCCGCGAGATGACGAGCAAATGCCTGTGCATTCTGTTGTCCGCCAGCCGAGTGATGACGGCTGCCGACGATGGCGATTTGTGGCAGGTTTAAGGCGTCGATATTGCCTTTGACAAAGAGAAGGGCGGGAGGCGTGTCAATTTCTCGCAGAAGGGCCGGGTAATTAGACGAAGATAGCAGCACAATCGTGATGGCATCTGAGGTGCAAATTTCGAGAGTTGACTTGGCCAGCCTTTTGAAATCATCGGGCCTGGCCCGAAAGGCACTCAGTCCTTTTCGATAGGCAGGGGCAACTGCATCGGTTGGAGCATGCAGGGCTTTTGCAAAAGAGCCGAATTGCCGTTGCAGCTTGCTGAGAGCAACGGCACCGATGCCGGGCAGTGCTTGGAGTATCAGGGCACATTCACGCTCGGTGATCATAGATCCCATCCTTGGGCGCGTGGTCAGTCATGCTAATTAAAGGGAGAGGGGCCTTCAGGCTGTACTGGATTTCCGCTCAAAACTGTGACTATGGATCGCGAACAATGTCATTCATAGAAATGGGTAGATCGGCGGAGAGAATAAGAGCGAAGCTCATTTTTTCGAAGGTGCGAAATACCATCACCAGTCCCGCTTTTTCGGGGGGTAGTGTGACCAGTCCTCCCTGAACGCGGTCGGAGACAACTGCACCTGCTTTGAAAATAGCCAGCATGTTACCAATTTCTATGCCGTCACGTTCGCCAAGGTTAATACCAATGACATCGAGCATTCCGCCGGTGTTAACGGCATCTTCAATAGACATGATAATGCCTTCAGTGTTTTCCGGCGGGGCGCTAGGGTAAAAATTGGCAGCAATCTTGCGTTCTTCGCGCTTTAGCAGCCTGTCGTTAATGCGTAGTTCTTCCATGCTGCGCGTGGTGATGAGCGTGGCGATGTCCTTGTCAATAGCTTTGATAGTGCCAGCGCCAATATCCTTAGCGCGGATGCCTAGTACCTCGTGGGTCTTGGGATCGAGAAACGGCCCTCCATTGCGATACACGCCGTAGCTTTCGTCTGCGTCGTAGAAGTTGCCGCGGGCATAAAAGTTATCATTGTTACCGGTGAGCAGGCGTTTGTTTTGGCCAGAGAGAATGTAGGGCGCGGACTCAAGGACCCCTGGTTCTACAACTCGGTTGCGTGAAAGGAAGCTATTAATGAGATCCAAGGGTAGAGTCGATATGGCTTGGCGCTCACTGAGCTCGCGGATTTGTGGGCTGAGTTTGACATCCCTGCTTCGAGTCAGCACGAGGCGAGGTTTGCCATCGATGTAGGTGAGGCTGATGATGTCGCCAGGGTAGATTAGGTGGGGGTTTTGAACTTGCGGATTAACGTGCCAGATTTCGGGCCATAGCCAGGGCTTGGCGAGAAAGTGGGCAGAAATATCCCAGAGGGTATCGCCCTTTACGACGGTGTATTTATCGGGAACGTCATCCTTAAACGGGGCTTGCGCCATAGCTGTCGCTGCCAGCGCCCAGACACTGATTAGTATCAGTGTAATTGTCTTTATAGGACACTTCATAAAGGCTCATCCTTAGGCTTAATGCCGATGGTGTATACTGTCAGCATCGGGGGAGTTTAGCGTTGTAATTATTGCAACAGCCCAGATGTTAACAGCCGTTTCTCTTTTTTTGCTAGAATTCCATCACAAAGCTATGACTATTCGAACAATTCTTGAATTTCCAGACCCCCGCTTACGCACTACTGCCGCTCCGGTAGCCAAAGTTGATAAGCGTATTTGCCACTTAGTCGACGATATGCTCGAGACCATGTACGAGGCCAAGGGTATAGGTTTAGCCGCGACACAGATTAATGAGCACGAGCGGGTGGTGGTAATGGATGTCTCTGAAGAAAGGGATACGCCGTTGGTCCTTATCAACCCGGAAGTTGAGATTATTGGCGATGGCCAACTCGAATACGACGAGGGCTGCCTGTCGGTGCCGGGTTTCTATGAAACGGTTGCGCGCCCCGATTGCATACGATTAAGGGCTCTCAATGAAAAGGGTGAGGCCTTTGAGCTGGAGCCAGATGGTCTCTTGGCGGTGTGTGTTCAGCACGAGCTTGATCATCTCAATGGCAAGCTGTTTGTCGACTATCTGTCAGCACTGAAACGTCAGCGAATTCGTAAAAAGCTTGAAAAGCTGCACCGGCAATTGAGCTAATATTTATTGATCGCCACGCTTTCAGGGGGTTAATCTTGTTGACTCTCCAAGAGCTGTCTACTGAGATCCTACCTTGAAGATTATTTTTGCTGGTACGCCCGATTTTGCCGCTTGTCATTTGGCGGCTTTGCTGGAACAGGATAAGCACACCGTTGTGGCAGTTTATACCCAACCTGATCGCCCGGCGGGACGCGGTAAAAAACTGAAGCCTAGCCCCGTGAAACAGCTTGCAGAACAATACGGCTTGCCAGTGATGCAGCCAGTGTCTTTAAAAAACACTGGCGATCAACAGCAACTGCAAGCCTTTGGCGGCGAGCTGATGGTAGTGGTTGCATACGGTTTGATTTTGCCCCAGAGAGTGCTCGATATGCCACGCCTGGGGTGTATAAATGTACACGCCTCCTTATTGCCGCGTTGGCGGGGAGCGGCCCCTATACATCGGGCCCTAGAGGCGGGTGACGCTAAAACGGGTGTCACGATTATGCAGATGGAAGCCGGGCTTGATACCGGGCCAATGTTACTTAAGGCCGAGTGTGATATTAGCTCAAGTGATACCGGCGCCAGCTTGCACGATAAGCTGGCGGGCATTGGCTGCGAGGCTTTACTCCAAGCTCTTGACGGCTTAGCAGGTAATAGCCTGGTGGCCGAAGTTCAGGATGATACCTTAAGCAACTACGCGCCTAAAATCAGTAAAGAAGAGGCTCGTCTCGACTGGTCGTGTGTTGCAACTACTCTCGATCTTAAAATTCGCGCTTTCAACCCTTTCCCGGTCGCTTTTACCACCTTGGGTGATGCGCGACTTAGAGTCTGGGCGGCAGAACCCGAAGCGTTACATTCCCACCAAGCTACAGCGGGCACGATTTTGAAGTGCGATAGTAGAGGCATTTGGGTAGCTTGCGGGCAAGGTGCATTAGTGCTGAGTGAAATACAGCTACCGGGTAAAAAACGTTTGCCTGTGCAAGCCGTATTGAATAGTCAGGCACAGCTCTTTGCCGCCGGTGTGCAACTGGGTTTACCAGTGGATGGCAGTGATGCAAGTTAGAGTTGCCGCTGTCAATGTCCTGTTGGCCGTGACCCGCGACGGGGTCTCACTCAATCAGTGTCTCCCCGAACTATTGGCACAGGTGGTGGAGCGGGACAGGCCTTTGCTGCAAGACCTGTGCTACGGCACCTTGCGTTGGTACCCCCGTTTAAATACCTTGCTCAAGGTGTTATTGGAAAAGCCTTTCCGTACGAAAGACCAAGATATTCACGTGTTGTTAGCTTGCGCGCTTTATCAAATTGCGGAGACACGCATTCCCGATCACGCCGCTGTCAATGAAACAGTGGCCGCTGTTAAAACGTTAAAAAAGCCATGGGCTAAGGGCTTAGTCAATGGTGTCCTGCGCCGTTTTATTCGCGAGCGCGATAGTTTTAATGAGCAGTTGGGGCGTAACGATTTTTATTTACACGCCCACCCCAAATGGCTCTATAAGCGTATTGAGCAAGCTTGGCCACAGCTTTCAGGCGCTATTTTTGCCGCCAACAACCACCCCGCGCCAATGACACTGCGGGTTAATCGGCAACGCCAGAGCCGGGCGAATTACCTCGCTGCTCTACAAGCCGCTGATATTGAAGCAAAAGCGACGGCTTTTAGTGGCGATGGCGTGCAGTTGTCGAAGGCTGTTAGTGTCGATGCTCTCCCCGGTTTTGCGGAGGGCCTGCTCAGCGTGCAGGATGAAGCCGCCCAACTCGCGGCACAATTACTTCAATTGGCACCGGGGCAGCGAGTACTAGATGCCTGTTGCGCCCCCGGCGGTAAAACCTGCCATATTCTTGAGTGTGAGCCAAAGCTAGACGCGCTGGTAGCGCTGGATATTGATGAGTTGCGCTTAGAGCGTGTCAAAGAGAACTTTGAACGGCTGAATGTACAAGCTACGCTGCTGGCAGCCGATGCCGCTGCGACGGATCAATGGTGGAATGGCAAATTGTTTGATCGCATTTTGCTCGACGCCCCCTGTTCTGCCACTGGGGTCATTCGGCGTCATCCAGACATCAAATTACTACGCAAACCGGATGACATCGCTCGCCTTGCCCAGTTACAGGCAGAATTGCTTGACGCCCTGTGGCCACTGCTTAAGTCTGGGGGTAAACTGCTCTATGCAACGTGCTCTATTCTGCCCGAGGAAAACGATGCCAGTATCACCGGTTTTATCGCCCGCCAGAGCGATGTCGAGGTGGTTGCTATTAGGGCAGACGTGGGCATGCAAACCCCTGTGGGGCGTCAACTGGTGCCAACCATAGATGGCCATGATGGTTTTTATTACGCCCTGTTGTCTAAGGGTTGATGTGTAAGAACTGATGGATCAGAAATAAACGGTGTAAGCGCTAAAATGAAACGAGCAGGCGACCTGAGACCATGAAAATTGTGATTGTTGGTGCCGGCCAGGTCGGGGGCACACTGGCAGAAAACCTGGCCAGTGAAGCGAATGATATTTCCCTTATCGACCCGGATGAGCAGCGGCTTAGAGAATTGCAGGACCGACTCGATATTCGCACTGTGCCGGGGTTGGGTTCCCACCCCGATGTGCTGGAGTCGGCCGGTATCGAAGATGCCGATATGTTGGTTGCCGTGACGAGTAGCGACGAAATCAACATGTTGGCCTGTCAAATCGCCTTTTCTCTTTACCGTACACCCAAAAAAATTGCCCGCGTGCGAGCCAGAGGTTATATCAGCGAGCCCTACCGAGAAAAATTGTTCAACGACGCCCATGTGCCGGTCGATGTGTTGATTACGCCGGAGCAAGTGGTTACCGACTATATTGGCAAGTTAGTAGAACACCCCGGTGCCTTGCAGGTGCTCGATTTTGCCGATGGCGCGGTGCAGTTAATGGCGATAAGAGCCATTGCAGGCGGCCCTATGGTGGGTTATCAACTCAGCGCTATTCGTGAAGAAATGCCCGGTATCGACGCCCGCGCAGCGGCAATTTTTCGTCAGGACCGTTCGATTGTGCCCAAGGGCGACACAGTGATCGAAGAGGGTGATGAAGTGTTCTTCGTGGCCGCGCGCGTCAATATTCTCAAAGTCATGAGCTATTTGCGGCACACGGAAAAACCCTACCGGCGTTTGATTATTGCTGGGGGGGGGAATATCGGTTTTCGCCTGGCCAAGGCATTGGAGGGTAGCTACAACGTCAAAGTCATTGAATACCATTTGTCGCGGGCTGAGTATTTGGCCGAGGCCTTGGATAAGTCCGTGGTTTTAAATGGTCAGGCGGCCGACCGGGAATTATTGCTCGAAGAGAATATCGATAAAACCGATGTTTTTATTGCGGTTACCAATGATGATGAAGTCAATATTATGGCCTCGTTGCTTGCCAAGCGTCTGGGCGCCCGCAAAGTCATGACTCTCATCACCAATCCGGTTTACGCTGAATTAATGCAGGGCAGTGAAATTGATATAGCCGTGTCTCCCCAGCAAGCTACCACTAGTTCTCTACTCAGTCATGTGCGGCGTGGTGATACCGTCAATGCACATTCTTTGCGACGTGGTGCGGCCGAGGCATTGGAAATTATTGCCCATGGTGATGCCAAGAACTCGAAAGTGGTGGGCAAGGCGATTGAAGATTTAACGTTGCCGGCAGGTACCACTATTCCCGCGTTGGTGCGCCGTGGCGAGGTGGTTATCACCCACCACGATACGGTGATAGAGTCTGAGGATCACGTTATCGTGTTTATGATCGACAAACGCCATACTCGGGATATTGAAAAGCTCTTCCAGGTCGGATTTACTTTCTTCTAGGAGCCGCATTTACACGATGTTTAATTTCTTCAGCTCCGGCCTTATTTAATGCACTATTCCATCATCGCGCGTATTTTGGGTTTGTTGTTGATGATCTTCAGCCTCACCCTATTAGTGCCGACTATCGTGGCGGCGATGTATGGCGAGCATACGATCGAAGCTTTTTTTCTGGCCTTCGCCATTATTTTTTCCATTGGCATGCTGGTCTGGCTGCCCAATAGCCGCAGTAGTGGCGAGCTGCGCATCCGCGATGGTTTTTTGGTCACCGTGCTTTTCTGGAGCATGCTCGGTTTAGGCGGGGCTCTGCCGCTGGCCCTGATTGAGCCGGCTTTATCGCCGATTGATGCAGTATTTGAGTCTGTCTCAGGTTTGACTACGACAGGGGCGACGGTGATCAGTGGCCTCGATGAGCTACCTCGCTCTGTCCTTTATTACCGCCAGCAGCTGCAGTGGCTGGGGGGTATCGGTATTGTGGTGATTGCGGTGGCGATTATGCCGATGCTAGGTATTGGGGGCATGCAGCTGTATCGCACAGAAACCCCGGGGCCGGTGAAAGATAGTAAGCTCACCCCCCGTATCACTGAAACGGCTAAGATGCTGTTTTTGATTTATGTGGTACTTACTCTGGCCTGTGCCCTCGCCTATTGGTTGGCGGGAATGGACGCGTTTGACGCTATTGGCCACAGTTTTTCAACAGTCGCTATCGGCGGTTTTTCAACCCATGATACGAGTATGGGTTTTTTCGACAGTGCTTTGATCAACAGTGTTTGTGTGTTTTTTATGGTTCTGTCGGGGTTGAACTTTGGTCTGCATTTTATGGCCTGGCATCGCAAGAGTTTACGGCCCTACTATCTCGACTCTGAGGCGCGCTTGTATATGGCGATGTTGCTGGGAGGGATATTTATCGTTTGTGCCTATCTTTATTACAGCGGTACTTACGGTGGCGCTGACAGTGTAAATCACGGCATTTTTCAGTTGGTGTCAATTATGACCACCACCGGTTTTGCGACCGACAACTTTAGCACCTGGCCCAGTTTTATCCCTTTCTTCCTTATTTTTCTGTCTTTTTTTGGTGCCTGTGCCGGCTCGACTGGCGGAGGTATAAAAGTGGGTCGGATGATGATTATGGCCAAGCAGGGCTTGGGTGAAATTCAAAAACTTATTCACCCCAGTGCGGTGATCCCTATCAAGGTCAATGGACGTATTGTCCCTGAGCGTGTGGCGAATTCTATTTGGGCTTTCTTTGGCGTGTACTTGGCAGTGTTTTACGGCATCGTGCTGTTGTTGATGGCCTCAGGCCTCGACTACATCACAGCTTGGTCGGCGACCACCGCATCGCTCAACAACCTTGGCCCTGGCCTGGGTGATGTGGCGGCCAATTACGGTGATATTAACGGTTTTGCCAAGGTCATACTGTGCGGGGGCATGCTGCTGGGCCGACTGGAAATTTTCACACTGTTGGTGTTGTTTACGCCGATGTTTTGGCGCCGTTAGTACGCCCTTATGTAAATAGCTTGTCATAGTCTTGGCGCAACAGATGTTTTTTTACCTTGCCCGTCGCTGTCATTGGTAATTGCTCGAGAACAATCACGCGCTTAGGTGTTTCAAAGCCGCTAAGCATCGTTTTGCAATGATCAATAATCACCTGCTCATCGAGTTGCGCATCGGGCTTGCGGCTGACCACGGCTGTAACCGCTTCGCCCCAGTGTTCGTGGGGTAGGCCGATAACACCGACGTTAGCCACGCCCTCGCAGGCGAGGATACAACTCTCGACTTTGACCGATGAGACATTTTCACCCCCTGATTTAACGATGTCTTTCTTGCGGTCGACAAAGCAAAACTGTCCATCGTCGTCGATAAAGCCAATGTCGCCAGAGTGATGCCAGCCAAAGGCTTGGGCCTCTTCGGTGGCCTTTTCGTTGCGATAGTAACCGAGCATCACCTGAGGGCTGCGCCACACGACTTCACCAATTTCACCCGGTCCGAGGATGTTGCCCTGATCGTCCATCACCGCTTGGTCGCTGGCCATCGAGCCATCACCCCAAATATTCCCTTCTTTTTGGCCCACCCACTGGGTGTCCATGACGGTTGCGACTCCGTTGATTTCAGTTTGCCCCGAACCCGTCAAAAAAGGACAGCCAAAGGTCTGGTTGAGCTGATCGAGTGTTGGTGCATCCATGGGCGCCATGCCGTACATGCCGGTCTGCAGACTGGAATAGTCGTGCTTTTCTAGTGTCGGGCAGCTGAGCATGGCTTTCCACATTAATGGCAGTAAAATGGCGAACGCAAGTTTTTCCGACTCAATTAAGGCCAATACAGTGGCCGGGTTAAAACCGTTTTGCAGTACAACTTTAGCGCCGAGGTGCAGAGAAACCAGAGCGAATAGTTCGGCAGTAATATGGAACAGCGGTAATACAGCGGGGTGAGCGGTGCTGTCTTTATTAGCGCCCAGGCTGATAACGGTGTTTAGGGTCGCGATGTAAATATTTTTGTGCGAGAGCATGACTCCCTTGGGGCGAGCTGTGGTGCCACTGGTGTACATGATTTGAGCGACATCGTCGTCTTCGATAATGATGTCTTCAATTTCTGCCCCGTCTTGGCCGTCAAGCAGCGTCTCGAACCCGAGAAAGGGTCCGTGGGCTTTACCCGCGAGATTAACGAGTAGGAACTCACGGTCGACATTGCTAGTGGCCTGGGCGGTGAGGGGGTGGAGGTTTTCATCGGCAAACACAGCGACAGCACCGGAGTGTTCGATGTTGTATGCCACATCGCTGGGGTTCTGCACATAGTTAACCGGTACTGCAACAAAGCCACCCTTAAAACAACTGAGCAGTGCGGTCAGCATCTGACTGGTGTTGGCGCCGAGAATGGCGATGCGATCCCCCTGTTGCACGCCCTTGTCGCGCAGGCCGCGCACTACCTGATTGACCCTAGAATTGAGGGTATTAAAGTCGGTGGCAACGCGCTCGCCATCAATAAATTCAACTAGGGCTTCGTGCTGCCCGTGACTGATGGCGCGGCGGCGCAACGTGTCACCCATGGCAATGCGGCGGATCAAATTGACTTCAAGGGGGGTTGTCATGGCCAAGGTCCTGTTTTTATTAGTATTATTTAGCATTGAATGGGTTAGAGTTTGTCCGCGCCGCCCTCTTCTAGCCAGCGTGCACAATCGGGGCTCAAGGCGCGTTTGACAGCGGCTTCGCACTCTTGCAGCTCGTTAGCACTGAGTACATCGCGCCAGCGGCCGTTGGTGCCTTTATTGACAAAGGATTTGGCACCGCCGGCGAAAATTTTATCGACGCCGGGTAGTAGTTCGACGGCATTTTTTTTCATACTGTCGAAAGTCGCCTGTTCGACTAAGCTGGGCCATAGTGCTTCATCGACCGTGATGTTGAGAAACTCGGCAACTTTGCGCATCTCGCCTTCGAGGTCATTCAGTAGATCACTAAAGTGCACCAGATAAATGTTCGGCAGGTGACGGTAATCCCACCATGACTTGATAAAGGTTAGATGCGACCAAAAAGGGTAGCCATCAGTTTCCCACTCAAAATTGCCTTTGTTAATCCAGTCGTGCCAAAGGCCATGAATGTCATCATAAAGGGGAGGGAATTCTGCGCCGACTCTACCGGGGGTATTGTTCAGGGCGTTAATAAAACCCTCGGTATAGTTGGACGTATGATTCCACAGCGACATAAAAACATCGCGAACATCGCGGCCAATAACGAGGTATTTCATTTCGGGGTAATAGGGAAGGGCATTGAGGGGCGAGTGGGTCTTCAAAAAGCGGCGGTGAGTTTGCGCCTCTATCGTGTCGAGAGTTTCATCCAGTGGGGAGAGACGCATATCGAGCCAGATCGACATATCGTGAAAAGACTCGGCGGGCGGCTTGTCTTGAAATATCAACAGCGAGACGATGCGTTGCATCCATGTGGTGCCGCTCTTCATTGAAGTGCAAACGAGAATGTCGTCATCGCGCACCTTGAAATTATCCCAGCGCGTGCTGTCGAGGTGATGGTTTTGATAGGTTCTATTACGTATGGGTCGTTCTGGTGTCATCTTGTATTCCGTTATTTTATTGTTTTTTGCTTTTCGTGTATTCGGTGGACCTGTTGGCTTAAAACCCTTCGTCGAGATCAGCATACCTGACAATGCGCGGTTCGCCACTATCGGCACTAAGCTCAATAATACTATGGCAGCAGTTGTGCATGCGCGGAGGTTCCCAAAAGCGGCTCAACGGGCGGCCCTCGTAGTGGGAGAGCACTGATTTAATCCACGCGCCGTGGCTGACCAGCGCGATCTCCATCCCTGCACAGTCGTTGAGAATAGTCTCAACTGCGTTCAGCGCGCGACGCTGCAAGGTATGAAAGGTCTCTGCACCCTCCACGTTGAAAATGTCGGGCGTATTACGGAAGGCAAAAATGGCTTGTGGCTCTACTTTTTCAATATCGGCGTAGAGGTGACCCTCCCACCGGCCAAGCATGATTTCACGTAAATCATCTTGATAGCTTACCGGGTGATTGCAATGACTAAGGGCGAGGGCTGCGGTCTGTCGCGCCCGAGTACTGGAGCTGGAGAAAATTCGGTCAAAATTGGTGGCAGCGAGCTTCTTTTGCAAGTCAACAGCCTGTTGCTGGCCCAGCTCGCTGAGTACGGACTCGCGTTGACCCTGAATGCGGCCCTCGGCATTCCAGTTGGTTTCGCCATGGCGGATAAGATGTAGTCTGGTCATGTTATCTCGTGGGTATTTTGAATTTCAATTAGTTACTGTTTATATCGTTTGATTGTAATTTCTTTCTGTTTTGGTACAGAGTATTTTTTTGAATATCTCTTCTGACCCTATAATTTGGGATTTGAGAAATACATCAATATGGAATTTTCTCTTAGGTACATGTCCACGAAATGATACCTATCACCTATGAGATCGTTGGGGATTTCGAGTTCGACAACGACACCGTTTCCGTTACCGCCATACCTCTCCCAGAGGTGTTCCCCTGTGCCTATTGCTGAGAAACTAGTTACACCAAAGTACTTGCGACAATTTTTGATGGTGGTGTCGATTTGAGGTTTAGTAAACGATTCCAGTGTCCTGTAGTTAATCGCATGTGATGCGCACCATATTTTATTTTGTACGATTATTTGAAGTAAATGAGGGTGATCAGATTCTTTTTTTAGACTCTTAAACTTATATATTTTCATTCGTTCATGACTAACTAATAGCTCTTTATGGTGCCAGCTGGTTAATCACCCAGCGCTCACTTTCATCAAGCCTGTACTGATAGCGATCATGTAGACGATTCTCCCCACCCTGCCAAAACTGAAATTCCTCGGGCACCACACGAAAGCCACCCCAAAAATCCGGTGTCGGTATTTCTCCGTGGGAGAATTTTTCTTTCATTGCCATAAACTGGCTTTCAAGGGCTTGGCGTGAGGTCAATCTAGAGCTTTGCTTAGATGCCCAGGCGGCGAGTTGGCTCTCTTTGGGACGGCTGAGGAAATAGCTCAGCACTTCTTTGCGGCTGACTTTTTCGGCACGGCCACCAATACTCACCTGCCGGTCGAGGAAAAACCACGGAAAATGTAGGCTAGTGTGGGGGTTGCCGGCGATGTCGTGGGCCTTGCGACTGCCTAAGTTGGTGTAGAACACGAGGCCTCTTTTATCAAAGCCCTTGAGTAGTACGGCTCGATGCCAGGGTTTGTTGTTGGCATCGACGGTGGCAACGGTCATTGCCGTGGGGTCTTTAATGGGTGACAGGCAAGCTTGGTCGAGCCACAGTTGGAATTGCTCGAAGGGACAGTCGAGCAATGATTCTCGGTTGAGGTGGCCGTAGTCGTATTCTCTGCGCGTATCTTCGATGGACATGAAATTCCCTGTGTACTAGCTAGCGGCTGACTTGGTCAGCCCCACCACGCCGTGTTTGCCCGAGGCGTAAAGATTTAAAAAAGGTGAGCCCATTAAACCTGCCGCTGAAGCGACGTTGAGAATAACACCAGATTGCTGCTCAACCATCTGCGTGAGTTTGTATTTCATGCAGAGGCCCCCCCCTTTTTTTTTTTGACCAACGCCGTTGGTTTGGTCCCAATGGGCTTCGTCGAGCTGGTGGAGGCGCTTTTTCGGGTGAGAAATACTGGCGTTGTTAATACCAAAATCGAGTCGGATGTAGTGTTCGGCGCAGGCGCTGATGAAGGCTGTGACAGGCTCGTTGTTGCTGACGTCACAGGTCATGGCTTCACCGCCCTGGGCTTTGATTTGATCGGCAAGGGTCTGAACGGCTTCGGCGTTAATATCACCGAGGGCGAGCTTGGCACCAGCTTGGGCGAAGCGCTGGGCCGCCAGCGCATCAAAACCACTGGCGGCCCCGGTGATAAGCACTATTTGATCACTAAAATCGTAGCTCGTGTGCATCGTTTATCTTCGAATTTAGCCCGCATCGTTGCTAGCAAACAGGCGCGTTTAAAGGCTCATGCCACCGTCGACAACGGTGCAGGTGCCGGTGGTATAGCTACCCGCATCTGAGACTAGGTAGAGCACGGCGCCGGCCATTTCTTCCGGCTCGGCATGGCGACCCATGGGGATTTTTTCCATCAGTTGTGTGTGGATATCCTCGTGAGTGAACAGGGCGCCGGCAAATTTGGTTTTGGTGAGTCCGGGTAGCAGGGCGTTGACGCGGATATTGTCCGGGCCGCACTCAATGGCAAAGGTCTTGGTCATGCTGACAATTGCCGCCTTGGTTATTGAATAAATACCTTGTTGTGGCCCGGGTGATAGGGCATTGATGGAGGAGGTGTTGACGATGGCGCCAGAGCCCTGCTTGCGCATCAGTTTGCAGGCGGCTGTCGACATATAAAAATAGCCGCGAATATTGACGTCTAAAGTTTTCTGGAAAGAGGGGAGGTCGGTATCGACCACATGGCCAAAGTAGGGATTGGCCGCCGCGTTGTTGACAAGAATTTCCAACCGTCCATGAGTACTGGCAATATGCTCGAAAATGGTGTCGATTTGCTCCATATCGCCAATGTGGCAGGGAAATGCCTCCGCGCTGCCGCCAGCGGCGCTAATCTCATCGACGACTTTTTGACAGCCTTCTATACGACGGCTGGAGACAATAACGTGGGCGCCTTGCTCGGCGAGCAATTTGGCGATGGCTTCACCGATGCCTCGGCTAGCGCCGGTTACCAGGGCGATTCTACCGGTTAAATCGAATAAGTTTGTGGCCATTTTATTTCCTGGAAATTGATGAATTAAAGGGTGATGGGCTTAGATCGACATTAACAGATGGCCGCCGTCGATGGGTAGGGCGACACCGTTGATAAAGGAGCCGGCATCACTGGCTAGTAATAAGAGGGGTGCATTCATTTCGCGCATTTCACCCAGGCGCCTAGCGGGCGTGGCATCAATGTATGTTTTGCCAGCATCGCTCTCAAAGTAGTCACCGTTCATCTCGGTTTTGAAATAGCCCGGGCAAATGGCGTTGACGCGGATGTTTTTATCGGCCAGCTCCAGTGCCATATGTTTTGTGAGTTGAATAACCCCAGCTTTAGAGGCGGAATAAACGCCGTGACCGAGGCTGGTGGCAAGACCCAGCACCGAAGATATATTGACGATGGCGCCGCCACTGCCCGCGCTAACCATGCGGCGGGCGGCTTCGGCGGCAACGATCCAGGCACCTTTTAGATTAGTATCGACGACAAAATCCCAATCGGTTTCGCTGGTTTTATGTGTCATCTTTGGCGCGGCAACACCGGCGTTGTTAATTAACACGTCAACCGTGCCGAAGGCCTGCTCGGCGGCGTCAAAGGCGGCGGCAACGCTATTGACCTGTGTGACATCCATCGCCACGGCCAGCGCTTCGCCACCACTGGCTGTCATCTCGTCAACCAGTGCTTGCAGCTTGTCTTCCCGGCGTGCGCCAACGACCACTTTGGCACCGGCCTCGGCCAGTACACGGGCGAAGTGGTTGCCAAAACCGCTAGACGCGCCGGTAATAAGGGCGACCTTGCCCTCTAATTGAAAGCCGCTTAAATTAAAGGCCTGTGCATTGAGTGTATTGCTCACGAAATCTCCTCATCGGGTTTAATAATAACCTTGCCCATCACATGGCGACCGGTCACGTATTTAATGGCGTCGACGCCTTTTGAAAGGGGGTAGATATTATCGATAACGGGTGTGACTTTGCCGTCTTTAACCCAGGCAAAAAGCTCGCGCATATTGGCTGCGTGAGCCTCTGGCTCATTTTGGGTAAATTGCCCCCAGAAGACACCGACCACTGAGTAACCTTTGACCAGCGTCAAGTTGACAGGCAGTTCGGGAATGCGTCCGGAGGCGAAGCCAACAACCAGTAAACGCCCATTCCAGGCCATGGCGCGGGAGCAAATGTCGAAGGCATCGCCGCCCACGACATCGTAAACCACGTCCGCACCGCGACCATCGGTGTGTTCCTTTATAGCGGCTTTGAGGTCTTCTTTGTTGTAATTGATACCGATATCGGCACCCTGTTCCCTGGCAAAGGCGAGCTTCTCATCGCTGGAGCATACGGCAATCACTTTGGCGCCAATGGCTTTGCCAATTTGTACAGCGGCGGTGCCAGTCCCGCCAGCAGCGCCGAGTACGACCAGGGTTTCGCCGGCTTTGAGCTGGCCCCGTTGTCGCAGTGCGTGGTGGGCCGTGCCAGTGGCGCCGAGCAAGGCAGCGCCGAGATCGTGGGTCATAAAGTCGGGCAGGGGGGTGGGTATCTCTGCGGGCAAGACGATTTTTTCGGCGTAGGCGCCAAAATTGGGTGTCAGGCTAATCAGTCGGTCGCCAATGGCCCAGTTGCTGACATTGCTGCCGAGAGCAATAACATCACCGCAAATTTCGGAGCCGGGCGCAAAGGGACACTCGGGTTGGAATTGATATTTGCCCTCAACCAGCAGGCCGTCGGGAAAGTTAACGCCAATGCCTTTGATGGCGACAACAATATCATCGGGGCCGGGTATGGGATCTTCTAGATCACGGTAATTGAGGTCGTCGACCTCGCCATAGGTTTCACAAACCAGCGCTTTCATGGGGTTTCCTTAAATTGTATTGATGGCAAGATTCAGGGTTTGATAACCACTTTGCCTTTCACGTTGCGACCAGTGACATATTGAATGGCTTTAACACCGTCATTCAGAGTAAAGGTTTTGTCGATAACAGGGACGACTTTACCGCCTTCAAACCACTCTAGTAGCTCGGCCATATTGGCGGCGTGATCTTCAGGTTGCTTCTTGGTAAAGGTGCCCCAGAAGACGCCAACCACAGAATAGCCTTTCACCAGCGTTAGGTTGACCGGCAGGCTGGGAATGCGCCCAGAGGCAAAGCCGACAATCAGCAGGCGGCCGTTCCAGGCCATCGAGCGGGAACACGCGTCAAAGGCGTCACCCCCCACGGCGTCGTAAACCACATCGGCGCCGCGGCCTTCAGTGCGTTCCTTAATGGCACTTTTCAGATCTTCTTTGGTGTAGTTAATGCCCTCGTCGGCACCTTGGGATAGAGCGAAAGCGAGCTTTTCATCAGTCGAGCAAACGGCAATCACTTTGGCGCCCATCGCTTTACCAATTTGTACGGCGGCCAGGCCAGCACCGCCTGCGGCACCGAGTACCACCAGCGTTTCGCCGGGCTTGAGCTGACCCCGCTGTTTGAGCGCGTGGTGGGAGGTAGAGGTGGCACATAGTAACGCTGCCCCTTGCTCAAAGGACATGGACGGTGTCATTTTGAAGATGTCTTCCTCGGCGACGGCGACCTGCTCAGCGTAGGCGCCGTAGCTGGTGTGCCAGCCAAAAATTTTGTCACCGACGGCAAACCCCTTGACGCCCTCGCCGAGGGCGGCGATGGTGCCGGCAAATTCGCCACCGGGCATAAAGGGGGTTGCCGGCTTGGCCTGGTATTTCCCTTCGACCAGCAAGCCATCGGGAAAATTGACGCCAATGGCTGCAATATTGACCAGTACTTGGCCGGGGCCAGCGGTGGGGTTGGGCATGTCGCGATAAACCAGATCGTCGACCTTGCCGTAGTGTTCACAGACGAGTGCTTTCATCGTGTCCTCGATAAAAAAGTAATTGGTGACGGCTGTTTTTTTTACAGCTGACCCTGTTCGGCTAAATAAGCTATCGCGGTTTCGGCCATTGGGCGCGCCATTTTGCCGTAGGCCAGCGCCTCTTCGTTAGAGGCGGTGCCGTCGAGATAACGTTTCATAATGCCCTGCAAAATCGCGGCAAAGCGGAAAAAACTGAAGGCTAGGTAGAAGGTCCAGTTGGGGATTTCACTAATCCCCACGTGCTTGCAGTAGGCGGCGACATACTCTTCCTCACTGGGAATACCCAGTGCTGCACGGTCGACACCACTGAGTCCGGCGAGGTTTCCCAATGCCGGATCGGCGGGCATGCGTAGTTGCATACATTGGTAGGCGATATCGGAGTAGGGGTGGCCAAGGGTTGATAGCTCCCAGTCGAGCACCGCTAGAACGTCGGCTTTGCCGGAGGCGAAAATCATGTTGTCGAGGCGGTAGTCGCCGTGAATCAGGCTTACCTGACCATCGTCTTCGGGCATGTTGGTGGGTAGCCAGGCCATGAGTTTTTCCATCGCGTCAATGGTTTCAGTTTCGGCGCCGCGATACTGTTTGGTCCAGCGACTCAGCTGGCGCTCGAAATAATTGCCGGGGCGACCGAAGCTTTCGAGGTCTGCTTTGGCAATATCGACACGGTGCAGGGCGGCCAGCACTTCGTTCATCTTGGCGTACATGGGGCCGCGCAGGCCTTTGTCCACCTCGGTTAGCTGTGCGTCCCAGAAAATGTCACCGTCGATAAAATCCATCACATAGAACATGCTGCCAATAATCGCGTCATCGTCGCAGAGCGTGTGCATGGTCGGTACCGGCACGCCGCTGCCAGCCAATGCCGACATGACGCGAAACTCGCGATCGACCGCGTGAGCTGAGGGCAATAATTCGCCGGCGGGCTTGCGACGCAGGACGTATTTTTTATGGTCGGTGGTGAGCATGTAGGTGGGATTTGATTGCCCACCGGAAAATTTTTCAGCCTCGAGAAGCTTGCCAAAGCCGGCAATGTTGTCTGCCAAATAGGTGCTAAGCGTGTCTATGGGTAGGCTATCATTTGCTGTTGTCATGTTAATTCGACCTTATCGTTATGGGCCTTAGTTGTGTGGCTTGTGAGCTTGTAAAGAGGACGCATTGCCGCCTTGGTTGACAGTGGTACCCCGCATAAGGCGGCAATGCCCTGAGTTACGTCGTTGTGTTTCTTTGTTTATGCATATTTCCTAGCCAGTGAGCGGCCCAGTTGCATCATGTGTACTTGATCGGGGCCATCGGCGAAACGGATCTGACGGGCGTAGTTATAGGCCTCGGCGAGGAAGAAATCCTCGGTCAAACCACCGGCACCGTGTACTTGAATGGCGCGATCGACAACGCGGGCTGTCATCGCAGGGGTGACAATTTTAATCGCGGCGATCAGGTCTTTGGCTTCTTTGGCACCCTCGCGGTCAATTTTGTCGGCGGCCATCATGGTCAGCAGGCGCGCCTGCTCAATGTCGCAGTAAGACTGGGCAATATCTTCACGCACCGATTGGTGCTCACTGAGTTTTTTGCCAAAGGTGCTGCGAGACTCTGAGCGGGCGCACATGAGTTCCAGCGCGCGTTGCGCGCAGCCAATAAGGCGCATGCAGTGGTGGATGCGGCCTGGGCCAAGGCGACCCTGGGCGATTTCAAAGCCACGACCTTCGCCAAGAAGAATGTTTTCAACCGGTACGCGAACATCGTTAAAGTGAATTTCCGCTTCACCCAAAGGTGCTCCGAGGTAGCCCAGTGTGGTCAGTGGGCGCACGATGGTGACGCCGGGGGTGTCCTTAGGTACGAGAATTTGGGACTGTTGAACATGTCGATTGGGGTTGTCGGGGTCGGTCTTGCCCATCACGATCATGATTTTACAGGCTTCGTGCATGATGCCGGTAATAAACCATTTTTTTCCGTTGATGACGTATTCGTCGCCATCGCGAACAATGGAGCAGGCGACGTTGGTGGCGTCTGAACAGGCGGAGTCGGGCTCGGTCATGGCAAAGGAGGAGCGGATCTCACCGTTGAGCAGGGGCGTCAACCACTTTTCTTTCTGGGCCTCGGTGCCGTATTTAACGAATACCTCC
>JBFJYH010000043.1:0-20620 GCA_041622675.1 Porticoccaceae bacterium
ACACTTACCACAGCGCCTACCTGGCTGGTTTTGGCGATATGCCCAAGATCAGCCAACAAGCCATCGGAAATATCGATAGCCGCAGAGGCGAAACCCCGTATTGCCAAACCTTCGCCAACACGGGCCTGGGGGCGCCAAAATTGCTGTTTAAGATAGGCGGCATCCTCTGCACAGGTCGACAATTTACCCTCGAGCACTGCCAAAGCGCCAGCACCATCCCCCAGGTTGCCCGTGACATAAATGGTATCACCAGGCTTTGCACCGCTGCGCTTAAGCACTTGGCCCGTGGGCACTGTACCCATCAGGGTAATACTGATCGTCAGTGGGCCACGGGTGGTATCGCCCCCGACCAGAACGCAATTGAACTGGCAGGCCATGGCATTCAAACCCGCACTAAACTCAGCTAGCCAACTCTGATCAGCCTTGGGCATTGTCAACGCCAATTGAAACCAGCGTGGCGTCGCCCCCATCGCCGCTATGTCACTGAGATTGACCGCCAACGCTCGCTGGGCAATCAACTGGGCAGGCGCATCGAGAGGAAAATGAACAGCGGCTAATAAAGTATCTGTTGTTACCGCCAAGAGCTCTCCTGGGGGCGGTGCCAGTAATGCACAATCGTCACCGACGCCCAACACAGTGTTTTCGCCTACTGTACCGCAGGCAGAAAAATACTGGGCAATGAGACTAAATTCATCAGTGGCCATTATTCAAAGAGCCTTTGTTCAGAGCCTCTCAGAGTCACCGGGCCGTGACGACAAGCTATTGTGATCGCCAGGCTATTAACCCTTACTGCCGGCAATTTCGACACGTCGTGCTCGCGCGGCGACGCGATCAACAATACCGTTGATATATTTATGAGCGTCAGTCGGGCCGAAAGTTTTAGCCAGGTTGACCGCTTCGTTAATCACCACCCGGTAAGGTACATCAACGCGGTGCAGCAATTCATAAACGCCAATACGCAACACTGCCAGAGAGATGGGATCCAAGGCCTCGGGATCGCGATCGAGAAACTCCCGGTAGGCCGCATCGAGTTCGTCGAGTTTGGCGGGTATGTCATGGAGTAACTCGCGAAAAAATTCGGAGTCCGCCTTTGCCATACCCTTCTCAGCCATATACTGCGCTTCGATGACGCCAATACTATCACCCGCTAACTGCCACTGATACAAAGCTTGCACCAGCATGTGACGGGCTTTTTTACGCGCGGAAGGCAGAGAAGATGACACGCAATTAATCTCCTAACTGAGCAAACAAGGAGACCATCTCAAGTGCCGTCAAGGCAGCCTCAACACCTTTGTTTTCGTCATTATCGCCAGAGCGCTCCTCTGCCTGCTGCAAATCATCCGTCGTCAACACGCCAAAAGTAGTAGGTAGACCCGTAACCAATGCTACTTCTCCAATGCCTCGAGCACATTCGCCACAGACATAGTCAAAATGCGGCGTGCCTCCGCGAATCACACAACCCAAAGTAATCACCGCATCGACTTTACCCAGTTCAGCAATTTTCATCGCCGTTGCCGGCAGCTCAAAGGCCCCCGGGACGCGAACGACATCAATATTTTCGTCGACCACGTTGTGTCGCGCCAAGGCGGCCAAAGCACCCTTCAAGAGATTCTCGGTAATATTGCCGTTCCAACGGGCAACGACAATGGCAAAGCGGGCTTCGCCAACACTAAAGTCACCTTCGACGGGTCTGAATTCGCTCATTCTTGCATCCTGATTTATCAGTTAGTTGTGGCCGCTGGCGCATAAAAAACCATCATGGCCCGGGGCACGCAGTTAAGTGGCGTCGTATTTAATGACATTCGATATAGTCGACAACTTCCAGATCAAAACCGGAAATCGCCGTAAAACGGAAGGGCGCACTCATGACACGTATTTTCTTCGCGCCGAGGTCACGGAGGATCTGAGAGCCCGCACCAATCTGTAAATACACAGTCTCAGAGGCACTTTTTTCCCGCTTTTGTTCAGCCATCAAAAAGTCCAAGTCTCGCTCTACTGTCTCGGGGTTTTCTTCCTGCAAAATCACCACGATAATACCGCGGCCCTCTTCGGCAACGCGCTCCATGGCTTTGTGAATCGTCCAACTGGTGTAGGGCCCTTTTCTCTCCAGCCCAAATAAGTCTCGCACCACGGTTGGCAAATGAACACGCACTGGCACTGGTGTTTCGGCATCTATCTCGCCTTTGACAAGCGCGAAGTGCTTGTGATTTCGCGGGCCATCTAAATAGGTATGCAGCGTAAACTCGCCATAAGGCGTCTGAATTTTGCGCTCCTTAATGCGTTCAACGGTTTTCTCGTTAACCACACGGTGATGAATCAAATCGGCAATAGTGCCAATTTTCAGGTCGTGTTTTTCCGCAAACGCCTCAAGATCAGAGCGTCGTGCCATGGTGCCGTCTTCGTTCATAATTTCAACAATAACAGCCGCTGGCTCATGACCCGCCAAGCCAGCCAGATCACAACCCGCCTCGGTATGTCCGGCTCTGCTCAATACACCACCAGGCTGTGCTTTCAAAGGAAAAATGTGACCCGGCTGGACAATATCCGTTGGCCGCGCATCACTGGCCACTGCTGCCTGTACGGTTCTAGCGCGGTCGGCAGCAGAAATACCCGTAGTCACACCTTCTGCAGCTTCGATCGATACCGTAAAGTTAGTACTGTGAGCATCGTTATTGTTATCGACCATCAAAGGTAGTGCCAATTGCTGACAACGCTGCTCCATCAAAGTCATGCAAATCAGACCGCGGGCGTGTGTCGCCATAAAGTTAATATCTTCGGGACGAACCTTCTCGGCGGCAATCACCAGATCTCCCTCGTTCTCCCTATCCTCGTCATCCATAAGGATAACCATTTTGCCCTGACGGATATCTTCAATCAGCTCTTCGATGGTATTCAAGTTCATAGTATTGCCCTTTTAATCTAAAATTTTATTAACGAGGGTGGAGAGAGAAACGTCATCGCCCTGACTCGCAGCCTTGTCACCGAGCAGTAAACGCTCAAGGTAACGAGCGATAACGTCGACTTCCAGATTAACTTTTGTTCCCGCTTGATAAGTACCAAATACCGTGTGCAGCAGTGTATGTGGCACGATATTCAACTCGAACTCATCACCCGATACGGCATTAACCGTGAGGCTAGTGCCATCAACCGATATCGACCCCTTGTGGGCAATATAACGTGCCAGCTCTGCTGGGGCTTTGATTCGAAAGCGCTCGGAGCGAGCATCCTGATGGCGTTCAACAACCTCACCGACACCATCAACATGACCGGAAACCAGGTGGCCACCGAGCCGGGTACTCGGCGTCAAAGCCCGCTCGAGGTTCACTGGCGAGCCTGTTTGCCACTGTCCGGCGGTAGTGAAATTCAAGGTTTCAATGGACACATCGGCAATAAAACCATCGCCGGGCAGTTCGACCACCGTCAAACAAACCCCGTTAACAGCAATACTGTCACCCAGTACTACATCGCCCAAATCAAGACCGCCAGTACGAATATGCAGGCGCAAATCGCCACCCTGTTGTTCAGTTCCGCCGATTTCGCCCAATGCTTCAATTATGCCTGTGAACATGTTTTTCCACCCGGTGTTGCAGTAATACGCCAGTCATTGCCAACGGCGCGAATATCGGTAATTTCAAGTGCTAGTGCCTCAGACATTGTGCTCAAAGGTAACACCGCCATGGGCATAGCATCACTGCCCAACAATTTTGGCGCCATATAAATAATTAACTCATCAACCAGATTCTGTTGGAGAAAAACTCCGGCCAACTTACCACCGGCCTCGACCAACACATCGTTATACTCGCGACACCCCAGCTCCATCAACAGCGCCTGTAAATCCACCTTGCCGTCTTCGTTAGGCAGAGAACAGAGCTCTGCGCCACTGACTCCACCCTCACTTTGCGCCGTCGCTATCAACACATCACCCGGCGGCTGGAGAATATTCAAGCCAGGCTTAGTGCGCAGCTGACTATCCACAATCACACGTAAAGGTTGCAACTCTGCCAGCTCATCGACGCTTAGGCCGGGTTGGGCCTCACGCACATTAAGCGAGGGGTTATCTTCGAGTACCGTGCCAATACCGGTAATTATAGCTGCGTTTTCAGCGCGCAAACGCTGCACGTCACGTCGCGCTGCAGGGCCAGTAATCCACTGGCTTTCGCCACTAGCCATGGCCGAGCGCCCATCCATACTGGCCGCCAACTTTAGTGTCACGCGGGGCATGCCAGTTTGACAGCGCTTAACAAAACCGGGATTTAATGCCTTGGCCTCATGTTCAAGTACTGGCCCTTCAACGGTAATACCTGCTTTTTCAAGCTTACCAACACCACCTGAAGCAACGCGATGAGGGTCGGCCAAACCATAAACCACACGCGTAACGCCCGCAGTAATTAAGGCATCTGCACAGGGCGGAGTACGACCATGGTGATTACAGGGCTCTAGGGATACGTAGGCCGTGGCACCTCGCGCATCGCTACCCGCGTCGTTAAGGGCAACAACTTCGGCATGGGGTCCCCCGGCACGGTGATGCCAGCCCTCGCCAACGACCTCGCCCGCACGCACGATCACACACCCCACCCGAGGGTTAGGCCGAGCGGTATACCAGCCTTTTTTGGCCAGCGCTATAGCACGCGCCATATAGCCGGTATCGGCCGCCGCTGTCATTGTCAAACGACCTTTTTTAGACACCTGCTTTGCCCGCCCCATCATCTTCCTTTTCAAGGCGATCGAGCTCGGCACGAAATTCATTTAAATCCTGAAAACTGCGATAGACTGAGGCAAAACGCACATAGGCGACATCGTCGAGTCCGCGCAATTGCTCCATCACTTTTTCTCCGATCATGCGCGAGGATATTTCCCGCTCACCGGCGCTCTGCAACGAGCGTTTAATTTGCGAGAATGCAGCCTCCACTCGCTCGGTACTGACCGGACGCTTTTCCAGTGCGCGATGTAGCCCTGCCCGCAACTTTTCTTCATCGAAAGGCTCACGGCTCTCGTCCTGTTTTATCACGCGGGGCATCAACAGTTCAGCCACTTCAAAGGTGGTGTAGCGCTCTTTACAGGAAACGCACTCCCGCCGACGGCGCACCTGATCACCCTCGGCAACCAGCCGAGAATCAATCACTTTGGTATCGTTAGCGCCACAAAAGGGGCAATGCATGGCGGTATTCCATCGGACAGAAATTAGCCGCCCATACTAACACAAAGCCCACTGTCTCGGGCTTTGTGTTACATCAAGCAAATAGCGTGCTGAAGCCTTTACTGTGAGGCAGCTGAATTAAATTTTAGATTTCTTTATAAACTGGGTGCCGTTGGCAAATAGCCAGAACCTTAGTCTTTACCTCACCAATCACCTGCTCAGACGTACCGTCTTCCAGCGAGGCCAGAACATCACACATCCAATGGGTCAGCTCTACAGTATCTGCCTCACTAAAACCTCGGGTAGTAATCGCTGGGGTTCCGACGCGCAAACCACTGGTCACGAAAGGGGAGCGAGGGTCATTGGGTACAGCATTTTTGTTGACGGTGATATTGGCCTGTCCCAGCGCCGCATCGGCATCTTTGCCGGTGTAATCTTTGCCAATCAGGTTAACCAGCATCAAATGGTCGTCAGTGCCACCAGAAACGATATCAATTCCGCGCTCAATAAAAGTAGCTGCCATTGCACGAGCATTAGCAACTACCTGCTGCTGATAGGTCTTGAACTCATCGCTCATTGCCTCCTTAAAACTCACCGCTTTAGCCGCAATAACGTGCATCAGGGGGCCGCCCTGACCACCGGGGAAAACTGCAGAGTTAAACTTCTTCTCCAGCCCCTCATTGGCTCGAGCGAGGATCAAACCGCCACGGGGGCCGCGCAGGGTCTTATGGGTCGTCGTGGTCACCACATCGGCAATCGGCACGGGATTCGGATAGCAACCCGCCGCAACTAGACCCGCAACGTGGGCCATATCGACCATCAGGTAGGCGCCGACCTTATCGGCAATATCGCGAAAGCGCTGCCAGTCCATTACGCGTGAATAGGCTGAAAAGCCGGCGATAATCATCTTTGGCTTGTGCTCTAACGCCAGCGCCTCAACTTGGGCGTAATCGACTTCGCCTGTAGCGCCGTCCAAGCCGTACTGAATGGCATTGTAAGTTTTACCGGAAAAGCTTGGCTTGGCTCCGTGGGTCAAGTGGCCGCCATCGGCCAGACTCATGCCCAGGACAGTATCACCGGGCTCACACAAGGCCTGATACACAGCGGCATTAGCTTGTGAACCCGAGTGAGGCTGAACATTAGCGTAGTCAGCACCAAACAACTCTTTGGCGCGCTCAATTGCCAATTGTTCAGCCGCATCAACATATTCGCAACCGCCGTAATAACGCTTGCCCGGATAGCCTTCGGCATACTTGTTCGTTAACACAGTGCCCTGAGCCACCATCACTTGAGGGCTGGTATAATTTTCAGAGGCAATCAGCTCAATATGCTCCTCTTGGCGGCGCTCTTCATCTTGTATCGATTGCCAAATTTCCGGATCGAACTGGGCCAGGGTTTGCTGATTATCAAACATAATTCGGACTCTTGGGGAAAAGCGGAGATTTTACACAATCCAGCACTGCCAGCCTATCCCATAGAATAAAGATATCGCACGAAACGTATTTTTATGCCGCGCCAAAAAAAGAGAATGGAACAATCGCGCACTTAACTCACTAAACCGCTTGCGCCATTCGCTTTGCCAAGGCCTTGTAAGAACCGATATTAAAAGCGAGCCCCATGTGCGAGGCCTTATTGACTTCAATATTGAGACTTTGGTCGGTTTCAGCGCAGCTCTGCCAGCCAACAACACCGTCATTTCGCGAATAAATCGCAAATTGCGGCACACCAACATCACGCGGTGAAATCATATTTTGTACAAAATCACACACACAATAACCGGTACCACAGGATGCACCTAAATCTCGCCCCACCAATTTACCTTGGCCAATTTTGAGATAATCCCACACCCCTACCACGGCTGGGTGGGCTTCAACAATATCCCTAAATGGCGAACCCACCGTGATGACGCGATTAATCAACTCGGGGATTTTTTGGACAATGGATTTCGCCAGCATGCCCCCCAAACTGTGACCCACCAGAATCACCTTTTTACCACTCTTGCGGTAAATGCCTTCAACTTGGCGGATCAATTTGGTCGCCGTTTTCTCAGGACAATTAGTATTCCAGTGAATTTTGGCCGCGTGGGGCTTATAGCCGATGCGCCGCATCCATTGACGCATCGGCAGCATAATAAGGTCATTGGCAATAAAACCGGGAATCACCAACACAGGCTCACCATGACCCCGTTCAACTCCTCGCCCCCAAAAAACGGGGTGGCAATGTAGCGCGGCAAACTCTGCCGGGAAAATAGCTTCACGCCAAATTGGCGTCAACGTGGATTCTATAGAGGGGTCGTGGGCAAAAGGGCCGTCTTGATCATCATCCTCCAGATGCTCAAGCAGCTCCTCCATAACATCACTTGTCTTGCTTTCACTCATGCCTTAACCCCGTTGCGTAAATTCTATTGCCCGTTAACTTAACAACGCAGCATACTACTTCAAAAAACGCCAAATAAGATTAGGGTGGCCTTTATATTTTAGGCCACCCTAACGTGAGCCCAGTTAAGCCACAGCTTTGGCCATTTTTTCAGCGGCTTCGCTTGCACTGGCCACTGACTTTTTCACAAGTTCAGTCATTGGGTTTTGCAGCCCCCAAGAACGGTATAAATTTAGCGCCGCTTTTGATGAATTACGAGTGCCTTCAAAAAGTGACTTAGCCGTACTATTAAAGCTATCGGACATATCGCGCTGCTCACCAATCATCCCTTTAAACACCTCAAAGGCTTCAGCCTGTGACTGGGTCAGAGACTCCAACAAAACACCGATATTGCCCTGATAATCTTTTGGGCTAGCCGCGAGCTTCTTAGACAACTCCAAAGCCTGGGCCTGATTGTCGGCAATACGCTTGCCAAGAGAATCACCGAAGCGGACACCGCGGTCTCGGGCACTTTTAAAAGCACCGCTCACAATTTTCTGATTTTCAATTAGCGTATCAATATAGCTCTGTACTTCTAAAGACATATCTGACTCCGTCTTTGTAGACTTAGGTGTTGGCTTAGATTTTGCCGCACTTGCTTTCGATTCGGTCATGGCTCTTCCTCAGATGAATTAACAAATTACGCCGAGCACTCATGGCTTGCGCTTTACCCTGAAGTCGATAAGCAACATCAAGATACACTTGCTATTTAAATGCAAATTGCATATAGTGTCAATCATTAAATAAGTGCAAAATGCACACAGACGTTTTTAACCCGATTAAAGAATGACATCTATGACAGAAAAGAAAGAAATTCCAGCGACAAAAATGCCCAGCGAAATGCTCACTGCTCACCTGCTTGCCTTACTAAAAAACTGGTCTGGTTACGGCTACGAATTGGCAAAAAAACTTGAGGAGGCCGGTTACGGCGGCTTTAACAGTGGCACCTTGTATCGCACCTTACGGCAAATGGAAAAAACCGGCTTAATTTCATCACTCTGGGACACCTCGTCAGATGGCCCAGCAAGGAGAATTTACAGCCTGACGAAAACCGGATCGCTATTTCTCAATAACTGGATCACCTTGCTCGACATGCACAAAGCGACGCTCAACAGCTTTATAAAAATCGCCGAAATGGCGACCGAACCCACCGACAATTCATCTGGCGATCAAGCAAAAGACCCTGAGGCCTGAGGCAGGGCAACACCAACCCCGTCAATATATAAGGAAAAGATGAGATGAGCCAAGATAAGGATAAGCATTTTCTGGAACCCATGCGGATGTGGCGAGAATGGGTTCAGAAATCAGAAAAGCAATGGAGCGGAGCCCTCACTGACATCATGGCCGACGAGAAGTCGAGCAAGATGTTAGGCCACTATTTCCAAGAGTGGCTCCACGCCCAGAATATGTTTACAGAAATGATAGGGCAACAACTGGCAGCACTTAATTTGCCCTCCCGTGCGGATGTGCTCGGTGTAGAAGACAGGCTCAGCGGTGTTGAGGATGCACTGTCAACGCTTACCGCCGAAATACACCTGCTGAAAAAACAACTCGCCGCTACAGGCCAAGAACCTGGCACCCCAGCCACAAAGCCCCGGCGAACCCGTAAGCCACCAGTAAAACCAGCAAGCCCTGATACAAACACCGCAACTGACGATAAATAGGTGGGGCAAAATGAGCAGTGAAAATGAAGTAGACGATAAAATTCGGGATGCTGTTAAAAAGGTACTGTCACGGAACATCGATGGCCTAAAACACCTCGACGGCCTTGCGCTCGATTTAGGCGTGACGCCAAAAGATATTATCTATTCTCGCGGCCCCATGAAGCTTTATCACTACCACCCGGTCTGCGACGAAATCTATCGCGTGCCAATTGTTCTCGTCATGTCTCTGATCAACCGCTATTACATCGTTGACCTGGCACCCGGACAAAGCTTCGTTGAATACCTGGTGGCACAAGGCTTTGATGTCTATCTTATTGACTGGGGTTTACCGAGAAAGGAGCATAAACATTTTTGCTTTGATACCTACGTCGATGACTTCCTGCCGGACTGTCTTGAAAAAGTGGCCGACGACTGTGGAGAAGATGACGTTTCCCTGATTGGCTACTGCCTAGGCGGGGTAATTGCCTCTCTTTATACAGCCCTGCACCCGGATAAGAACATTAAGAATTTGGTCGACATTGCCACCCCAGTCAACACTGAAGGCATGCCCTTGTACAAAAGTTGGGCCGACAATGAAACTTTCGATATTGACCAAATCGTCACACAACTTGGCAACATACCCGGCGGTATGGTCGACACTATGCTGCAAGCCTTGCGGCCATTACAAAAGACCGCCGGGCGCATGCAATTGCTCGATAATGCAGGCGATGACAAATTTCTTGAAGCACACTATCGCTTTGAACGCTGGACAGCAGATCAGGTGCCAATTGCCGGTGAAGCTGCACGACAGCTCTTTGAAGACTTCTTACAAGGCAATAAGGTCTATAAAGGGCAGATGGAAATTAACGGCAAAAATGCCAGTCTGGGAAATATTACCGCGCCCTTTTTACACATCGCCGCACTGCACGATCACATCGTACCCACCGCTGCCTCCAAAGCGTTGATAGAGTTGATCGGTAGTGACGACAAGTCTGAAATTGTCCTCAAGGGCGGTCACGTCAGTTTAATTGCTGGTGGCAATGCTGTATTTCGGCTCTGGCCCCAAGTCGCCAAATGGTTAGAGGAAAGATCCTTTTAGACACCCAACGATCTTCCACATTTCATTAAATACTTTACTGCTGGAGAGAAATTTTGGAAACATTCCCTAAACAAATTGAATTACGTAATGGTCAGGCCTCTCTGCACTTAATGTCTGAGCAGGACAAGGACGATATGCTGGCTTTCGCCAAGACCTTGCCGCCTCACGATTTAATGTTTTTGCGCCGTGACATTCTTAAACCCCGCGTCATTGATTCTTGGGTAAAAAAAATTGAATACGGAAAAAACATCAGTGTCATCGCCAATATTGATGATGAGATCATTGGTTACGGGACGTTGAGTCGAGGGGAGATTGAGTGGTCGCGCCACGTTGCCGAATTGCGCATCATGGTCAGCCCCAATCATCGAGAAACAGGTGTCGGTCGCGCACTTGTGCGCGAACTGTTTCGTATCGCACTGACCAAAAAAATCGAAAAGATCTATGCCCGCATGACCCTAGACCAAACGGGTGCCCGTAAACTCTTTCAGGAACTGGGCTTTCACCCCGAAGCTGTACTTGAAAATGAGGTCAAGGACAGAGAGGGGAAAGCTCACGACGTACTATCAATGGCCGTCGATGTTGAAACTTTCCTCGCTCGTCGCGATCGCTATGGGTTGTAGTTAGCTAGCAAACTCCTAGCTAACTCAGCGTTAAAAACATTTCCCACTCGCTAACAAAAGACCATACCGGCCCTTTTGTTAGCGAGTGCCATTAACTATTAATGACAGGCAGCACCAAATGGGATGCATAACGCTGATCATGGTAAACCTTCTGCAAAGCTGACACGCTACCCACTGCTTCTACCCCCACACCTCCAGTATTGGGGTTGCGATCATAGCGGGGGAAGTCACTCGATGTAATCATCACTCGAAGGCGATGTCCTGCCTTAAACACCATAGCCGTCGCCAACAAATTAATCCGCCATTTCACTACATCACCCGGTTCAAACACTTGCCCCGTTTGATGAACCTGATAAGAGGCCCGCAGCACACCATCGCAGACATTAAACGTCTTGCCATCCGCACGCACCTCACACAGTTTAATCATCCAGTCAGTATCCAGCGCAGAGGTGCTGGCATAGATTTCGGCACTCACGGAGCCCGCCAGTTCCAAATCTTCTGCCAACACATCTGAGGTATAAACCAGCACATCACGACGGCCGAGAATAGGTGCTTGATCGACAGGCCCAGGGGTGTATTTAGGCGGCATTAACAAGGTGCCACCACATGTTGGGCAAGGGTCTTCTGGGTCGTAAACATAACTGTCAGGGGACATGTCAAACTGCGGCTTATCAGGCCCAAAGCTAGCATCGCTGCCAAGATACCAGGGCGTGGCCACTGCGCGAGCAGGCGGCCACTCTTGCTCATCGCGCCAGCGATTAATGCCTTGTACAAAGACCTTAACTGGCGCTTCGCTCTCAATACCGTTTTGCTCGTCCTTTAACCAACGGCTAAACCAGCGCAATTGCAATGTCGTGAGATCTTCCTTCAAGTCCATAAACAGACCGCTGCTTCGAAAACCAAAATCGACCTGCCCGACCATATTCATAAACATGCCGTGGGACCAGGGGCCAATAATGATGCGGGTATTCTCTCGCGCCTGCTCAGTGCCACCATTGGCTTTCATGCCGGCAAAGTGCTCTAGATCGGCACCGAGCAACATGTCGTACCAGCCGGCGATAATAAGGGCTGGCACTTTAACTTGTTCGTGACGATTATTGAGCAGCAAACCATCGGTCCACGTATCCGGTACCGGATGTTTAAACATTTCATAAAGAAAAGGCACAAAGTTTTCGTCTTCTTTATGCCCAGCGCTCAATGCATTCAGTGGCTCTTCGCGCACTAATTCGCTAAAAGCATCATTGGCATCGGCAAGTTCAGTGAGGCGAGCCATTAACTCAGGCAGCTCTTTACCTGAGCGAAGCAAAGCGGCAGGGCCAATAATACGCAGCGCCCAGGTTATCAACGTAGCCACTTGCATGACCCCATCGCGCCAGAAATTATTGTGCCAAAAACTATTCGGCGCCGTTGTGGGTGAAATAGCTCTCAGAGCCTCGTGACCCGACACCGCGCCCAGCCAAGTATTGCCCCCCATATAGGATAAGCCGTAGCAACCGACAACACCTGCCGACCAGCTCTGCTTTGCCGCCCAGTCTACCGTGTCAGCACAATCGGGTTCTTCATCCCGATAGGGGAAAAAAACCCCACCCTCCGAGGCCCAGCGACTGCGTACATCCTGAATCACCACCACGAAACCCGCTGCGGCGGCTCGAATAGGGTCAAGGGTTGAAGCGGTGATTAGCCACATTTCTTTGTTATAGGGCGTTCTTTGTACTAGAACCGGGTATTGCCCCTCATCCGCGGGTCGATAAACATCGGCCCTGAGCAACACACCATCTCGCATGGGTACATCAATGTTCTTGTCTACAAGGACTTTCATTTCTGCCTCTCCAAGCTTAAGCAATATGAGCTACGATAATACGCGGATAGAGGTTGTCGGTAAAAGAGTAGAAACAGGCCTAGAGAGGTTAAATTAGCATCAATAAAATAGGCACCGCTGAGCTTGTACTAGCAAGCTGAACGCAGCCCTGTCAGCACTGCGCATAGGGCACCCAAGCATGCATCTCGCTGTAGATACTCTATCAATATCACGCCACATCACGGTCAAGTAGGAGCGGCAAATCAACAGTCCACAATGATAGGGGCAGGCAGGCAAGCAACTATACTTGGGCGCTATTTGTCCGGTTGTTGAGAAAACATCTGCTGAATACTGGAAAAATCGAGGTCTGCCTGCTGCTCGCCACCGGTATTTTCGTGTAGGCCATAAAGGCTCTTGGCCAGTGCGCCCATCGGCGTACTAGAGTGGCTAGCTAGGGCAGCTTCCATCGCCAGCCCTAAGTCTTTTTGCATCAACTTGACCATAAAACCACCCGTATAATCACGGCTGGCCGGCACCCCCTCCATAACACCGGGGTAGGGGTTGTATTTTTCCAGCGACCAGTTACAGCCCGAGCTTTTCAGCATAATTTCTGACAGCACCGCCGGGTCTAGACCATTATCAACCCCCAGCTGTAGCGATTCCGCGGTGCCAATCATGTGCACAGCAAGTAACATATTGTTGCAAATTTTGGCAATTTGCCCGGCGCCACTGGCACCGGCGTGAAAAATATTGGCGCCAATATGCACCAGTACTTCTCGTGCCGCTTCGACGTCAGCCGCTTCGCCACCACACATAAAGGCCAGTGTGCCCGCCTCAGCACCCGCCACACCGCCGGAAACCGGGGCATCAATTGCGCGAATATTGCGTTTCTTTGCCTCTTCCCCAATGCGCCGAGAACTGGACGCTGCAACGGTAGAGCAATCAATCAGCAGTGCAGTGGATTCAACGAGGTCGAGCAAGCCGGCGCCATCAATATAAAGGTTTTCGGCAATAGCCCCGTTGGGCAACATCGAGATAACGAAGTCAGCCCCCGCCACCGCTTCTTTTTCTGAACTGGCCGCGCTACAACCATCCTCAACTGCCTTTGCCAGCGAAACAGGTTGTAGATCAAAGGCACAAACCTCAAACCCGGCCTTGACCAAATTCGCAGCCATGGGGCCACCCATATTTCCCAAACCAAAAAATGCAATTTTCTTTGCCATGATTCAATCCTTAATAGATAGCTTAAAGAGGTAGGTGCCAGCTCACTTTATAAATTGGCCAGGGGGTTCGGTTTGTCAGCCCAGGGCCAGGTGAGATATTGCTGACGCATCTCGCCCGTCAGCTCAGCCAAAGTTGCCGGTGTAAAATTGGGTTTATTGTCTTTCTCGATAATTTGCGCGCGAATGCCCTCGCGGAAGACACCGTATTTAGCGCAATTGACCGTACCGATCAGCTCGAGCTTCAAACACTCATTCAAGGGTAGTTCACGGCCGCGCTGATTTAACTCATAAGCGAGAAAAATCGACACGGGGCAGCCTCTTTTTAAGGTGCCAACCGCTCGGCTCAACCATTTATCATCGCCGTCATAGGCGGTTATTGCCCCAACCACTGCCTCCAAATTAGCACCGGAGGTCACCTTATCTATCCAACTCATATGGGGTTCGAGCTGGGCGGCCGGGAGCAATTCACGATGCTGGTTTTGCAGAGCATCCAGTGCGGCTGCCATCTGTTGACGGTCTTCATCCGCATTAGCAGTCCAGGATAGCGCAGCCAGTTTGTCGAGCATTGCGGCTTTTTCAGCGTGGGGAATAAATACATCGGCAAGACCGGTGTACATCGCATCAGTGGCGTTAATCTGTGCACCCGTCAAGGCCAAAAACAAACCACTATTGCCACGGGTTTGATTCAAAAACCAGGTGCCACCGACATCGGGCAATAAACCTATAGTGACTTCTGGCATCGCGATGCGTGTGCTTTCGGTAACCACGCGGAAGTCGGCACCCTCAAATAGCCCCATACCACCGCCCATGACAAAGCCATTACCCCAGGCAACAATCGGCTTGGGGAAATTATGCAGACGATGATTAAGGCGGTATTCGCGCGAGAAAAAATCGGTGGCATAGGCATTGTAGTTTTCACCACATTCGACCATGGACTCATAGAGCATGCGAATATCGCCACCGGCGGCAAAGGCACGGTCGCCGGCACTATCGAGCAAGATGCAAACAACGCTATCGTCGGCCTCCCACTGTGCGCTCTGGGCGGCAATCATATCGACCATTTCCAGGCTCAGTGAGTTCAAGGCCTTTTCAGCATTGAGGGTGGCGATGGCTATTTTTTTACCATTCGCACAGGCTTTTTCACTAAATAAGACGGGCTGTTCTGACACGCACTTCTCCACAAAATTCTCGCTAAATACCGGCCTTAGCCATTCTTCCATTCGGGGCTACGCTTTTCGACAAAAGCCGCAACGCCTTCTTTTTGGTCTTCGCTGCCCCATAAGTCCATAAAAGCATCGCGCTCAAACTTAAAGCCACTGCTCAAACCACGCTCGCGAGAAGACATGGTCAACTCTTTACAGAGGCGCACAGACGTTGGACTTTGCTTTTCAACTTTGGCGGTTAATTCCAGCGCTTTTTCCAGGGCAGTACCCGTGGGCACCACTTCCTGAATCAAACCAATTTGTTCCGCCTTTTCTGCTTTAACCCGCTCACCCAGCAAAATCATACGCTTGGCCCAGCCTTCACCGATCAGCCAGGGCAGGTGCTGTGTTCCCAAACCTCCGGGCAACAAGCCAACGGTGCACTCGGGCAGCGCCATTTGCGCCTGCTCTTCGGCAATGCGAATATCGCAAGCCAGCGCGCACTCAAGCCCACCGCCCATGGCGAAGCCAGTAATAGCCGCAATGGAAACACCCTCGTAACTGGCCAGTGCTTCAAAAGCGACACCAAAGGCTTTAATAAAATCGAAGGCATCACCGGTGTTGTCGTGGTTAAAGCGCGTTAAATCGGCACCGGCGCTAAAGAATTTTTCACTTTCGCTGGTCAAAATTAGCGCGTAGTTTTCTTTGTCGGCATTCAGCTCGCCAATCACCTGCTCTAAATAGGCCAAACTCTCCGGCGTCCAGGTGTTGGCCGGGGGGTTGTTCATGGTCAAAATTGCGGTGCGACCGCGTTTTTCTACTTTTAATAATTCGCTCATTTCGCTTAACTCCTACTGATTTCGCCTACTTGTTAAAATGTGAGTGGTTATCCTGGTTAGCGGATACTCTCAATTGCGCCCTCTTCCAGCATTCGGCGCGCGACAATAACGCGCATGATTTCGTTGGTGCCCTCTAAAATTTGGTGCACTCGGGCATCGCGTAAAAAACGCTCTATCGGGTACTCTTTTAAATAGCCGTAACCCCCATGTAGTTGCAGGGCTTCGTTACACACCTGAAAGCCAATATCCGTGGCAAAACGCTTGGCCATGGCGCAATAGGTCGTTTTATCGGCATCGTTTTGATCTAACTTACCCGCCGCCAACCTCACCATTTGCCGCGCCGCCACCAGCTCGGTGACCATGTCGGCGAGTTTAAATTGTAGCGCCTGAAAGGCCGCCAGAGGCTTGCCAAATTGCTTGCGCTCTTGAATATACTGCTGGGCATGATTGAGCGTGGCCTGAGCGGCACCAATGGAACAGCTGGCAATATTAATGCGCCCACCGTCGAGGCCCTTCATGGCAATTTTAAAACCCTCGCCCTCGTCACCCAGGCGATAGCTCGCAGGCACTCGAACATCTTCAAAGGTAATGGTGCGTGTGGGCTGGCTGTTCCAACCCATTTTATGCTCGTTTTTGCCGTAACTAATACCGGGCAGATCAGCTGGCACCGCAAAGGCCGTAATACCCGTTGCCCCTGAATCTTTCGCCCCAGTACGGGTCATCAACACCAGTACGTCGGTACTACCGGCACCGCTGATAAAACTCTTGCCACCATTGAAGATGTAGTCATCGCCCTCGCGCACCGCTTTAGTCGTGATAGAGGCGGCATCACTACCCGCATTAGGCTCGGTCAAACAATAGGAGGCGAGCTTTTCGCCCAGTACTAATTGCTCACAGAAATTAGTATGGACGACCTCGGTGCCCCAGGTGCAAGCCATCCAGGTGGCCATATTATGGATGGAGATAAACGCAGCAGTGGAGGCACAAGCCGCCGCCAATTCTTCGAGCACAATAGTGGCATCGAGGCGGGACATGCCCATACCGCCCTGTGCTTGCGGGCTATACATGCCGCAAAAGCCCATCGCACCCGCCGCCGCAATGGTGTCGCGAGGAAAGATTTTTTCCTCGTCCCACTGCGCCGCATGGGGGGCCATTTCGCCCTCGGCAAAGGCGCGGGCCGCATCCTGAAAGGCGCGTTGTTCCTCGCTGAGATTAAAATCCATTACCAGCCCCCTTCACGGTCATAAAAACACCGGCCATCATTTCAAAGCACTTTATTTTAAGTTAATGGACATATTCGGCCCACCGGCCACTTCGTCATCAAACCAGCGCGCCGTGATGGTTTTCGTCTCAGTATAAAAGCGTACTGCCTGCTTACCATAGGCGTGCAGGTCACCGTGGAAGGACCCTCTCCAACCCGTGAAGGAGAAGAATGGCAGTGGCACGGGAATGGGGACATTAATACCCACCTGGCCGACCAAAATTTCATGCTGGTATTTACGCGCTGCACCACCAGAGGAGGTGAAGATAGACGTGCCATTACCACGGAAGTCTTCATTGATCGCGGCGATCGCCTCATCGAGAGTGTCGACGGTGAGCAGGCACAAGACGGGGCCAAAGACCTCGTCTTTATAAACACTCATGTCGCGGCTGACATCGGTGAAAATCGTTGGGCCAATCCAGTTACCGTCGGGGTAGCCTTCGACGACACAATCAGAACCATCGAGCAGGCAAGTCGCGCCCTCTGCCTTGGCCTTGGCGATAGCAGCGGTGATTTTCTCTTTCGCCGCGGTATTGGTTTGAGGGCCATAGGCGGCGCCTTTGTCGGACCAAACACCGGGGCGAATTTTCTCCGCAGCGGCGGCGATATCACCGGCCCACTCTTTAGCAGCACCGACCAAAATCACATTGGGAATCGCCATGCAACGTTGCCCTGCCGCACCAAAGGCCGAACCGATAATATTATTTACCACCTGACTTCTGTTGGCATCGGGCATCACCACCATGTGATTGTTAGCGCCAGTCATGCACTGCATACGCTTGAGGTTAGCGGTGCCTTTTTGGTAAATATGCTTGCCCACGGGTACGGAACCAACAAAAGAGCCCGCACAAATATCTTGATGCTCGAGCAGGTAGTCCACTTGATGAGCACCACCGTGAATAATTTGCAGTACGCCTTTGGGGGCACCCGCTTCTTCAAACAGTTCAGCCAGGCGGGTGGGCGTTAGCGGATCGCGCTCGGAAGGCTTAAGAATAAAGGTGTTACCGCAGGCAATGGCCAGCGGAAACATCCACAGGGGAATCATCGCCGGAAAGTTAAAGGGCGTAATACCCATGCACACGCCAATGGGCTGTACAAACGAATAGGTGTCGATGCTACCGGCCACATTCTCAACGGTTTCACCCATCATCAAACTGGCGACATTGGCGGCATGCTCAACCACTTCAATACCGCGCCAGACATCGCCCTTGGCATCTTCAAAGGTCTTGCCGAGCTCCTGACTGATGATTTCGGCAATTTCATCGTGGTGCTTTTTCAGTAGGTGCTGGTAGTTGAGCATAATGCGCGCACGCTGGGGCGTCGGTACTTCTTTCCAGGTTTGAAACGTGCTCTTGGCAGAGGCAATGGCACGCTCCATTTCTGCGTCAGTCGCAGCAGGCACCTCGGTTAGTAGCTCTTGCGTGGCCGGGTTGAGAACCTGAGTGCGCTGAGTGCTCTCGCTTTGCAGCCACTCACCTTCGATAAATAAGGGTACAGTTTTGGGAAATGCCATGGTCAACCTCAGTTAGTCGTGCCGCCTCGCCACAGTGCCAAGCGCGGTCTAAGTCAATATTGGGGTACAAGCTGGTGCATATAAGCATAAACAGGTAGTAATAAAAATTCACTATATTGCCCAGATGATGGACTATATTGCTTTGCAAGCACATCAAGAAAAAACGTATTACTTGAATATGTTGATGTTTTTATTATGAATAAATCGGAAATCACCTCAGACTGGCCCCTGCCGCCTAAAGGCATTCGCCTTTTATCACCTAAATTTTTAGTTGATGCAATGGCCGCCGACCCACTCTGCGAAGACCTTTACCCGCTGGCCACAGGGTTTTACCCCCAGGCCCGTCACCACCGCATGAGTCGGCAGCAAAACGCCAACTATTTATTAATTTATTGTACTGAAGGCCAAGGGGTTCTCAAGGTTGGCACGCGCCAGTGGTCAATTAAACCGGGGGATATTATTTCACTACCCGAGGGACTGGCCCACAGTTATCGCGCTGACGCCAAACAACCCTGGACTATTTACTGGGCCCACTACAGCGGCACATTAGCCCACGAGTACAGCCAGCGCATTGGCGGCGAACCCTTTACCCAAATTGGCCTGCAACCGCGATTGCTCGCCGACTTTGAGTCGCTATTTTCCCTGCGCAACGGCGGTTATTCCATCGACGCCTATATTCACAGTGCTTGTCGGCTCAAACAAATGCTCAGTTTTATCGCCTACAGCGCCCAACGCCACCAACAACAGCCCGGACAAGCCATCGATCTGGCGAAGATCGAAGAGTTAATGCACTTGAATCTGTGCGGCAGTTTAAACCTGCAAGCTCTTGCCGACGACGCCAACTTATCGAAATACCACTTCACTCGCAAATTTAAGCAAATCACGGGGCACTCCCCCATCCAACATTTTATTCACCTAAAAATGCAGCACGCCTGCCAACTACTCGACAGCACCGCGCACTCTGTTAAACAAATCGCCATCGAGAGCGGCTACAAGGACGCCTACTATTTTTCCCGACTGTTTAAACAGGTGATTGGTATTTCGCCCAGCGAATACCGGCGCAACAAAGCGGCATAAACGCAAAAAACTTGCACCCCAGCCAAGCACTGTCGCAGGATATACCCATAAAATTCATTGGAGAGAAAAAAATGGAACTCGGCTTAACAGGCAAAGTAGCACTGGTCACCGGCAGCTATCGCGGCACCGGTGAAATTATCGCCAAACAGCTCGCCAATGAGGGCGCCACTGTTATTGCCCATGGCTTTGAACGCGGTAGTGCCGACCATGTCGCCGCTGACAGCGCTGTAAAATTCGCCGTTTGGGGTGATCTATGCACCGAAGCAGGTTGCGCCCAGATCGCAGAACAATCCCTTGCTAGCACCGGCCACATCGATATTTTAGTCAACAATTACGGCACCGCCGTCGAAAAGCGCTGGGCTGATGCCGACAGTGACGACTGGCTCGACATGTACCAAAAAAACGTCCTCTCGGCAGCGCGCATGATTCGCCTTTTAACTCCGCAAATGCGTGAACTCGGCGCTGGCCGCATTATTCAATTGGGCACTGTTGGCTCGACCCAGCCCAACCATCTACGCCCCGCCTATTACGCCTCGAAGGGCGCGCTGGCCAATATTGCCGTCGGCCTGGCCAAAGAGCTTGCCGGCACAGGCATTACCGTCAACACCATTTCACCCGGTTATATTCGCACACCCGAAATCGAGGCCTCCTTTCGGGCCAAGGCCAAACGCGAAGGCTGGGAAGACGATTGGGAAACCATTGAGCGACGCATTGTCGCCAAGCGCTTCCCCAACCCCACCGGACGTATCGCCACCCGCGAAGAAGTGGCCGACTTAGTGTGCTTTATCGCCAGCGAACGAGCGGCTTTTATTAACGGGCAAAACCTGCGTATTGATGGTGGTGCACTGGATAT
>JBFJYH010000044.1:0-20612 GCA_041622675.1 Porticoccaceae bacterium
ACACTACACCCACTCTTCCAAAAAAATAGCGGACTTGTACCAGAATGCCAAAAAGCTATGTGAAAAGAATTCTCGATGCCCGCATTTATGATCTCGCCATTGAGACGCCGATCGATGCCGCCCCCATTTTGTCGGCACGCATCGACAATCAAGTGCTATTAAAGCGTGAGGATTTACAGCCGGTGTTCTCGTTTAAATTGCGTGGTGCCTACAACAAAATGCGCAAGCTCAGTGACAATGAGCGCGCGGCGGGGGTGATCGCGGCCTCGGCCGGCAATCATGCTCAGGGATTGGCGATGGCGGCGAAAAAAATGGGTGTTAAAGCGACCATTGTGATGCCGCGCACGACCCCACAAATTAAAATTGATGCGGTGCGAGCCCGTGGCGCAAAGGTCGTGTTGCAGGGAGACACTTACGATGGTGCGGCGGCACATGCGCAAAAATTGGTGGCCGAAAAGGGCCTAGTTTATATCCACCCCTTTGATGACCCCGATGTGATCGCGGGGCAGGGCACGGTGGCAGTGGAAATTCTGCGCCAACATCCTGGCCCGTTAAACGCCATTTTTGTGCCGGTGGGTGGAGGTGGTTTGTGTGCGGGCATCGTTTCCTATGTGAAATATGTCCGCCCTGAAATTCAAGTGATTGCGGTGGAGTCCGAAGATGCCGCCTGCCTAGCAGCGGCGATGGAAAAAGGCCGACGGGTGACATTGAAAGATGTGGGTCTGTTTGCCGATGGCACTGCTGTGGCTCAGATTGGAAAAGAAACTTTTCGCGTCTTGCGCGACAGCATCGATGATGTGATTACGGTTTCAACCGACGAAATCTGCGCCGCTATTAAAGATATTTTTGATGATACCCGGTCGATTTGCGAACCCGCGGGAGCCCTTGGGCTCGCCGGACTGAAAAAATATGTGCAGCAAAAGGCTTGTAGTGGTGAAACTCTATTGGCGATCGATAGTGGGGCCAATATGAACTTTGACCGGTTGCGCTACATATCCGAGCGCACCGAAATTGGTGAAAAGCGGGAGGCGGTATTAGCGGTGACCATTCCCGAAAAGCCGGGCAGTTTTAAGCGCTTTTGTCAGGCGCTGAGTCAACGCATGGTGAGTGAGTTTAATTACCGCTACGCCGATGCTGGCGATGCCCATATCTTTGTTGGCATCCAGGTGAGCTCCGATGCCGATCGCCAGGCTTTGGTCGACGATTTGTTGGCCAAAGATTATGCCGTCGTTGATATGACCGACAATGAAATCGCCAAATTACATATCCGCTATATGGTCGGTGGGCGCGCCCCGGAGATTGCCGACGAAGTGGTGTATCGCTTTGAGTTTCCTGAGCGCCCGGGAGCTTTGTCGAACTTTCTCGGTAAGTTGGGTGGGCGTTGGAATATTTCTATGTTCCACTACCGCAATCACGGCTCGGCCTTTGGTCGAGTCCTGGTTGGTTTACAGGTGCCACCTGCAGAGCGTGTCGATGTCGGCACTTTTCTCGATGCTCTGCACTACCGCTATCACGAAGAGACGAAGAACGATGCCTACCGGTTTTTCCTCGGCCAATGAGCGGCTTTTAGTACCTTCATGTGAGGCTGCCGAGGGTACGAATTTGAATGGCATCGACATTGGCGTGGCCTAGAGTGTCAGATATCACGACCATTTTATCCTCCCCGGAGAAATCGTCGCGCTGTAAGAGAATACTTGCCGCTGCGGCGAGTAACTTCTCGGGGTTTTCATTAAAGTCGATGCGGTAGCTATGTATGTTGCGGTTTAATACCAGTTGCCGGTGGGTGTGCTGATCGAAGGAAAAGGCGCAAATTACCGGTGTCTGGGGGTGGCAATTGGTGACATAGTTGGCCATTCGCCCCGTTTTGGTGGGGACGATAATCCCCTTCGCGCCAATGGCCTCGGCGAGTCGCACCGCTGCTACAGAAACGTGTTGTTTGTCGTTGTCGCAAATGAGCTCCTCGCTGAATAACAAGCCCCGGCTTTTTTCGATGGAGCGGGCAATCCGGTCGAGTGTTTCAACACAGCGCACCGGATACTTCCCGATCGTGGTTTCGCCCGATAACATAATCGCGTCGGCCTCTTCGTAAATGGCATTGGCGACATCGGTGACTTCGGCCCGGGTCGGCATTGGGTTTTGGATCATTGATTCGAGCATGTGAGTCGCCACGATAACGCGCTTGCCATGTATCGCGCATTGGCGAATGATGCGCCGCTGAACGCGTGGCAGGATCTCCATGGGGATTTCCACGCCGAGGTCACCACGGGCCACCATGATGCCGTCACTCGCGGTGATGATGTCTTCTAAATTCGTTAAGCCTTCCTGATCCTCTATTTTCGCGATGACCTTGGTGTTGGTGACATCGTCGCCCAGCAATTGCCGCAACTGAGCAATATCATCGGCGCGGCGCACGAAGGACAGGGCGATAAAGTCAACTTGCTGGGTTCGGGCGAAGGCAATATCTTTTTTATCTTTCTCGGTGATGGCGGGTAAATTGACGCGAATGCCGGGCAGATTGACGTGACGTTTACTTTTTAACAGGCCGCCGTCGATGATCCGACACTTCATGATCTGCTGTTTTTTTTCCAGTACTTCGAGGTTGATCAGGCCGTTATCGACAGTGATTTTATCGCCGACGTGAACATCGTTAATTAGGTCTTCGTAATTAATATGTATGGAGCTTTCCTCGACATCGTCACCGCTGCGGGCCGCTACAGAAATAATATCGCCCTCGACCAAATTAAGTTCTTGTTTGATTGCACCAGTGCGAATTTCCGGTCCCTGAGTGTCGAGCAGGATGGCAATGGGTTGCGAGCGCGTGCTGTTGAGTTGTCGAATGTTGGCGATCACCGCAGCGTGAGAAGCGTGGTCGCCGTGGGACATGTTGAGTCGGGCGACATTCATGCCGGCCTCGGCTAATTGGCTGAGTATCGCCAACGAGTTGGTTGCTGGGCCGATGGTACAAATAATTTTGGTTTTTCTCATCGTCATTCCTTTCTAGGTGGCGTCTGACTATCGATGTGAATGAGCTCTTTGTCAGTGGCGATTATATCGAGGGGTATGTCCCAGTTTTGGGCTTGTAATTGCGGCACTTCCTGGCAGTGGTGGGCGAGCCCAATTAACAGTGGGCGCTTCATTTTGGACTTAGGTCGTTGGGCCAGACTGCGATCGTAAAACCCACCGCCCATGCCTAAGCGGTTGCCGTCACGGTCAAATGCAACCAACGGCAGGAGAATGACGTCGAGAGTCCAAACCTCGGCCACTGAGTTTTTGCCGAGTTGGGGTTCAAAAATACCAAAGCGATTACGCCGCAGCCGTGGCTGGTGGCGATGGCTGGTAAAGTAGAGGCGGTTATATTTCAGAGGATGCAATACGGGGAGGTAAGTCTGTTGGCCGCGCCGTTGGGCATTGGCGATAGCGAGGTGGGGAGAGATTTCGCCATCAGTGGCCAAGTAGTAGGCGATGCGACGGGCCTGTCGAAATTTTTGCAGTCTTTGTAATTGTTGGCTCAGGGTGGTGCTGGCACGTTGTTGCTGGCGGGCAGAGAGTTTGCGCCGTCGCTGACGAAGAACTTGACGATTGATGGGTGGGGCATTGGTGATGCTCAATCCCTCCGGTTAACTCTGGAGCAATCGTATGACAAGCCAAGGCTTGGAAACTGAATACGAGTAGCGCTATAGCGACACGCTGAACGCCGATGCTAAGTCATAGCCACAGAAAAACATACATAAAAAGGCCCGGGAGTGCCGCTGTCAATGTGGCCCTGAACCCGACGGTTCAAGGTGGGGGACGCCGTACAACATTAGGCTCTCCGACAAGCGGATATGCACACCAGTAGCGCGGGTAATCCCCCTAGGTGTAGAAATCGGCTCAAGAACTTCTTGACTGGCAAACACCCCAGGTTGCTGCATTATAGCCCAGCGGAGAGAGATAAGGATGTATTAAGTTGAATTGTTGCCTGGTGTGGTTATTGACAATGAGCGTTTTAAATTTCGGGGGAAAGGGCTTGCAATGCCTGAAACACTTTATGATCGAGACGTTCAAGACGTTCGCTGTTGGCCTCACTTTCAGACGCTATGTTCTGTGTGTCAAGAAGGTCGTAGGACAAATTCAGAGCCGCCATAATGGCAATACGTTCTAGGCCAATGACATTGCCGGTCTGGCGAATAGCGCGCATGCGTTTGTCAAGCTCCAGAGCGGCACGCCGCAGGGCATCGCGTTGGTCGGGGGGGCAGTTCACCTGATACTCTTTGTCGAGCACCAAAATAGTCACTGTATCGCTTGTGCTCATTGGCGATTAACCTTCAGGGTTGAGGGTCTTGAGACGGGTGATCATGCTTTCTACCCGTGAGCGAGCTTGCTCATTTTTTTCCATCAACACGCCCTTTTCCTTCAATAAATTCAACTCACGTTGTCGCAAGCCGGCGTTTTCTTTTTGCAGGCGCTCGCTTAATGCCACGAGCTGATCGATCTTATGTTCCAGATTGGATAAAACATCATTACTCATAGGGTGTTCAAGTCATCAAATAATCGCCAAGACTTAGCTCACTATAGTTGCGATGACGTACATGGGTCAATAATCTTAAGATAGATTTGAAAATTAATCCTCTAAGACAATTGCCTTAGAGGGTTGGCAGAGTATTGGGTGATATAAATGGTCCAGGCCTACGACGGAGTCAATGCTAGAATATGACTTTTTGAGGAAATTCTTGCCCATGGATTTTGAACACTATTGCCGTGTTTTTACCGTTGCTGGCCTGACGACCAACCCCGCAGAGTTACAGGCGGCACTGTGTGGTCGACTCTGTGGCGGACAGCACCTAGCTGAGAAAAAGGTGCTTGAAGTCGCCGCAGAGCTGCTCGATGCGAGCGCGGGTAGCGTAGCGGCTATAGAAAAAGAGGTGCTTCAGTTATATAGCGATACGACTGAACAGCTTGAAGACGGGAATGCTGTGTTTGAGCTGTTGCTGCCCGATGACGAGGACTCCCTGCACGAGCGCATTGAAGCGTTGAGCCGCTGGTGTCAAAACTATTTATCTGGCCTCGGCCAGTCGGGTCTCTCGGGTGACGCGCCGTTGTCCGAGGACGTTTCAGAAGCTATGCGTGACCTCGCAGCTATCGCTATGGCCGATAGTGGTCAAAGGGATGATGAGCTCGACCCCTACGCCAGTTCAATTGATGAGCAGGACGAGGTGAGTTTCTTTGAGCTAGTGGAATATGTTCGGGTCGCGGTCACGCTCATTTACGCTGAAATTAAATTACTGAGTGATACGCGCGGTAAGACAGTCCACTAGGGGGTGAATGGTGGCATCATCAGCTCTGAGCTCTTCAGCCAGCAGCTCCTGCTCAAGATGGCCCGTGTGTTTTCCCGCTTCCTTTTTGTGGCCAGTGAGCCTGATGTGCTATGGCGGGGGACAGATAAATTCGAGTGTATCCTCGTGAATAATGAGCTCGCAGCGGTTTCTTTTGGCGATTTGCCGAGCGATATGTAGGTAGATGAATTTGTCGTCTTCATCGCAACGCTGGCGAAATTCATCCCGGGGCATAGTGAGTATTTCGCCACGTACCATCTGCTCAAGTTCATCGTAAAGGTCGGCTGTCGACATTGTGCAATCTCCGTCAATGTTTTATACCACCAGATTAGCAGAAGAGAGTCTCTCTTGGGGGCGCGTCTAACCCGCTCTTGGGTAGCGAGCTTTTCCGTGAGAAGATCCAGCTCGTGTGATGACGGCGTATTCTGCCGGAATGATTTTTATACAAGGCATGAAATGTCAGGTCGTGCCAAATGGATACATGTGTATTGAGCCTAATACCCATCTGAAGAGGCAGTGATGATTAGCAGTAATGAGTTTGCGCGTCGACGAAAAGAGTTAATGGCCATGATTGGCAAAGATGCGATCGCTATTGTGCCTGCAGCACCCGAGCGAATTCGCAGTCGAGACACCTACTATCCCTATCGCCAGGACAGCGACTTTCACTACCTGTGTGGCTTTCCTGAGCCCGAAGCTGTGCTGGTGTTAACGCCCGGCCGCACGCAGGGGCAGTGTGTTCTATTTTGCCGTGAGCGTGATAGAGAGCGGGAAACCTGGGATGGCTATCGCGCTGGGCCGGAAGGTGCCTGTGAGCAATACGGTGCAGATGATGCTTTCCCCATTACTGATATGGACGAAATTTTACCCGGCTTGCTGGAGGGTAAAAGCAAAGTTTACTCAGCCATTGGTAAAGACAAAGAGTTTGATCAGCGCTTAATGGAATGGGTTAACAGTATTCGCGCCAAAGCGCGTACCGGTGCCGTGCCCCCCGGCGAGTTTGTCGACCTCGACCACTTGCTCCATGAAAATCGCCTTTTTAAAAAACCTGCCGAACTAAAGCTCATGCGCAAGGCGGCGCAAATTTCTGCTGCCGCGCACTGCCGCGCCATGCGCGCTGCAAAACCGGGTCTTAATGAATATCAGTTGCAGGCGGAAATTGAGCACACGTTTGCTATGGAAGGGGCCAGCTTCCCCGCCTATACGTCAATAGTGGGCGGCGGCGATAATGCCTGTATTTTGCACTATGTGGAAAACAATCAAGTCCTCAAAGATGGCGACCTGGTGCTGATTGATGCCGGCTGTGAATATCAGCACTACGCGGCTGATATTACCCGTACTTTTCCGGTTAACGGTCGTTTTAGTCCAGAGCAAAAAGCAATTTATGAGTTGGTGCTAAAGGCCCAGTTGGCGGGTATTGATGCGGCCCAGTCGGGCAATCACTGGGATGCACCCCATCAAGCCACTGTCGAAGTCATTACCGCGGGACTGGTTGAGCTGGGTTTATTGGACGGCAGCGTCAAAAAACTGATTGCCGAGGGTGCCTATAGTGATTTTTATATGCACCGGGCTGGGCATTGGCTGGGGATGGATGTGCACGATGTCGGCGATTACAAAATCGATGGAGAGTGGCGCTTGCTCGAACCCGGCATGGTGATGACCATTGAGCCGGGTATTTATATTGCCCCCGACAACAAAAAGGTGGCTAAAAAGTGGCGGGGCATCGGTGTGCGCATTGAGGATGATGTGGCGATTACGCGCAAAGGCACTGAGGTTCTGACCTCTGCAGTGCCTAAAACGGTCGCAGAGATTGAAGCACTAATGGCGCCGTAGGGCCTCTGTTTTAGGTATCAGTTGTCACTGTCTGAGCCCACAATTTGATGAAAAATCGCGGATTTAGGCGACGTGAGGACTCTTGCCGCGTATAGTTTCAACTGTTACCTAAACTTTTATATTGATCAATCCTTCGAGCTACTTCCATGAGTGGAGTTATCAATCAACATTGGCATTTTGCCATTGTCGGCGCCGGTTTAAGCGGTGTTTGCCTTGCTGTGCTGCTGGCCCGCGAGCAACCCCAGTGGAATATTCTCCTAATCGACAGTCAAGCCCCTGAAGCTGCGCCCGATCATCGTGCTTCGGCCCTCTCTGCCAGTACGGTGGATGTCCTGCAATCCATGGGTCTCTGGTCGACGTTGGTCGCTCAAACAGCGCCGATCACCGGGATTGATGTCTCTGATCGAGGCCATATCGGTTCAGCCAGTCTAAATGCGAGGGAGCAAAGCCTTAGCGCCTATGGCCATGTGGTTGAGAATGCGCACCTAGCCGAAGCATTTGCACAAGCTCTTGTGAAATACCCCAATATTACTCGCATCTCGTCTAGATCTCTTGGGTTAATCAAGCCGCGACGTCGAGGTATGTGTTTGGCTCTGGAGGAGAGTGAGTACTTGGCAGATTTAGTGGTTATTGCTGGTGGTGAGCACCGATCACTTGCAGAAAAGCTGGGTATTACTTATCGCCACTATGACTATCAGCGGGCGGCACTGGTGGCCAACTTAACTATGGCCCAGGCTCACGAAGGTTTGGCTCACGAGCGCTTTACCGGTGACGGGGCCATTGCGCTACTGCCACTGCCGGGTGAGACTGGCAAACGGGTTTCACTGGTGTGGACGCTCCCCCCCGAACAAGCTGAAAAGATGCAAACGGCTGCACCTGAAGAGTTTATTCGCTGCCTCAACCAGCAGCTCGGCAGTCGCGCTGGTGTGGCCCTTGAGGTTGCTTATCGCCAGTGTTTCCCGGTGAAAAAAGTGATTGCCGCTGAACAGGTGCGCAGTCATTTGCTGCTTCTGGGCAATGCTGCCCATAGTATGCATCCGGTTGCGGGACAGGGTTTTAATTTGACGGTTCGCGATATGGCGACCCTCGCCGAGTTACTTGCTAAAGCTCACGACGAGGGTACAGCGCCGGGGGATTTAGGGGTGCTACAGCGTTATGCAAAGCTGCGTAAAGACGATCAAGGTCGCACCATCGCCCTGAGTGATAAATTGCCAAAACTCTTTGGTATGAATGAACCACTGGCGATGGCGGCACGCAATATTGGGCTGGTCACTCTCGATTTATTACCCCCCTTGCGCCAAAGCTTCGCACGCTTTGGCGCAGGTTTAATGGCGCGCAGGGCGCGTTTGCGTGAGTGAGATAATAAGAGGGATACCGAGGTGCACAAGGTGAATAAGCCGGTGAGTGAAGCAAGCGAAAGTCCGCGGCACTACGATATTATTGTCGTCGGCGCCGGTCTTGTTGGTGCCGCTTTTGCCCTGCACATGGCGCGTATATTTACCGACAGGGCGAGGCGCAACAGTCCGCAAAACCCCGGTAGAGTGGCTCTGCTTGAGGCCCGCGCTATTGTCCCTTCAGCAAGCTCGTCTGCCACCACCTTTGATCCGCAGGTGGTGGCATTAACCGAAGGCTCCCGCCAATGGCTTGAGGCCCTTGAGGTTTGGCAAAACTGTGAATCGAGAGCTTGTCCCTACAGCCGAATGCAGGTGAGAGATGGCGAAGGCACGGGCTGTATCGAATTCGATGCCGCTGAAGTCCAGTGTGCCAACCTCGGTCATATTGTCGAAAACAGCCTACTGCGAGCCAGTTTGTTAAAGGCTATTGCCGAGCAGGACAATATCGATCTGCACTGTCCGACACCGGTGAAATCATTGCACCGCGATGGTGACTCTATCATCGTCAACGTGGCCGATGGCGAACCATTGATCAGCTCACTGGTCGTTGCGGCTGACGGCGCCAATTCCCCGACTCGAGAGCAAATGGGTTTTAAACTGCGCACCTGGGGCTACGAGCACACTGCCATTACGGCAACGCTGAAAACCGAGAAGCCCCACGGCTTTACTGCCCGCCAGTGGTTTACACCGAGCGGCCCCCTGGCCTTTTTACCTCTACGCTCCTCGGCAGAGCAAAGCCCCGATCAAGCCTGCTACATCTCCATTGTTTGGTCGCAAACCGCTGCACAAGCAGAGCGTTTGATGGCGCTCGATAAAGCGGCATTTTGCCGTGAGCTGATGATCACCAGTGAAGACACTCTGGGTGCTATTGAATTGGCAAGCGAACGCCTGCAATTTCCTCTCATTCAGCGCCACGGGGTGGACTATGTGCAGGCAGGCATAGCCCTGATTGGCGATGCTGCCCACACCATTCATCCACTGGCGGGGCAGGGCGTGAATCTTGGTTTTAGCGACGCGCGTGTATTGGCTGAGGAGTTAGAGCGGACTCTCGAGCACGGCAGCAGCCTCGGTGGCCTGCAAACCCTCAAACGCTACCAGCGCCGCCGCAAACCCGATAATTTGGCAATGATGGCGGCAATGGAGGGCTTTAAGCGTTTGTTTGAGCGCGAAGAGTTGCCAGTACGACTGTTGCGCAATATCGGCATGAGTGGCTTAAATGATATGGCGCCCTTAAAAAACCGTATTATTCGCCAGGCGATGGGCTTAGTTTAAGAGGGCTCGATAAGGGCAGGGGCGCAGAGTGCTTTTTCGTCATGCAATATCCATGTATTGAATTTAATCGCCGCACTCCTCCACATCATGAAACCGGGTGTAATCAATCATCCGTTTGCCATCTTTATGTTGACTGAAAATATTGGCAAAACGCTTATTGAAAAGAAAGTGTTTTGCTTCATAAATGTAGTTGGTGTGTACGGTCTGAGCGAATATATCTTCAATACCGTCGAGAGTGATAATTAATAGGGTGCTCAAGTTTTCAATGGCTGATTCATCGAGCCTGTAGAGAGGACTTTGTTCGTCAATGATATGTGCCAGTGTCCAGGTTAGAGCAAAGATGGGGACATTGTCCCTTTCTAGTTTGAGGTCAATAAAGCGACGCTCGAAAATGCTATCTGGGTCGCGATCCTCCATCATTAATACAGCGCTGACACGACAATTGACGATAGTCGAACGCTTACGGCCATTGGCGAGTCGAACGAATAAGGTGGGCTGGCCGCGGTGCTGGCTAATTAATACCTGTCGGCTAAATAGGACACTAGCTCGAGGTTTGGCAAAGCGGGCAAAAACCAGCCCGGTTAATACGGCAACAAATAATAAGCCCGAGAAAACGTCGACCATGACAATGATATGGGTGACGCCGTTTTTCGGTAGTAAGTAACCGTAGCCAATGGTAGTGCTGGTTTGAAAGCTGAAAATATAGGCATCGATAAATGAATTCGGCCGGGCATTGAGAATCATGTCGCCGCCGAGAAAATAGACCAAGGCAAAACCGGCGTTGATGCAGAGATAAATAAAAATGGCGCCGAGAAAAAATTGCGGCCAGTTGGCGAGCATCACGCGATAGTAAAAGTCACTGATTAAGGAGCCGCGTAAGCCCTTGGTATGTACATTCAAGGTGCGACTGTTTTGGACTGCAGGCGGTGGTATGGCAGGATTTCTAATATTGACAGGCCCAGAGCTTGTTTCGGACGGTGTTTTCATAGTCGTGCCTTGTTGCGCTATATTTATGGTTTAGGATTGATAGTAATCGAAAGCGCCGGCGAGAGCCGGAGTAACGTCGTGATGATTTATCAGCGCCATATGTAAGCGCCAGTCAGTAAAAGAGTGAGCTTTTATTAATGAATTCTCGCACTTGTTTATATGCGGCCCATGAAAAACTGGGTGCAAAAATGGTCGATTTTAGTGGTTGGGATATGCCCTTGCATTATGGCTCGCAAATTCAAGAGCACCACTGTGTACGCCTTGACTGTGGCATGTTCGATGTGAGCCACATGACCGTAGTCGATATTGGTGGCAGTGATGTGCGGGCTTATCTTCGCCATTTGCTCGCTAATGATGTGGCCAAAATTAGCGCTCCAGGCCAGGGAATCTACAGTGCCATGCTCAATCACAGGGGCGGTGTGATTGATGACTTAATTGTCTACGCCCTACCTAGCGGTTTTCGCCTGGTAGTCAATTGTGCAACCAGTGAAAAAGATATCGCTTGGATGAACGATTGTGCTCAAGGGTTTCAGGTACTTGTGCAGCAACGGGAAGACCTCGCCATGATCTCCGTGCAGGGGCCACAGGCGATAGCGCGTGTCAACTCAGTGGTGGGGCAAGCGCTCGGCGCTAAAATAAGTGCGCTAAAACCTTTCAATAGCCTTTACGCGTCACCCTCTCAGGTAGGTGACAACTGGCAATACGCGCGAACTGGTTACACCGGTGAGGAGGGTCTGGAAATCATCTTACCCGGCAGTGAGGCTGAATTTTTTTGGTGGCAATTACACTCAGCTGGCGTGCAACCCGCAGGGCTCGCTGCACGCGATACATTACGGTTAGAGGCGGGACTCAACCTCTATGGCCATGAAATGGATGAGAATATTTTACCTCTGCAAGCGAATATGGCATGGACAATTGACTGGCGTGATAGTGAACGAGATTTTATCGGCCGCCCTGCCTTACTTGCCGCAAGTGACGCAGGCCAGCAGGAAAAGTTAGTGGGTTTATTATTAACCCAACGCGGTGTATTACGTGATGGTCAGCACGTTTATTTTGCTGGTTGTGATCAGCCGGGGGTGATTACCAGTGGTAGCTTTTCTCCGACACTGGGGTATTCTATCGCGCTGGCTCGAGTCCCCGTGGACGCGGGGGCGTGGGGTGAGGTCGCGATGCGTAAAAAACGCGAGACTGTGAGGCTGGTTGCGCCCGGATTTGTGCGCCACGGCCAGCCAGTAATAGCGCCTTGTATTGTTCAGCCCTGAGCTGATTGGCCCAATCAATTGATAACGCTAGTAAGTGGAGAAAGGTAATGAGTGACACCCCTAAAGAACTGAAATATGCCGTAACTCACGAGTGGGCTCTCGATGAGGGCGACGGTGTGGTCAGCGTGGGCATTACCGACTACGCTCAGGAAAGCTTAGGCGATGTGGTTTATGTCGAGTTACCTGAGGTGGGTGATAAATTATCAGCGGCCGACGAAGCCGGTGCCGTTGAGTCAGTCAAGGCGGCATCTGATATTTTCGCCCCAGTGTCGGGAGAAGTGATTGCAATTAACGAAGATCTGGAAGACGCGCCCGAAACCATTAACGATTCCCCCTATGGTGATGGCTGGTTCTTCAAACTTAAAATGTCCGATCCCTCCGAACTGGAACATCTACTCCGTGCCGATGGATACATTGAAAGCGTCGACGAGGAATAGCTCCGGCGTTGTTGAAACCCCCGCTCCCTAATAGCTGGGTGCGGTTACCATTTTTTACACGCAAAGAGTCCCACTGATATGCCCGACGCCGTTTTACGTCTTAAAAAAGGCACCGACCGCCGCCTGCGCGGCGGTCACTTATGGATTTATAGCAACGAGGTTGATAGTGCTGCAACTCCTTTAAAAAATATGGTGCCTGGTAGCACGGTGGTGGTTGAAGACGCTCGAGGGAAGCCCCTCGGTGCGGCAACGGTGAATCCGGCAAGCTTAATTTGTGCTCGGCTCTATAGTCGCCAGGCTACGAGAGAACTCGATTCCAGTTTGTTAGTGGACCGCTTGCAAAGCGCTTTAGCCTTGCGTGAGCAGCTCTATCCTGAGAGCTGTTATCGCCTCGCTTATGGCGAAGCTGATTTATTACCAGGGCTGATTGTCGATCGTTACGGTGACTATTTAGCCTTGCAGACTACGACTGCGGGGATGGACTGTCGCATGCCAATGGTGCTTGAAGCCCTGTGCGAGGTGCTAAAGCCGAAGGGTATTATCAGTAAGAATAGTGGTGTTTTTCGCACTGCAGAACAATTGCCCGAGGAGCAAAGTGTGCTCTTTGGCGAAGTGCCCGAACAGGTTGAGTTGATCGAGAATGGCTGTCGTTTTGTCGCGCCTCTGGTCGATGGTCAAAAGACCGGCTGGTTTTACGACCATCGGGAAAATCGCGCGTTTATGCAGCGTTTCTGCGCCGCTAAGAGTGTCTTGGATGTATTCAGCTATGCGGGTGGTTGGGGTGTGCAGGCCGCAGCTGCAGGCGCCTCGTCTGTGGTGTGTGTTGATTCTTCAGTCAGTGCTCTCGAATTAGTGCAGCATAATGCACAGTTGAACGATGCGGGTGATCGGGTAAGCAGCTTGCAGGGCAAGGCGGCTGAAGTGATGAAGGCCTTACAGAAAGAACAGCGCCGCTTTGACGTTATTGTGCTCGACCCGCCGGCCTTTATTAAACGCAAGAAAGATCAGAAGCCGGGTGAAAAGGCCTACCATCAAATTAATGAGTTGGCGCTGAGGTTATTAGCACCGGGTGGCCTGCTAATATCGGCATCGTGTTCTATGCATTTGCCGACAGAGAGCTTGCAAAAAATTATCCGTAGTGCCGGTGGCACACGCAGCCGCCGGCTACAAATACTTGCGTCATTGGGGCAGGGGCCAGATCACCCTGTTCACCCCTCCATTGCAGAAACGTCTTATTTAAAGGCCATTTTTGCACGGGATTTGGGCTGATTGGCCCTTGTTTCAATAAGCCCAGCCACTGATTTTTATTGCCTATGTGCCTCGTTACTCTCGCCTTTCAGTCTCATCCACGTTACCCACTAATTGTGGTGGCCAATAGAGATGAGTTTTATGATCGGCCGACGCAAGCCGCAGAGTTTTGGGCCGATAGGCCGAATATTCTCGCTGGCCGGGATCTCGACGCTGGTGGCACTTGGTTTGGTGTTGATCGCAAGGGTAAGTGGGCGACGGTGACCAATACTCGTGGTGGTGGCTATCGTGCGGATAAATCCAGAGGGGGGCTTCCGACGGGGTTTTTATTACACGAGGGTACGAGTGAAGATTATTTCCAGGCCGTACTGGAGGAGGGCGAACTGTACAGTGGCTTTAATCTGCTCGCCGGCTCAGTCGATGAATTACTGTTTTGCACTAATGCTCGGGGCGGTGTTCAGTACTTGAAGCCTGGTATTTTTACCTTGAGCAACGATTCCTTGGATACGCCTTGGCCAAAATCGGAGTTGGCGCGAGCGCGGCTCGGTCATGCGATTGTGGGAGATGAGCTGGATAGTGAGGTTTTATTGTCTGTGTTGGGCTCTCGAGAGACTTTTCCCGATCACCTCTTACCCGATACGGGCTTGGGTATTGAAATGGAGCGTAGCTTGTCATCACCGTTCATTGTCGGTCCCAGCTATGGCACGCGTTGCACCACGGTTTTACTGATCGATAATCAAGGCAATGTCGAATTGGTCGAGCAAAATTTTGTTCAGGGCAAAAAAATTGGCAAGCTTGGGCGGTATCAGTTTAGAGTTGATTAACGGGCTTTCTTAGCCGAACTCCATGCTTCTATAACAGGTTGGGACCGCTGGTAGTGCGTACGAAGCGAGCAATTCCGGGTTGTTGGCTGAGTGCTGTTTTCAGATAGCCTTCTATGGCCGCGGTGTCGGTTAGCAGGCTAGCTTGTTCGGCGAATTTGCGCATATCACTCAGTTTCAGCTGACGCAATATTGCTTTAACGCGCAGTAAGTTGGCGGCGCTCATCGAGAGGGTCTCATAACCCATTCCCACCAACAAAATGGCGCCAAGAGGCTCGCCTGCCAATTCGCCGCAAACACTGACCGGGCAGTGGTATTTTTTAGCATCGTCGATAATGATAGTCAGGGCTTTCAACAGGCTGGGGTGGAAGCTGTGGTAGAGCTCTGCGACCCGTGGGTTGTTGCGGTCGACGGCCAGCAGGTACTGGGTGAGATCGTTGGTGCCGACAGAAATGAAATCGACGCGCTTGGCAATTTCGCCTATTTGATACACCGCCGCCGGTACTTCGATCATCGCGCCAATGGCGGGCATGTCAAAGTGATAGCCCTCTTCAGCGGTGAGTTCGTGGTAGACGCGTTTGATAAGTACCAAAGCGCTATCTAGCTCTTCGGTATTAGAAATCATCGGCAGCAAAATACGCAGATTATTGAGGTCAATACTGGCGCGCATCATGGCGCGCAGTTGGACGAGAAAAATTTCTGGATGGTCGAGAGTTACCCGTACACCACGCCAGCCGAGAAATGGGTTTTCCTCTTCAATGGGGAAATAGGGCAGGGCTTTGTCGCCGCCGATATCAAGGGTGCGCATGGTGACCGGGCGCGGGCTGAACATCTCCAATTGTTCGCGGTAGAGTTGGCGCTGCTCCTCTTCGGAGGGGAAGCGTTCACGCATAAAGAAGGGGATTTCAGTACGGTAGAGGCCAACGCCTTCAGCGCCCCGGTCGAGGGAGAGCATAGAGTCGATGCGCAGCCCAGTATTGACCCACAGGGAAATATGCTGTCCGTCGAGGGTAGTACTGGGCTCGTCTTTTGTTGCCTCTAGGTCGTTGGCGAAGATTTTTTCCTCGATGTAGACTTTTTCGTAGGCTTCTATGTGTTGTGCTGAGGGTGATTTAATCACTAGCCCTTGGTGGGCATCGACAATCAGCTCGCAGCCGTCTAGTTCTGTCCAGGGCAGGTCAATGGCGCCCATAATCGTGGGTATGCCCATGGCACGGCCGAGAATGGCCATATGAGAATTATACGAACCCTTGGCAGAAACCATGGCGCGAATATTTTCAAAGGGCACATCGGCAAGATTCGGCGCAGCCAGCTCCTCACCGATTAAAATGGTATTTTCGGGGTAGTATTTTTCTTCGTGCTGTTGTTGTTGCAGATAGCCCAGTACCCGGCGGCCGAGGTCGCGCACATCGGTAGCACGTTCACGCAGGTAGGGGTTTTCCATGGCACTGAAAGTGCGGATGTGTTCGAGGATCACCCGGCTCCAAGCGTATTGAGCCGATAACCCCGTTTTGATGCGATCACACACTTCTCCGCCCAGTGATTTATCATCGAGCATACTGACGTAAACGTCGAAGAGGGCGATTTCTTCGGGATTTAGCTTATCTGATAGATCCTGGTGAACCGTTTTTAAATCGTTAATTGTACTGTCAAGGGCGTCGCGAAATTGTGCGAGCTCGCCCTCTATGTCGTCAATGAAGCGTTTGGGTACTGCAGTCAGGTCGGCGGCAGTTGAGACCACGACGCCAACACCAATGCCGATACCAGGGGCGCTGGCGAGACCAGAGTAGTGGGCTTGGCCTGGCGCACTATCGCTTTCTAGTTCAGTTGACAGGGCGCGGGCTAGCTCACCCGTCGCTTCGGCGTGGGCGATAATACCTGCCAATTGAGCGGCAATGGTGACGAGAAAGGCTTCTTCGCTTTCGTCGAAGCGGCGTCGCTGTTGCTGCTGTACGACGAGTACTCCGAGCACGGTGCGGTGATGAATAATGGGCGACCCAAGAAAGGCGCTGAATTTTTCTTCCCCTGTCTCGGGAAAATAGGCAAAGCGAGGGTGGGTCTCGGCGTGTTCGAGGTTGAGGGGTTCGGCTTTGTGGGCGACGAGTCCGACCAGCCCCTGTTCACAGGACATGGAGACTTTGCCGACCGCCGCCTGTAGTAGGCCGTCAGTGGCGGCCAGTACGTAAGCGTCTTGCTTGGCATCGAGTAAATAGACCGAGCAGATGCTGGTGTTCATGACCGCTTTCACACGATTGACAATTATCTCCAGAAGGGCGCCAAAATCATTGGCTGAATTGACTTCCTGAAGAATGCTGCGCAGTGAATTCAGCATCTTTGGCTCATCCCTGGGGTTTCAGCGTTTTTTCTAGGTCGCTGTGGATTTGTGCCAGCTCTTTCAAGGCCCGTCGGTACACATCACGCTTAAAATCCACCACTTGGCTGATGGGGTACCAGTAATTGACCCAGCGCCAGCCATCAAACTCAGGTTTTTTGCCGCAATCAAAACGGATGTGGTCGGTGGTGCTGTTAAGTTGGAGTAAAAACCATTTCTGCTTTTGGCCGATACAAGTCCTTGATTCGCCCTTGCGAATATAGCGTTTGGGCAGGCGGTAGCGCAGCCAGCCACGGGTGTTGGCGAGAATATTGACATCATTTTTCTTGAGGCCAATTTCCTCGTGTAACTCGCGATACATGGCATCGCGGGGACTTTCACCGGAGTCAATGCCGCCCTGAGGGAACTGCCAAGCATTTTGTCGGACACGCTTAGTCCACAATAAGCGCCCTTTACCATCGGCGACGATAATACCTACGTTGGGACGAAAGCCATCTTTATCGATTGTGTCCATTACTGCCCTAGCGTCAATAGTTGTTGGCTATTGTTCCACAGTTACTCCGGGTGCGGCAAATGGCGCTGAACTAGAAGATTGAGTACGGCTAAGATAGTCGGTATTCTGCCTGCTTTTCAGCCACCACTTAAAAGAGTAAAGCATGCCTCTGGCGTTATTTGATTTGGACAATACCTTGCTTGCCGGCGATAGCGACTACGCTTGGGGGGAATTTCTAGTGCATGAAGGTAAGGTTGACCCGGACCACTATGCACACATGAATACACAGTTCTATGAAGACTACCAGCAAGGTAAGCTCGATATTTATGAGTATTTGCGCTTTGCACTCGCACCGCTCGCCAAAATTGAACCACAAGAGTTGGTCGAATTACATCACAAGTTTATGGATCAGGTGGTTAGCAAAATGTGGTTGCCTGCAGCGCAGGCTCTGGTTGACAAACACCGTGCAGCGGGTGATCAATTAATGGTGATTAGTGCGACAAACCGTTTTATTGTCGAACCTATTTGTCATCGCTTTGGCATAAACGAGATTATCGCCACCGAGCCCGAACAGCTCGACGGGCGCTATACGGGTAGAGTTAGCGGTGTGCCAAGTTACCAACAGGGCAAAGTGACCCGACTACAGCAGTGGCTTGAAACGAAAGGTGAATCACTGCAGGGCAGTCATTTCTACAGCGACTCGATTAATGATTTGCCACTGTTGCAAGTCGTTGATCGGGCGGTAGCGGTTAACCCAGATGAGTTATTGTTGGCTGAGGCCGTGCAGCGTGGATGGCCGGTGCTGGATTTACGCGGTGCCTAGCACGGGCTATAAAATCATACCCTCTCTATTAAAGGCATCCTTATGCTGACTTATCCCGAAATTGATCCCGTCGCCATTAGTCTTGGGTCGTTTAAGGTTCATTGGTACGGTGTCATGTATCTACTGGGCTTTAGTGCTGCCTGGCTATTGGCGACATCGCGTAGCAAGCGCGCTTGGTCGCCTCTGCATCGCGATCAGGTTGAAGATCTAATTGTCTACGCCGCTTTCGGGGTGATACTTGGTGGCCGCTGTGGCTATGTATTATTTTATAATTTTGATAAATGGCTGGCCGATCCGCTCTGGTTATTGCGCGTTTGGGAGGGTGGCATGGCCTTCCATGGTGGTTTGCTCGGCGTCATCGTCGCCCTACTGCTTTACGCACGCAAACTACAGCAGCCCTGGTTGGCGGTGACCGACTTTGTCGCACCACTGGTGCCCATTGGCTTGGGGCTGGGTCGCATCGGAAATTTTATTGGTCAAGAGCTGTGGGGCCGCGCCAGTGACTGGCCCATTGCCATGGTCTTCCCCCGTGACCCCGAGCAAATTGCCCGCCACCCCTCGCAGCTTTATCAAGCGGGTCTTGAGGGTTTACTGCTTTTTATTATCTTGTTTGGGTATTCTCGCCGTCCACGGCCTGAAGGCGCAGTCAGTGGCCTATTTTTAATCTGTTATGGTCTTTTCCGTTCACTGGTGGAGTTTGCCCGTGAGCCCGACGGCCATATTGGCTTTGACCTTTTTGACTGGGTCACGCGAGGTCAATTACTGAGTTTGCCGATGATAGCAGTGGGTACTTTGCTATTAATTTACAGTTATTGGCGCAAGCGCACCGTAACGGCTGTCAGAGCTTGAAGGTTGAGTTTAGTTCAATGCGTTTAATTCTATGAGGTAGTCATGCAGCAGTATCTGGATTTGATGCGCCATGTGCGCGATAACGGCGTTGAAAAAGACGATCGCACTGGTACGGGCACTCGCAGTGTCTTCGGCTACCAAATGCGCTTTGATCTCGCTGCAGGTTTTCCTCTTGTCACCACTAAAAAAGTGCACCTTAAATCGATTATTCACGAGTTGCTGTGGTTTTTAAAGGGCGATACCAATACCCAATACCTGCGCGACAACGGCGTATCGATCTGGGATGAATGGGCGACAGATAACGGCGATCTTGGTCCGGTCTACGGCTACCAGTGGCGATCCTGGCCACTCCCCAGCGGTGGGGCTATCGATCAAATTTCAGAGCTTATTGAGCAATTGCGCACCCGGCCAGACTCGCGGCGTTTAATTGTCTCCGCGTGGAATCCGGCGCAACTGCCCGATGAAACTATCTCACCCCAAACTAATGTCGAGCAGGGGCGTATGGCACTTGCACCCTGTCACGCCTTTTTTCAATTCTACGTTGCCGATGGCAAGCTCAGCTGTCAGCTCTATCAGCGCAGTGCCGATATTTTTCTCGGGGTGCCCTTTAATATCGCCTCTTATGCTTTGCTGACTTTAATGGTTGCCCAGGTGACGGGGTTAAAGCCCGGAGAGTTTATCCACACTCTCGGCGACGCCCATCTCTATTTGAATCACCTAGAGCAGGCTGATAAGCAGCTGGCACGTGAAATAAAACCTTTGCCGAAGATGCTTATCAATAGGGATGTGAGGGATATTTTCAACTTTGTTTATGAGGATTTTACCCTGGAGGCTTACGAGCCTCATCCCGCTATTGCCGCGCCAATAGCTATTTAAAGCTGTGTGCGTAGCGACGTCTTTGTACCTTTTAAGGGGCTTTCTGGTGTAATTTGTTGAGATGTCTTGTCGAGAGAAACAGGTTGTCAAGATGCGTTTTTTTAATTTATAAAACCCCACGCCAATTTTCTGAATTTTTTAAGTTTTATTGTGTCAAGATTATCATTGAGAATAAAAAGTTTAAACTTCTGTTCTCGTCGTGGTTTTTTCTGACTTGTATTAATGATTAAAAAAATAAATATTACTGCGGCAATATGTCGCAGTAATATTTATTTGTTGTTTTTTTATATGCGGTATTTTGTCGCAGGTAGTGTTTCTTTCGGTGATGTTACTCGGTTGGTTTATTGTTTTTTATTTGCAATAAAAAATTTTCTATCCATATGATATTAAAGGCTTTATTTGTTAATTTTCTGTTTTTTTAGTCGTGGTTTTTTTTAAATAAAAAAAGACATTGTCACTTTGTGACCTGCTGATGTCATTTTTAGAGTGTTGATGTTATCTCTGTCTACCCCTAGGTTTGTTAGCAAGAGTTGATCGCAAATCAGTTCTTTTATTATTTATTACAGGGGACAGAAATGAATATTCATCAAAACAAAGTGATTGAATCCGCCGTCAGTGCCTCCGTGCAAAAAGCCGTCGATGCTGTTCCGCTTGACGAGATTAACGTGTCTGACCC
>JBFJYH010000045.1:0-19849 GCA_041622675.1 Porticoccaceae bacterium
ATTTTGGCGCCCCCAGGCCCGTGTTGGCGAAGGTTTGGCAATACGGGGTTTCGCCTCTGCGGCTATCGATATTTCCGATGGCTTGTTGGCTGATCTTGGGCATATCGCCAAAACCAGCCAGGTAGGCGCTGTGGTAAGTGTCGATAAGCTTCCGTTGTCAGAGGCTTTGTGTCGTAGCTCAGACCCCGAGCGGCGGCTCAATTGGGCGCTAAGTGGTGGAGATGATTACGAACTTTGTTTTACCGTTCCCGCAGATAAACTTACAAAATGTCAGCGCCTCATTGACGAGGGCGAGTTAACGGCGACGCCGATAGGCCAAATCATCGAGGGGCAGGGGGTGCACTGTATCGATCAACAAGGTGTATCCCTTAATGTGAGTGACTGCGGTTATCAGCACTTCTAATGAGAGCGTGATTTAAATGACACCCCCGCAGAAACTGACCTTTTCTTCTTTGCGCCGAGACCCCATCCTGTTCCTAGGCCTGGGTTTTGGCAGTGGTTTGTCGCCTTTTGCACCGGGTACGGCTGGCACAGTCGTGGCTTTGCTATTCGTACCTTTGTTGGCGTGGCTATCGACAGCTTATTTATTGGCTGTGCTGCTTATCGCCAGTCTGGTGGGTATTTATATTTGCTCTTATTCTGCCAGGAAATTGGGTACTAAAGATCCGTCCAGCGTTGTCTGGGATGAATTTGTCGGTTTGTGGATTGCCTTGGCGGGGTTTCCTGTAAGCTTTTTCTGGCTGCTCAGTGGTTTTTTGGTGTTTCGCTGTTTTGATATTCTCAAGCCTTGGCCCATCAATGTGTTTGATAGAAGAGTACCGGGTGGCTTGGGCATTATGCTGGACGATATTGTCGCGGGGATAATGACATGGTTGGTATTGCGTTTGGCTGCCAGTGTGTTGGGTTTAAATCTATGAACGTAGGTGGTCTATGGGCTGGGCTGCTACTGTCTGTTCTCAGCGTGCAGCTCTTTGCCGCCCCTGAGATTGTTGCTTCGGGCTTATTCAAAGATAAAGCCCTGCTGACGATTGACGGTCAACCACACATGTTGAAAGTTGGTGCAAGTAGCCCCGAAGGGGTGAAACTGTTAAGTAGTGATAGCCAGCAGGCGACTGTTTTGGTTGCAGGGCAGACACTCACCTTATTTTTATCGGAACGGGTATCGACGTCGTTTAAAAAGCCAGAATTTACCGAAGTGAAAATCCGCCGCAATAGCAATGGCCATTATTTTGCAGCGGGTGCGATTAATGGTCGGTCGGTGGCATTTATGGTTGATACAGGTGCAACTACTATTGCTATGAATATGAATGAGGCTCGTCGGCTAGGTATTGATTTTCGCAAGGCCAGGCTTGGTATGTCCTCGACAGCGGGGGGGCTGGTTGAGACCTTTCGCGTGGTACTCGACAAGGTGAGTGTTGGCAATGTAACGCTGTACCGTATTCCGGCCTCTGTGATGAACGGTGAATTTCCGGAGCATATACTCCTTGGGAATAGTTTTTTAAGTAAAGTGCAAATGTCGGAACAATCAGGTGTCTTGGTGCTCCGCAAAAGGTATTAAAGTTTTTTTCATTGGGCAGCTGTGCTCGCTGTCGAGTCGTGTTCACAATTACAGATTAATTTGAGGTTTGCCCATGAGTGCCCTGGCTAAACGTATTATCCCCTGCCTGGATGTAGATAACGGGCGTGTTGTCAAAGGGGTTCAATTTGTCGATATTCGCGATGCGGGTGATCCTGTTGAAATTGCCCGGCGCTACGATCAAGAGGGTGCTGATGAAATCACTTTTCTCGATATTACGGCCAGTCACGAGGGCCGGGATACCATTTTGAACACCGTTGAGCGTATGGCGAGTGAGGTTTTTATTCCCCTGACAGTGGGTGGCGGCGTGCGCAAGCTGGAAGACATTCGCGCTCTACTACAGGCCGGGGCCGATAAGGTCGGTATTAATTCAGCCGCTGTTAGTAATCCAGAATTCGTCCGACAGGCGGCGCAAAAATTTGGTTCGCAGTGCATTGTTGTTGCCATTGATGCTAAACAGGTGGAGGTGTCTCAGGGAGAGCTGCGCTGGGAGATATTTACCCACGGTGGCCGCAAGCCGACGGGCATCGATGCCGTGGCATGGGCGGGGCAGATGGCGAGCTACGGAGCTGGGGAAATCCTTCTTACCAGCATGGATAGAGACGGTACAAAAAACGGTTTTGACTTAGGCTTAACCCGTGCTGTTAGTGAGGCGGTGAATATTCCAGTCATTGCTTCGGGTGGGGTCGGTGATTTACAGCATTTGGCAGATGGTGTACTACAAGGTGGCGCAGATGCCGTACTCGCTGCGAGCATTTTTCACTTCTCCGAATATAGTATTGGCGAAGCGAAATCTTTCATGGCGGAGCAGGGCATTGAGATGCGGGTGTAGAAGAGCTGTTGGTTGTCGAGATACAGGGGCCGTTAGTAAGCAATCCTTGCTCAGTGTAAGTAGCCCCGGTGTAAGGTGGGGGTTTCTAACGTGCAGCTAAGACTTTTAACATGGTGGGGGTTGTCTGAGTGACAAACTGAATATAGTCGGCGACCGCGAGTTGCGCCTGCTCTTTTGAGTCGTAGGGGCCGAGTGTCGCACCTTCACGGGTGGTAAAGTACCAATAATTAGAGAGTTTAAAGTAGCGGTCGCAACGTAATGGGGCGGTCGACGTTTTTTTGGGGGGGGAAAACGCTTTGCTTGTATCACTTTTCCTCGTGATATAGACGACATTATTCATGTTTAAACACCTGTTTCGTGTTGAAGTTGGTTTTCTGTAGGGCTCCCTGCCAATTTTAAAAAGGACAGTTTGTGATCACCTACCAGCAAAAAATCGTCACGTAAACTGGCTAATGACGACCTTATACGATATTTAGGTTGTCATGTAAAGTGATTTTGAGTCGATCGTCAGTTGACGGCTGGTCGTTCGGATAAGATTACGAGGCCTTTTAGTAAGTTTAAGGCTTCAAGAAGTTGGAAATCTTTTATTTTTCCTTGCTGCGTTGTCGGAGTACTCTCTGGCCCAGCGACAGCTCCCTGACTGAGATGCCTGCTAAGGTCCGCTTCTTTGATGCCGTTTTGCGGCCTATCTTGCGGTTGGATTTGAGCCTGTTCCACCACGATATCTGGGTGTATTCCCTCGGCCTGAATGGAGCGACCATTGGGTGTGAAATAACGTGCCGTAGTCAGTTTGATAGCTCGACCATCACTGAGGGGCAGGATGTTTTGCACTGAGCCTTTGCCAAAGCTGCTGGTGCCCATAATAATACCCCGACGGTGATCCTGAATGGCGCCGGCGACAATTTCTGAGGCCGAGGCACTGCCAGCGTTGATTAGGACAACTAGGGGAATATCTTTGAGTAGCTCGCCTGCTTGTGCAGAAAAACGTGTGTTTGCAGAAGGTGTCCGGCCCTCTGTGTAAACCACCAGGCCGCCATCGAGTATGGCGTCGACCACTTCTACCGAAGCGGGCAAAAGACCACCGGGGTTGTTGCGCAAATCGAGGACCAGGCCTTTGAGCCGGCCTTTATCTTTCTGTAGGGTCGCAATACTCTGGCGAAACTCCGCACCGGTGTCAGCTTGAAATTGCGCAATGCGAATATAGCCGAAGCCCTCTTCAAGGGTTTGGTGGCGCACGCTAGCCGTTTTTATAATATCTCTGATGACAGTAATGATGAGTGGGCTGGGTTTGTTTTTTCGGGCAATGGTCAGCGTTAGTGGCGATCCCTTTTCACCGCGCATCATTTGCAGGGCTTCCTCAAGGTTCATGCCCTGCACTGCGTGGCTGTCTAGTTTAATAATCAGGTCGCCGCTCTCAATGCCTGCGCGTGAGGCGGGGGTGTTATCAATGGGTGATATGACCTTGATAAAACCGTCCTCCATACCGACCTCGATGCCAATTCCACCGAACTCGCCGCTGGTATGCTCTTGAAGGTCTTGGTATGAGTCTTCTTTTAAGAAGGCGGAGTGGGGGTCCAGTTCACCGAGCAGCCCGGCGATGGCATTTTCAATAAGAGTTTTGTCGTCGATCTCTTCGACATAGGCGGTGCGGATTTGTTCAAATACTTGGACGAAAAGCTGTAGCTCCTCAAGGGGGAGGCGAGCGTCCTCGGCACTTTTTTCAGCATTGGCAGGTAGCGTTGATAGTAACGAGAGGAGCAATGCGCCGAGGGCAAAATAGCGGGTGAGTTTCTTCATCGTGGTAATCCTGGCGGCTATGCTTATCGGGCGATAGGAGATTGTAGCGTACATTGGTGTCATTACGCGCGGGGCTTAAGCCAGCGTTTGGGGTCGACGGCTTTACCTTTGCGGCGAATTTCGAAATACAGGGCACTGCTTTCAAGGCCCCCCGTATTACCGACTTTTGCGATCATTTCTCCAGGGTGAACCCAATCTCCGGTTTCTTTTAAAAGCACCTGATTGTGAGCGTAGAGACTAAGGTAGCTATCGCCATGATCAATAATAACCAGCAAGCCTTGACCGCGTAAATAGTCGGAAAAAACTACGCGGCCATGATGGATAGCTTTGACAGGGCTGGCCTCTTTAGCGTGAAGTAGCCAGCCGCGCCATTTGAGGTGAGAACCTCGGGTAGAGCCAAAACTGTGACTAACCCTGCCTTTGACCGGCCATGGCAATTTTCCGCGCCGTTTGGCAAAGGGCTGGTTATCGGGAATGTTTAAACTTTGCACATGTTTTTGTAGGGCCTGGATGATGTTCTCAAGTTGTTTGCGTTCTAGGCTGAGCTTGTCGATACGGCCTTGTTCATTTTTAAGTTGTTGACGAGAGTCTTGCAGGAGGGCGCTACGTTGTTTTTTCTCACCTTGCAGGGTGCGCTGAACAGCCAGTAATTGCTCCTTTTTTTCGGTTAGAGCACTTTGCTTGTCCAGCAGTGATTGCTCGATAGCACTGAGTTTAAGGATGGTGCTTTGGTAGTCTTTGAGGACTTGGTTGCGGGCTTTGACGACATACTCATAATATTTAAGCATGCGGCCAATTTCTTCGGGGTTCTCCATGTTAAGGAGCACTTTGAGGGTTTTTTTTTGGCCCAGCCGGTAGGCGGCGAAAAGCTCTAGGGCTACCTGCTGTGACTGTTGTCGACGCTGCGTTTCGAGCTGCTTTTGCTGACTGTGGAGCTTGCCCAGTTCGCTGTCTAATACACGTATTTCTTGGTCGAGTTTAAGGACTTTGCGCCGAGTTTGAGCGCTTTGTAGCTCTATCTCTCGGAGCTGTGCAGCAGACTTATCGCGCTCGGTACGTGTCGTTCTTAGCTTCTGTTGTAACTGGGCAATTTCTTTACTCAGCGAGGCAAGTTTTTCGCGCTCGCCCTGGGCAAAAAGCGGTGTCGGCGAGCACAGAGCCGCGCCGATCGTCAGTATTGCCAGCGCAGCGGAAAATGTTGTTCTATGCCTTGGCCGCATCGTGTTATTGGGCAGGGTCAGGGCTCGTGGTGTCTGTCGTGCGCAGTAGGGAATGGCCACTCATCTCGGTCGGTTGAGGAAGTTTCATTAGTGCCAGTATGGTCGGTGCGATATCGGCGAGAGAGCCACCATCATTGAGTTGAACCTGTTTATTCCCAACATAAACTAGCGGCACCGGGTCAACGGTGTGAGAGGTTAATATTTGCCCTGTTTGGGTATCGACCATGTTCTCGACGTTGCCGTGATCGGCGGTAATTAGGCAGTCACCGCCAACTTGATTGAGTGCTTCAAGAATTTTTCCAATGCAGCCATCGAGGGTTTCAACGGCTTTAATCGCAGCATTGAAAACGCCAGTATGTCCGACCATATCACCATTGGCAAAGTTGCAAATAATGGCATCGTATTGCCCACCGGTGATGGCGGCGACTAAATTCTCGGTCACCTCGGGGGCACTCATTTCAGGTTTTAAGTCGTAAGTGGCGACATCGGGGGAAGGGATTAATGTGCGCTGCTCCCCAGGATAACAATCCTCGCGGCCACCACTAAAGAAAAAAGTGACGTGGGCGTATTTTTCGGTCTCGGCAATTCTCAACTGCGTTTTGCCCTGAGCAGCAAGGTATTCCCCTAGGCCATTAACCAGAGTTTGTGGAGGGAAGGCAATGTGGGTTTTTAGTTCGGCTGCGTATTCAGTGCTGGTGACGAAATCAGCAAGTTTGGGGTAATTGGGGCGGGGAAATTCACTGAAGTCGGGGTCGATAAATACCTGTGTTAATTGGCGGGCACGGTCGGGACGGAAGTTGATGAAAATAACGCTGTCACCGTCGTCAATGCTAATGGGTGTTTCGGCATTGGCGCTGATCTGCGTCGGGCTGACAAATTCATCGTTTTCATCGCGCGCATAGGCCTGAGCGAGCGCTTCCGGGGCGCTGGAGCTGTGATATTCCGCTTTGCCCTCGGTGAGTAAGTGATAGACGGGCTCAATGCGATCCCAGCGTTGATCCCTATCCATAGCGTAATAGCGCCCACTGATCGAGGCAGTACGACCGATACCAAGCGCCTTGAACTTGTTGTCTATTTTTTCGAGGGAGTCTTTAGCGCTACGTGGAGGAGTGTCTCGGCCGTCGAGAAAGGCGTGCAGGTAGACTTCTTTGGCACCACGTTGTGCGGCCATTTCAAGAAGAGCCAGGGCGTGATCTTCGTGGCTGTGTACGCCGCCCGGTGAGAGCAGGCCGAAAATATGTAATTTTTTCTTAGTCTTGACCGCTTTATCAATAGCACCACAGTAAGCGGTATTGGTGAAAAAGCTACCATCGCTAATGGCATTATTGATGCGACTTAAATTTTGGTAGACAACACGGCCGGCACCGAGAGTCATGTGCCCAACTTCGGAATTGCCCATTTGGCCTTCTGGCAGACCGACACGCTCGCCCGAGCAGTGCAGTAGGGTCTTGGCTTCGTTTGTCCACAGCCTGTCCCAGTTGGGTGATTTGGCGCTGTAAATAGCATTGGCTTCAGTGGTTTGGCTATATCCCCAGCCGTCGAGGATAAGAAGGAGTAGAGGGGTTTTTTGTGTTTCCATAATTGACTACTTAGGTTGATGGCCTAGCCTGATACTTGTTACAGAGGTGAGCACTAGCGCGAGAGTTCTTGGTTGTTGCAAATTCTACTCGCTCAAGGGCGCAAAGGCTATTTCACCGCGGGGAAATGTCGTCACTTAGCGAGTCTTTTTCGGATTTTGAAGCTGCTGTCGATGTTGTAAGTTGTGTATACTACGCCGCAAATTATGAGCCGCTTCCTGTCAAAAAGGTAACTGTAACGTGAGTTTTTTTGTTTTTATCAGTGAGCAATGGATACTGGTTAGTACTTTGCTGGTGTTGATTTATGTGTTTGCATTTAGCGAGCAGAAAAAAGCCGGCAAACAGCTCTCGGTGCATGAATTAACCCGGTTGATTAATGGTGATGGAGCTATTGTGGTCGATTTGCGCGATAGTAAAGAATATGCCACAGGCTGCATTACCGGCGCTATTAATATCCCGAGTGCAAAGCTCGACGGACGCATTTCTGAGCTGGAAAAGCATCGCGCCAAGAAAATTGTACTCGTTGATAAAATCGGTCAGCAGTCTGCCCCGGTTGGGCGTAAATTACGTAAGGCGGGCTACGATGTACAACGCCTGCGCGGTGGTATGGGTGAGTGGATGCACCAGAGTTTACCGGTGGTTAACCCGTGAGTACGTCGAACAGTGAATCGGCAAGTCCGGTGAAAATGTACACTACTCGCTTTTGCCCCTATTGTATCGCGGCGAGGCGGCTTTTAGAGCAGCTGTGTATCGATTTTGAAGATGTGGCTGTCGATGGGAATGCCGAGTTGCGGGCTGAGGTCATGCGGGCCAGTGGCCAGCGCACGGTGCCACAAATTTGGATTGGAGAGCAGCACATTGGCGGTTATACCGAGCTTGCAGCCTTGCATCAACAAGGTGGTTTATTGCCCTTGCTTAAGGCCTGACGGCATTTTATAGCGCTGCGGTATGCAATGATTTTCTGATCAATAATGGACCGATAAGACTATGGCTGAAAACGAAAAAACTGGCGCTGCCCTCGGGGAAGGTCTCGACATGGGTGCCGATACACAATTTGCCTTAAAACGCATTTTTCTTAAGGACTTGTCCTTCGAGTTACCAATGGGTGCTCAGGCGTTCACGCGACAATGGGCACCTCAAGTCAATCAGGATGTTGGTGCCGAGGTGAAAAAGATTGATGAGGAGCACTATGAAGTGGTGCTACGCTTAACCATCACGGTTGCCGAAGGTGATGATACGGCTTATCTTATTGAAGTCCAGCAGGCCGGTATTTTCATGGCCAAGGGCTTTGAAAGCGCGCAGCTAACCCGGCTTTTAAATACGCAATGCCCGGCAATATTGTTTCCCTATGCCCGGGAGTTGATTGACAATGTCTCGGTGCGAGGTAGTTTCCCCGCGTTGATGTTGCCACCGATTAATTTCGACGCGCTGTTTCAACAAGCGATTGCGGAGCAAAGGAACAAAGCCCCTGAGAGTCAGCCGGCGAACAAATTGAACTAGGCACGCTAGTCTTGCTTTAGTAGAAGCGCCGCTGTTGATAATTCTTCAGCGGCGTTCTTCTTTTCGGCTTGAGTGTTGGTCAGCGAAAGATCGCGCTATACCAACACTACTGTACTTCTATATCAAGCTCATGCAATTTGCGAGTCAGGGTATTTCGTCCCCAGCCCAGTAGTTCTGCGGCGTCGCGCTTGCGCCCGGCGGTGTGTTGCAGTGCTGTTTCAATGACTGTGCGCTCGAAGGCGGGCAGGGCTGTGGCCAAGATATTTTTTTTACCTTGGGCGAGTTCCTGCTTCAACCATTGCTGCAGGCCCTGCTCCCAGTTTGCGCAAGGGGTGCTTTTATCGCTGGGCTGATCACGCATTTCTGGCGGCAGGTCGTCGAGTAATACTTCGCGCCCAGCTGCCATCACTGTTAGCCAGCGGCAGGTGTTTTCCAGCTGCCGTACATTTCCAGGCCAAGGCTGGTTGCTGAGAAAAGCCTCGGCTTGTGATGAGAGCACCTTAGGTTCGACCTCTAGCTCTTTGGCGGATTCATGGAAAAAGTGGTTGATTAGTCGGGGTATATCCTCGCGCCGGTCGGCCAGTTTTGGTAAATGGACGCGAATTACGTTGAGGCGGTGAAAGAGATCTTCACGGAAGCGATGCTCTTCGACCAGTAGTTCAAGGTCTTGATGGGTCGCTGCAATAATTCGTACACTCGACTTTATGGGTGTGTGCCCGCCAACGCGATAAAACTCACCGTCCGCCAATACTCGCAATAGACGCGTTTGCGCTTCTTGGGGCATGTCGCCAATTTCATCGAGGAAGAGCGTCCCGCCTTCGGCCTGTTCAAAGCGGCCGACACGGCGTTGGGCTGCGCCGGTAAATGCCCCTTTCTCGTGGCCAAAAAGCTCTGATTCAATCAGATCGTGGGGAATGGCAGCCATGTTGAGTGCCACAAAGGGTGCCGCTTTACGCGGACTGTGGCGGTGTAGCGCCTTGGCGACGAGCTCTTTGCCGGTGCCAGATTCACCATTGATTAAAACGGTGATGTTGGAATGAGAGAGTCGGCCGATGGCGCGAAAAACTTCCTGCATGGCGGGTGCTTCGCCAATGATTTCAGTTTGATCGAGCAGTGGTGGTGCAATGGTTTTGTGGGCTTTTTCCAGCGCAAAGGCGATAGCTCGGTTGGCGACAGATATCAGGTCATCGACGTCAAAAGGCTTCGGTAAATATTCAAAGGCACCACCCTGATAGGCGGCAACGGCACTGTCGAGATCCGAATGAGCTGTGGTAATAATAACGGGGAGCTGGGGGAGTTCCGTGTGAATTTTTTCGAGTAGAGCGAGGCCGTCGATCCCGGGCATGCGAATATCGCTAATAATGGTGTCGGGTTCTTCTGGTTGTTTACTGAGGGCGTTGAGTAGCTTGTGAGCATCCTCGAAACTGCGAACCGTGAGGTTGGCTTTTTCCAACGCTTTCTCCATAACCCAGCGAATCGAGTTATCATCGTCGACGATCCAGATTGTCGGTTTTGTCATGCTAGCCTGTCCTCAATCAGTTTCAGTGGAAGAAAAATAGAAAAACGTGTGCAGCCAGGTTCACTTTCACACTTGATCAAGCCCTGGTGTTGGTGGATGGCCGATTGAGCGATGGGGAGACCCAGCCCGCTGCCTTCGGCGCGGCCGCTAATCATCGGATAAAAAATACGCTCGCCGATATCGGTGGGAATGCCCGGCCCGTTATCAATAATTTCGAGCCGGCAGACCATGGGGTGGCGCTTTTTACCGATGGTAAAATGGTTGAGTATGCGGGTGCGTAGGGTGATTTCACCGCCGTGGCCAATTTTATCGGCGCCATCCAGGGCCTGCATGGCGTTGCGTACCACATTGAGTACGGCTTGAATGAGTTTCTCCCTGTCGCCATTAATGTCGGGAATACTGGGGTCGTAATCTTTTTTGATAATAAGGGAGCCGTGGGTTTCAGCCTGTACCAGTGTTGCTACGTGCTCGGTCACTTCGTGGATATTCAGCTGGGAAAACCGAGTTGGTAGTGGCGAGCCCAGCAGCCGGTCAACCAGCTCACGTAGACGATCAGTTTCGGCAATAATGACGTCGGTGTATTCCACCAGCTCGCTTCTATCCAGCTCGAGAGCCAGTAATTGGGAGGCTCCGCGAATGCCCCCCAGTGGGTTTTTAATTTCATGCGCGAGGCCGCGAACCAGATTGCGAGAGGTGTCGTTGGCAGAGAGTAATGCCTCTTCACGGTCGATGCGCAGGGTTCTGTCCACTGGCAGCATTTCAAGTAGTAGTAATGGCTGCTCATCTTGTGTCAGCGGTGTTACAGAATAATCAACCGTGATCTTTCGTAAGTCGGGCAGCAATATTTTAACTTTACGTTCGGTGAATGCCGATTCACTTTCGAGAGCGTTCATGAAGACTTGGTGGCGGGGTTCAGCATCGGTAAATAACTGAGGTGCGTAACTTTTGATCAGGCGGTGAGCGCTGACGGCGAGTAAGCTTTCTGCAGCTGGATTGAGGTAGGTAATAGAAAGCTCACTATCTATTAAAAGCACCCCTGTATTGAGATTATCCAGTACGAGCTGATTAGTTTGATTTTTATTCATCGGTGTTACTGGGTTAGCGTTTTGCCAAGGTGTGTGAGTTAAAGCAAGTTACAGGCCACTTTGAAAACGGGTGATGGCCTTGGTCAACGGGGGGGCTAGCTCCAGTGTTATGGCAAAGCATAAAGCATGCACTATTATGGTGCGACAGGGAAGGGGATGCCCGGCAGGAGGTAACGTGATTAGCGGTTTACGGAATGCCGTTTGACGTGAAAAATCACACGTTGTGTTTCGATTTTGTGCGTTTTATCGTGGCCGAGCACCTTTATGTGCGCGCTATGCTGCCCTCTGTGTAAGTTAGAGACGAGGAAAGAAGTTGTTTCAGTGGCAGGGCCTTGGGCGAGGCCATCGATATAGAGTTGCGCCAAATGGCCTTCCTGCAAAGGGGGTTGTAGCGCTAGCGTAATAACAACCGTCGTTTGCCCCGGGGGTATGGTCGCATTGTTAAGTGGTTGAATAATGCGAGCACTGGTGTAGGGGAGGGCTTGTTGAGTGGTGAGGTCTTCGTCGTGGATTGTGCGTGGCGGAGGTGGGGTTGCGATATTGGTTTTGGGTAGCTTGATTGTTTCGGCTTTTGTTTTTGCGGCAGGTGAGTCGGTAAAGGTGACTCCTCCTTCTGCATCGATGACCCGGTAAACCTCATTGGCGAAGAGCTGGGTGCCGGCCAGTAAGATAAGGCTGGTGAGTATAGTGGTCAGTGTTTTCATTGTCGTTGCCTCCTCGTTGCAGCTTGCGTGGAAACGGGTTATGGCATCTGCGAAGTAATGTATCGAAGGTAAGTCGCCAATTTTACGACTTGAATATTAAGAGTAATACGCTGCGCTGAAAAGAAAAAGCCCGGTCTCCATAGAAGACCGGGCTTTTGTGAGCTAGCTCTATTGAGCGGCTCGGTAGAATCAGGCTCTGGTGAGCCTAGACGCTGTAGTACATATCGAATTCGACAGGGTGAGTGGTCATGTTGAGTTTTTCAACTTCTTCCTGTTTCAGTGCGATGAATGCGTCGATGACGTCGTTATCCATGACGCCACCAGTCGTGAGGAACTCACGGTCGTTGTCCAGCGCTTCCAGTGCTTGCTCCAGTGAAGAGGCAACAGTCGGAATAGCGGCTGCTTCTTCGGGAGGCAGATCGTAAAGATCCTTGTCAGCAGGGTCGCCAGGGTGAATCTTGTTTTTGATACCGTCGAGGCCGGCCATCAACATGGCAGTGAAGGCCAGGTAGGGGTTGGCCGTGGGATCAGGGAAACGGACTTCAATGCGACGGGCTTTGGGGTTTGGCACGTGGGGAATGCGGATGGACGCAGAGCGGTTGCGCGCAGAGTAAGCGAGCATAACGGGTGCTTCAAAGCCGGGTACCAGGCGCTTGTAGGAGTTAGTTGAAGCGTTGGCAAAGGCGTTAATGGCCCGTGCGTGCTTGATGATGCCGCCAATGTAGAACAGCGCCGTTTCAGACATGCCCGCGTAGACGTCACCGGTAAAGATGTTGTTGCCATCTTTAGACAGCGATTGGTGGCAGTGCATGCCAGAACCGTTGTCGCCAACCAGTGGCTTGGGCATAAAAGTTGCCGTTTTGCCGTAGGCGTGCGCGACATTGTGTACACAGTACTTAAAGGTCTGAATTTCATCAGCTTTTTGCGTCAGTGTGGCGGGGCCAACACCAATTTCGCACTGTCCGGCAGTACCCACTTCGTGGTGGTGGACTTCAACATCGAGGCCCATTTGCGTCATCGCACCACACATGGCGGCGCGTAGATCGTGCAGTGAATCGACGGGAGGCACGGGGAAGTAACCGCCCTTAACGCCGGGGCGGTGTCCCATGTTGCCATCGGGGAAGTCGTGTTCAGTGGCCCAAGCGGCTTCTTCAGATGCGACTTTGTAGAATGCGCCGCTCATATTGGCGCCCCATTTTACGTCGTCAAAAATAAAAAATTCGGGCTCTGGGCCAAACAGCACAGTATCGGCAATACCCGTGGAGCGCATGTAATCCTGAGCGCGGTCGGCGATAGAGCGGGGGTCGCGGCTGTAGCCCTGCAGTGTGGCTGGCTCAACAATGCCGCAGCGTAAGATGATAGTTTCTTCATCGGTAAACGGGTCGAGCACAGACGTGTTGTCATCGGGCATTAAAATCATGTCCGAGTCGTTAATGCCTTTCCAGCCAGCAATAGATGAGCCGTCGAACATCTTGCCTTCATCAAAGAAGTTCTCATCGACCTCGGTTGAAGGGATGGTGACGTGCTGCTCTTTGCCCTGAGTGTCGGTGAAACGCAGATCTACCCAGCCAGCTTCACTTTCTTTGATGAGATTTAACGTTTTTTCAGACATTGATGTCCTCCAGATCTAGATCAGTGTGGTTTTCTTTCACTCACTTCCCGCATATTTAGTCTAGGGAAGAGGGCGAATGAGCGTGGAACAAAGTAATGGCACAATTGTTGGAATGCCATAGTTTCTTTAGCTTATGTGTTATTGCGACAAGACCGCAAGTTCTAAATGTAGCAAAAGTTGTGCCACTACTTATGTAGTGTGCTGGGGCCGCTGTGTCAGGGGCTTTTGGTTAAATTGTAAATGCTGGGCGCCCAAATTGGTGCATAGTATAACCTATAGGCACCAAAATTGAGCACGCAAAACAGGGGCGCGGTTGGAGGGCTCTTGTAAGAACAAGCCGTGACCCGCGCTATAAATGGGCGATAGGTCTTGCTTTGGGGTGGAATGATGCTTTGTTCGCCCTTAATTTGTGCCGCCAATGATGGTGAATGCGAATGTAGTGTGTATGATGGTCACAGGATATAAAGTGTTTGCGATGGATTGCCTGGTAGCAGCAGTTAACGGAAGTAAGAGGTGATCTATGGCGGTAAAATTTAAAGCAACTTCAGGTAACACCTCGTCACCTAAGGTGCTGCCCACTTGGCTGCCTGGTGCGGCGCTTATTAACGAGGCCTTTGATTGTCCGGAGGAGACTCCGTCTCCGAAAGTTTCACTGCGTTCTGCGCTGCTGGTTGGCGCCGACGAGGCGCTGATTGTTGGACTAGGTTTGGCCTCGCGGATGCGTTTTCCAACTCCCGGGTTTCGTCAGCGTTCGGCCCAAGAAATGGAAGACGCTCTGGAATATTTCCAAGCGAGTGGTTGGCTGGATGATCCACGGGCTTACCATCAAAAACCACCGGCTCTCGACAAGGTGAATTTCAAAAACGCATCGGCTGGGGGCACAAGTTTCGAACATATGACGTTTGAAAGTGGCTATGTGCCGCGGATGGGAGAGGCTGGACGAGCACGCTGGCTCGGTTATGAAAATAATCATACTAGCCATTGCTGGGTGCTTCGCCATGCCGGCCCGCCCCGACCTTGGATGATACACATCCATGGCTACCGCATGGGGACTCCGTTCATGGATTTTAAGGCTTTTAGCACACAATATATCCATCAAACTAAAGGCTTTAATGTTCTGCACTATGTTATTCCCCTGCATGGGCCAAGAAAGATAGGCCCAACCAGTGGTGACGGTTTATTGTCACCAGGCTATGTCAATGCAATACATGCCGAAGCTCAGGCAATGTTTGAACTGCGGCGTATTATTGACTGGTTGCGTCGAGATGGCGCAGAGCAAATTGGTGTTCATGGCATCTCACTCGGCGGTTTTACGACGGCGCTATTGGCGACGCTCGAAGGTAATCTTGCCTGTGCTATTGCCGGTATACCCGCGGTGGAGCTAGTCAAAGCAGCACGCAGATTGGGACGGCGAAATTTGTTGTATTTCTTCGATAATTTAAATATGCCTTGGGCCGAAATTGAAAAAATGGCACAGGTCATCTCGCCAACGGCAATGAAGGTTAAAGTCCCGAAAAAAAGACGTTTTATTTATGCCGGTGTTCTGGATCGCCTAGTTCACCCGGTAGAGCCGCTGGGCTTGTGGGAGCACTGGGATCGCCCTGCCATTGAATGGTATCAGGGTAATCATATGACATTTGCTCGCGATAAAAATGTTCGAACATTTATTGATAGTGCCCTCGACGCATCGTTTACCTAAGATACCAATCCATGTCTTCGATGCCCTGTAGTATCTTGTGGGCGGAACGGCATGGCTGTAAAGAATTTGTGATATAGCCCCTGTTTATTATATAAACCTTATTCGGGCGCACTTAGCTAGTTGGCACAAGCGCGGTATGGGTTTTTAAGGATAACAGGTGGAAGTCATGAAGGAAAAAGACAAGCTCGCTGGTGGTTTTGAGATATTAGGTAGTTCCTCTAGGTTGGCCTCTGCATTAAAGAATGCATCGGTTTTGGCGCGCTTTGGACGGCTCGAGCCGCGCAGGGGCACGCTTTATTCGGTTCCCCACGAGAGCCCTGTTTATCGCTTGCGCTGTTATGAGTTGAAAAAAACGAATAAAGCTCGCGTGCCGATTATTCTTGTACCGCCATTAATGATGAGTGCCGATGTTTTCGACGTTTCAAAAAAGATCAGCGCTGTAGACTATTTGAGCGAACAAGGGTTTTCAGTTTGGCTGGTTGACTTTGGTGAACCCGCTGACCAAGAAGGTGGGCTGCACCGCGATATGAGCGACCATGTGGTCGCGGTGAATGACGCCATAGATTTTGTCTATGCCGAACACCGTCAACCGGTGCATTTGGCGGGATACTGTCAGGGTGGTATTTTCTGCTATCTCGCGGTTGCGTACCGAAAGTCTAAAAATGTAGGTTCGATTGTCTCTTTTGCCGCTCCGGTCAATCTATACAAAAACTTTCTGCCTGGCGTGTCAGATGAGGTGACGCTCAAGGTTTTAGAGACTATAGGTGAGGCTGTCCCGACAGGTGTCTTGCCCTCGTCTATTCCTGGCTGGGCAAGTAAAAACTTGTTTAGAATGTTGGCTCCGGTCAAGCAGCTCCAATCTTGGGTCTCTTTACTCAAAATGCTGGACGATAGGGATGCGATCCTCAAGGGGGAAGATCAAAGATCGTTTATGTCTGATGGTTTTGTCGCCTGGCCTGGTCCCGCCATGCTTGAATTTATGCGGCAAATGTTGATGGGCAATCGTATGGTTTCCGGGGGCTGTGTGATTGAAGGACGTACAGTTTCACTGACAGATATTACCTGCCCAATGCTTGCTTTCATCGGCGGCAACGATTCTATAGCCCGGCCTCGTTCAGTTCGCGGCATCGTCGAGGCAGCCCCTAATTCAGAGCTTTACCAGTTGTATTTACCTAGGGCTGGGCATCTCGGTGTAGTTGTTGGTGGGAGCGCCATGAAAAACACTTGGTCTACAGTCAATCAGTGGCTGAGTTGGCAGGCCGGAAAAGCTGATAAACCTGAGCACATTAACCTGCTCGATGAGGTGGGTAGTGAAGACAGCGCAAGTAGCTCCGAAGAGGAGAATTTAGCGGCTGCGCTCACCAGGACAATGTTTGGTATGAGCAAGGGGCTTCTGGGTACAGCGGGTGATTTGCTGGGAAGCACCAAAACGTCACTACTGACGATGGGTGATAATTTTAGTTCGCGGTTGACCAATCTGACGCGCCTTCAGAAACTAGACTCAGAGAGTAAAGTGGGTTTTGCTTTGTCCTTGGAGGAGCAAGCGAAAAAATCGCCCGAGGATACCTATTTTCTTTACGCTGAAAGGGCACATACCTACGCCAATGCTAATGAACGCGTCGACAATATTGTGCGTGGTTTAATTTCAATTGGGGTGCGTCGTGGTGACCATGTTGGCGTTCTTATGCATGCTCGACCTTCGGCTTTAGCGACAAACCTTGCGATTAATCGCCTAGGGGCAGTTGCGGTGCTATTGCGTGACAGGTCTCAACTTGCCACCGAATTAAAGCTTGCTGAAGTTCAGTACCTTATTGCCGACCCTGAAAATGCACAGGCCGGTGTGAAAACATTTGGTGGTCAGACTTATGTACTCGGTGGCTTCGGGCGTTCCCGCCGTGAGTTGCCAGAGAGTGTGATTGACATGGAGAAAATTGACCCCTCAAGAGTCGCTTTGCCAGACTGGTATCAACCGTCACCGGGTAAAGCCGATGAGGTGGCATTCATTTCCTTTAGTCGCCTGGGGTCTGAAACACATTGCGACAAAATAACTCACCGCCAATGGGCCTTGTATTCTCTAGGCACGGCTTCGGCAACGAGAATGGTGCGAGGAGATACCGTTTACTGTTGGACCCCGCTTCACGACCTTACCGGAATGTTAATTTCAGTCAGCGCCTCCCTAGTCGCAGGTGCTCGAATTGGTCTGGCACGGCAATTCGAGACGGATACTTTTTGGCATGAAGTGCGAAGTTATGGGGCAAATATTGTTTTTTATTCTGGCGGCATGTTGCGTGAGTTGGTGGATGCGCCGGAACATAAACTGGAGCGTGGTAACAATATCCGTTTGTTTGCGGGCACTGGGATGCCAGAGGCCTTGAGTCAGCGGGTGGGTGCGCGTTTTGGTGATGCCTCAATAATGGAGGTTTACCTATCGACTCGTCATCATGCTTACTTGGCAAATATTAATAGTAATAAATCTGGTGCAGTATTCCAGCAATTGCCAGGCAGCAATGATATTGCTTTGGTCCATTGGGATTACTACAAAAACCTACCTTTCTACGATACGGCCGGCTATTTGTGCCCCACCCCAGTTGGAACCGTGGGCATGCTACTTGTGAAGGACGATAGTGGCACTGGCTATCGAGATAACACCTATATTTTCAACGTTTTTGAGCAAGGCGATTGCTGGCAGATTTCGGGTGACCTGTTTACCCTCGATAGCGATGGGGATTACCATTTTGTTGACCGAGCCAGTAACTTGATCTTAACCAAGGACGATGCGATACCGACCTCACCTATCGAGACAGCCGTCAGCACATTGAACGGTATCAGTGTCGCTGCGGCTTATGGTGTGACCATCGAGGGTTGCGACTATCAAATTCCTGTAGCGTCAGTCGTTTTGAGCGATAAAGCTAAGCTCGTCGCGCAAGATTTAACGGCGGTATTACATGAGCAGCTAGATGTGAAGAGTCTTCCCCTCGTAGTGATGGTCGCAAACCGCTTGCCGATGACGCCTAGTAATCAGGTGCAGAAACAAATATTAGCCGATGCTGGAATCCCACAAGGGGCATTAAAGAGAGGTCAGGCATTTTGGTATAATAAAAAATCTGAAAAATATGAATCACTTACCCAAGCCTCATTGTCGAGACTTCTCCGCGACCTCACTGGGTCGACTGCTACGGGTCCCGCCACTTCTAGGTCGGCAATAAAAGGGAGTAGTTCGCCAGCTAAAAAGAGGGCATCTAAAAAAACGCCAGCCCGTAAAAAGAAAGTCCATGCAAAAACGGCGGTAAAAGAAGAGGTGTCCGCAAATGTCGCCCAGAAAGAAACTCCGCTCAATGGTGGTATGTCGGTGGGTGAGATGACGAATGGAGCGACGAGTGAAATAGAAATGACGGACCAAGATACTAGCTTACATTGAGCTTTTGGGCGAGAGTCGTGCGAAAGAACAGAGCTGCTGATATGCAGTGTCGAGTGGTCGGAGCTTACTAATCGGCGGTTTTCAGTTTTAGATTACGGCTTATGAATCAGTTGCATGTGCTGGCGGCTGATTCATAAGCCGTTTTCCCCGTCGTTTTCACGCTGTGAGTTTGGGCAAGTATCTGACACGTAGAAACTTGCCTTATAATGCACGATCTTCCCAGCCATTGGCCTCCGAGTCCTGCCCATGCATTTTGTTGTTAAATTATTTCCCGAAATTATTATTAAAAGCCCCCCTGTTCGTAAACGCTTTATTAAGCAGTTGAGGGATAACTTGCGCCGCATGCTCAAGGGACGCTATGCCGGGGTTCAGGTACTCAGCCAGTGGGATAAAATTGAAATCGTCGCCGAGGGTGCCGATGCCGAGCGCGATGCCTTTATTAGCCGCTTGCTGGCCAATACCCCAGGTGTGGCCAATTACTCCCATGTCAGTGCTCACCCTTTAGGCACTTATGATGAAATGGCTGATTTACTGTGGCCCATGTACGGGGAAAGTCTGAAGGGCAGAAGTTTTTGTCTACGTGTAAAGCGCAGCGGTAAACATGAATTTAGCTCGTCAGAATTTGAGCGCGAGGTAGGCGGGCGCCTGTTTCAGCGTTCTGGTGCAAGCAAAGTGCAGCTCAAGGGAGCCGATGTAGAGATACGCCTCGATATTCGCGGTCAGGTTCTTTCTGTGCTCGAAAGCACAGCTCAGGGTTTGGGAGGATTCCCTCTGGGCACACAGGATTCTGTGTTGTCACTCATATCCGGTGGTTTTGACTCCACTGTGGCCAGTTATATGACCATCAAACGGGGTTTGCGTACTCACTATTGTTTTTTCAATCTCGGTGGCCGCGCCCACGAATTGGGCGTTAAAGAGGTTGCCTGGTATTTATGGAATAAATACGGCACATCTCACCGGGTAAAATTTATTACCGTGCCCTTCGAAGACGTTGTCGCAGAAATTCTCACCAAGGTTGATAACTCGCAAATGGGCGTTGTGCTCAAACGGATGATGTTGAGAGCGGCGACAGAAGTGGCGCAAAGCTGGAAGGTCGAGGCCTTGGTGACGGGCGAGGCCGTGGCTCAAGTTTCCAGCCAGACGCTGACCAATTTGTCAGTGATTGACAGTGTTACCGATATGCTGACGTTACGGCCATTGGTGACGATGGATAAAAACGCCATTATTGATGTCGCTCGGGCCATCGGTACCGAAGAGTTTGCAGCTAATATGCCAGAGTATTGTGGGGTGATTTCGGTTAAGCCAACCAC
>JBFJYH010000046.1:0-19753 GCA_041622675.1 Porticoccaceae bacterium
ATACTGCGTAGCGAACCCGTTGAACCTGAACCGTCTAGTACCGGCGTAGGAAAGAGCAATGTTTTTAGTGCCATCATCAGTGTTATTTTCTATAGCACCATTAAAAATACCCTGCCTTATGCAGCTCTCCGCCCGGCCCTTTCAAAATAAGCCACGGAGTCAATATGTCAGAGCAAAATTCAAAAACCACGAACCAACCTGAGACGAGCCAACGACAAAACATTACCCAGGATCCACTACCGGCCAGTAAAAAGATTTATACCACCTCCACGAATTTTACCGATGTGCAAGTGCCTATGCGCCAAGTCACACTGACCACGGGCGAACAGGTTCATCTTTACGACACCTCCGGCCCCTATACCGATGTTGATGTAGATGTAAATATTCACCGTGGTCTGCCCGATGTGCGCTCATCGTGGATCGAGCGTCGCGGCGATATCGAAACTTACACCGGTCGAGAAACAAAGCCCGCCGACAACGGCGTTAGCGATGCCGACCAGTCGACACGCTACTACAACCCCGAGCTGCAACGCACCCCGCGACGTGCCGTGAGCGGCGCCAATGTGACCCAGCTCCACTACGCCAGAAAGGGCATTATCACAGAGGAAATGGAGTACATCGCGATTCGAGAGAACGAACTGCGCGGCGCACTAGCCAATGAATTTAATACCCCCGAGCGCGTCGCACGTCTCAAGGGCAACAGCATGGGCGCGGGTTTCACTGATACGGTCACGGCGGAATTTGTGCGCAGCGAAGTCGCTGCCGGACGGGCGATTATTCCCGCCAATATCAATCACCCTGAATTGGAGCCGATGATTATTGGCCGCAATTTTCTGGTCAAGGTCAATGCCAATATTGGCAACTCGGCACTCAGTTCTGGCATCGACGAAGAGGTCGAAAAACTGGTGTGGTCGATTCGCTGGGGCGGTGACACGGTGATGGATCTCTCGACCGGTAAGCATATTCACTCCACCCGTGACCATATCCTGCGCAATTCGCCCGTTCCCATCGGCACCGTACCGATTTATCAGGCGCTGGAAAAAGTGGGCGGCGTCGCGGAGGATCTCAACTGGGAGGTCTTTCGCGATACGCTTATTGAGCAGGCCGAACAGGGCGTCGACTACTTCACTATTCATGCCGGTGTGCTGCTGCGCTATGTACCTATGACAGTGAATCGCCTCACAGGTATCGTTTCCCGTGGTGGCTCCATTATGGCCAAGTGGTGTATCGCCCATCACCAGGAGAACTTCCTCTACACCCACTTCGAAGACATCTGTGAAATCATGAAGGCCTACGACGTCAGCTTTTCGCTGGGTGATGGCCTGCGCCCCGGCTCACTTGCCGACGCCAATGACGAGGCACAGTTTGCGGAATTAAAAACCCTCGGCGAGCTCACCAAAATCGCCTGGCGCCACGATATTCAAACCATGATTGAAGGCCCCGGTCATGTGCCCATGCACATGATTCAAGAGAACATGGATCTGCAACTCGAGCACTGCGACGAGGCCCCTTTCTACACCCTCGGTCCATTGACCACCGACATCGCCCCCGGTCACGACCACATCACCAGTGGAATTGGCGCTGCCATGATAGGCTGGTTCGGTTGTGCCATGCTCTGCTATGTCACCCCTAAAGAACACCTCGGCCTGCCCAACCGTGACGATGTGAAACAGGGCTTGATCGCCTATAAAATTGCCGCCCATGCGGCGGATGTCGCCAAGGGTCACCCCCATGCCCGCCACCGCGATGACTTGTTATCAAAAGCGCGCTTTGACTTCCGCTGGGAGGATCAATTCAACCTGGGTCTCGACCCCGATACCGCCCGCGACTATCACGATGAAACACTCCCCAAAGACTCTGCCAAGGTCGCTCACTTTTGCTCCATGTGCGGCCCCAAATTTTGCTCCATGAAAATCACCCAGGATGTCCGCGATTACGTGGCTCAGGGTATGGATGAAAAATCTACCGAGTTTAAGGATCAGGGTAGCGAAATTTATATTGAGAACATCGGTTAAAGCACACAGCCACAATGAAGATTGAAATTATCGGCAGCGGCGTGAGCGGCCTGTGTTGCGCTCATGCCTTTGTCGAACGCGACTGCGAAGTCAACATTATTGCCGCCAGTGACGCCCTCGATAGCACCTGCTGCTCCTGGTGGGCGGGTGGCATGCTGGCACCGGGCTGCGAGGGTGAAAGTGCCGAGCCACTGATTTCCACCCTGGCTGCTGAAAGCATGGCTTTCTGGCAAACCGTCGCCCCCGCCTACACCAACGCCGGCACCCTGGTAGTGGCCACTTCTCGCGACCAGCCCCTGCTTAATAATTTCGCCCGAAATACCGAGGGCTGGCACCGGGTTGAGGGCGAGGAGATACACCAGCTAGAACCCGATCTCGGCGAGCGTTTTAGCCGCGCTCTTTTTTTTGCCGACGAGGCCCACCTCGATCCACGCCAGACGCTTAGCCACTTAATTGGCACTTTAAAAAAACGCGGGGTTACCTTTACACAGCGTCACATTGACGACGGGCCGGGCAATCAGTACAGCAGTGCTGCCGACTGGATCATCGACTGTCGAGGCCTCGGCGCACGGCATGTACTGCCCGAACTGCGCGGTGTCAAAGGTGAAATGCTGCATCTCCACAGCGACGAAATAAAGCTCACGCGTCCAGTACGCCTTTTGCACCCGCGCATTCCGCTCTACATTGTGCCCCGTGAAAAAGGCCTCTTTATGATTGGCGCAACCATGATAGAGAGCACCGAGCGACATCGTGCCAGTGTGCGGTCAGTGCTTGAACTCCTATCGGCAGCCTATGCCCTGCACCCGGCCTTTGGTGAGGCCGAAATACTCGAGATTGGCGTCGAGGCTCGCCCAGCCTTCACCGACAACCTGCCGCAATTACGCCGTCGGGGGAAAACTCTGGCGGTCAATGGCATGTATCGCCACGGTTTTCTCGCCGCCCCCGCCATGGCGCGACGCTGTGTCGAGTTCGCCCTCGACGGCATTATTCCCTCAGAGGTAATGAATGAAAATACACCTTAACGGCGCAAGCCTCGACACTGAACACAATGACCTCGCCGCTTTGGTTGCCGCACTCGGCCACGAAGCCGACAAAGTTGCCACTGCTATTGATGGTCTGTTCGTTGCGCGCAGCGCACGGGCGCAAACCCCCTTACGCGAAGGCTGTGCCATCGAAATACTGGCCCCCATGGAGGGTGGCTGATGACTCCCGAGAAAGCCGTCCCCAACGAAGCGCTAAATTTGTACGGCAGTAAATTTACTTCACGCTTTTTAATTGGCAGCGCCCAGTACCCATCGCCAGCTATTTTGCTCGACGCCATTGCCGCCAGTCGGGCGGATATCGTCACCGTCTCTCTGCGCCGCGAAGCGGGTAAAGGCGGGGGTAAAGGCACTGGTAAAGAAAGTGCAGGGCAGCAATTTTGGTCTCTCATTCAGCAGTCCGGCGCGCGCCTGTTACCCAATACCGCCGGTTGTAAAACCGTCAAAGAAGCGGTGAATACCGCCCATATGGCGCGGGAGTTATTTGCCACACCCTGGCTGAAGCTCGAAGTGATTGGCGAAGACGACACCTTACAGCCTGACGTTTTCGGCCTGGTGGAAGCAGCACGCATTCTCTGTGCCGAAGGCTTTCAGGTTTTTCCCTATACAACGGACGACTTGGTGGTGGCCGATAAACTGCTCGCTGCCGGTTGCGAAGTTTTAATGCCCTGGGGTTCGCCCATTGGCAGTGGTCGCGGCTTGAACAACCCCTTTGCTCTCAAGGCATTACGGGCGCATTTCCCCGACACCACACTGATTGTCGATGCCGGCATTGGCTTGCCCTCACAGGCGGCCCAGGCCATGGAGCTGGGCTACGACGCCATCTTACTCAACACCGCCGTCGCCAAAGCCGGTGACCCCGTGGCCATGGCCAGTGCCTTTGCCCAGGCGATTGAAGCGGGACATACCGCCTTTAACGCCGGAGCCATTGAAGCCCGCGATATGGCCTGCCCCTCAACGCCGGTACTAGGCAGCCCTTTTTGGCATGGCACTGGGGGAGCATAAAATGCCTCATCCACCAGCTCTGCCAACAAAGCCCTCCGCCAACTGGCTGCACAAATTTTATTTAATTGTCGATAACAGTCAGTGGCTGGAACGCTTTTTGCCCCTCGGTTTAAAGCTGGTGCAATTGCGTATTAAAGATTTACCCCCCTCAACATTGGCTGCTGAAATTAGCAAGGCCAAAGCGCTCTGCGCCGCCTATGACTGCCAACTGATCATTAATGATTACTGGCAGCTCGCCCTGGAATTAGGCTGTGACTTTGTTCACCTCGGCCAGGAAGACCTCGCCAGTGCCGACTTGGCAAAAATTCGTCGCGCGGGCCTTAAGCTGGGCGTGAGTACCCACGACGGTAAAGAGCTGGCCTATGCATTAAACCTTAAACCCGACTACATCGCCCTTGGCCCCGTGTACGCCACACAGTTAAAGAAAATGCCCTGGGCACCCCAGGGTTTAGAAAAGCTGGCACGCTGGCGCCAATTAGTCGGCGATACCCCGTTAGTTGCCATCGGGGGCATGAGTGTCGAACGCGCCGCGGGAGCCTATTGTGCAGGAGCGGATTCCATTGCCGTAGTCACTGATGTGCTTTGGCACCAAGACCCCGAACAACGCCTGCAAGAGTGGCTTGCTACAGCTGTGCAATAAATCATAGGCATAAAACGCGGAAATAAAACAGCGGAATTAAACCAGTGATTAAAGCTTTTACAGAGCATAGGGGCTCTCTCCACAAGGCCGCTAAATAAGAGGATGTCCATGAGTGAAAATCGCTATGCCCGACAACTCGCCCTACCCGACGTTGGCAGCGCTGGGCAGGCCAAACTCGCCGCCGCGCGCATTGTTATCATCGGTGCCGGTGGTCTCGGCGTGCCCGCTCTCACCTACTTGGTAGGTGCCGGCATCGGCCATATACGCCTGGTCGACAAAGACCGTGTGGCTATTCACAACCTGCATCGTCAAGTGTTGTTTAGTGAAGCCGATGAAGGGCAGTACAAAGTGGCTGTGGCCGCCCGAAAAATGGCGGCATTAAATAGTGAGGTTGTGGTTGAAGCCATTAGCGAGCGACTTATTTCCAGCAATTGCCAAGCCCTACTGGAAGACTGCGATTGTGTCATCGACGCCGCCGATAATTTCATCACCACGTATTTACTCAGTGATACCTGTCAGCTCTTAAACAAGCCACTCATCTCTGCCTCGGCGGCGGGCATGAAAGGCTATATGGGCGTTTTTTGCCAGCATGCTCCCAGCTACCGGGCACTGTTTCCCTGCCCCCCTGACCAGGGTTTATCCTGCGCGCGCGACGGCGTGCTCGGCCCCGTCGTTGCCGTACTCGGTGCCCTACAGGCCCAGGCCGCCATTAAACAACTGCTCACTGAACCCGGCCCCGCAAGGCTATTGAATGTGGACCTTTGGCACCAACACTTTTCCAGTATTGATTTTTCCAATGCCCCGGAACCTGAAACAACCACCCCCATTGCCGTATTAAACAGCGAAGAGGTAAACCCCCATGACACCCTCATCGACGTGCGCAATGCCGATGAATTACAGACACCGCCACTGCCCTACGCCACGCACATTCCTCTATCAGACATTCATCAACGCCTTGCGGAGATACCCCGCGAGCAAAGAGTCGTGCTGTGCTGCATGAGTGGTCGTCGCGCTAGTAGCGCCGCGCAAATTCTCGCCGACCAGCACTATCCCAACCTGGCTATTTTAAGTCTGGAGCAAGATTGAACTTAAACGAAAAGACAGGGGCCATAGGCACAATTGACACAAACGGCACAAGCCCAATAAAAAATGTCTTAAGCATCGGCGGTTCAGACCCCAGTGGCGGTGCCGGTATTCAGGCCGATTTAAAAACCTTCGCGGCTAACGGTGTTTATGGCATGGCCGTTATCAGTGCCCTCACCGCGCAAAATACCCGTGGCGTCAAAGCCATTCACTGCCCCGACCCGGGTTTTGTCGAGGCGCAAATTGACTGTCTCTTCGACGATATTCAGCCCGCAGCGGTAAAAATCGGCATGCTCGCCAACGCCGATATTATTCGCCGCGTCGCAGCGCGGCTAAAATACTACCGCGCCAGCAATATTGTCGTCGATCCGGTCATGCTGTCCTCCAGCGGCCACCGCCTGCTCAACCCTGACGCAGTGGAAACATTGGTTCACGAGCTTCTACCCATTGCCAGGCTCTACACCCCCAATTTAGATGAGGGCGCCTGTCTACTCGGCACAAAGCCACCTAACTCACGACAAGATATGCTCGTCATGGCTGCACAATTACAGACGCTAGGCCAATGCCCTGTGCTCTTAAAGGGAGGGCATCTACCCGGCAGTGAAAGCCCCGATGTGCTGGTTGACAAGATGGCAAGCAGCCATTGGTTTTCCAGCCGTCGCATTGAGACGCCGAATAAACACGGTACCGGCTGCACGCTTTCCGCCGCCATTGCCGCTAATTTGGCCTGTAATAATGCTGATTTGGTAGATGCTATAGAAAGATCGAAAAACTATTTAACACTGACCCTACTAGGCGCCAGAGAACTCAGCGTTGGTACAGGCTCAGGGCCACTACACCATTTTATTGATTTATGGCCCAACGGAACGGACTCCCCGAAAACATAGACGTAACAGGTGGCGACCCAAGAATTAATCTATTTCTTTACTAACCTTCTAAACCCACCCGAGTTATGTCAATATATTGATATTAAGCAAGCAGAGCCAAAATAATGAAACTATCTTCTTTTCTGCCACAGCCAAGGGAATTACCTGCAAGGAAAATTCCAAAATGCATTCCCGGCTCCACATTCATTAAAGATTTCCTTGACTGGCCCGACGAATTCCCCAAACCCAAAATCTCACTGCGTTCAGCGGCCATGATTGGGGTCGATGAAACCTTAATGGTCGGACTTGGTATGGCCTCGCGCTTACGCTTCCCCACCCCAGGGTTCCGCCAGCGCTGTGCTGACGAAATGAAAGATACACTTGGTTTTTTTGAGGACAAAGGCTGGCTGGAAAACCCCAGGGGCTATCATCAAGCGCCACCTAAACTCAATAAAACCCAGTTCAAGAAAGAAACATCACTCGGTGTCGATTACGAGCACATGACCTTTGAGAGTGGCTATGTTCCCCATATGGGCGAGGCTGGCCGCAATCGGTGGCTCAGCTACACGCCCAATCACACTGCACACTGCTGGGTACTTCGCCATTCGGGACCAGCAAGACCCTGGTTAATTAACATACATGGTTATCGCATGGGTATGCCGTGTATGGACTTACCTTGCTTCCATGCCGGAGCTCTACATGAAAGTAAGGGCCTTAATATTCTCCAATACGTGCTGCCATTACATGGCCCGCGAAAAATAGGCCCGACCAGTGGCGACGGCGTGTTGTCTCCTGGCTATGTCAATCTCATCCATACACAAGCACAGGCGATGTTCGAATTGAGACGCATTATTACTTGGTTGAAAAAGGAGCAAGAAGCGCAAGAAGTGGGCGTTCACGGTATTTCCCTCGGGGGGTATACCACCGCTTTATTATCTGGCCTCCAAGGTGGCCTTGCCTGTGCTATCGCTGGGGTACCTGCGGTCAACCTGGTACGCGCAGCAAGACGACTCGGACAGCGCAACCTCCTTTACTTTATGGATAATATTGGTATGCCGTGGGATGACATTGAAAAAATGACTCAAGTCATTTCTCCAACCGCTTTAAAGCCGAAAATAGCCTTAAAAAAGCGTTATATCTACGCAGGATTATTCGATAGGTTGGCTCGCCCTGGAGATCCGTTAGGCCTGTGGCGGCATTGGGGGCAGCCTAAAATTGAGTGGTACCACGGTAACCATATCAGTTTTCCTTGGGAGAAAAGAGTTAATCGCTTTATTGATGCCGCCCTCAATGAATCTTTTACCGGTTTAACTCCCCTAGTAACTAGTAGTGAGGAAGGCTAACTCAAGCATAAAGCAATATTATGGTATATCTTAGGTATAGATCCCCATTAAATACTAAACGAGAACGACACTATTTTTAGACTTGTAGAAATGAATTCAGGCAATCCATTTCCCTTAAGGAAATTCGTCACTTTAGAACGAATCATATTAATTATGTTCATCATCGCTAACAAGAAGGAACCGATATAATGGAAGCAGAGAACATGAAAAATAAGAATAAAAAACACCTTCCACTTTTAGACACACCATCCCGATTAAGCGCTGCGGTCAAGAATGCGTCCGTTATTGCCCGCTTTGGGAGATTACAGGCAAGAACAGGCACCGTTTATTATGTTGCCCACGAAAACACTAATTATCGTTTACGCTGCTACGAAATTAAAACCTCCAAATCCAAACGCATCCCCATTGTTCTTGTACCGCCGTTAATGATTTCTGCAGATGTGTATGATATTTCCCCTGAAAACAGCGCAGTTACCTATTTAACCGAACTGGGTTACTCGGTATGGGTAGTTGATTTTGGCTCTCCCGAACATCAGGAGGGTGGATTAGAGAGAGATTTTAGTGACCACATTCTTGCCGTGAACGACGCTATCGAGTTCGTGTATAAACAAAAACAACTACCGCTTCACCTAGGTGGTTATTCCCAGGGCGGGATCTTTTGCTATCTTGCCGCTGCCTATCGCAACTCGCAGGATATTGCGTCTATATTCACTTTTGGCGCACCCGTTAATATTTATAAAAACTTTTTACCGGGCGTTCCAGATGAGGTCACTACTAGAGTTTTTGAAACTGTCGGCAAAGCGATTCCGAAACGATTGACACCAACGGCCATCCCTGCCTGGGCCACAAAAAATTTGTTTAAACTAATGAGCCCTAGCAAAGAAATAAAGCGCTGGGTTTCTTTTATAGGTTCTCTACATGATCGGGATGCACTATTGCGAACCGAAGAAGGCAGGAGCTTTCTTGGTGGAGAGGGTTTTGTTGCCTGGCCTGGGCCCGCGTTATACGAATTTTTACAGCAACTGTTAATGGGCAACCGTCTCGTTTCCGGTGGCTGTATTATTGAAGATCGAGCTATTTCTCTCACAGCAATCACCTGCCCTATCCTCGTCGTGATAGGCAGTAATGACGAAATTGCACGTGCAGGCTCCGTACGTGGAGTGGCTGAAGCTGTCTCCAATGCTGAATTATTTGAATTATCTGTCAAGGGCGGCCATATGGGGATTGTCGTCGGTTCTGGCGCGATGAAAAATACCTGGCCCGCTATCGACCAATGGGTGCAGTGGCGTGAAGGAAAAACTGACCAGCCTGAACCTATTTATACATTGGGTAAACATGTAGAACCTCGAAATCCAGACACCCATAAGAACAATACTCTGCCAGCTACTATGGCTAAAGCTGCGTTCGGAATTGGCAAAGGTGCATTTTTAACAACGGGAGACCTACTGGGCATTACTAAGGATTCAGTGAAGACAGTGAGTGCCAATATTGGCACTCACCTCTCCCAGTTTACACGCCTTGAAAAGCTCAATAGTGACAGTAACGTCGGTCTCGCTTTAGCCCTTGAAGAACAGGCTCAGAAAGCCCCAAAAGACACTTTTTTTCTCTACGATGGCAGAGCCCACAGCTACGCTGATGCCAGTCAACGCGTTGATAATATAGTTCGCGGCCTAATCTCGATCGGCGTACGGGTCGGAGACCACGTGGGCATCATTATGCATGCCCGCCCCTCGTCCCTAGCGACACTTATGGCCGTTAACCGACTCGGTGCCGTAGCAGTGCTATTACGCACTACGCGCAATAAAAGCCAACTTGCCACCGAACTCAAACTGGGAAAAGTTCAATATCTCATTGCAGACCCAGAAAATGCGCCAACAGCTGTCGCCAACTTCCATGGCCAGGTATATGTTCTCGGTGGCTTTGGTCGCTCAACGAGAGATTTACCTGACAAAGCGATTGACCTTGAGGCAATAAATCCCGACTGTATTACCCTGCCCGATTGGTATCAGTCCTCACCGGGCAAAGCGAGAGATATCGCCTTTATCTTGTTTTCCAAACGCGATGATGAGACTCACTCCTACAGTATTACCAATCAGCGTTGGGCTTTGTCAGCTTTAGGTACAGCCTCTTCAGCGGCATTACTAAGATCAGACACAGCTTACTGCTGGATCCCTCTACAAAACCCTACAGGTCTACTCGTTTGCGTTAGCGCCTCACTGGTCGCCGGCGCTCGTGTTGCTGTAGCCACAAAATTTGATGTGCCAACGTTCTGGAAGGAAGCCCGTGGCTATGGCGCTCGTGTAGTTTTTTATTCAGGCTATATGCTACGTGATCTGGTCGATGCTCCCATTAACAAGCTCGAAAAGGGCCACTCAATTCGTCTCTTCGCGGGGGTGGGAATGCCCGAGGCATTGTCAAAAAGAGTAACAACACGCTTCCCCTCAGCCAAAGTAATGGAGGTGTTTGTCGCCAGAGGCAGCAATACTTACCTAGCCAATATATCTGGCCAAAAGCCCGGGCCTGTTTTTCAAGCCATTCCAGGCTGTAGTGAGGTAGCTCTTGTCTACTGGGACTATGAAAAAAACCGCCCCTTTCTCGATGCTGCCGGCTACCTATGCCCCGTGCCCGATGGAACGACAGGCATGTTATTAAGTAAAACGGAAAAGGGTACTGAACATCACGGCGAGCAGCTCATCTATAATGTTTTTGAAAAAGGGGATTGCTGGCAAATTTCTGGCGTCTTATTTCGCGTTGATGAAGACGGCGAGTATCATTTTGTTGACAGGATCAGTAATTTGATACGCACCAAAGACGACTGGTTACCCACACTCACCATTGAAAATGCTGCTTGGCAGCTTGACTGCGTAAGTGCTGTCGCGGCCTACGGACTGAGTCTTGACGGCAATGAATACGAAGTACCCAGTGTGGCCATACAACTAAGGGCTAAAGCCAAATTTAGCGTTCATGAATTCAGTGAAACAGTGGCTAAAGAACTGGACGCTAAAAACCGACCCGCCGTGGTACGCATTGTCGACAATTTGCCTATGACACCCGGCCAACAAATAAAAAAATCCATTTTACAAACAGAAAATATCCCTGACGCTGCTTTGCAAAGGGGAAAATCTTACTGGTTTAACCCTGAAGCTGAACAATATGAACCTCTCAACAAAACCTCCTTCACAAAACTGAAAAAAGTGTTCCACGGTGAAGATAAAGAGAGAATAGAAACGACAAAAACCACCACCAAAAAACCTGCCGTCAAACAGACGAAAAAAAGAAAAAGCTCGAGAGCCACAGCTACAACTGCCAAAAAAACGACATCTAAACCGCTTTCTAAAAGTCCGCCCCACGTGGGCAATGACTCGATAATGGCAGCAAATAGACAGAATACTACGCCTGCTATACCAGAGCCCATCGACATAACGCAGACAGCGGCTATCAATACAGCCCCCCCATCAGCGAATAATTCTGCGGGATTGGTCAATGGAAAATCTGAGGGCAAGAGCCCGCAAGTCCCTAAACACTCCGTATCACAGTCCCCCGGGGGTGGTGAGAACTGATTGTACGAGGTCGATATTACTAGTACGCAAAAAAAAAGATCAACGGCAAACCGTTGATCTTTTTTTGACTTTGAGTAGCTTAACTTTTCAAATACTTGTCTAAATCAACGGCTTTATCATCTGTTACCGAGTCTTCCATTTGCAGAGAAGCTTGTTCAGCCGCCACTGTCTTTGCTACTTCCTTTTTCGCTGCAGCGGGTTTACGAGAGACCGGCTTCTTTGCCACAGGCTTTTTTGTCGCTGTTTTTTTGGCTGCAGGTTTTTTCGCGCTTGCTTTCTTAGCGGCAGATTTTTTCACAGCAGTTTTTTTTGTCTTCTTTTCAGGTGTCGTATCCACATACTCTTCGATAAGCGAGTTTAATTCTTCCACACGCTCAGACAATGATTGCAAGGCATTAATTGCAGGCATTACGCCCATGCGCTTCAAGGCCCTGGCCACACGAGAGTCAAAAATATCTTCTATCTTTTCAGAGGGGCTGGGAATCTTGTCAAGAAGATTAGATACCTTTTTTATGGCCGATTCACTACTTTCATCAACCATCTGTTTGTACTTATCTTCAAACTTCTCACCACTTTCAATTAGCTTATTGAACACTTCACTGCTCTCGTCACGGGCTTTTGAAAAAGCACCTAAGCCAGCAAGCCAAATATCTCTATTGCGATCCAAAACTTTCTCGGTCAACTCCTGGCTTTTATCAACGGTCTTACCGACAATCTCATCATTCTTATCTAGAATTTTACGTACTTTTTCGTGGGATAGAGTTTTTGAAGTAGCCATAATATCTTTCTTCCTATGTATTAATTGATTAACATTAGTCAGAATGCACACGCGACACTATACCAATGCTCCCGCGGTTCTAACCCTGGAAAACAAGATAGCAACTTTATTTAGAGTAAAAAAACTAACTTTGCAGATGCTGCGTTTAACGGAGAGATATTTTGGCAAGAGCAGGCACCAAACAGCGAATCTTAGATACTGCCCTGACTCTATTCAATCAAATTGGCACGTCCAATGCCTCGACCAATCACATCGCTTTAGAGCTAGAAATCAGTCCTGGCAACCTCTACTACCACTACCCCAACAAAGAGCAACTGATTGAACAACTGTTCTGCAACTACGAGAAGGCTTTACAACCTTTAATACAACAGCCCTTTACAGAACCCTTAAGCGTCGAGGACATCTGGTTTTTTTTACATCTCAATTTTGAACTGGCACTTGAGTATCTGTTTATTTATCAAGACACCGACCACATTACGTCAAAATGCCCGTCCCTCACAAAAAAATTCCAGCAGTTACTTACAGCCCTCTACCAAACCTTGGTTCGATTACTCTCTGCGCTCTCAGAATCGGGGGTATTGTTAATCACGGCTTACGATGTCATTAAAGACACTAGCCTGAATATGCTGTTGATATGTACCCAGTGGATACACTTTAAAAAATATTTATCCGGTATCAATGAGCCCAATATTTCAGGCAATCATTTCAACCAGGGTATTTATCAGGCACTCACTGTTTTGCTACCCTATCTTGACCAGCCACAACAGGAACACCTGAAAGCGTTGAGAGAAGCCTACCAATAGGCTCCCCAATTACAGCTTTGTCACTAAGACCTATGCTTTAGCAGTGGCGATTTATAAAAGTTTGCATTTTTTGCACCGCTAAATCACTTTCGGGCAGGCCATCCATTATCGGATGTACATGGGTAGTTTTGTACCATTCACACAGCTCACTGGTCCCACCCTGCTGTCTGACTCGGTCGACGATCCGTACACCGTCATCGCGCAAAATCTCATTACTACTAACGTGAACCTGCAAAGGTGGGAAGCCACTGACGTCGGCATAAACAGGCGATATCATGGGATCAGTACACAGGTGATCACCAAGTACCATATCTCTTACCAGAGGGACAAGCTGATTACTTAATAGCGGGTCTGCCCTTTCATTGGTATACAGTGACGGGCTCCCGAAGGAAAAATCTGAAAGCGGTGATATGGCAATGGCACAAGCCGGATTGGCCAAGTCAGACTGCCCTATACGCAATAGCGTCGCTAGAGTGAGATAGCCCCCTGCTGAATCACCTGCGACAATAATTGTATCGGGGCTCACGCCCTGCTCTTTTACCAGCCACTCATAAGCGGCAAAACAATCGTCATTGGGCGCCGGATAGGGATGTTCGGGGGCCAAACGATAGTCAACTAACAACACCCGTGCATTGACTGCTGGGCCAAAACGCTGTGCCCACTTTTTGTACATCCCCGGTACATGAATAACCATTCCCCCACCATGTAAATAAAGAATAGTTCGGGTAGCACCCGGAGTATTGTTTATCCACAAATAAGAAGCCTGTCCATCAATTAAGTCTACCGGTACAGAAGAGTGATGTTTACGTGTCAAAAATTTATCCATCTTGGCCACCCAGAGGCGTAATTTATCAATCGTTGCCTGCTGTTGGCCCGGCTTACTCCCTCGAGCAGAGCGTTTGACAAAAGGCTTAACGATAACGCGAGAGGTTAAATTTAACAGTTTGACTTGCCAGCTCATTGATTCGTCCTTTAGTAGATATCAGTCATACGCCACAGCCTAGCAGACAATACATGAGATAGAAAAGCAGTCAGTCTACGCAAAACAATCCAACCCACGGTCCTCATTAGCGCTAAAATACACTGGTCTAGCACCCAACCACGAAGACTGCAATTTCGGCGTACCCAACATGAGCCCAGCCCCCGAACAATTCGAACTACATGTGTGTATTACGAATACGAGTGAATCGCCTATAAGCGTGCTAGCAACGGCTAGTCATCTATCAAAACAAAATATTAAACAAGCGATGCAAAATGGCTCCGTGTGGTTGACTCACAATGGCAATACCCGCCGTTTGCGCCGCGCCAAGCACTCTCTGCAAAGCGGTGACGAACTCCATATCTATTACGATCTCGCCATACAATCAACCGTACCACCTATGCCACTGATGATTGCTGATGAAGGCAGTTATAGCGTGTGGTACAAACCCCAGGGAATGTATAGTCAAGGGACAAAATGGGGTGACCATTGCACGGTGGGGCGCTGGGTAGAACGCCACCTTGACCGCACCACTTTTACTGTGCACCGGCTCGATAGGGCTGCAACGGGTTTAATTCTTCTCGCCCATAAAAAAAGCAGCGCGGCCAAACTTTCCGCTCTTTTTGCCAAGCGAAAAATTAACAAACGCTACAGAGCGAGGGTCCGAGGTCAATTCCCCGCCGAGCGACAATTATTTGACCAGGCAATTGAAGGCCGCGAAGCCCGCAGTCATGCCCAGCTCGTCAATTATATGGCCGATCTAAATTGCTCCCTGATAGAGGTTGAAATTGAAACTGGACGCAAGCACCAAATACGTCGCCACCTTAGCAACGCAGGTTATCCCATAATTGGTGATCGTCTCTATGGCTCTTCACTAGGAGATTGTAACGAAGAGCCATGCACGCCAGAGAAAGAGCATGGCCAGGAGGATCTACAATTACTGGCCTATCAACTGTGCTTTACCGATCCTCTGAGTGGTGTAGAAAAGAATTATTTCGCACCTCAACAACTTCAGCCTTTACTCACAGCACCGCTGATTAAACAGTCACAGTAGTCATCAACACTGCTGACAAACTGCTCATCGCACGCCATACTGGGGGAAATAAAAATAAAGGCGTGCCTGCCATGTGTTCATTACACGGTATAACAATCATCCAACTTGCAAGCATTGACCCAAAAGTCCTCTGTGACATGATACTGAAATGATTCGCATTGACACCACTAGTGGCCACAATGCTTACGCTCATACCCAAATAAATAGCTTATTGGCAAACAATACCCTTGCCGACACTACTGAAAGTTAAATTTTTACCGAGAAAAAACACAAAGAAAAAAGCAGAAAACCAAAAAGTAACAATTCCGTTTACTGTTTTTATCTAGACAATGTTGAGAGATATTTATGTCATTTACCTTTAGCAATGAACAGGAAGAATTCCGCTTAATCGTGCGCCGTTTTATGGATGATAAATCGCCACGCACTGAAGTCCGTAAACTCATGGACAGCGAGCAAGGCTACGATCCCACCGTGTGGCAACAACTCAGTGTAGAACTTGGTCTGCCCGGCATTCATATCCCCGAGGCCTATGGGGGCCAGGGCTTTGGCTTTGTTGAACTATGCATTGTGCTGGAAGAAATGGGCCGCGCTTTGTTTTGCGCGCCCTATTTTTCCGCCACCGCACTCGCTGCGACAACAATTATCCACGCCGGTACTGAGGCGCAAAAGTGCGCATTACTGCCCGGCATTGCCTCGGGCCAAACCCTGGCCACCCTCGCTTTGAGCGAAACAAACCAGGACTGGCTACCCGCCAATACAGAGTTAAGCGCCACCCCCGCTGGCGACAACTATTTACTCAATGGTGAAAAAAGTTATGTGGTAGACGGGCATATCGCCGACCTGCTCATTGTCGTCGCCCGTACACCCGGCAGTACAGGCAATAACGGTTTATCGTTGTTTACCGTGGCCGCCGATGCAACTGGGCTAAACCGTCGCTTATTAAAAAGCCTCGACCCAACGCGCAAACTCGCCCACCTTACCTTCAAGCAAACACCGGCCACTTTGCTCGGTGAATTAAATACGGCTGGCGATATGCTGCCTCCTATTCTCGACCTCGCCGCCGTCGCTCTGGCCAGTGAAATGATCGGTGGTGCACAAATGATGCTGCAATCGGCCCTCGACTACGCCCAATTACGCATGCAGTTTGGCCGCTTAATTGGCTCCTTTCAGGCCATTAAACACAAGTGCGCCGATATGCTACTCGACGTCGAATTGGCCAAATCCACGGCCTATTATGCAGCGGCAGCTGCTGCTGAAGAAGCCCCCGATTTGCCCGCCGTGGCCTCGTTGGCAAAAGCCTATGCCGCTGACACCTATATGAAATCCGCCGCCGAGTGCCTGCAAATTCATGGCGGTATTGGCTTCACCTGGGAAAACGACACCCACCTCTATTTCAAACGGGCCAAAAGCTCCGAGGTCTTTCTCGGCGACCCCAACTATCATCGCGACCAACTGGTCCTGCGCTGGGAGAATTAAGCATGAATGACGCAACAACAGAGCAGTCAGAACACAGCATACGGACACAAGTCCGCGAGTGGATCGACGCTAATTGGGATCCCGACGCCAGCTTGCTGGATTGGCGCAATAAGCTTATCGATTCCGGCTGGGGTTGTGCCGCATGGCCCAAAGAGTGGTACGGGCGCGGGTTGAGCATTAGCCTCGGCGATGCTGTCGACGATGAACTACGCAAAGCTGGCGCCGTCAGCGTGGCAAAAACCGGCGTCAGAATGCTTGCCGCCGCGACGATTCTCGAACACGGCAATGCCATGCACAAAGGCAAATTTCTACGCCGTCTGCTCACCGGCGAAGATACCTGGTGTCAGTTATTCAGCGAACCCGGCAGTGGCTCAGACCTCGCCGGGCTCACCACTCGGGCCGACTTTGACGGCGAAAATTGGGTACTCAACGGTCAGAAGGTTTGGACCACCAGTGCCCACCACGCCCAATACGGCATGGTGCTAACGCGCACCAATTGGGATGTGCCCAAGCACCAGGGCATGACTTACTTTCTTATCGATATGAACCAGCCCGGTGTCGAGGTTAGGCCCCTCAAGCAAATGAATGGCCACGCGTCCTTTAACGAAATCTTTTTTACCGATGCTAAAATAGCCCCTGAATTTATGCTCGACAAAGAGGGCAATGGCTGGAAAGTGGCAATGACCACCCTCGCCCACGAGCGCAGATTGTCAGACGGCCTTCGCTCCTGGGGCAAGTCTGAAAAAGGCGAGGGCCGTATTTACGAAGAGTTGCGTGTCGAAATCGCCAGTGTGATGGAACCCTATAAATGGTATCCCCAACGAGCCGGGCGCGTTGATTTATTAATCGAGCGCGCCAAAGCCACGGGCAAGTACGACGACCCCACCGTGCGTCAGGCCATCGCCAAAGTATTGATGATGGCCAAGGCTGCCGAATGGACAGGCCGCCGCGTTAAAGCCGCCCAGGCTCTGGGCCGACCACCCGGGCCTGAAGGCTCTTTAGGTAAGCTTGCCGGCAGTCAGGTTGCCCGTCTCGCCGCACAGGCCCACACCTTAATTGCCGGTAACGACGCCCTGCTAACGGGTGACGATGGGGCTCTAGGCGGCATAATTAGTGAAGTCTTAGTCTCAACCCCCGCCGAGTCTATCGCCGGTGGCACCGATGAAATACAGCGCAATATCATTGCCGAACGCAGTCTCGGTCTACCCAAAGAACCACGCACCGATGTCGACCGACCCTTTAGGGATGTGCCGAGAAACACGGTCACTGAATAGCGAGAATAAATCACGTTCCTTTGGCTCGAAGGCTTCTAGCTTTCGGGCCGAGTTACCTTTAATAAAAACCACTGGCGCTTTCTTCGCAAACGTGCTCTTCACAGTCCTTCTCTCACAGAAGCTCTCTGACACTAGCTCTCTTCAAGAAAATACAGTACGTGGTTGCGCAGGGTCATCCATCTGTCAAACCTTCTTCCCCGTATTCATTAGCCGGCCCCTGCCCCTTCTCACCCAGGCGCCCCCGCTCGCCGAAATGCCCTTTACCGGGCACATAATTAAATTCAACGCGAATGCCGTCGGGGTCTTCAAACAAAAACGAATAATAGCCGGGGGCAAAATGGGTGCCGTCCTCGGGAGCGTGAACAATATTGGCATTAAGCTGCGTGTCGACAAACTGATAAATACTGTCGACATCTTCTTTGCTGCGGGCGCGAAAACAAAAATGGTGAAGACCACTGGTATTTTGATCGAAGGCTTTATGTTGCTTATCTACCGGTGCGGTTCTCACCAAAATACCCGTGCGACTGCCAATGCAATACACTGTATTGTCATTGCGTATTAAGGTTTTCATTTCGAGAAAATGACACAGTGCCTCCCAGAAAGGCAGGCAGCGTTCGCCGTCGTTCACGGTGAGTTGAATATGGGCGATGCCGTTAACGTCTACACTCATTGATTCAGCCTTTTCTTGCCTTCAACTTAAACAAATGCCTTCAGTCTACAATTCTGGATCCTGTTGAAATTCAACAGTATTGCCCGCTGGGTCTGCGGCAAAAATAAATTGATCCATGCGCTGATATTCAATATTTTCGTTGCTCAAGTGTGTTTCAACAGCCTCAATATCTTCCACATAAAAAGCGGTGTGCGGCCCCATAGGGTCAAGGGGTTTACCGGCCAATTCCGGCAGCACTTTGCGTTCGCCATCCGACTCGTCACATTGAATAATATGTACCTGACCATTGGGAAACTGCATCCAGAAACCCGGAATCAAGGCGGCGAGTTGTTCGGGAATATCGCGCTCAACGGTATTCACACCCAGTACGTCAACATAAAAACGGCGCATGGCGTCAACCTCAACGCGGCAACCGAGGGCGGAGTGGTTTAAGCGGGTGATTTTTATCATCATCAATATCCTTTTATTTGTGCTTTATTAATTGATTCTGCGGCCATATTACCGCAAAGGCTTTGTAGCCTATAATCCCTGACTGAATAAATAAAACAGGAAGCCACTATGGGTTCTCTCGGAATTATCGCCAACCCCATGTCGGGCCGTGACAGCCGTCGCCTCACCGCTCGCGCTGAGTCTGTCAGCCACGAAAGCAAACGCAACCAGATCAGCCGCATTGTCGTCGGTGCCGTAGCCACCGGCTGCACCCGCATACTGGCGCCCTATGATCCCCGCAGGCTAGTGCTCGGCGCTCTGGAAAACATGAACATCGGTGCCGAGGTTGAAGAGATTAGAAACCCCATCACCCACTCCGCTGAAGATACCCGCCAGTCGGTGCGTGAAATGAAGGCCCGAGGCTGTGATGTAATTATTGTTATGGGCGGCGACGGCACCAGTCGTATCGTCACTCAAATTTGGCAAGACGTAGTGATGATGCCCCTGTCGACCGGCACCAATAATGTCTTTCCCCTGTGGATCGAACCCACTATCGCCGGTATGGCCGCCGGACTGGTGGCCAGTGGCAAGTTGTCGAAAGATGAAACCTGCGAGCGGTCGAAAATCATTACGGCCACGTTTGACAATGGAGAAAAAGATATCGCCCTGGTCGATGCGATCTTTTTACAGGGCGATAGAATCGGCAATCTCGGGCCCTTTGAACCGGAGTTTATGAAA
>JBFJYH010000047.1:0-18150 GCA_041622675.1 Porticoccaceae bacterium
GTGTTAAGCGCACCGCCCTGGTGTTTTGTCAGTGCTTCATGCACTTGTTTTGCATCCGCCTCTGGCGTTTCCCAGAGGTATTGCAATACGCGCTTTTCTAACTCGCCCAATATCATAGGTGATTTCCCACAAGTCTTATCGTGGCGATGTTAGCATATAAAAACCTATTGGCAATCGGTTTTCTGTTGGGCGTTTAGGTGAGGCACGAAATGGAGGCGGGTTGGTGGATGACACAATAGCGGGCGACCACAGGGATAATTGTTTTGGTTTTAGTGGTCGCAAAGCCAGAGATAATCTGGCTGGATAATTTGCTGTTTTGCTTTTATTGAGCGCCTTATAAACAATAATAAGCGATAACGTTTTCAAGCAATTTCAGCATTGGTTTAATGCGCTCGGTGGCAAGGTACTCATCGGGCTGGTGGGCCTGGTTGATATCGCCGGGGCCGAGCACCATGGTGTCCATGCCGAGTTGGTGTAAATAGGGTGCCTCGGTGGCGAAGGCGACACTTTCGCTGCTATGGCCAGTGAGTTTTTCACAGAGGCTGACGAGCTCGGAGTCAGCGTCGGCGGCAAAGGCCGGCACGCCAAAGTGCTGCATGCTCACCTGTGTGCCCTCCGCTGCGCCGAGGCCAAGCAGGCGTTGTTCGAGTAGCGCTTGTAGCTCCCTAATGTCCATACCGGGTAGGGGACGTATTTCAAAACCCAGTTCGCTGTGGCCGCAAATGCGGTTGGGATTGTCGCCGCCGTGAATGCAGCCGAGGTTGAGGGTGGGGTGGTCGATGGCAAATAGTGGGTTGTGATAATTCGCTTTTAATTCGCTTTGCAGGGCGCGCAATACGCCGAGTGCGTCGTGCATGGTGTGCAGCGCGTTGTTGCCCAGGGCGGGATTGCTGGAGTGACCGGATTTGCCCTGTATGAGTAGTTTTTCAATCATGATGCCTTTGTGCATGGCAATGGGCTTCATGCCGGTGGGCTCGCCGATTAAGGCGGCGCGGGCTTTGGGTTTGCTCGCTGCTGCCAGTGCGCGGGCCCCCGCCATAGAAGACTCTTCATCGGCGGTGGCGAGAAAAATTAAGGGTTGTTGCAAGGGTTTGTCGAGGAAGGTTTTTGCGGCTTCAATCGCCAGGGGAAAGAAGCCTTTCATGTCGCAAACACCCAGTCCATAGAGGCGGTTGTCGCGCTCGGTCAGGGCAAAGGGTGATTGCTGCCAAAGGCCTTCGTCACAGGGTACGGTGTCGGTGTGCCCGGCCAGCACCAGTCCGCCGGGCCCGGTGCCGAGGGTGGCAATAAGGTTGGCTTTACGCGGATCGTCAAGGGGCATCACTTCGGTGGCAAAGCCGAGGTCATCGAGCCAGTTGGCGAGTATGTCGATGACTTCGCGGTTGCCCTGATCGACATCGGCGTTGACACTGCTTATGGAGTTACTGGCAATCAGCGCCTGTAGCATGGGGAGAAAATTCATAACTTGCCCAGCGACCTCGAGTAGGGAATTATGGCGTGCCAAATAGCCGCGCTTGAAGAAGTGTAAGCTCACGCGCTAAAAATGCAATCTACTTGCTGCGGCGCAACGTCGTCTCATGGCAGGTGTCGTATCTTGCCATAGCGAGGGGGTAATAAACGCTGGGCAATGAATACTGAGCAATGAACGCTGGGCAATGAAGAGTTTAATGGATCATTATTTATGAAAAATTTACAGCTGCCACCAGCGTTGGCGGCGAGTGTCGATACGCATCTTGAGCGCTTTTACGAGCAGGCCAGTGAAGAAAATAGGCTCTGGCTGAAAAAGCAGTTGGAGAGCGAGGGCTTCGCCCGGCAATTGCGCTGGGTATGGGCGGGCAGTGAATTTGTGGCACAAGTTTGCATTCAGTTCCCCGAGTTACTGCGCGACCTGCTTGAAAGTGGTGAGCTGCTGGCCTCGCGCAGTGACAACGCCGTACCCGCCGAGTTATTGGCGTTTGAAAGTGAAGCGCTATTACACAGCGGTTTAAGGCAGTTCCGCCGCCGCCACATGGTACGCATTATTTGGCGTGATCTCACGCGCCTGGCCGACACCATGGAAACCACTGGGGATATGTCTTGGTTGGCGGATGTGACGATTAAGGCGGCGATGGATTTTCTCTATGGCATGTTGGCCGAGCGCTGGGGCACGCCAATAGGCGCAAACAGTGGCCTGCGCCAGGAGCTGGTCGTACTGGGTATGGGCAAGCTGGGTGCTGGGGAGCTGAACGTCTCGTCTGACATCGACTTAATTTTCACCTACCCCGAAGGCGGTGACACAGAGGGCGGCCGCAGCCAGTGTACCAATCAGGAGTTTTTTATACGCCTCGGGCAGAAGCTGATTCAGGCGCTGGATAATAAAACCGTTGACGGCTTTGTGTTTCGCGTTGACATGCGCCTGCGGCCCTACGGAGAAAGCGGTACTCTGGTGTTGAATTTCGCCGCAATGGAAGATTATTACCAGGCTCAGGGGCGAGACTGGGAGCGTTACGCGATGATTAAATGCCGGGCCATTACCGGTAGTGACGCGGCGCGAGATGAGATAATGGACATACTGCGGCCTTTTATTTATCGCCGCTATATCGACTTTGGTGCTATTGAGTCACTGCGCTCTATGAAGACAATGATTCAGCGTGAGGTGGCGCGTCGAGGTCTGGGCAGAGATATTAAACTCGGCCCCGGTGGTATTCGCGAAATTGAATTTACCGCGCAGGCCTTTCAGCTGATTCGCGGCGGTCGCGACCTGCAGTTTCAGACCCAAAGTTTGCGCCAGGTATTGCGCGTGATCGATGAACAAAAGCTGCTACCCGATGGCTGTGCTGACAAGCTCTGGCAAAGCTACTGTTTCCTGCGCGATGTGGAGCACGTTATACAGGGCTGGCGAGACCAGCAAACACAAATCTTGCCCGAGGATGAATTGGGGCAATTGCGTATGGCGGCGATGATGGGTTTTGCTGATTGGGCCAGCTTTATGCTTGAACTCGACAAACATCGAGACCTTGTGGGCAGCATTTTCAGTGGCTTTGCCGAAGATACCAGCGACAGTGATGACCAGAAGGCGGTAGATGTTTGGCCCCTCGATGAAAGTGAGGAAATGACTAAACGCTTGGTTGAGCTTGGCTATGATAATGTCGATCTGGCGAGAGAGACTTTGCTGAAACTGGTGCAAAGCTCTGCGGTTCAAACCATGCAAACGGATACCCGTTCCCGCCTCGACACATTGCTGCCGCTATTGATTAACAGCTGCGCCCAGGCGAGCAATGCCGCCGTGGCTTTGCAGCGAGTGCTGGTGCTGGTAGAAGCGGTCGCTCGACGCAGTGCCTACCTAGTGCTGTTAATAGAGAGCCCAGCAGCGCTAGAGCAGTTGGTGAAACTCTGTGCCGCCAGTCCGTGGATCGCCGACAGCCTGGCGCGCAATCCGGCCCTGCTCGATGAATTGCTCGACGCCAGAACACTCTATACGCCGCCCGACCGCCAGCAACTTGCCGACGAGTTGCGCCAGCTCTTGCTGCGTATTCCCGACGAAGACCTAGAAGCACAGATGGAAACTCTGCGCTATTTTCGCCTTGCCCACGGCTTGCGGGTGGCCGCTTGCGAAGTGATGGGGCTACTGCCTCTGATGCGCGTCAGTGACTATTTAACCTGGTTGGCTGAGGTCATGTTGGAGCAGGTGTTGGCCATTGCTTGGCACGACATGAGCAGTCGTTACGGCTTGCCCTGTAATAGTGATGGGCAAACCCCTGGCCTGTTAATTGTGGGTTACGGCAAACTTGGCGGTATTGAGTTGGGCCACGGGTCGGACCTGGATATGGTGTTTATTCACAACGCCTCCCAGGGCCTGAACACCGATGGCGAGCAGAGTGTCGACAACGAAACTTTTTTTGCCCGCCTGGGGCAACGCATTTTACATATTCTCGGTACGCGCATGGCATCGGGCGTGCTCTACGAAACCGATATGCGTTTGCGGCCCTCGGGTAACGCGGGTTTGTTGGTTTGCTCGTTAGCCGCCTTTGAGAAATATCAGCGCGAAAGCGCTTGGACCTGGGAACGGCAAGCCCTGGTGCGGGCTAGAGCTATTGCCGGCGACTCGCAGTTGGGTGAGGCGTTTGAGATCCTACGTAAGCAGTTGCTGGAACAAGAGCGTGACCTTGAAACCTTACGTCAAGAGGTCAGCGCCATGCGCAGTAAAATGTTTGAGCACCTCGGCTCCGGGGCGACGGCTTTGGCAGAGGGCGAGTTCAATCTGAAACAGGATAGAGGAGGTATCGTCGATATTGAATTTATGGTTCAATTCGGGGTTTTAGCCCAGTCAGAATCCGTACCTGGCGTCGCCCAGTGGCACGACAACATCCGTATACTGGATGAGCTCGTGAGCGCTGGTTTTTTCTCGACAGAGGAAGGCGAGCAATTAACGCAGGCTTATATAGCCTATCGTTCAGCGGGTCACCGTTTGCAGTTGCAACAGTTACCGGGTGTGGTGAAAACTGGGGAATTCGATATTCACCGTCAGGCCGTTGCCACTATTTGGACGCGGTTATTTGGTAGTGACAAGTTAGCGTAGAGGAGTAATGCAATGTCGTTTGCAGATCGCGATGGTTATATTTGGTTTGATGGTGAAATGGTGCCCTGGCGCGATGCCAAGGTGCATGTCTTGACCCATACCTTGCACTACGGCATGGGTGTATTTGAAGGTGTGCGCGCCTACAACACTGAAAGTAAAGGTACGGCGATTTTTCGTTTAAAAGAGCACACCAAGCGTTTGCATAACTCGGCAAAAATTGTCGGCATCGATATGCCCTACGATGAGGACACGCTGAACCAGGCGCAGCTCGACGTCGTAAAAGCTAACAACCTCAAAGAAGCCTATTTGCGCCCCATGGCGTTTCTCGGCTCCGAGGCCATGGGCTTGCGCGCCGATGGTTTGTCGACCCACGTAATTGTTGCTTCATGGGAATGGCCCTCTTATATGAGTCCAGAATCGCTGGAGCAGGGTATTCGCATTCACACCTCGTCCTACACCCGCCACCATGTCAACATCACCATGTGCAAGGCGAAGGCGAATGGCAACTATATGAATTCGATGATGGCGCTGCGCGAGGCCCTGCAAAACGGCTACGACGAAGCTCTGTTGCTCGATGTCGATGGCTATGTTGCCGAGGGTAGTGGTGAAAATATTTTTATCGTCCGTGACGGCATTCTCTACACCCCCGAGCTGACCTCCTGCCTCGACGGTATTACCCGTGGCAGTGTGATTCAAATGGCCCAGGAGCGCGGTTACGAGGTGCGCGAAAAGCGTATTACTCGCGACGAAGTTTACATTGCTGACGAGGCTTTCTTTACGGGTACTGCAGCTGAAGTGTTGCCGATTCGCGAGCTCGATAATCGCGAGATTGGTTGTGGCTCGCGTGGGCCAATTACTGCCGAGCTACAAACCGCTTACTTTGATGCTGTGCGTGGACGCAATGACGAGCACCCCGAGTGGTTGGCGCCGATCGACGCGTAAACGGCTTTCTTAACCCTCGCCTTAATAGAGAGACGCTAATTAACAGTACAAATATCCTCATTGTCGGCCCTTCGTGGGTCGGCGATATGGTCATGGCGCAAACGTTATTTACCAGCCTGAAACAACGTGACCCCAGTTGCACTATTGACGTGCTGGCCCCTGCCTGGAGCCGGCCACTGCTCGAGCGTATGCCCGAGGTGAGCGGTGCCATTGCCATGCCAGTTGGCCACGGTGAGTTGGCTCTGACCAAGCGCTGGGCGCTGGCTCAACAACTGCGCAAGCGGGCTTACGATGAGGTTTATGTGCTGCCTAATTCCCTCAAGTCGGCCTTAATCCCCGCCTTTGCCGGTATCCCTCGGCGTATCGGTTGGCGCGGTGAAATGCGTTTTGGGCTGCTCAACGATATTCGTTTACTCGATAAGCAGCGCTATCCGCTGATGATTGAGCGCTTTATCGCACTGGCTTATCCCGAGGGCAAAGCCCTGCCTGCTGAGCTGCCGCGCCCTCATCTCGAAGTGGACGAGGCGGCTTTGGCAGCACTACGAGATAAGTTTGCTATCGACCTGACACGGCCAGTATTGGCGCTGTGTCCCGGTGCTGAATTTGGCCCTGCCAAACGCTGGCCCGAAGAGCATTATCAGCAGGTTGCCCAAACCATGCTCGACCGTGGTTGGCAGGTTTGGCTAATGGGTTCGGCGAGCGATGCCGAAGTTGGCGAGAGTATTGCGACATCGGTAACAGGCGAAAATACCACGCATATTCGCAATTTGGCCGGGCAAACCGAATTGTCTGAGGCGATAGATTTGCTCTCAATGGCCACGGCAGTTGTCAGTAATGACTCGGGTTTAATGCACATTAGTGCCGCTCTGGGTCGCCCTCTGGTGGTGGTATATGGTTCCACCTCGCCAGGCTTTACACCCCCTTTGGGTGATTGTGTTGAGGTGTTATCGGTGCCCGTTGATTGCGGCCCCTGTTTTCAGCGTGAGTGCCCGCGAGGCGATATGAAATGTTTGGTAGAGCTTGACCCACAGGGAGTCATTGCAGCGCTGGACAGGCTGCTCGATACTGACTCGCCAGCCCCAGCCTGATAAATGGGCGTCATCCATGGTTTACCTCCCTTGCAATTAGCATTCGCGCTCTACAAATATTTCCCCTTCGGTGGATTGCAACGCAATATGTTGGCGATGGCGCTTGAGGCCATTACACGGGGCCATCGCGTCACTATTTATTGCAGTGATTGGCAGGGTGATTGTCCAGCGGAAATTGATCTGCAAATAATTCCTGCCCGGGGCTGGGGAAATGCGGCGCGTATGCAAAACTTTGCTGACGATTTGCGCTCGAGATTAACAGCTCACGATTTATTGGTCGGCTTTAACAAGTGGCCGGGACTCGATTTGTATTATGCGGCCGACTCCTGTTTTGCCTACAAAGCGCACTATGAAAGAGGCTTTTTCTATCGCCTTGCACCCAGAACCAAAGTCTATTTAAAACTTGAAAAAGCCGTATTTGGGGCCGCTTCGAAGACCCGAATTCTTGAAGTTTCTCGTCCCGAGCGCGAGCGCTTTGTACAGTGCTACGGTACCCCAGAAACTCGTTTTAATACCTTGCCACCCGGTATTGCCACGAATCGAGTGGCACCCAGTAATTGGCGTGAAATACGCAGCGAAAACCGCAAGCAATTGGGTTTAGAGGCAGAACAGAAATGTTTTCTAGCCCTCGGTTCCGGTTATAAAACCAAAGGCCTGGATCGTAGTATTAGCGCATTGCACACACTGTGTGAGCAGGGGGTGGATGGTATATTGCTGGTGGTAGGTGAAGACAAGCGCGAACAATTTGTGCGCCAGGCGCAAAAACTCGATTTACAGGAGCGCGTGCGCTTCCTCGGGGGTCGCGATGACGTGCCGAACTTATTACAGGCGGCAGATGTGCTGCTACATCCGGCCTACAAAGAAAATACTGGTAATGCCCTGCTCGAAGCCATGATTGCCGGTTTACCCGTAGTGACCAGCGATGTCTGTGGTTATGCCCACTATGTGCGTGATGCGCAAATGGGATCAGTGATTGCCAGTCCTTTTGACAGTGAGACTTATGTTGTGGCAATTAAAGAAGCCCTCGCTATATCGGGCGAGCAGTGGCATAGCAAAGGTGAGCGTTTTGCCGCAACGAGTGATGTTTATAGCCGCCCTCAGGTCGCGGTCGATATTATGGAAAAAATTGCCGATGAAAAGGGCGCAAAGCAGTGACTGAATTAATACTTCGCGGCGAGTTACAGGATCTTTGGCGGGATAAAGATGTATTTGCTTTATTGCAATCGATGAATGGCGAGGTGATTCGCGATAAAGAGGGGCGGCAAACCCTGAAGTTTCAGCTGGCGGGAAAAACCTATTATCGCAAGCTGCACACCGGTATTGGCTGGCGGGAAATTATTAAAAACTTTCTGCAATTAAAAATGCCCGTCACAGGCGCCTCGAACGAATGGCTGGCAATTAATCGCGTTCACGAGCTGGGCCTCGACTCCCTAAATGCCCTTGCCTATGGTTGTAGGGGTGGCAATCCGGCTAAAAAGCTGTCTTTTCTGGTGACTGAGGAATTAAATAACACGCTGAGCTTGGCGCAATACGCCGAGCAGTGGCCTTCTATGCCACCCTTACCTAAGGAGCGTAGAGCTTTAATTCGCAAGGTGGCAACCATAGCGCGAACCATTCACGGTGCGGGTATCAATCATCGCGATTTATATATTTGCCACTTTCTACTCGACTTGTCATTTAAGCCGGGTGTCGAGGGCCAAGACCCCCGTCTGTTTTTGGTCGATTTGCACCGTGCACAAATGCGGGCGACCGTACCACGCCGATGGCTGGTAAAAGACATTGCCAGTATTTATTTTTCATCCCTCGATATTGGCCTGACAAAAAAAGATGTTTATCTTTTTTTACAGGTCTATTTCAATATGCCCTTGCATAACATTTTTAATCGTCATGAGCGGCTGCTCAATAGCGTAACAAAGCGTGCAATACAGCTTTACCATAGAGACTTTAAGCGTCTGCCAGAGCTGCCTTTGTAAATAATCAATTGAAGGTTGAGATATGTCTATCTATCGAAAAGTAATACGTCCTTTACTGCATAAAATTAAACGCTTTAGAAATTTTTTTAGGGATTTCTTAGTGGTGATTGCCCGTGGCTGGGATTTTCGCTTGCTGACCTCCTGTGATATGACTATTTCTAAAATCCCAAAAACAACGATATTTTGGCACCCTGTTGGAATTGTTATTGGCAGTAAAGTGAAAATTGGCGAACATTGTAATATTCGTCATAACGTGTCTATCGGCAATCTCAATGATGGCTATCCCGTGATTGGTGACAGAGTGCAGATTGGACCTGGTGTAATTATTCTTGGTGGTTTGACAATTGGCGATGACGCAATTATTGGCGCAGGGGCAACAGTGTTTAAAGATGTGCCGGCAAAAACAATTTATGCCTCAAAATTCGAAGTGCATATGAGACCGATTGAAAAGTCACCGAGTGTATAATGTTTTAATCACCAAGATTTAATTCGATTTTTTTCCTGTCTATATAATCCTGTGGGTCGGAGTTTATTTTTTTCTCAAAGGCGCGCATATCTTTCTCAACATGACGTTTTAGGCTCTTCGTCGAGCGATGGACAATCAATGAATCGAGATCGATCAGCACTAGTTTTCCATGGTCGTAAATAATATTCGAGTTCTTTATATCGCCATGAGTGATACCCTTCGAGTGAAGATCGCCAAGGAGTTTGTGTGCCAGATCTACGACTTCTGGCCAGTCAGTAATAGGGATAAGTTTGTCGAGAAGCAGGTAGTGCAAAATGGGTTGTGGGCAAAAATCGTTGAGTAAATAAGAGCGTATTACCCTGCCTTGATGGTAAACATCGAAATAACCTAGTGCCGTTGGTGTTGCAATTTCCATCGCTTGTAGCAAATAAGTTTCACGCCATACTCGCTTTGCACGAGAACCACCCAGTGTGTATTTCAGTGAGTTTAAAAACCCCTGATTATTGTAACGTTTAATAATAATGTCGCGATCCGCAATATTTACTTTGGAGACCGTAGTGGCCCTGTCGGATTTGATAATGGAGCCGCTTTCGAGTAGCGAGTCAATGTCTTCGACAATACGTTCGGTGACCTGTTTGTAGAAGTCTCGGCGGAATACGCCCTTGATGCGATAGGGGGAGTGAATACTCGTTGAGTTTATCGCGTCAAATAGCGAAGCATCGTTAAACTGCTGTTCTACCAGTGCGCGATACTTTTTATGTTCGCCTGCTATAGCCATAGATCTCTGGCCTCTATCTTCTTTTTCTCGAGCATGATTTTAAGCCGTTTGCGAGTCTTATTGATTACCTTACAGAGTAGGTCTGTGTCGGTTTGCCCGTAGCAGTGTGTCGAGTAATGATTAAAAAAACGCTGCCGGTCAGTTTTGGAAATAACGGGACTGAGCAAGAGGTTTAGCTGAACCAGATTTTTAATGCGAATGTTATCCGGCAATTTTTTGTACTGTCGAGTTCGTTCATTGTCGAGAAACGAAAATTGCCAACTCGCGCTTTGTTGGCACATGATATTACCCGCACGGAGGTCACCATGACCGATGTTTTCCTTGTGCATGCGGGCGATGGTCGCCGCAAGTTGCTCGATAAAAACCCTCTTCTGTGCGCTTGGGTTATCTTTGAGTTGCTCGACGGTTTTGTAAAGGTCATCGTAATTGATGAGAGCTGCGCTGAGGGTGAAAAAACTATCCTTGAACCCTATCCGCTGTCGCCATCCGGTAAGCAGGGTGCTGGGTGCGTTGAAGTTGAGGGATTGCAGCAGGAGTTCGGCTTCAAAAGCTTTAATGGCCCGGCTTTTACTAAGCTGTTGTTTGATAGCGTCGCGCAGGGATTTAAAATCCATTGATTTGTAGTAGACAGAAAGGTTCTTGCCACCATTATTAAGCCCTGCTTTGTAGACGTGGGAGTGGTGAGAGGATGTTATTTTCTGTCGTTCGTTAAGCCTCGGGACTATGGGTGGCTCGCTGCCTTCTCCCGTCGGGAATTTGTCTTTGTGCAGTGTTTGATGTCGATAGACGCGCCATGGTCCAGCGCGCTCAAATATAAAGTTAGGATACTGCTTGGGCATTAATATTTTCCGTACACGCTTGGTGGTATTAATTGCTTGGTTCTATTGGCGCTTACTTGGGCTAGGTTAAGGGAGCGATGTAGGCAGTTGATAGATATTAACTAAGCGCCCCCGACTATTTTGGAAAGTTTTTAAGCGGTATTTGTTTAAACTAGAAGCTAAAGGTTCGGCCTCATTTTCGTTTTTACCCTCGTAGAGTACAGCATATCGGTAGCCCTCGCTTATTAAACTCTCAAGGTCTATGTGTATTTCTTTAAAGCTGTCATTGCTGTAATCACCAGTGTAGAAAGCGACTTTTTGTTGGTTGAAGTAAATATGTTGTTCGTGGTTTAAATGGGTTTTTATCCATTTTCCCGCGTCGCGAATATAGAGCTTTTCATCGTCCTGACGGCTGTAAGAATACAGGCAAATCAATAACGGCAAAGTCAATAAAGCGTACTTCCACAGACGGGCGCCGATTTGCTGTGAGGTCGATAGGCGTTGGTAAGTTTGACTCAGTGTTAATGTGACAGCGACGGTCAGTAAGATTGCTGTCAGCATTATATAGCGAGAACTGACGAAATATTTAGTATAGGTGCTGGCTAAGCCGACAATAATACCAATTATAATATAGCTAGCTAACAACCTGTAACGGGTGTCTGGCAGAAAAGGTCGCTTAATATTATTTTTCCAAAGTGCTAAAACCAGCAAGGGGGTGTTGGTGGCTTTTATGATGGTCAATAATAGATGGAAGATAAAGCCACCGATCAGTAAGTCGTTGACACTGCGTTGAGCCCACTTGCTCGGCATGAGTGTGGCGATGTCATCCTTTAGTTGTTCGAAATTGTTGGCGGCCATCTTGAGTGATGCGAGTTCTTTCTGGAGTTTTTCAGGGGTAGAAAGTACTGGTAAGTGGGTTGTTCTGTAGGATTCACTGGGCGATTGCTCAAGTTGAGTGGTTAGAGGGAGCCAGGCAAGAGCACCTATCAAAAGGATTGCACTAGCAACTTTTAGTACTTTCTTGACGCTAAGTGGGCCGGTTAACTGAGGGTTTAGGAGAGCGGCAAAGGGAACTATCAAAAGATAGACGATACCTTCGGTGCGGTAGATAATTGATATGGCACTGAAGCACAGCCAAAGCAACGCGAAGTGCCAGGTTTTATGCTTAACGAAATTTAAACCTGCCCAGACCGCCCACAATTGCAGTGCCCAAAAGCCAAAGCCGCGAATAATATCCGGGCGTAGGTGGTTGAAATTTGCCATGCTAAAAAAAACTGCGAGGGCAATACATTGGGTTGGCACAGAAGTGTCAAAGCAGCGTACGACGGCGATAAAGCCGCTAGCCAGTAAAATTTGCCATAACAGGCTGAGTAATTGGGCGCTGGGGTAGAGGTCTAGGCCACTGAAGCCAGAAATGAGACTTATTTGGCGAAAGAAATGGATTTCTGGACGGTAGCTTTTTGCCTCGTCGAGCAGGCCTTCTGACAGTGCGTGTGCAGCGTAGATGTAGTTGATGCCGTCGTCATTAAGAATGTCACTAGTCGTTGCGTAGGCGAAAAAAAATATCAGGCTCAATGCACAAGTCAGGCTGTAAATGGCCAAGCCACTACTCTGTAGCTTGGTTTTTTTTATTACCGTGCACCGGGTGTTTGACATATCTGTCATAGTCTAGATTCTTGAAGAGGGTTTCAAAAGGCGTGTTGTTTGAGTGTGACTTTTACTTGCTCAACGCTCAGCGTATTAATACAGCGGTGATTGACGGGACAAAGTTTTTTCGAGCAAGTGGGTTCGCAGTTTATCGGATTTCTTATGATAGTGGCATTGCTTCCCAGTGGACCCCAGCGAACTTCATCGGTGGGGCCAAAAATAGCGAAAACGTCTGTGCCTGTGGCTGCGGCAAGATGCATCGGTCCGCTGTCATTGCCGAGGAAAAACCTACTTTGCTGGAAGAGCAAAATTAACTGGCGAATGCTCAACTGATCGCACAGGTTGTAGTGTGGGCGTTGGCACTTTGCCTTGACTTTACTAATGCAACTGGCATCGGAGGCTCCGGCACCTATAAAAATAATTTGCAGGCCATGATGTGCCAACCAATCGGCGATGCTTGCGTAGTGTTCTACAGGCCAAAGCTTATATGTTTTTGTCGCCCCTGCATGAATGCAGACATAGGGTTTGGCAAGGTCGACACCTTGGGCTTGTAAAATGGCTTGCAAGTTATCATGGTGACGGCCTTCGCTAGATAGCTGGGGATATTGGGCTTCAGTTGCTTGTCCGAGGAGCGTTTCGGGGTATAGCGCATAGCTTTTAAAGCGATGACATGGGCATTGGTTGTCCCCAAGAAGTTCGGTATACACGCCTTTTGGACGGAGGGCATCGGCAGGCCCTATGCGTTTTGGCACTCCTGAAAGCTGAGTGATAGTTGCCGCCTGGCCCTGGCCGTCGAAGTCGAGTAATAATTTCGCCTGATGTTGGCGCAGTTGGCGGTAAAAATTGTAAAGCAGCTTAAATTTTACCGTGAGGCTAGCGTCTTTCAGTCGCCTACGAGGATAGTAAAGCACTTTTCCCATGCCCGAAACGGATTCAATAATGTCGCGGTAGTATTCGTCGACAATCAACAAACTTTGACCCCGACTTGCGTGAGCTAGGGTTTGTATGCAGTGCAATGAAACTAGCAGGTTGCCCATGTGCTTGGTCGTCATCAGCAATACCAGAGGGGTTTGCAAGTTTGTACTGATGCTAGCTGGTGAACTACCCTGTATTGCAGCTTGTTCCACTCGTTGAGAGTTCCTTCGCTTTATTGTTTGTCATTAGTATACCCGATGCCCTTACCCGGTACAGGGCGAGCTCCTGTACCGGGTAAGGTGTCTAGAGACTATTGTTTCTGGCGATGATTTACTGTGCAACTCTTCTCGTTTCGGTCTGAATCAATTGTTGTGAAAGCACTGTGCAGAGAGTGGGGCGCTGTAGGGCGCGCGATGGCGCGCTGTGGTAGCATACGGATGCTTTCAGTTGTGCGGAGTTCCTCCATGCTTGAGTTAGATTTGTTTAGCCGCGAACGCCTTAGAACAGACCCTTACCCCTACCTTGTCGTCCCCGGCTTTATTCGGGGTGAAGGGCTTGAGTCTGTGTTGCGAGACTTTCCCGATATTCAGCACCCCGGCAGTATTCCCATTTCCGAGGTCACTGGTGGAGAGGCCTATCAAGCGTTATTGACCGAGCTGCAGGGCGATGCTTTTCGTCGTGTGGTGGCTGATAAGTTTGATCTAAATCTTCAAGGTCTCCCCATATTGACTACGGTGCGGGGGGTGATGCGAGAAAAAGATGGGCGTATTCACACCGACTCGAAAACAAAAGTGGTGACGGTGTTGCTGTATTTAAATGATAGCTGGGAGGCAGAGGGCGGCAATTTGCGGGTGCTACGCGATGGCGAAAATATTGATAATTTTGTTGAAGAAGTCCCTCCCAGTGCGGGTACTCTGATAGCTTTTAAAGTGACTGATAATTGCTGGCACGGCCATAAGCCGGTGGTGGGTAAGCGCCTGTCGATACAAATGAACTATCTGGTCGGTGAGGCTGCAAAAGGCAAGCATCAATTTTTTCATCGCCTCAGTGCAAAACTTAAACGCTTTTTTGGCGGGCGCTCTAACGTCCCCGCTTGAACTGTTATTCGCCTTAGTCGTTGTTCGATATTTAGTTAGGCTGACAGCCTTAATCGTTACCCATCAATACCTTAATTTATGAATGTACTAATTGTTAAACTGACCTCGATGGGTGATTTGGTGCAAGCCCTGCCCGCGCTTAGCGATGCAAAAAAGGCTTACCCCAATATTAATTTCGATTGGGCGGTGGACGAGTCTTTTGCGGAAATTCCCCTCTGGCACCCAGCCGTGCGACGCACCCTTGCGACAGCGCATCGACGCTGGCGGGCCACCTTGGGCCAGGTTTGGAAAAATGGCGAACTGGGTAACTTTGTCAAAGACCTGCGCAGCACCCACTACGATGTCGTTATCGATGCCCAGACTAACTGGAAGAGCGCACTGGTGACACGTCTTGCCCGAGGTGTTAAACACGGCCCCGATAGCCGCTCGGTTAGCGAATGGGTGGCACACTTAGCCTACAATAAGCGCTATTCGATTTCGCGAGATCAGCTGGCCATTGACCGCTGGCGCCAGCTTTTTGCACAGGCTTTAAACTATCCTCTGCCCACCACGCCCCCTGACTTTTCTCTCGCCTCAAAACAATGGCCCCAGGCACCCTTTGAATTACCGGCAGCACCTTTTTTGGTGTTTGTACAAAATGCCAGTTGGACTAACAAGCGTTGGGTCGATGAGCATTGGTGCCAGCTTATTGCGCGAGCCGGCGAGCAGGGTTATACAGTGCTATTGCCCTGGGGTTCGGAGGGGGAAAAAGCCGAGGCCGAGCACATCGCGGACGCTTTCCCCCATTGCCAAGTGTTGCCGCGACTCAGCCTCGGTGAAATTGCTGGGGTGCTGATGAACAGTGAGGGGGCGGTTTGTGTCGATACCGGTTTGGCCCATGTCGCCGCCGCTCTCGATGTGCCCACGGTGACGCTGTACGGGGCGACCGATCCTGCTTTAATTGGTGCAACCGGAAAGCGGGCGCGTCATTTACAGGCCTCGGGTTACGCCTGCACACCCTGTTATAAACAGCACTGTGAAACGAAGGCTTATAGCGGGGAGCATGCCCAGTGTATGAAAACCCTTAGTGCAGAAGAAGTGTGGCGGGCTCTCAAAGCCTTGCAGGCGACTGAGCACCTTTTGTAGGCTCTTGTATTAGGCCCAGTGCTATTGATGGGTAGTGCTTATTGCTGAACGGGTTCCTGATCGGGTAATAGTTATACACTCAAAATAGCGCGTTAAACGGAGAGTAGAGTTGAAGGTAGATATGCCGCGCTTTGATAGCGCTCAAATACTGGTAGTGGGTGACTTAATGCTCGATCGCTATTGGCAAGGGCCAACTTCGCGCATCTCGCCCGAAGCGCCGGTGCCTGTGGTCAAAGTCGAGCAGCTCGAAGACCGAGTGGGCGGCGCGGGTAATGTCGCTTTGAATATTGCCGCTCTGGGTGGTGGGGCTTCACTGGTGGGGGTCGTCGGTGCGGATGAGGCCGCTGAGTCACTGCAAACGCGCTTCACTTCAGCGGGTATTCGAACGGATTTTCAAGTTTCAACGGATAAACCTACTATTACCAAATTGCGCGTGATCAGTCGTCAGCAACAATTGTTGCGCCTCGATTTCGAGGAGCAATTTACCGCGGCCGATACGGATCAAATTGCCAATAAGGTGACTGCTTTGTTGGCGGGCATTAGTGTACTGGTGCTCTCAGATTACGGCAAGGGCGCTTTGCAAAACCCGGTCGCGTTAATTCAGGCTGCCCGAGAGCGCGGTATCCCGGTCTTGGCAGACCCCAAGGGCAGTGATTTTAGTCGTTATCAAGGGGCCACATTGATCACCCCAAATATGGGTGAGTTTGAGGCGGTGGTTGGGCCCTGTGACAGCGAGAGTGCTATCGTCGAAAAAGGGCTGGCTCTCCTCAAAGAGCTCAACCTCGATGCCTTACTGGTGACCCGTGGTGAACACGGCATGACCCTGTTGCGTGAGGATAGGCCAGCATTTCACTTGCCGGCACGCGCACGGGAGGTATTTGACGTGACGGGTGCCGGCGATACGGTGATATCCGTATTGGCCGCTGCACTGGGTGCGGGTGAAGCCTTGCCCGCTGCCGTTGTGTTGGCCAATTTAGCCGCGAGCATTGTGGTGGGTAAACTGGGTACGGCAACCATCAGTGCCCCTGAATTGCGTCGCGCCCTGCAGCTTGAGCAGGGACATGGACGGGGTGTGGTCAATGAAGAGCAGTTACTTGTCGATTTGGCCGATGCTCGCGCCCACGGCGAAAGGATCGTTTTTACCAATGGCTGCTTTGATATTCTTCATGCTGGGCATGTGGGCTATCTTGAGCAGGCGCGCGGCCTGGGCGATCGTTTGATCGTTGCGGTCAATGCCGATGAATCGGTGCGCCGGCTCAAGGGTGAGGGTCGGCCCATTAACTCGGAAGATCGACGTATGGCCGTGTTGGCGGGCCTTGAATCTGTCGACTGGGTGCTGGTGTTTGGCGATGACACCCCGGAAAGGCTGTTGGAATTAGTGCGCCCCGATATTTTGGTTAAAGGCGGCGACTACCAAAAAGAGCAAGTGGTGGGCTGGGAAATTGTCGAAGCCTACGGCGGGCAAGTGCAACCCCTGGATTTTCTCGATGACTGTTCCACCACCGCCATTGTGGAAAAAATACAGGGTGAATAAATACGGTTAGACGGTAAAACCTCGTTTTCTGCTGGGGGCAATTGCGGGTGCATTTTCCCTAAATTGAGGAGCAATAAAACTTGGCGGATTTCGGTCTTATTACGGAAGGGTAGATATTCTCCTTTCCATAATAGAGCCTAACTTGGCGAGTGCTGCGAGGTTTTCAGGGTTGGCGCCAATTGATTTATCGCATCAAGGTTAGCGCGAAGATGGTTTGGGTTAATCGTGCCAACGATAGCGCTGTGAACCCCGGGGTGAGCAAAAATCATTTTGAAGCTTTGTTGTACCGGATCATGCACAGGTTCGTTATTAGAGGGCCGGTTTTGGGTGGCATGACCACTGGCCAGAGCTTTCTTAATCAGTACGCCCTTGCCGTGTTGGTGGCAGTAGTCGGCCACCGGTATTTCATCGTGGTGCTGCAGGTTCCAGGTAATCATCACCACGTCACCCTGTGCGGCGGCCAGCAGACCGCCTTCGACGGTTTTAGTCGACATGCCAATTGCACGTACTTTGCCCTCTTTTTTAAGCTCGGCAAGGGTGTTTAGCGTGCCGTGTTGCTCGAGTATAGCCATGTCGTTACCGTCTGAGTGAATCAGAACAATATCTAAGACATCGGTATTGAGACGACGCAGGCTGCGCTCGACACTAAACCGGGTGTGCTCGGGGGAGAAGTCGTAGCGTGATTCGCCATTAATAAACTCCTCGCCAACCTTGGTGCAAATCAACCAGTCCTGGCGCTGACCCTTGAGCAGTTTGCCCAGGCGTTGCTCGCTGTTGCCGTAGGCGGGTGCGGTGTCGATCAAGTTAATACCGCTATCTTTCGCAAGATCAATAAGCGTCGCCGCTTCTTTGTCGTCAGGGATCTCGAAATTTTGGGGGTATTTAACCCCCTGGTTGCGGCCCAGCTTAACGGTGCCCAGGCCGAGTAGGCTGACCTCCATACCGGTGTTGCCGAGGGCGCGTTTGGCTAGCATTAGCCGCCCCCAAAGAGTGTTTGCCAGGGTGGCGATGCAATGCCGGGTGTTTTTAGGGGCAGGGCAGGGGGCGAGGCAGTGTGCGGTTTGATGCCTTTTTTCGTCAACAATTCGACAACCTGAGTGGCCAGATTGGGTGCCAGCGTGAGTTTGGTGGGCCAGGCGGCAATCACGTTTTGGCAGTTGCCAGCCCAGTCGGCGTAGGCCTGGTCGGGGCGGGCAAAATTGCGCTGCA
>JBFJYH010000048.1:0-17942 GCA_041622675.1 Porticoccaceae bacterium
CTTAGTGAAGGCTTTGAGTACCGAAGTCGGTAACGAGGTGGCCTATATTGGGGTGCAGGTACACGGTGGCATGGGCTTTGTTGAAGAGACCGGGGCCGCCCAATACATGCGTGATGCTCGTATTCTGCCGATTTATGAAGGGACCAATGGTATCCAAGCGCTGGATTTAATCGGCCGTAAACTGCTGCGTGATAAAGGTCTTGCTGCCAGTGAATTGTTTGCCGATTTGAAACAGGATTTAGAGTGTGCCAATGAGCTGGGGCTGGAGCACTTGGCTGAACCTGTATTACACAGCTTTGATTTGTGTGAACAGGCGATTAAGTTTGTGTTCGAACAAGCTCGTAGTGACGCACATTTTGTCGGTGCCGTCGCCTTTGATTTATTGTTGTTAATCAGCAACAGTGTTGCGGCAGCGTTGATGGTAAAAAGTGCCATCATCGCTCAGCAACAACTTAATGCTGGCAGCACCAAGGTGCAATTCAATAAGACTAAGTTGGCGACAGTGCTGTTTTACATTGAACATGTACTGCCGCGTACACAAACGTATTATCGGTCACTAAGTAGTGGTCATGTATCCACTATGGCCGTTGATGCCGATGCTTTTTAAGCGGTGCGATTTGAGCGTTAATTGTTAAATTCTGCAGCAATTTGTCGGCACCAGTCGTCAATGCGCTGCTCGCTGAGTTCAAATTGGCTGTCTTCGTCTAATGCGAGACCGAAAAAATATTTGCCATCGGGGGTCAGGGCTTTTGACGCACTAAAGTGATAGCCGGCAACGCTCGTTTGGCCGATGGTGGTCGCGCCGAGACTATCGACCTTGGTCCAAAGATAGCCCAGGGCATCCTGAAACCATTCGGGGTAGCCCTCTTGGTCGCCCAGACCATAAATTGCGACGGTTTTGCCTGCCCAGTTTAGAGTGTCAATGCTGTCCCAGATGTTTTCCCAGTCCTCTTGCAACTCGCCGTAATCCCAGGTGGGGATACCCAAAATAATTTGTTGATATTGTTCGGCGACGGCAATTGACGTGTCGGCAATGTTGTAGAGGTCAACCGCTTGTTGAACGGCGAGAATAGCCGCTATTTTTTCGGCGGCAATTTCCGTGTAGCAGGTGGAAGAGCCGTAAAAGATAGCGATTTTCCCCCTTGCTTGTTGACCACTGCTATGGCTTGAATCGTCACTTTGTAGCACTAGCGGCAGCCTTGGAAATCGAGTTGGCGCCAGACTTCATAAACGATGACCGCTGCAGCATTGGACAAATTCATGCTGCGGCTGTTGGCCTGCATGGGAATGCGCAGAATATTTTCCTCAGGCAAGGCCTGTAGAAAATCCCTTGAGAGCCCACGTGTTTCCGGCCCTAAAACAAGGGTGTCGTTGGCCTGAAAGTGTGGTTGGCAGTGGCTGTTTGTGCCCCTTGTGCTAATGGCGAAAATCCTAGAAGACTTTTCAGAGTGTAGATCCTGGTCCGCTAAGTTTTGATCGACCCGTACTTGACCGATAAGCTCTTGAGCTTCGAGAAAATGCTGCCAATTTTTGTGGATTTTAACGCGTTGCCATTCGCCGTAATCGAGCCCTGCACGGCGCAGCTTTTTATCATCCATATCAAAACCCAGGGGTTCAATGAGGTGGAGCTGGAAGCCTGTGTTGGCACAGAGACGGATAATGTTGCCCGTGTTGGGCGGGATTTCAGGTTCAAAAAGAACAATATTGGGCATGGTTTTACTGTGCATTGAAAACGCAATTTTCGCCTTATTGACGGCACTTTTACAAGGCCTGTCTTGTCAACATTATCCGGGGTGAATATAGGCTTTGTACCTGACATGACAGCGTGTAAAATCAGCGCTTGATGTGCGCCATGTCGGCTGACAGTGGGTGCTTCCGCAATCTTATGAACGAGTAATCGATGCACCTTAAATGTATCAAGCTGGCAGGCTTTAAGTCTTTCGTCGACCCCACGACTGTCTCTTTCCCCAGTAAACTTTGCGCCGTGGTTGGCCCCAATGGCTGTGGCAAGTCCAATATCATTGACGCCGTGCGTTGGGTGATGGGTGAAAGTTCGGCCAAACATTTGCGCGGCGAGTCGATGACCGATGTTATTTTCAATGGCTCCGGGGGTCGCAAGCCCGTGGGGCAGGCCTCCATAGAACTCGTTTTTGACAACAGTGATGGCTCGCTCAGTGGTGAGTACGCCAGCTACAGTGAAGTGTCCGTGCGGCGCATGGTTACCCGTGAAGGGCAATCGAATTACTACCTCAACGGCAGTAAATGTCGGCGCCGCGATGTGACCGATGTCTTTCTCGGCACCGGTTTGGGGCCGCGCAGCTATTCTATTATCGAACAGGGCATGATTTCGAATTTGATCGAGTCCAAGCCCGAAGAGCTGCGCGTGTTTATTGAAGAGGCAGCCGGTATTTCGAAGTACAAAGAGCGTCGTAAAGACACCGAAAACCGCATCCGGCGGACTCGAGAAAACCTCGAGCGCCTTACTGATATCCGTGAAGAACTGGGCCGCCAACTCTCTCGTTTGGAACGACAGGCCGAAGCGGCGGCGAAATACACCAGTCTGAAAAAAGATGAGCGCTTGCTGCGTGCCCAATTACAGGCGCTACACTGGCGTGACCTTGACCAACAAGCGCAAATTAAACGTGAAATTATCGCTGAGCAAAGTCTGCAAATTGAAGCTTTGCTGGTCGATAGAGCGCACCAGGGCGCGGAGCTGGAAAAATATCGTCTAGAGCACAGTGAAAATAACGATAAGCTCAATAAAATACAGAGTCGCTACTATGCTGCCGGTGCCGAAGTTGCGCGTATTGAACAATCGATAAAACACGCAGAAGATAGGGCCCGTGAGTTACGTGATGACCTCGAGCAAACGCGGCGCAACCTCCTCGAGTCGCAACAGCACCTTCAGTCCGATCAAAGTAAAGCCACGGGCTGGCAGGCTGAATTAGCCGAAATTAGCCAACAGTTGACGGCAATGCGTGAGGCAGAAATGCTTTCAGCTGATGCCTTGAAACAATCTGAGCAAAGTATGCTGAGCTGGCAGGCAGAGTGGGATGATTTTAACAAAACAGCCTCGACAGCTCAGCGCGAGGTGGAAGTTCAGCAGTCGCGTATCCAGCACCTCGACACCTCTATCGACAAGCTGGGGCAGCGCATTCAGCGCTTCAATAGCGAGCGTGCGAACCTTGAGCAGAGTGCCGAGGGTGAGGATATTGAGCTGCTCGAGGCAAATATTGCCGAGTGCGCTGAAGAGCTGGCGGCCCATGATTGCCAGATCGAAGAAGTACGCTACCAAATAGAACAGGATCGTAGCGAAGGGGTCACCATTGCCAATGCCCTTGGCAGTGCCCGTGAGCAAGTGCAAGCTTTGAGTGGACGAGCGGCATCGCTAGAAGCCCTACAGCAGGCCTCGCTGGGTGAGGATGCTAGCCAGCGTACTTGGCTGGAGAGCAACCAGCTCGGTTCAGCGCCGCGCTTGGCCGATGGCTTGAGTGTCGAGAGTGGTTGGGAGACAGCCGTTGAGACCGTACTGGGTGATTTTTTACAGGCGGTATGTGTCGACAAAATCGACGCCTATGCCGAGTCTATCGCCGCGATGAGTGCGGGTCGCGTGCTGTTGCTTGATGGCGTGGCAGTTGCCCGTGCGGCTCAGGTTGCGAGTGCGGCTAGCGCCGATAGGCAATTGCTGGCCAAAATCAGTGGCGCCGATCAGCGCACAGAAGCAGTGCTGGCGGGGGTGCTGACGGCCGAAAATCTCGACGAAGCGTTGGCAGTGCGTGCCAGCCTCGCTCCCCATCAATCGGTGATCAGTCGCGATGGTGTGTGGTTTGGCCCTAATTGGGTGCGTGTTGCCCGCGAGGTTGATGCCTCTGCGGGTGTGCTATTACGCAAGCGAGATCTCGATGATACCCATCAACAACTGTCGGCATTGCGAAGTGACGTTGAACGTTTACTTGAGCAGCAAGAGATCAAGCAACAAGACTTAAAGTCCAGTGAAGCACAGCGCGCGACCCTTGATAGTGGCAGAGACGTACTACAGCAGCGCAGTGCCCAGTTGCAATCTAAATTGAATGTTACTAGAGAGCGCATTGGCCAAATTGCCCAGCAGAAAGTGCGTATTGCGCAGGAGCTCGAAGAATCGCGCATGCAGCTTGAGCAAGACAAAGAGCGGCTGCGTGATTGTCGTCAGGCCTTAGAGCTGGGTATCGAGTCGATGACAGGGGATAACCAGCGGCGTGAAGAATTATCAACCCAGCGTGACCAACTGCGTAAAACCCTGGACGATGATCGCCAGCGTGCCCGTCACGATCGCGATAAAGTACATGAATTGGCCATGCGCGAGCAGTCGGTCAGCACGCAATTGTCCTCCATCAAAGAGGGTATTGCTCGACTAGAGGTCCAGGTTGCCCGTTTACAGGAGAGAGAGCAAACGCTACTGAGCACCTCTGAAGGCGAGCAGGGGCCCGGCGACGATCTCAAGAGCGAACTCGAGGTGCACTTAGAGCAGCGTTTGGTCGTTGAGAAAGAGTTGTCCGCAGTGCGGGTGTTGGTTCAGCAGACCGAGCACAGTATGCGTCAGTGCGAAAGTGAGCGCGCCCGCCTCGAAACTGCGCTGGAACAACAACGCGGTGAGCTCGAGCAACAGCGCCTAAGTACACAGGAATTGGATACACGGGCCAAAACGATTGCCGAGCAGGTCGCAGAGGCAGACTATGTGCTCGATGAAGTGTTAACAGGCCTGCCTGAAGGTGCCGATGAAGGAGAGTGGGGGCGACGCCTACAGCAGGTCGAAAATCGCGTTCAGCGTCTCGGTGCCATCAACCTCGCGGCAGTGGATGAATTTAAAACCGAGTCGGAACGAAAAACCTATCTCGATGCCCAAGACGGTGAACTCAATGAAGCGTTAGAAACCTTGGAGAGCGCCATTCGCAAAATTGACCGGGAGACGCGCACTCGTTTTCGCGAAACCTACGACACAGTTAACCGTTCGCTGCAGGCTTTGTTCCCCAAGTTGTTCGGTGGTGGGCATGCTTATTTGGCGTTGACGGGTGACGACTTACTCGATACGGGTGTCACCATTATGGCTCAGCCTCCGGGCAAGAAAAACTCGACCATTCATTTATTGTCGGGTGGTGAAAAGGCACTCACGGCTATTGCTTTGGTGTTTTCCATCTTTAAGCTCAACCCGGCACCCTTTTGTATGCTTGACGAAGTGGATGCGCCGCTGGATGATGCCAATGTTGGTCGTTATGCAGGCATGGTGAAGGAAATGTCGGAGACGGTGCAGTTTATCTACATTACCCACAACAAGATTGCCATGGAAATGGCCCATCAATTAATGGGAGTAACAATGAATGAACCAGGTGTCTCGCGTCTTGTGACTGTCGATGTTGACAAAGCTGTGGAGCTGGCACAATAATAACGAAAACAATTACCTAGCTATACTTTGTAAAGTAAAACTCATGAAGTGTTATGGGTTTTTGTCTTGGGCTGTACATTTGGAAAGGTTCACGTGGAATGGAATTAGGCGGTCGCGAAATCCTTATTGCTCTTGGCGCTTTACTGATAGTGGCTATTCTACTGGATGGTTTCCGTCGTGTGCGCCGTGCGGGCAAGGGAAAACTGCGTGTCAAAATGCGTGTCAAGCGTCGTCGACAACCCATTTTTGAAGGCGATGATTTTGATGAATTTGGCAGTGAGCTTCCCGGGGGCGGGGCTCGGGTTGTGGCTTTTCGCGATGAGGAAGATGCTGAACAACTGACTCAAACAATTAAAGCTAATCGAAATTCTGACCCCAGTAGAGTTACCACGCCTTTCCTTCAAGCCGAAACACCGCTTCCTGAAGACGTCGAAACCAGTCCTGTGGCGGAAGAGCCTGTAATAGAAAACCCTTTAAAAGAAAGCCCTGCCAATGAAAGTGATGAAGCAGAGGAAACGCCGGGGCCCCTTGAGAGGGTTATTGGACCAGCTGTAACTGTTAAGACTGCTGCACAAACAGAATCACAGTTTTCCTTATTTGATGAGGAAGCTCGCGCTTTAGATAAGTCGAGTCAGACTCCAAAAAGCTTTATCGCCACCAGAGGTGATGATAGTGGTGAGAATAAAGAGACCACAAAAAGGCTGGGTAAAAACAGGGTAGAAACAAGCCAGATAACTAAGGGCCGCGCAAGTCTCACTCCCCCCAATCAGGACAGGTCGGCGAAGAAGGCTTCGGCAGCTGAAGTGGTTGAAGACGAGGTGATTATTCTTCACTTGATGGCGAAGCAGGGAGAGGTTTTTCAAGGTGATGAGCTGCTTAAGGCCTTGGTAGATAATGGTTTGAGATATGGTTCATTGAAAATCTTCCACCGCCATGAGCGAGAGGATGGCTCCGGCAACGTCCTCTTTAGCATGGCAAATTCCGTCAACCCAGGGACTTTTGACCTCAACGCTATGAGTGAATTTCTGACCCCAGGGGTGACTTTTATGATGGTGCTGGCAGACAGTGATGATCCATTGAGTACCTTTAATGTCATGCTGGAATGTATCCACGGTATCAACTCAGCGATTGGCGGTGAGTTAAAAGACCAGCAGCGCAGCGCTTTGAGCCAACAAACAGCTGAGCACTATCGCCAGCGTATTATGGACTTCAATCGGCGCCGCTTAACAGCTAACGTCTAGCCTTCACTACTGGGTCCATAATCACAGGACCGGCCCCTTATCACTGGAAATTAGCACGGAAAACTTGTCCCCACTATGAGTGATAAGCCCGATTTAGACTTGAAGCAGGCTGCCACCGAAGCTGAGGCACTGCGTGAGCAACTCAATCAGCATAACTACCGCTACTACAGTCTCGATGCCCCACAAATTGCCGATGCCGAATACGACCAGCTCTTACGGCGTTTAGAAAATCTCGAAGCGCTGTATCCTGCCTTAAAAAGTGCCGATTCTCCGACTCAGCGTGTTGGCTCAGCGCCACTGTCTATCTTTGAATCTGTTACTCACAAAGTACCGATGTTGTCGCTGGCAAACGCCTTTGATAATGATGAACTACGGGATTTCGAGCGTCGTTTGCAGACGCGACTTGAAGACGACAGCCCGATGACTTTTGTCTGCGAACCAAAGCTAGATGGTGTCGCAGTTAGCCTGCTTTATCGCGATGGTGTTTTGGTACAGGGTGCGACCCGTGGCGATGGTTTTCGGGGAGAAAATATTACTGCCAATGTGCGCACCATTGCCTCAATCCCGCTTAAATTACAGGGGCATGGCTACCCCCCTGTGCTCGAAGTGAGGGGCGAAATTTACCTACCTCATGCCGGGTTCGAGGCGATTAATGCAGAGGCGTTGGCCAACGGCGAAAAACCATTTGTCAATCCACGCAATGCTGCTGCAGGTAGTTTACGCCAGCTCGATTCGCGGATTACCGCCACCCGACCTCTAGAAATGTGCGCGTATAGTCTCGGGCAGACAGAGGGTGGCTCACTGCCTGACACTCACCTGGCGACGATGCTACAACTGAAAGAATGGGGTTTTCTCACCAATGACTTGATGGAGGCGGTCGTCGGTATTGAAGCCTGTGTTAATTACTACCAGCGCCTGGAAGCGCTACGCCCGAATTTGGCCTATGACATCGACGGCATTGTCTACAAAGTCGATAGTTTCCGTCTACAGGAGGCTCTCGGCTTTGTCGCCCGGGCACCGCGCTGGGCGATAGCCCGAAAATTTCCCGCTGAAGAGGCGAGCACACGCTTGCTCGATGTGGAGTTTCAGGTGGGCCGCACCGGTGCCATCACGCCGGTTGCTCGGCTCGACCCCGTGTTTGTTGGCGGTGTAACGGTGAGTAATGCCACGCTACACAATGAGGATGAAATTAAGCGCCTTGGCTTGCGTCTCGGCGATCAGGTAGTTGTGCGGCGAGCGGGGGATGTGATTCCGCAAATTGCACGTGTCCTAGCCAGTAAAGCCGATAGGGATAGCTTGCAAAGCGTTATTTTTCCCAGCACTTGCCCTGTTTGTGGCTCAGCCCTAGAGCGCAGTGACGAGCAGGCGGTTTTGCGTTGTACGGGTGGCTTGGTCTGCGCGGCACAGCGCAAAGAAGCCATCAAGCATTTCGCGTCTCGCAAGGCTCTCGATATTGATGGCCTGGGCGATAAAATCATTGATCAATTGGTGGACGCCAAGCTAGTCGATAGCGTTGCGGATCTGTTTAATCTTCGCATCGAGCAATTGGCAGCTCTGGAGCGGATGGCGAGTAAATCTGCAACGAATCTCGTTGCTGCCATCGCCGCCGCCCGGCAAACGACATTGCCACGCTTGCTTTATGCGCTGGGTATCCGTGAGGTGGGTGAGACAACGGCAAAGTTACTCGCCAATCATTTCGGTTCTCTGGAGAAATTACAGGAGGCCGACGCAGATGCTCTGTTGGCGGTACCCGATGTCGGCCCCGTTGTTGCAGATTTTGTCACGCAATTTTTCAGTAACCCCCATCATCTGGCCATTATGGCAAGCTTGCGTGAGGCTGGGGTCCATTGGCCCGATATTCAGCCTGCCGATACGCAAGTACTACCTTTAGCAGGGCAGGTCTGGGTCTTGACCGGTACCCTGGCAACCATGAGCCGAGGCCAAGGTAAAGAACAGCTGGAAGCACTGGGCGCAAAGGTAACGGGTAGCGTATCGGCAAAGACTACTTGTCTGGTTGCCGGCGAAAGTGCGGGTTCTAAGTTGGAAAAGGCGCGCTCACTTGGCGTCAGCGTTATTGATGAGGATGAATTTCTGGCTTTGTTGGCGAGGAATACTTGATATCCTTGTCTACAGCTAAGAGCTCACAGAGTTTTGTTGTTAAGAGTTTGTAGTTCAGATCGTTGATCTGGAATACAATGGCTTAGGTGGAAATACTACGGTTAATTGGGGTTGGTTATGCAAGGAGAGTCGGTTGTTTACGGCTGTATTAAAGATACGGTGTTCCGCCCAGATGGCATTGATCGGATAAAAGTAAACCGCCATGCGATGGCCTCCCTGCCCAGTGCTGAAAGCTGGTCCTTATTGAGTCGTGAAATGTTCACATCTTCAAGCCAGCTCGCCAGTGATATTCATCAGCATACTGAAATTGTGCATTTTGGCGCGCCCTACCTGGGCATTGAATACGAGTGGCAAATGTGGCTTGAACAGTTTGAAGCCTTGCTGCGTAAGATGTACTGGGTGAGTGCTTATGTGCATCTTGAAACAGAACTGTCAGGCGTTCATTCTTTTGTCTGGGAGTGTGTTGACGCGGATTATCACATCCCGGGTAGTGGCGATATGCATCTGCGCTGCGAGTGGGTGAAAGACGCCATTTAATATTAACGTGTGCTTCCAGGCTGTAATATCTATTCTTCAGGCCCTGCCTGTGTGGTGGGCCGTTATCTATGGCTGAAGGCCAGCGCATAACGCGTTTTCAATACTACTTAGGTGGGCTTGGTAGCAGCGCTGTCGCTATGGGTTTACAGGTGGTGATCTTCCCCTGGCTGGTGGTGGGAGTGTTGCATGAGTCTGCCGATCGCGTTGGACTCGCGCAAATGGCGGTGATGCTACCCAATTTACTGCTTATTTTACTGGGCGGGGCACTCTCTGATAATCGCCATCTAGGCAGCTATCTTTTCCGTCTTTATCTACTGTATTTATTGCCCTTTGGCTCAATGTTTATTGTCGTTAATCAGGGCTATTTAAGTTACGAACTGTTGATCCTGTTTGGTGCCAGTTATGGGGTTATCACCGCGTTTATTCAGCCGGCGCGAGAAAGCTTGCTCTCCCAGGTTGCCGGTGATGATTTACAACGCTCTGTAGTGCGCACCACAATGGTTCAATTTGCGGCACAAAGTTTGGGTTATCTATCGGCAGGCCTTTTTGACCGCATTGGCTTGAGCATATTGCTCGGTTTTCAAATGCTAATGTTTATCGCCGCAGGGTTTTCTCTTCGCGCCAGTCAGCCGGCAGGGGAGGGACTCAAACAGGGCCGCCAAGACCAGCGCCAGAGTATTATCGCCGGTCTACAGGCCGTGTGGCGTCACGCTCGCTTGCTGCCACTGATGTTGCTGGTTGGGGCCACAGGCTTCCTCGGTTTTGGTGTCTATCTGGTGGCAATGCCTTTGATAACGCGGGAGATCTACGGTCAGGGTGCAGTATTTTATGCTGGTTTGCAGCTGAGTTTTACGCTGGGAGTGCTACTCGCCAACGTGCTGTATTTACGCTTGCGTCGCGGTTTTCGCGAGCCTGGCAGAGTGCTGGTCATCAGCCTGTTTTCTCGTGGGGTGATAATGCTGATGATTGCCACGCACTTGCCCGTAGGCCTACTTTTCCCGGCTGTTTTGATCTGGGGTATGTTCTCCGGCATATCGATCAGTCTGGGTCGTATGATGACCCACACGGAAGCCCCGGAGTCCTATCGCTCTCGAGTCGTGTCAATTTACCAGCTGGCATTATTTGGCACAGCCCCCATTGGGGCCTGGGTGACAGGCTTATTAATCAACACCCATGGCGTGCTTGAGACCTTCGCCAGCCTCGGCGCGCTGACCCTAGTCGTCGCTTCTCTGGGTGTTTTTAGTCAACTTTGGCGATCACCTGGCGGAAGGCCAGCAGAGCCGCAGTAACTGCAACATTCAGGGATTCAACCTCATTTGCCATGGGAATGTTCAGCTGTTCGGTGGCGAGTTGATTCACTTCCTGAGAAACCCCGTCAGTTTCATTACCCAGAACATAGATTGTCCGTGCCGGTGCTTTATACGCAGCTAGGTCGGTGCCGTGTGCGGCATTTAAGGTGCAAATACTGCTGCCTAGCTCGGCGAAAGCATTGAGGGCAACCGACAGACTATCACAGCGATAGATGGGGCAACGGAAGAGGGTCCCTGCACTAGCTTTAATGACCAAAGGTGAAAGTGGTGCACAACCTTTACTGGGCAGCAATAAACCGTCGATGGGGCTGGCGCAAATGGAGCGAATAACCATGCCGAGATTTTGTGGATTGGTGATGCGATCAAGGGCGATGAGACAAAGCTTTTTAGGGGGCTCTTGAAGCAGCTTTCGGTAATCACCGTAGTTGGGGCATTGCAGGTCTAGAGCTACGCCTTGGTCCTGGCGTTGATTGCGCGAAATTCGCGATAGCTCCTGACGACTGTGGTGACGTATTTCTATTTCGCGGGCTTCGGCGAGGGCAATGATTTTGTTCATGGTCGCATCGCTACGATTACTCTTCGCCAGGTGTAGGCGGTAGGCGGGAATGGCGGTTTCCTGTAAGGCTTCCAGCACGGTTTTTCGGCCAAAAACGGTGAGTAGTTGTTTGAAAAAGTGCTGGCGATCGGCGTAGCTCATGGCGAAAGGTTCACTGGATAAGGGCTGGTGAGCGACCATTATATCCTTTCAACAAAGAATTTAAGCCGGATTATTGCGGCCCCCTAAGAAGAATCGCAAAAGACAACCGCACCTTTGAAGGACCTCAGTTTTCGCCAAGAGCTTTTTTATCTTTGGGTAGAAGGAAGTTGATAAGCTCCCTTTTCTTTAGAGGTTTAGAGTAGAAATAACCTTGAATCAGGTCGCAGCCAAAATCCTGCAGTATCGCTAGTTGTGATTGCTTTTCGACACCTTCCGCGATAGTTAATAGTTTTAGATCTTTGCCGATACTGATAATACTGTGTACCAGACGCTTGGCTTTTTCATCGCTCAATATTTTGTCAATAAAACTCTTGTCAATTTTCAATTCATGAATGGGCAGGCTGGCCAATAGGCTGAGAGAGGAAAACCCGGTGCCAAAGTCGTCGAGTGAAATCTCCACGCCAATATTGCTGAAACGTCGCAATACATAAATGGCTAGCTGTAAATCTTCGATAAACATACTCTCGGTTACTTCGAGCATGAGCGAAAGGTTATCGTTGTTTCGGCGTGCTATTTCACCTTTAAAGAATTCAAAAAAACCATTGGTCAGCAGTTGTTGGACCGAGACATTGATAGATAACCGTATCGGCCCTATTTGTCGGCAAACGTCGTCAATTTCATGGATGGCTCTTAGGGTAATGAACTGTCCAATTTCATTCATCATGCCAATGTTTTCGGCAATGGGAATGAAGTCGCAGGGCGGAACATTGCCCAATTGAGGGTTATTCCAGCGCACAAGGGCTTCGATGCCAACAACTTGGCCGCTCTTGGTCTCTACCTGGGGCTGATAAACCATAGATAATTCACTGTTCTCAATAGCGTTTCGTAACTCTTTTTCTATCGCTGAGTTATAGACGTCGCGCTGCTCTAATTCATCCGAAAAAATAAAGGTTTTGTTGTGGTTTTTCTTGGCCTCATACATGGCGATATCTGCTTTGCTGAGGAGCACTTCAAGTTCGCTACCATCATTGGGCGCACAGACCACACCGATGCTGGAGGTAACCGAAAATTGAGTTTTATCAGCGGTAATGGGTTGCATGAGGGAGCTGATAAATTTGTTGGCGAGTTGTAGTAGAAAGGGTCTATCAATCTCGGGGATAAAAATAACAAACTCATCACCGCCGTGGCGTATATTTAAGTCTTTAAATTGGGTCTGGATGCGTCGCGCGACCTCGATAAGAATTTTGTCACCTGTCGAATGTCCGTAGTGGTCGTTGATAACTTTGAAATTATCGAGGTCAATGAAAAACAGCGCAAAGTTTCCATCGCAAGATTGAGACCACTGTTCAAAGTGGCTGGCAAGATAGTAGCGATTGGGTAGGCCGGTTAACTGGTCGTGAGTCGCCTGAAACTGCAGGCGGTTTTGTGACTTTTTTTGTTCTAGATTAAACAGCCTAAACATGAGGAACAGCAGCAGATAGAAGAAAAATAGCATTGCTATTTGCCAGGCTAGAAGGGGTAAAAACTCGGCATACAAGCTGTTGCGTTCTATTGAAGTTAGCGTGAAATAACGGTAGTAAGGTTCGTAGTGGATGGTGAACAGGGAATCCATTTCTGGGGAGGATAGTGCGTTGACAGATACCAACAATTCCCCTTTGAGCAGATTGTCGGCGGAAATTCCCGACTGTACCTGCATTTGCTCAATAAAATCAGCAACGATTTTAGCCGGTATGGGAGTTAAGTATTCTTCGGGATTTTCTTTGAATTGAGGCCTTGAACTGTAGATAAAATAGTAGTCTTTTCGAAAAATTTGCAAGATGGTGTTGCGGGTTAATTGGCTATTGTTCCAAGCGTAGCGGTCAATGCTATGTTCGATGGCGCTGGATAGAACCGCAATAACTTTTCCATTTTTCCTGACAGCAAAGTGTAGAGTGATAATCTGTTTGTCGAGTGCCGGTACATATCGATTGCTGCCGATAACCGGTTTATTGTGCTCGAGAGTTCTTTGAAAGTTGTATTGGCTGATAGGGTCGCCAAGCACGCTGTCAAGATCGTCGATGGTGGCTAAGTCACGGTTCGATAATAAGAGTTGACCCTCGGGGTCTCTAATTATAAAAGCAATAATCCTAGGGTCATGCTTGAGTACTTGCTCAATTATTTGCCCAAGTTTGCTGACGCTGGCTGTATCTTTAAAGTCGTGGGTTAATATTTCCCCGGCGAGTCTATCGAAAATACTTTTTTGATAATCGAGCATGGCACGGGTCGCGTTAAAACTCACGTCGTTGATATAGCGCAGTTCGGTGTCAGCGTCTTTTTTAACCTTGTGCCACTGGTAGGCACCCAGTGCGGTGAGTGCCAAGGTTGAACTCAAAATGACGAACAGGTAGATGCGCCATAAGTTACTAAGCACTTTCATCCATGTATACCGTACGAGGCCTTGGTGTTAGTAAATTTCATAATAGAGGTCAACGTAAAGATGTCAATCGAATAGGCAATTAAGAGAGTCACTCAATTGCCTTGAAAAATAATTTTTTGAAAGAGAGTGGATCATTTTTTTTCGATTTCTTCTGTAGCCAGTCCCGCTTTCTGCCAGGCCTCAAACCCGCCATCGATGTGGCAAATAGGGTCTAGTCCCATTTCTTTTAATGCTAACGTGGCGAGCGCTGAGCGATGGCTTTTCGCGCAATAGAGTACAAATCTTTTACCAGATGAAAAAACGTCTCGGTGATACTCACTTTCAGGGTCAACCCAAAATTCAAGCATGCCACGGGGCGCGTGAAGCGCACCAGGTATTTTACCCCCGCGATAAAGCTCACGTATGTCGCGGATATCGACAAATACCGTATTGTCATCATCGAGTAGGGCTGTGGCCTCATCGACGCTGATAGTTTCAATTTTTTCTAGTGCATTTTCGACAAGCTGTTTGACGCTGACTTTCATGGGTGGCTCCTACTTTAACTGAGTGAGAACAATGTAGAGCGTTTGATATTACCTGAATCAGTGATTGCCTTTGTAGTGTTTTATCTGTGTCTATGGGGTTAAATAGGTGCTCAATTCATCATTAAATGCCAATGCTGTGAGCTTGGTAGCACGGAGGAATGACTATGGAGTATCGCACGTTGGGTCGCACCGACCTTAAGGTCAGTGCTATCTGCTTGGGCACCATGACCTGGGGGCAGCAAAATAGCCTCGATGAAGCCCTCGAGCAAATGGACTTTGCCCTTGCCAATGGTGTTAATTTTTTTGATACCGCAGAAATGTACCCGGTACCACCCCGGCCGGAAACCCAGGGCCGCACCGAAGAGTACGTTGGTGAGTGGTTTGCCCGCCGGGGCAAGCGTAGCGAGGTTGTATTGGCGACAAAAGTCTCGGGTCGCTCTGAAGCCACGGGCAACTGGAAGCATCTGCGCGGTGGGCCACGTTTAAACCGCGAGCATATTCGCCAGGCCGTGCGGGACTCCCTCAAACGCTTACAGACAGATTATATTGACTTGTACCAAGTGCACTGGCCCGAACGCACCACCAATTTTTTTGGTCAGCTGGGTTATCGTCACAAAGAGCAGGCTGATTTGGCCTCTATTGAAGAGACACTGAGCGCCCTGTCTGAATTGGTTAAAGAAGGCTTGGTACGTCACATTGGCGTGTCAAACGAAACTCCCTGGGGCGTGATGGAGTATTTGCGCCATGCCCGCGAGGATGATCTCCAGCGCATTGTGAGTATTCAAAACCCCTATAACTTGCTCAATCGCAGTTTTGAAGTGGGGCTTGCCGAAATGGCGATTCGAGAAGATGTCGGCCTGCTGGCTTACTCACCGTTGGCGATGGCCATGCTATCGGGAAAATACATGAATGGTCAGCGGCCAGCAGGGGCGCGTTTGACCTTATTTGACCGTTTTCAACGCTATTCCAGTCCCGAAGCTGTTGTGGCCTCTGAGGCCTATGTGACACTGGCACGTGAGCATGGACTCGACCCTTCGACCATGGCGTTGGCCTATGTCAACAGTAGGCAGTTTGTCACCAGCAATATCATTGGCGCCACGAACCTTGAGCAATTAAAGACCAATATTGACAGTATTGATTGTGTACTGCCGAAGGAGGTAGTGCAGGGCATAGAGGCGCTACATCAGCGTTACTCAAACCCTGCGCCATAATAAAGAGTGTCTTACACATGGCATAACAGGGGTGGGCTGTCTTGCAGTCCGTCCCTGTTAAGTTTGCACTGGTTTTGTTTGCTACTGGTCTTTAACCATCATCGTCAAGCGTGAAATACACACGGTTTTACCGGCTTCATCGCGAATCATAATTTCCCAGACATGGGTTGAGCGCCCCAAATGAATGGGTTTTGCGGTGCCATAGACAAAGCCCTCTGACACCGAGCGAATATGGTTGGCATTAATTTCCAGCCCAACACAGTATTGCTTGTCCATATCGATACACAGCGATGAGGCGTGGCTGCCGACCGTTTCCGCCAGTAGACAGGAAGCACCGCCATGGAGAATACCGTAGGGCTGGCGGGTGCGCGCATCGACGGGCATGCGAGCGGTAATCGAATTGTCGTCGAAGTCGGTGTACTCGATGCCAGAGTTTGCCGCGGCCCCATCGGGAAAGTCATTGTTGAGGGTGTCCAGTGACAGGGCTTTTTTCCAAATGCTCATCTTGGGCTACCTTGGTTTTTTAAATGTTGGCGTCATTGTTGTCGGGGTAAAGTGGCCTTAAGTGTTGCCGTTTATCTTTTTTGTGGTCTTCGGCCCTCGCCGCCCCGCTATTTTTCAAGCGTTCTAGCACCTGAAAAATAGCTTCACAATTTACCGGCTCTTGGGTGTCGCTTTTACTTCTGCTGTAGAGCCGCTTATCAAGGGCGGTAAATTCGCCACTTAATTCTTCGTTGTCGGCCAGTTTGGCGACTTGCTCCAGGCTGTGCAAATGGGCTTGCTGCCAATACACACGGGCCCAGTTGATAATGGCCTGTCGCAGGCCTGGGTAATTTTCTTTGGCGCAGGCGATACGAATTTCTTTCAATAGTGCTTTATCAGATACCGCTGGGGTGTCCTCTGTGGGTGAGGTTGCCATAGCTGGACGGTTGCGCCACCACAAAATGGCAAAGCCCGTGGCGACAATCAGCAGCACAATATTGCTCGCGGCGAGTAACCAGACGTAAAGGTTTGCTACCGGTGTGCTCTGGTTTTGCAGTAACTGGGGTGGCGGTATCAGTGCGTCGCTATTACCTGTTAACGCAGTTGCATTGGCGGCGGACTCTGTTGAATTATTTGCTGAAGGCAGAACATTCAGAGTGCGGCCCTTAAGCACGGTCTGGCGGGGCACATTGGCCTCGGTGTCCCACCAGTGGACGGTAATATCGGGCAGGGTAATACTGCCAGCCTGGGTGGGCACGATGGCAATGGACTCGATACGTTTTCCCAATACGCCATTTTCGTTAACACTGTCTTCCATCTGCGCTTGATCGGGGTAAAGCTTGTAGTTTTTGCTGGTGGGTATTTGCAAGGGGGGCAATTGGTTAGCCATCAAATTTTGCCCGGTAAGGGTGATGGTGCGAGTCAAGGGCTCACCCAAGGTAATATCGTCCGAGCTTTGACTCCAACGCTCCTGTAAACCTAGGCCTTTACCCGGCAGCCAGTGTGGCTGGGTGTGATTATCAGGCCTGGGTTTGACGTCCAGGTGTTTGGCTTCGCTGTGGAAGAAAGCCTGTTTACCCCGCTGTCGAAATAGCGAGCCGCTGTGGCGCGTATTGACTTGCGGAATCACCCCGCTGTATTGAATCGCCGGTATTTCCAGTGTCGAGCTGCTATCGGAAAAAATGGCGTAGCGGGTTTCAACCACCGTGTACTGGGTTCCCTGAATGTCTTTTTGATACTGATTTTCCGCCACTTTGAGCAATTGTGCCCCGGGTATGGACAGCTCGCTCATGGAAAAATTATTCATCGGTACTGATGTGTATAAACGTAGGGTTAGCAGTGCTTGTTCCTGGACATAGACACTGTTTTTGTCGAGCACGGTTTCGGTAAATACAGGGGCCCCGGCAAGCTGGGTACTCGGTTTTGCCTGGTTTGCCTGTATTTCCAGGGCGTCGCTCACTTCATTTTTGAAGGTGAAAGAGGGGATCAGTAAGTTGCCGGCGCGTTTGGGTGACAGCATTAAAACCCATTGTGTGAATGAGGTGGTATTGCCGTTGATGTTCGAATACTTGCTTTGCTGATTGCGGCTTAATAGATTGAAGTCCTTTTCTAAAGCGCTGAAATCGGGTTCGCCAAAGAGAACTTGTTCGCTATAGGTAACGGTGAGTTCAAAACTTTCACCGAGATTGACAGTGCTGCGATCGACCTTGCTTGACAGATTGGCGGCGTAGACCTCGCCAGCCATCACCCATAGAACTAGGCCAATAAGGTAGCGCCAAATGTGCTGCCTTTGAAGGGTTCGAGTGGTAATTTTTGTCCTTACCAACGTTCTGTCTCCTGCTGCGTAGGCGGGTTCTGGTTTGTGCGAGCACGGCCTGTTTGTTGCTGGTGTCGCCAGGCCTCGTATTCAAATTTGCGGCGCATTAAGCCGCTGGGGTCGTCGGGCACACGGCGCAGCCACTGTTCAAGGGCCTGGCGCTGCTCTTC